>JBCBRH010000024.1:0-65842 GCA_039819785.1 Pseudomonadota bacterium | reverse complement strand
CGTCTAGGCTTCCTGCCATCAAAGGGTCGTAGGTAAGGGTTGCCAGACCCGCAGCAGACTCGCCCTTGACGGTGAACGGATTGAGGGAGTCGAATGAGCCAAGCACCCATTGGCGGATGGAGCCCCCCTTGGGCGCATCCGGGTTCACCCATTTGAAATGTTTGAAATCAGGGCCGTATTCCGGTTCACCAACGAGCGACAGGGCATTGTGTGTTTTGAGTGGCTCGGCCTGCACATGTGACGGGAGCGCCAGACCAGCACCGGACAGGATGCCAAAAGCCAGCCCGCCCACAGCCACAATCTTCGCGCTGAAGCCGGTAAGGTCCAGCCCGGGTGCCGCAGCCGATACCTGGCGCCCCCGCCGATTATGTGTGCTGTGCTGATGACCCATTCTGGCCGCTCCTCTCAAGTTTCGGTGTGCTCTTGCACATTCGTCGTACGAAGTAGCGTTCATAACGAGGCGGGGCGAGTTAAAGCTTTTTAAGAAATAAGCCCCCAGCCAGCCAATACAGCGGCATTCTTGGTTGCAAATCAGCTGCTGACCACATGGCGAACCCTCAAGGCAAACAAACAAAAACCCCGCCAGCACGAGGCAGACGGGGTTCTTGGGTCCAGCGATTATCGATGCATGGATGATGGGTAGTGGCGCCAATTTTGGGCGGCTCACCGAGGTAACGCTATTTGAGGGTATCCAGGTAAGCCAGCAGATCGGCCAGCTTTTTGTCGTCCTTGACGCCGCGGTAGACCATCTTGGTGCCGGGCGCATATTCCTTGGGATTGTGCAGGAAGCCCGCCAGATTTTCGAGCGTCCAGTCGCCTTCCATTTCCTGCAATTTGCCGGAGTACCGGAAGCCGTCGACCGAGCCCTTATCCCGGCCGACCACGCCCCAGAGCGCCGGGCCGACTTTATTGGCACCACCTTCGTTATTCGAATGACAGGCCTTACAACCGTTGAAAACCTTTGAGCCAGCATCCGGCGAAGCCGTGCTGACCGCTGTCACAACCGCAGCTGCGTCAAATCCTGCAGGCTCAGGTGCAGCGCTTTCTCCGCCACTGGCATCGGCAACCTTTTCTTCTGTCTCCGGCTCCTCGGGCACGAGGCTGTAACCGACAACCTTTTCGTCTCCGTGCGGAGCATTTGCAATACTGATGAAGGTGCCGGTCCCGAAGATCAACAGCATCGCCGCAAGGACAGCGGCGGCGATCTTCGTGAGTTCGAAAGAATCCATTCGAGAGAAATCCCGTCGGTTGAAGGTTGAGTGTGAAGCTGCTGGTCTTCACATCATGTCACTGAAACATTTCGAGGATGTATAAGGTTTCGCCCCTTTGTTGCAACTCGACTTGGGTCGCGGCCAGCCCGTGTGTTATTGGACCAATTGTCGCTTACGCACCTTGCGTACACTCAGCGCGGTTCGCAAATCCACAAAAAACATGTTTGATTTCAAGGGGTCAGCGGAGCATGTACAATACTCTTGTCGTCATTCCAGCGCGCCTGGAGGCCAGTCGCCTGCCGGGTAAGCCGATGGTGGACATCGCAGGCAAACCGATGATCGAGCATGTCTGGCGACAGGCTTGCGCCGCTGAGACAGGCCGTGTGGTCGTGGCGACCGACGCCGAAGAGGTCTTCGGCGCCATCCGCTCATGTGGTGGTGAAGCGGTCATGACCCGCTCAGATCATATGTCTGGATCAGACCGAGTTTTCGAAGCTGTCAACAAAGTCGACCCCGACGGCAGCGCCGAGTTCATTGTTAACCTTCAAGGCGATCTCCCAACGCTTGAACCCCGGCTCGTTGATGCATGTCTTGCACCGTTGCGCCAAAAGGGCCCGCACATCTCAACTTTGGCCGCCCCGATTACGGATATGGCAGAGCGCGACGACCCCAATGCGGTCAAAGTGGTGGGCAGTCCTCTCCCCGACATCGAACGCCCGTTCGGCAAACTCAGTGTGATGCGGGCCTTGTACTTTTCCAGAGGTGCAGTGCCTTGGGGCGATGGACCGCTCTTCCATCACATTGGGATCTACGGGTATCGCCGGTCAGCGTTGGAACGCTTTGTGACGTTGCGACCGTCAGCGCTGGAAAAGCGTGAGCGCCTGGAGCAGCTTAGAGCCCTGGAAGATGAGATGCGCATCGACGTCGCAATCGTGGACACCGTGCCAATTGGCGTAGATACGCCAGAAGACCTTGCCAAAGCGCGGCGCCATTTGGGAGCCGTTGATGCGCAAGCCCGCTAAGATGAAGCCTCCGCTGCCCGACCCCCACCTCAAGGCGACAATCAAACCAACCGGATAAAACTGCATCCCGGAGCACGGCGCGAAAACACGGTATGTGCCCACGTGTAACTTGGCTTGAGCGCCCGTGTACGCTTGCGGGCTTCATCTCTTGGGGCTTTGTCAACCGGCATGATGCTGCTACGACGGCGCGGACAAAAAACGCGAGGGGTCGCTGATCTGCGCGTGTCCAATCGCTTAAGCAACACGAAAGCACCCAACGTGGACCAAGTCGTATTCCAAGGTGAGCCGGGCGCAAATTCCCACCTTGCCTGCCAGGAAGTCATGCCGGAGCATGCGGCAATCGCCTGCCCGACCTTCGAAGACGCTCTCCAGGCCGTTAAATCAGGTGCGGCCCGGTACGCAATGATTCCGATCGAAAACTCCGTCGCAGGCCGCGTCGCTGACATCCATCATCTCTTGCCAGATGCTGGTCTGTTCATTGTCGGCGAACACTTTTTGCGTGTCCGTCACCAGTTGCTCGTTCGCAAAGGCACCCCGCTTGAGAAAATCAAAAAGGTCCTGAGCCACACCCAGGCGCTCGGACAATGCCGGAATAATCTGAGAAAACTTGGTCTCACGCCGGTCCCGGAAGCCGACACGGCAGGTTCGGCGCGCATGGTCGCCGAATCAGATGATCCCTCCATCGCAGCCCTGGCCTCGTCTCTCGCGGCGGAAATCTACGGCCTTGAAGTCCTGCGTGCCGATATGGAGGACCAAGATCACAACACAACCCGCTTTGTCATCCTGGCCAGTGAACCAGACGACGCCGACCCGGGGGAAGGCCCGTTTGTAACGACGTTTATTTTCCGGGTCAGAAACGTACCAGCGGCACTTTACAAGGCGCTGGGAGGTTTTGCGACCAACGGCGTCAACATGACGAAACTGGAGAGCTATCAGCTCGGCGGCAGCTTCAATGCCACGATGTTCTTCGCCGACATCGAGGGCCATCCTTCAGACAGATTGGTGAAGCTCGCACTGCAGGACCTGTCATATTTTTCAAGCAAAGTGACGGTGCTGGGAACCTATAAGGCAAGCGCATTCCGCATGAAGATGATGGAAAACGAAGCGCCGGCATCACAAGCCTCGCGAGGCTCATTATGAGCCGCCTGTCCGGATTGACGGCCATCGTTACAGGCGGCGCTTCGGGGTTTGGCCGGGGCATCTGTGAGGCCTACGTGGCTGAAGGTGCCAACGTCGTCATCGCTGACCTCAATGCGGACTTAGGCACCGACGTCGCGGCAAACCTGGGAAGCGCAGCTGTCTTCCAACAAACCGATGTGACAGCCGCATCAGACATGGCAGAGGTGGTGAAACGCGCGACCGATGCATTTGGCGGCCTCGACATCATGGTCAACAATGCGGGTTACACGCACGCCAACAAGCCCGCAATGGAGGTCACCGAAGACGAGTTCGACCGCATTTATAGTGTCAACGTCAAAGCGCTCTTCCTAAGCGCCAAAGCCGTGGTGCCCGCCATGCGCAGCCGCGGCGGTGGCGTCATCATCACAACAGCCTCCACGGCAGGCGTAAGGCCTCGCCCAGGGCTGACCTGGTACAACGGTTCCAAAGGTGCAGCTATCACATTGACCAAGTCTTTGGCCGCCGAACTTGCCCCTCAAAACATCCGGGTGAATGCCATCAATCCAGTGATTGGTGAAACCGGAATGCTGGAGCTCTTCATGGGCAAACCAGACACGCCGGAAAACCGGGAGAAATTCGTCTCCACGATCCCGCTAGGCCGGATGTCCCGGCCCAGCGACATAGCCAATGCGGCCGTGTTCTTTGCTGATCCCGCCTCAAGCTTCATCACCGGTGTGGCCATGGAAGTCGATGGCGGCCGCTGTATATAGGCGCGTTCAGATCGTGGCCTTTAGAGCCTGTTTGCTTTTCGTGGACCAGCAAAGCAGGCTCTAAGCTCTTGATTTGGTGCATGTTCCGGGCGGAAAACCGCGTACAGTTTTCCTGAACATGCTCTAGCTGACGGCGGCAACAAGGCGTTGCAGTTTTTTCAACTGAACCGCCTCGTCTTCTTGCCAGTCCAGAGTAGATGTCAGGCGTCCCGAGCCATCGAACAAATAGACGGTCGCCGAATGGTCCATCGTATAGTCATCCGGATCCGTCGGTGACGGCGCCTTTTTGAAGTAGGCACGATACAATTTCGCAACCTGCGCAATCTGCTCAGGTGTCCCGGTCAAGCCGGTGATCCCATCGTGGAACGAGCTCATATAGGCTTGCAGCTGCTCGACCGTATCCCGCTCCGGATCAACCGTGACGAACAGGACATTCATTTTTGATGCATCCTGCCCCAGGGCATCCAAATGCCGGGTCATCTCCAGCAGCGTGGTGGGACAGATGTCGGGGCAATGCGTGAACCCGAAGAACAACGCATAGGGTTTGCCCTTCAACGCATCTGACGCAAATACCTCGCCCTTGTGCGATGTCAGCACAAAGGGCCCACCGATCTGGATGGC
The DNA here is from genome assembly GCA_039819785.1 of Pseudomonadota bacterium. Lineage (GTDB taxonomy): Bacteria > Pseudomonadota > Alphaproteobacteria > Rhizobiales > Hyphomicrobiaceae > JBCBRD01. Next base: position 61,099 of record JBCBRH010000024.1, on the reverse strand, counting down.
CGCCGGCGCCTTCCGGCCCGATTGGACGGCCTCTTGCAGCGACCCCATCATGAGGCCGCCACCGACGATGGCAGCGACCCCGACAAGACCCCAGGCCGCCCACCTGATTTTTTGCAGCAGGTTAGTGGCCATGGTGCCCTCCGGAAGCTTCGCCGTGCTTAGCCGCGCCGTGGCTGGAATGGTCGTGTCCGCCGCCGTGCTTGGAATGATCCATTTCAGCGCCGCCTGCTTTGGTTTTCAGCGGCTCGACAGCAAACTCCACCGGTACAACACCGGCCTTTTCAAAGGTCAAAGAACCGCTGATTTTCTCGCCGTCCTTCAAGGCACCTTTCAGCCCCATGAACATCAGGTGATTACCGCCCGGTTCAAAGGTCAACGTGGCACCTGGCGCAATCTCCACACCGCCGGTGAGTTCGCGCATACGTGCGATGCCGTCGGTCACCTCCGTTGTGTGCAACTCGACTTTGCTGGCTGTTTCAAACGTACCGCCTATGAGCTTGTCACCGGTCGCGCCCGTGTTTTCAATAGTGAGGTAACCCGCACCGACCTTGACGCCCGGCGGCGTCGTCCGGGTCCATGGATGATCGATTTTTAGACCACCGGCTTTGTATTCATGCGCGATAGCCTGACCAGCCTGGATGGTGATTGCCATGCCAAGAGCAATGGCCGCTGCCATCGTCAGGCGAAACATCTGCCGATAGAGCGAAGCTGCGACGTGATGAGATAAGTTGAGGTGCGTGTGCATGCCTGGGGCATCCTTGCGTTTCGACCAAGCTCATAACCCGGGGGACGCATGTCCTGTTTGACCGGGGGCTCTGCGCTCCCGTGGGTGTGTCCTCGGCAACGAGCAAGACAGTGAGATGATCGGTGAAAAAGATAAGTGGTGTGATATGGATCGCGGCGCTGATAAGCCGATTAAGCCGACAGCAGCAGCTTCAATCTTGGCGGGCCACGGCTGCGCAGATTTGCAACGTTTAGTTTGCCCGACCCATCGCTTTGTCCCACGTGTCCGAGGACAGCTAGGTTGACAAGAACTGGGTTAGCCAACGGTGCGCGATCCGTGCTGCTAAGTGCGCATCCCCCGGCACCGACGGCGCAATGTCCACAGAGGCTGACGTGTCCACTCCCCGGCCCCTGGGTGCCCTCTTGTTCGCCTTGGCCCGGACCGGCATCACCCTGTTGCGGCTGTCCCAAGCCGGTATTGAGGCACATCACCTGCGCGAATGGATTGCCGGTTGCTCCGGTTTCCAGAGCAGCAGAAGCCACTGAGACGATGTGGACAGACGACAAAGCAACGTGAACGGCCATCGCCAACAACGCCAAAGTCGTGGCAAGCACGGTTGCAGCACGACGGCGGATGGGCGTCCGCATGGACGTGGGACGGTGTGAGAACTTCGCCATAACATCAGACTATTGAGCCTCGCGCCAACACGCAACGGGCACACAGTCTCAGGCTATGTCTCCCCGGACTCAGGCGGTCTCTTCCAGGTAATGAAGGATCAGGGCGTGCGCCATGGAATGGGGTCCTGGCACCCAAAGCCCCTCGGCATGCTGATGCTTAACCATGCTGGTAACTTCGTCCCGGTCAAACCAACGCGCATGGGTGATTTCATTCGTGTTGATCGTGATCTCGCTGGATGAGGCCCGACCGATGCAGCCAATCATCAGACTATGCGCAAACGGCCAGGGTTGTGAGCCGATAAATAGCACCTCGCCGACATCGATTCCGACCTCTTCTTTTGTCTCGCGCCTAACCGCGTGAAACACATCATCGCCTGGCTCAACAAACCCTGCGATGGTGGAGTACATCGTATCGGGAAACCGCTCTTCGTGCGCTAGGAGCAGCTTGTCCTCAAACGTCACGGCCATGATGACGACGGGGTCGACACGCGGAAACGCCTCGTTCTTGCAGGCCCAGCAGCGGCGTTTCCAGCCGCCGTTCTTGATCGACATCGACCCGCCACACCGTCCGCAGCACCGGGATTCATCATGCCAATTGCGCAGACCCACAGCCTGTGCCGCCAGTGCCAGCTCGCGTTCCTCCATGGAGCCCTGCGACGCGATCGACCTCAGATCGACAGCTGGCGCAAGCCTTCCGCCGGCTTCTGGCGCATGGCGTGCGAAATGTTCAGTGATCAACACCGCGAACTGCGCAGCCCCCGATGATGGATCATCGCCCAGATACAGCGTCTCCATAAGCGAAACACCCATGGTGTCCAGCTCCTGGCGCGAAAACCATCTTAGCGACGTATTCTGCCGGTCCGCGTCACTGTCCACGATCGGGCGGTTCCCGGCCAGGACGAAGAAGCGGCTGGTCTCAGCCGCCAGGGCAGCGTCGATATGGTCGCGATCTGCCCGCAAGTCATTTTGCCGGTCGAGAAGTCCTGTGGCGCCGAGAGTGGGATACATTCGTGGTTCCTTGTTCCGTCTTGGCGCTAAGAAACACAAGCTGCACTGCACGCGCAACGGGGCAATGCACCCAGCTGAGGCCAAATGCCCGCGAATTTCAGCAGCAACATCGCTTGCACCTCCGGGCCAAAACAAAGATAGTGCCGCTGGGCTGGCGGCGGACGCATCCCTCGCCAACCGGGTCAGGTCGGGAACGAAGCAGCCCTAACGATCAGGACGCGGGTCGTCCGCCAGCCTCAATTCTTTGTATATCCCCCAATTCGACGCTGTTCTTCGTCTTGCCCGTCCGTCGGCGGCCAGACCGCAGCATTCTCACGATTGGCGCGCCCCGCCCTCTGTCGCGGTTGATGCCAACGTGGTGTCAACAGCCAAGCGCCCTGCTATACCGGCTAGTATGTCGAACGAAAACCAAACACAGTCAGGCCCGCAAACCCAAACGGGCTACGTGGTGCTGGCCCGGAAATACCGTCCGCAGGTGTTCGAAGACCTGATCGGGCAACAGGCCATGGTCGACACACTCCGCAACGCCTTCACATCTGGACGCATCGCGCAGGGCTACATGTTGACGGGTGTCCGCGGTGTCGGAAAAACGACGACGGCGCGTATTTTGGCGCGCGCTCTGAACTTTGAAAAGGCCGGAACACCCGAAGGCCCGGTGGCCGATCTGCCGCGCGATCCGGCTGATTATGGTCGCCACTGCGCCGAGATCATGGAAAGCCGCCATCCCGATGTCATCGAGATGGACGCAGCCTCGAATACCGGCGTCGACAACATTCGAGAGATTATCGAAAGCGCGCGCTATAAGCCGTTGATTGCGCGTTATAAAGTCTTCATCATCGATGAGGTCCATATGCTCTCGAAAGGCGCGTTCAACGCCCTTTTGAAGACGCTCGAAGAACCACCCGCCCACGTCAAATTCATCTTTGCGACCACCGAGATCCGGAAGGTCCCCGTAACGGTCCTTTCCAGATGTCAGCGGTTTGATTTGCGGCGCGTCGATGTCCCTGAACTCGTCACGCATTTTGCAGGCATCGTCGAAACCGAAGGGGCGAAGGCTGAAGACGAAGCGTTAAAACTGATTGCACGTGCCGCGGGTGGGTCGGTCCGCGACGGCCTTTCAATCCTCGATCAGGCCATCGCTTTTTCGAAAAGCAATGTCTATGCGGATGGCGTCCGGGCCATGCTCGGCCTCGCGGACCGCGGCCGCATCTTCGATATTCTCGGACTGATATTCTCCGGTAAGACCGCCGAAGCGCTGGTGAGTTGGGACAATCTCCACAACGATGGGGCTGATCCCGCCCAGGCCTTGTCGGATTTGGCTGAAGCCGTCCACATCGCAACACGGATCAAGGTGGTCGGCGCCGCTTCAGCTGCTGAAACACTATCGGCAGAAGAGGTCCGGCGGAGCGAAGCTTTGGCCTCATCGCTGTCAATGGCGCTCCTGGCGCGCGCATGGCAGATGCTGTTAAAGGGTATGGAAGAGGTTCAACGCGCACCCGAGCCTCGCGCCGCAGCTGAAATGGTCGTTATTCGCCTCGCCTATACAGCTGATCTGCCGGCCCCGGATGAAATCATCAAAACGCTCGGCGGCCCGCCAAACAAAACAACCGCCACGACCAAGCAAACGGCGGACGTCCCGAAAGCCGGTGCACACGCATCACAACCCACAACATCTCAAGCCGCAGCTCCATCCGAACCTGCACCTTCTTCGCCGCCCCCCCCTTCACAGATACCGCCCACAGCGCAGACAGCTCAGACAGCTCAAGCCGGGCCCGCATCCGAGGCGCCAGCACATGACCCGCCACCCTGGTCATCAGGCGATGTCCCGCCGTTGTCGGCCTATGATGATGCTGAAACCGGTGATGAGCCTGACCCGACGGAACTGGACGTAGCCCTTCACGGCGACACCGAACCGCTGCCCGCATCATTTGAAGATGTCCTCGGTCTAATCGGCCGCAGGCGTGACGCGAAACTGAAAGTCATGCTGGAAGAACACGTGAGCCTGGTGAAATTCGATGCTGCAACCCGCAGCATTGACCTCTACCTATACAAGGAAGCCCCGCGCGAACTGCCCAACGACCTGCGTGAAAAGCTGAACGAGTGGACCGGGATGCCTTGGGTCGTCATGTTGTCCAAGTCTCCAGGGCAGCGCCGTATTGCCGAGGTCAGGCGCGAACGCAACGCGGCCGAACTCGAGGCGCTCAAAGCCGTCGAGAGCGTGAAGCAGGCCATGCAGGCGTTCCCCGATGCCGAGATTGTCTCGGTAACAGACTACGAAAATGATACGCCGGATGAACAGCTGTCTGGCGGCAACCGTAACAATGAAGCAGGTTGATAAACGTATCGCCCACGGTCCCGCTGGGATTCAAAATTGATCGCAAGTGTCGATCGCACATTCAGGAGGTGACCCGTGAAAGACATCATGGGAATGATGAGCAAAGTCAAAGACATGCAAGCCCGCATGCAAAAGATGCAGGATGAGCTTGTCGAGCTTGAATTTGAAGGCCAGTCCGGCGCGGGGCTTGTCAAAGTCCTGTTGAACGGTAAAGGCGAAATGAAACGGCTCACAATCGACCCATCGCTCATGAAGCCCGATGAAGTCGATATTCTTGAAGACCTTATCATCGCAGCCAGCCAGGATGCGAAGACCAAGGTCGAAGCCGGGCTTCAGGAAAAGATGGCTGAAGTCACCGGCGGTCTTCCAATTCCACCGGGGATGAAGCTTTTTTGACGACAGCAACGATGGCGACGAAAACCTGTGTAACCGGATGCGCAGATGGCCAATGATGCAACCAGCCCCGAGATCGAACGCCTGATCAGGCTGATGAGCCGCTTACCCGGGCTGGGGTCCCGTTCGGCACGCAAGGCCACGCTGTCATTGCTCAAGCGGCGCGATGATATGCTGCTTCCGCTTGCCGAGGCGCTCAACGATGCCGTTGAAAAAGTACGTGAATGCGCGGAATGCGGCAACGTCGACACGGTCCAACCGTGCACCATTTGCGCCGATCCGAAACGTGACCCGGCAATGCTTGTCGTGGTCGAGGACGTCGCTGACCTTTGGGCACTCGAACGCGCCGGCGTCGTCTCCTCGCGCTACCACATTCTGGGTGGCCGGTTGTCGCCACTGGACGGCATAGGTCCAGAAAGTCTGCGCATTGATAAGCTTGTCGAACGGGCCAGCAATCCAGACGTGACAGAAGTGCTGCTGGCACTCAACGCAACGGTCGAAGGTCAATCGACCATGCATTATGTGTCCGACGTCTTGCGTGACACAAACGTCAGGGTCTCCGAAATCCAAAAGGGCGTCCCTGTCGGTGGCGAACTCGATTATCTCGACGAAGGAACACTGTCTGCGGCCATTCGCTCTCGGCGCCCGGTGTGACAAAGTTCGATACATAGACTTCGCAAACCCCCCGCGTTTTACCCAGGCAGCACCGGGTGGGTTTACAGCGACATGACGCAACGACGTCATACCTCCCCGAATAAAGGCCATCATGTCGATACCGACGCCCCCGACAACCCGCGCTTCTGCCGCAAACATCGCACGAGCGGCCCGACCGGCGCGCAAAACAGGTTATGACAAACCCCGGTTCGTAACGGGTTCGTTGTTGCGGCACGTCCTCGTGATGACTGGGACAGGCGCGCTGGGCTTGATGGCAATTTTCCTGGGCGATCTGGCCAACATTTACTTCCTGCGCCAGTTGAACGACGAGCCGATTATCGCAGCCGTCGGTTACGGTAGCTCGATCATTTTCCTGACCATCTCAATTGGCATCGGGCTGGCCATTGCGGCAACCGCGCTGGTCTCGCCAGCTATAGGCGCAGGAAAAATGGTCCGCGCGCGCCGGCTGGTGGTTCACGCCCACATTTTGACTTTCACAATCTCAGCGGTTCTCGCATTGGTGGTTTGGCTCTTGATCACGCCAATGCTGGAGCTTCTCGGTGCCACCGGTCGCACGTTGAATCTCGCGGAAAGCTATCTGACCATTCTTGTGCCCGCACTCCCGCCCTTGGCCGCCGGTATGACATCATCGGCAATCCTCAGGTCGGTTGGAGATGCCCGCCGCGCCATGAACGTGACGTTGCTCGGTGCTGTCACAAACATCGTACTCGACCCCATTTTCATTTTCGGCTTGGAACTTGGCATTGAGGGCGCAGCACTTGCTTCAGCCCTCTCGCGGATCACCGTCCTGGCGGTCGGGCTCTACGGCGTGATTTGCATCCACGGTCTGATGGGGCGGCCTAAGCCAAAAACCATCATCAAGGATGTCGCCGCATTCGCATCCATTGCCGTGCCCGCCATGGCAACGAATGTCGCAACGCCCTTTGCCAACGCCTACGTCACGGCGTCCATCTCGACCTATGGAGACGCCGCGGTTTCGGGATGGACGGTCATTGGGCGGATTATCCCGGTTGCGTTCGGGACGATTTACGCGCTTTCGGGCTCCGTAGGCCCCATCGTCGGTCAAAACTTCGGTGCGAAGGACAAGGCCAGGATGCGCGAAACGCTGACGACGTCATATCTGGTCGCGCTTGGCTTCGCAGCGCTCGCGTGGCTGGGGCTCGTTTTGTTCAGCGAGTTGATCGTTCAAGAGTTCGCGACAAGCCCTGAAGCCGCCGAATTGATCCGTCTGTTCTGCTATTGGCTGGCCCCATTATTCGGGTTCCTGGGCATCTTGTTTGTATCGAATGCCATCTTCAACACGTTGCAGCGCCCCTACATCTCAACAGCCCTGAACTGGGGCCGCGCCACGCTCGGCACCATTCCGTTTGTCATGATCGGTGGAGCGTGGGCCCAGGCGGAAGGTGTTTTGGCCGCAAGCCAGGCGGGCGGGATCGTTTTTGGCGCGTTGGCAGCCGTGTTGGCCTACGGCCTGATTGAAAAACTGACCCGCGACTGGCGTTGAGCCCACAGTGTTGCAAAAAAGGCTGGACGGTGATCAGAAATCTGAATTATCACTCATCAGAATAATAACCTGGGAAATCCCCGCCATTTTTGTAGTTTGGGTCCCCTCAATCTGAAATTATCGATCCGGAATGCCGTCGGTCAGTGTTTGGTCAGTGTTTGGTCAGTGCTGCGTCCCAGCCTCCGTAGGGTGGATTAACTGCAACACAAGAACTGAGCACCATACAGTTAACCTTCGTTTTAAGCGTACATGTGCTCCTTTCAGATGCTGGTGTGTTGTGCCCTTGCAATTAAAAAACTTTCAGACAATTGAGGCCATCCGCGAAACAATCATTTCGATGTCGCGGTACAGCAAACGGGCAGTCCTGGTCAGTTCTGACCTCGCCGTCCTGACCATCGTCATCCTAGGTCTCCTTTACGTTCGTTATGGAGGACTGACCGAGGTCCCCGACTGGCAGACCTTCCTGTTGGCGGCGTGTGCACCTCTTATCACTGTCAGCATTTATGGCTGGTTCGGGTTCTACCGCGTCGTCACCCGGTTCATCGGTTACCGCGGATCCATCAGGATCGCCTTGGGAACGCTCCTGGCCATGCTGATCTGGGCACTCATCGTGCTCATGAGCGGTCATTCCGGCATCCCCAGATCGGTGATCTTGGCCTATGGGCTGTTCGGCACAATTGCGATCCTTTCACTGCGCCATCTTGCAGGCGCGGTCCTCCGGTCAGTTGGGATTATCATCGCAAAAGTGCCAATGGATATCGAACGGATCCCGGTCGTGATCTACGGCGCGGGCGCTGATGGCGTCGCACTGTCCAATGCCATTTCGAGAAGCCCCGAACGCGAATTGGTCGGCTTTGTTGATTCCGAACCATCCATGTGGCGGCAGTATGTGAACGGCAAGAAGGTCTATCGCCCAGACCAGCTCGAGGAGATCATTCGCGGCTACGGCGTCAAGGAAGTCCTGCTCGCCGTCTGCCAGGTTCAGCGACGGCAGCGCCGGGAAATCATGACCGCGGTCGAGCGCCTTCCCGTTATCGTCAAAGTCCTGCCTGGCATGGAGGAAATCGCTTCCGGTCAGGTCACCATTTCCGATGCACGGCCCGTTGGTGTTGAAGACCTGCTGGGCCGGGACCCGATCCCGCCTGATCCAAGCCTGCTGGCCAATGGTATTTTCGGGAAATCAGTCATGGTCACAGGAGCCGGTGGGTCCGTGGGTTCTGAGCTGGTTCGTCAAATCATCGAACAAAAACCAGCAAAGCTCGTCCTCGTCGAGCTGAGCGAGGTTGCTCTCTATCAAATCGAAAGCGATCTCCGCGACCGACTGGCAACCTCTCCCATGGATGGAGAGCCGCCTGTGATCGTTCCCGTGCTGGGCTCCGTGTTGGATGAAGCGTTCATCAAAGACACCCTGTCGGCTCATGCAGTGAAGACCATCTTTCACGCCGCAGCTTACAAGCATGTCCCGATGATCGAGGCGAACGTCATCACAGGGGTCCAAAACAACGCAATTGGCTGTTTGACGATCGCGCGCGCAGCTCAGGAGCTGAACGTCGAGCGTTTCGTCCTCATCTCGACCGACAAAGCCGTGCGACCTTCCAACGTCATGGGCGCAACAAAGCGGCTCTCCGAAATGGTTTTGCAGGCCCTGAGCCAGGAACCGGATAACACAACGGTCTTCACAATGGTTCGGTTCGGCAACGTCCTGGACAGTTCGGGGTCCGTCGTGCGCCGCTTCCGCTCACAGATAGAGCGCGGCGGCCCCGTTACGGTCACCCATCCCAACGTCACGCGATACTTCATGTCGATCCCGGAAGCCGCGGCGCTGGTCATCCAGGCCGGATCCCTGGCGGACGGCGGAGACGTGTTCGTCTTAGACATGGGTGATCTGGTAAAGATCGATGACCTCGCACGACTGATGATACGTCTGAGCGGGCATGAGGTTGCCGACGAAGACAACCCTGATGGCGACATCGCAATCGCCTATACGGGGCTTCGCCCAGGCGAGAAGCTATACGAAGAATTGCTTATTGCGGACAAAGTTGTCGGCACAGTCCATCCACGTATCATGCGGTGTCACGAGCCGGCACTCTCACCTCAAAAGCTTGCCGTGGTCATTGACCAGTTGCGCAATGGCATTAAGCGTCGCGATGTGGCTGCAATCCAAGGCGTTTTGCTGACCACGGTTGAGGATTACTCGCCGGACAATCTGGTTTTGGCTCAGGATGAAGTTGTGTCCCGCGAGTGGCAGGGTCCGCCGCGCACGCTCCACTGACGAGGCGGATCGGGTCCAACTCACCTTTAAATGCACAACATCACAGCTAGCTGCTGACACCAGACGGCCTGAATGCCTCCGAACGCCGGGGGCATTGGGCAAAGAGGCGGTAGTTCCGCAAATCTAAACGCTGTTTGCATGCAGCTCTGTTCTCCACCCTGACAAACATCTGCCTACGGTTCACGCTTCCGATTGCGATCGTGTGCAGCATATTTGCGCGTTTGATCGCGCCAACGCCGGCAATGTCCTATCATTCAGCCACCAAAAACGATTCTGGAATGTCCAAGCAATGGCCGACGGCCCAACGTCATCCGTTTCAACGCCCCCACAACGCATCGCGTTTTTTGCAGATGACGCGAGGGTATTTCCAGAAGAGCTGACCGGGCTCCTCGAAAAGCTCGCAGCCTCTCACCATCGTGTCAGGTGCTTCGCGCCAGACTGGCCAGATCACGTTGCCAAACTGGCAACTGCAAGCGGCGTTGAAACCGATACCTATCCAATTGAACTCGACGAAAACTGGTCGCTGATGCGACAGCGGGCGCTACGCAAAAAACTGGCGAACCTTGTCACGGCTTGGGCACCCGATCAGGTGATTGCGATTGGCCCGGCAAGCGCCTTGCGCATCCTGCCGACCATCAAACCCGGACAAACGCGGCGCATTGCAATCCTGGATCGGTTTGTTTTGGAGACGTCCCCGCCCCCGTCCCGCTCCACGTCTGACGAGACCGACCGGACGTTGAACAAGGCCAAGATCTCAGAATTGGCAAAGGTCAGCGACATCATCATCTGTCACACGAACCAGGACCGGCAGGCGTTGGCATCCGCCATGGAAAACTTGCCACCAGCACAAAACTGTACCGTGCACGCTCTGCCCGGATATGGCGTCAACACCACTGTGCTGAAACACCAGCATCTTCCGCCCACGGCCGGGGCCATCTCCTTCTTGATGACCGCCCCAATGGACCATTGGAAAGGCGTGCTTGAGTATTCAGCCGCCGCGAGCCTGGTCACGGGTCGGAATTCAAACGCCGTGTTTCGTCTGCAAAGTGCCGTCGGCCGCACGCCCAATGCCATTGCGCGCGAACAGATATTTAAATCCAACCGGATCACACCGGTCGAAACCTCAGTGGGTCTGGCCCAGGCCATTGCCCAGGCGCACGTCGTCGTCGTTGCGTCCCATTATGACGGGATGCCACGAGAATTGCTGGCAGCACTTGCCCTGGGACGGCCACTCATCTGCGCAGACATCTCCGGCAGCCGTGAAGCCATCGATGAGCGTATGAACGGCATCATATTCGAGCGCGCCAACCCCAACGCTTTGGCCGACGCTTGCGAAAGCCTGCTCCGCCGGCCCGAACTGCTGACAGCCATGGGCCGGTCCAGCCGCCAAAAGGCCGAGCGCCGCTTCAGTGAAGACGCCGTACTGAGGTCCTATTTGTCACTCATGGGCTTGAGCGCCTAAAACAAGGTGTTTTCGAAAGGTTCGGCATGCTGCAGCAAAGACGCATCGGCGTCGCAATTCCAGCGTTTAACGAAGAGGCAGCAATCGCGCGTGTCATTGAGGACCTGCCAACCTGGGTCGACACCATCGTGGTGGCTGACAACGGCTCGTCCGACAACACCGCCGACGTGGCCCGCGCCGCCGGGGCAAAAATCGTATCCGAATCCGAACGCGGATATGGCGCGGCCTGTTTGGCTGCGATCGCTGAGCTTGAGGACACCGACATCATCGTGTTCGTAGACGGCGATTATTCAGACTATCCTGAAGATGCCGCCGATCTCGTCGAGCCGATCCTCGATGGCCGGGCCGATCTGGTCATTGGATCGCGCACGCTAGGCAAGGCGGAAAAAGGCGCCCTGACCCCGCAACAGGTTTTCGGCAACTGGCTGGCAACGCGATTGATCGCGCTTATCTGGGGGCAGCAATTTACCGATCTCGGCCCATTTCGCGCCATCCGCACAGCGGCTTTAGCTGAGATGGCGATGCGCGACCGCAACTTCGGCTGGACCGTGGAAATGCAGATCAAGGCCGCGCAAATGGGATTGCGCTGTGAAGAGCGTGCTGTCCGTTATCGTAAGCGCATCGGTCAGTCCAAGATTTCAGGCACGATCCAAGGGACCATTCGCGCCGGAACCAAAATCATTGGTTTGATTGTCTGGAGCGCCATGCGACCAGCAACCCCGCGAAACCCGACAAATCAGGACCGTCAGCGCCTGAAGTCGGGTCGCGGCCAAACGCCCGAACCCGCTCTCAATTCCACCCCCCGCAATTGACCAAAACCATCGGACAACCTATTTCAATCGCATGGCTGAACTCCCGATCATAACCATCCCCGACCCGCTGCTGCGCGAAGTCTCGACCCCGGTCGAAACGGTGAACAACGGCGTCTTGCGCCTGCTCGATGATATGCTTGAAACCATGTATGAAGCGCCTGGCATCGGGCTTGCCGCCGTTCAGGTCGGCGTTCTGAAACGGCTCGTCGTCATCGATATCGGCGACGAAGAAGATGAAGACGCGAAACGACCGATCTGTATGATCAACCCGGAAATCGTCAGCCGCGACGGTGAGCCATCCCTTTATGAAGAAGGCTGCCTGTCCATCCCGGATATAAAGGTGGATGTTGAGCGGCCATCTCTATGCACAGTCCGGTTCATCGACCGGGACGGCAAACAAATTGAACTTGAGACCGACGGTCTGCTCGCAAAAGCAATCCAGCATGAGGTTGATCACCTGGATGGCAGACTGATCATCGACCATCTCTCACGGTTGAAGCGCGAGATGGTAATCCGCAAATTCAAAAAGCTGCAGCGCACGGCCTGATCGGCTTGGAATTCTAAGAACCAAGGCCGCATGCCCAATCCCAAGGCTGGCGGCAAGAAAGGCCACGATGCGCATTGTCTTCATGGGCACGCCGGAATTTTCCGTGCCGACGCTGGCAGCCATTTGCGATGCTGGCCATGACGTCATCGCGGTCTACAGCCAGCCGCCGCGTGCAGCAGGTCGCGGACAATCCGAACGTAAGTCACCCGTTCACAAATTTGCGGACGCTGCCGGCATCACCGTCCACACACCGGTGTCCTTCAAGGCTGCAAGTGACGTCGAAACATTCCAGGACCTTGAAGCTGATGCCGCAGTTGTCGTCGCCTACGGCTTGATCGTGCCGCGCTCGATTTTAGATGCACCAAAATTGGGCTGCTACAACATGCATGCATCGGCATTACCACGATGGCGCGGGGCAGCTCCGATCCAACGGGCGATTATGTCCGGCGACACGCACACCGCAGCCATCGCCATGCGGATGGAAGCCGGTCTGGACACAGGACCAATCTGCCTGTCGGAACAAATCGCTATCGGCGAAAACATGACGGCTGGTGAATTGCATGACGTGCTCGCAACAACCGGTGCAAGCGTCATGGTCGAAGCGCTGAAAAAACTTGAGGCGGGTGAACTGCAAGAAACGCCCCAAGATGAAGAAGGCGTGACCTACGCTGCCAAAATCGAAAAGGCCGAAGCCCGACTGGATTTTGATCGACCCGCGCGCGATGTCCATAACCATGTCCGGGGGTTATCGCCATTTCCAGGAGCCTGGTTCGAGGTGGCGCGCAACGATAAGAGCGAGCGGATCAAGGTTCTGCGGTCGATCTGTGTCGATAACGAAACGCCTGTCACGGCATCATATCCCCCCGGCACCGTAACGGACGGGCCATGCCTGACCATCCAGTGCAACCCCGGAACGGTCCAGTTCACAGAGTTGCAACGGGCGGGTAAGCGTCCGTGTCCGGCCCACGACGTACTCTGCGGTTTCCCGATGCCAGCTGGCGAGCAGCTATCCTAGCACCTGATAGCCTGAGATAGACGCCATTCCATTTGGCGCAGCGCTTCCCGGAAAGGTGATGAAGCGCGCGGCGTTAAACATGTTTCCCCATTGTCAAAAGCACAATTCAATGCATGAACTAATATAAACAAAATCAGTTTGTTGTGTTGGAGTATTAAATCAATGTCGAAGCACTATTTCGCCATCCTGGCTAGCGCCGTGGTTTTGGTTTTGACAGCCAATCTTGCCATGGCCCAAAGCGGCACCACACGCATTGAGCCGCGGCCATATGTCGGTGCGATCGTCACCATCGAGCAGGGCGTGCGCGTGTTCCGTCCGCTGCCGCCGACCAATCGCGTGATCATCAACCCCAACGGTGCGACGCCTTTGACGCTTGGCTTCTCGGAAAGCAACGTTGTGCAACGTGGTGGGAACGTAAATGTGCAGCAGAATGTCAGAGGCGGATACGGCTATTACGGCGGCGGCTACGGTGGACGTTGCATCCCAGCCGTCGGCAACAGCTGCTGAGCATTTGACACCAAGGCGGTCGGGGTGTGCAAAGGGCGCTTGAAAGCGCCCTTTTCAAACATGCGAGACCCATGCCCCGCTACCGGATTACGATCGAATACGACGGCACACCATTTTCTGGCTGGCAGATACAGGCAACGGATCGCTCCGTTCAGCATGAACTCGTGGACGCCATTGCCGCATTCAGCGGAGAGCGTGTCGTCGTCCGTGGCGCTGGCCGGACAGACTCAGGCGTGCACGCGACCGGCCAAGTCGCCCACTTCGATCTCAAAAAAACGTGGCAGCCATTTCGCATTCAAGAAGCACTGAACTACCACCTTCGGCCCGACCCCATAGCCATTGTGACGTGCCGCGAGGTGCCTGACATCTTTGATGCGCGCTTTTCCGCATTGGCGCGCCATTACCGCTATCGCATCTTGAACCGGCGCGCGCCGCCCGCGCTTGATGCCGGGAAAGTCTGGTGGGTGCCATCCCCGCTCAACGAGAGCGCCATGCACGAAGCCGCTCAGCTTCTCGTCGGGCACCACGACTTCACGACGTTTCGCGCCTCACAGTGCCAAGCCGCCTCTCCGATCAAGACATTGGATCGGTTGGTCGTCACGCGTCACGACAACGAAGTGATCATCAAGGCCTGCGCACGCTCATTTCTTCACAATCAGGTCCGCTCACTCGTCGGAACCTTGAAGCATGTCGGCGAAGGCAAGTGGACGTCGCAGCACGTTGCAAAAGCGCTCGCTGCAAAAGACCGGAAAGCATGTGGAATGGTCGCGCCACCCACGGGGCTCTATCTCGTTCACGTGGACTATCCAGCCGATGAAGATCTCGAAGAAACGGTTTTCGACACCACGCCCAAAGCTGTCCCGACCGCAGATTGAGCGCAAAAATCGCCAGATGTGGTCGCCATGTTACGCTCAACACTGCAATAATCCAGTCGGCCAGATTTCTCAATTTGGCCGCATCGTTCACGCTTTTCCGCCCATCGCTCCGCCTACGGTCGACACAAACGTCGCACCCTTTTGGTATTAGGAGTCTCCGGCTATGCAGTTTTTGAAGTCTTTGATCCTGGCACTCAGCGCCGCCGGTCTCGCGCTCGCCTGTTCCATGGCGGCCATGTTCGTGGGTGCGCTTGCAGCTTACTCCAACGACGCTTCCGCCAAGCCTGCCAACGTAAATGAGCCGGTGACCCTGCGCACCGACCTTGCACACGAACTGATCCCGACCGAAGGCGGCAAGATTTATCTGCATATCGAATTGAACGCACTGCGTCTGGAGCGCAAGGAAGCAGATCGCACACCGGTCAACCTGGCGTTGGTCATTGACCAGTCCGGCTCCATGCAAGGTGACCGCTTACGCTCTGCCAAGCGCGCTGCGAAAGAAGCCCTGTCTAGGCTGTCGAGGAACGACACGATTGCCCTGGTGGCCTACAACCACAAGGTTGATGTCTTGCGTAGGGCCGGCTCCGTGCGTGACTATTCCCGCCTCGAAGACGCCATTGATCGCCTGAGAGCAAGCGGACGGACAGCGCTGTACGCAGGTGTCAAGGAGGGCGGCCGTCAGGTTGAGAGTTACTACTCCGACCGGCGCGTGAACCGGGTCATTTTGCTATCCGATGGCATGGCCAATGTCGGGCCGTCCCAACCCCATCACCTGTCAAAGCTCGGCCAGGCACTCGCACAGGACGGCGTCTCGGTGTCCACCGTTGGGTTGGGCCTGAACTACAACGAAGACCTGATGCAGCAGTTGGCACTCGCGAGCGACGGCAACCATTCGTTCGCAGAAACGCCGGGCGATCTGGTCCGCATCTTCAACGCCGAGTTTGGAGACGCAATGGAGAATGTCGCGCAGGATATCGAGATCATCATTGAGACCAGACGTGGCTTCAAACCGACCCGGATTATGGGACCCATTGGCGAAATCTCCGGCAATAAGGTCAAGGTCAAACTCAACAAGCTCGGCAGCGGCTCGGATCGTTTTCTCATCGTCGAAATGGATGCCGACGCCAAACGCGACCAAACGGAAACTGCTGAAACAGTCGCGGCCATCAAGGTCAATTACGTTGACCTGACTGAAGGCGAGAAGCGATCTGCAAACCGCGAAGTCACGGCAAAGCGCAGCGCCAGTACGGCGGAAGTCAGCGAAAGTGCAGACGAAACAATCCTGGCCAAGGTCACCGGAGCGCGCGCAAACCTTGCTGAATCAGAGGCCATCAGGCTGCGCGACAAAGGCGATGTGGCCGCAGCGCGCAAGATCTTGCAGGACAACGTCAAGGCCCTGAACGCCAGCGTACAAAGCAACCGCCTGTCGCCGGAGCTGCGCGCGCGGTTGAAGCGAAAAGCTGATAAGGCCCAGTCATCTGCAAGAGCCCTCGATGGCGGCGATTGGGCAAAGACCCGCAAGAGCCTGCGCTATGAGCAGCACCGCTATGGCAGCTCACAAAAGTTTTAGGGCCAGAGAAAAGTGGGTCGAACGGTTTCGAAGCACATTGCGACCGATCGTTCGACCGCACGCCCTCAACGCAGGCTGTGACCGGACCTATTTGCCAGGCCGCGTTGGCAGCAGATCAATGGTCGCTTCGGTCAGCATCGCGTCCAGGTCCAGGCCCGGCACCACGTTTTGGTACTTGTCATCGATAATCAGTGAGGCCATGCCGTGGACGAATGTCCACAGACGGGTGGCAATGCTCAGGGCATTTGCCTCCAGTCCGTTGGCCCGGCAATAGATCGCGACCTGTTCGATCACACTGCCAAAGCAACGTCGGCCCTCGTCTTGCACGTTGCGCGCCTGGTTGATCTTCGGGTTCTGTCCAAACATCAACCGAAACAGCGCAGGTCGGTTCACGGCATATCCAATATAGTTTTTGCCAAGCGCAACCATGGATTCCGGTGTGCCAGGCCCGTGCTTCTCAACTTCGGCGACCGCATGGTCGGCCATATCGTTGAACGCACGCATCACGATGATTTCTAAAATCTCGTCGCGGTCCTTGAAGTGCTTGTAAGGCGCAGCGGTTGAAACTTTCGCGCGACGGCACGCATCGGCCAGCGAAAAATTCTCCGCACCCTGCTCCTCGATGAGCTGCAAAACCGCACCAATCAGCGCCTCTCGCAGATCACCATGGTGATAGGACGATCGATCGACAGCAGGTTTTTTGTCCGCGGTATTCAACGTCTAGCGCCTCTCCTTGCCGAAATGCGACGGTCTCGAGCTGTTTTGCATCTGGAGCGATCAAGAGAACCCGCACCAGGATGGGGTGTGCCGTCTACAACACAAATTCATCGAAAAAGTTAGGGTCACTAACTTTTATTTTGCAAAGTGAGTGATCCTAACATAAGTTAGCGTCCGTAACATCAACCAATTGGACTTAAGGCGTACTTTGCCCTGTGGTTGTCCGGTGCGCCAGCCAAGACATTTCTGTTCCTGATCCGGCAACGGGACAGGGGTGATCAATCGGGCGGGACCGCCCGCGTGAGTTGGAGTGTGAGACATCAGGCCCTGACGTTTCGGCGTGGGCCGATGCAAGAGGTGAAGACCATGACATCAACACACGAGACGTCGTTGGCCAACCCACCGACCAGTCCACCGGCAGAAGCGCCGGCAAAACCATCTGTTTTCAAGCGGCTGGTAGCAGGCATTGGCGTCGTCGCGGCAAGCGGCGTCATTATCGCGGCCATGGTTTTCGGTACCGCCGCCCTCCACTGGCGTGCCAGCGCAGATGCTGCACTTGAACCCCACCCGCCGATCAATGTTGCAACCGGCATCATAAGGTTTCAGCCCGCTTTTGAGGTTTCGGCACGTTTCGTTGGCCGCTTTGAGCCGGGCCGGGAGACCCAGGTCTCATTTGAGCGCAACGGGTTGGTCACACGGGTGGCCAAAGACGAAGGTGCGCATGTGCAGGTTGGAGACGTGCTGGCCCAGCTTGATACCGAGCCCTTGAAAATTCAGCGCCGTCAGCTGACCGCCCAGCGAAACGAGATCAAAGCCCGGCGCGATCTTGCGGAGTCGACATTAAAGCGGCAGTCAAACCTCAATCAGAAAGGCTGGTCACCGGAACAGCGCTTCGATGAAGCAAGGTTTTCGGTTTTGGAACTGACCGCTGCGATGGAACGGTTGGATGCCCAGATAGCCAGCCTTGACCTTGATATCGCGAAGTCGGAAATCAAAGCCCCATTCACGGGCATCATTGCCGGTCGTGCGGTGGATGAAGGCGCCGTCGTGGCTGCCGGAGCCCCGGTGCTCACCGTCATGGATGATCAGACCCGCCGGGTCCGCGCCGGCCTGTCTGATGAAGCGGCAAGCGCGCTGAAGAAAGACGTGACCTACAGCTTCACCGCAAACGGCAGGACATTCAAAGGCAAACTGTTCCGCAAAAGATCGGATCTGGCGCGCGGCACCCGCACGGTAACCGCCTTGTTCGATGTGGTCGGTGAGGCGGACGTGCCATTTGGCGAGACCGTTGTCTTCGAATTCCAAAAAACCATCGAACAACCAGGCGCATGGGTCCCCCTCTCTGCCTTGAGCGAAGGACGCAAAGGCCTATGGTCCATGCTGATTGTGAAAGACACGCCAGCTGGTCCTGTCGCTGGCCAGGCTGCCGTTGAGCTTTTGCACACCGAGGGTGAGCGCGCCTTCATCGGTGCATCGATCCCCGATGGAACCCGATTCATTGAGGTGGGCGCAAACCGTGTGATCACCGGGCAGAAAATCGCGCTCGCCAACCGGGAGTAGGCCCCATGTGGAACTTGTTTTACCGCAAGCCGCGGCTGTTTGCGCTTGCGGTGCTGATGATGCTTGCCGCAGGAGCCTCCGCGCTTGCCACCATCGGGCGTCAGGAAGACCCCACGATCACCAACCTGTTTGCAACCGTGGTGACCCCGTATCCAGGCGCTGATCCCGCGCGTGTCGAAGCCTTGGTGACTGAAAAGATCGAGGATGAACTGCGTGAAATTCCTCAGATCGACACAATAGAAAGCACATCCCGCTCCGGCATCTCGGTTGTCCAGATCGAGCTGTCGCAATTCATCACCGACGTCCAGATCGAGCAGGCGTGGTCTGAAATTCGCGATGCCTTGTCGGACGCAGCGCGGAACTTCCCCCCCGGTGTGCCCCAGCCTGACTTCGACGACAATCGGACAGGTGGCTTCACGTCGATTGCAGCGATCATGCTGGCGAACGACGTCCAGGCAACCCATGACGACAGCCTTGCAGCGGTGATGCGTCGTTACTCAGAGCTTCTCCAAGATCGTTTGCGCGGTGTCGGCGGCACCAAGTTCGTAGACGTCATCGGTGCCCAGGACGAAGAGGTTTCCATTTCCGTCAACCCACACGCGATCAGTTCGCTGGGTCTGACCGTCGACGCCGTCGCCCAAGCCCTGGCGCGCGCGGATACCAAGGTGGAAGCCGGTCAGGTACGCGGTCGAGAAACCGACCTGATCGTGGAAGTCGCCGGAGAGTTCAAGTCCCTCGACCGGATCCGCCAAATTCCCATTCGTGAAGACAGCGACGGCCGGATCGTTCGGATCGGCGACGTTTCTGATGTGTCACGTGGGCTACGGTCTCCACCTGTCTCGTTGGCCTACATCGAGGGTGTCCCGGCGGTCTTGGTGGCCGCCCGCATGGCTGAAGATCTGCAGGTCGATGCATGGACTAAGCGCATCAACGACGTCTACGACGACTTCCAAAAAGAGCTTCCCGAAGGTCTTGAGTTCAATGTCATTTTTGATCAAAGCGCCTACACCGCTGATCGCCTATTCGGCGTCATGGAGAACATGGCCATCGGTATGGCCATTGTTGTCGCTGTCTTGATCTTCTCGTTGGGCTGGCGCGCGGCCATCGTCGTGGCAACCATTCTTCCGTTGGCAACAATCGTATCGATCTTCGGTCTGCAGGCATCCGGCATACCCATCCACCAGATGTCGGTAACCGGATTGATTGTCGCCCTCGGGCTGTTGGTCGATGCAGGCATCGTGATGACCGACGATATTCGCAAGCGGCTGACCGCCGGTGAAAACCGCGCCGAAGCGGTTGCCCAGGCCGTGCGACGGCTCGCGATTCCACTGGCCGCGTCGACTGTGACGACGGTGCTGGCCTTTATGCCCATGGCGCTGCTCCCCGGTCCAGCCGGTGATTTTGTCGGCTCCATCGCGCTGGCCGTGATCATCATGCTGTTCGTCTCGCTCGGTCTTGCATTGACCATCACGCCAGCACTCGCAGGCTGGATGTTGAAGCGGTCCGCAGAAGGGATCGATGCCCGCGATGCAGCAACGGCACCGAAGTCGCCAGACGAAATCGTACCAAAGGGAAGCGGGCCATTGCACAGTGTCTTGCTGTTCGCACTCAATCGTCCCCGGCTTGCGATGATGGCAGCCTTGATCGCGCCAGTTGTCGGGTTCGGATCGTTCCCCACCCTCAAGCCCCAGTTTTTTCCAGGCGTGGACCGCAATCAGCTTTATGTGCAGGTCAAACTGCCTGAAGGCCGCTCGCACGCCGCAACCGACAGGGTCGCGAAAGACGTCTATGACCGCCTGAACGAACGGCAAGAGGTCAGCAGCATCGCCTGGGTCGTCGGCGAGAGCGCTCCACCGTTCTATTACAACATGCTCGCGAACCAGGATAACGAGCCCACGTTTGCTGAGTTCCTTGTCACGACCACGTCTCCCCAGGCAACCGAAGCCGCCCTGGCGGACCTGCAAACCCAACTCGATGGGTTGATCCCGGAAGCGCGGGTGACAGTCCGCGGGCTTGTACAGGGGCCACCGGTGAATGCACCAGTCGAGATCCGGGTTGTCGGTCCGGAGTTGGCCAAGCTCCGCGAAATCGGTGACGTCGTTCGCGCTGTCATGGTCGCGGTCCCAGCCGTTCAACAGGCGCGGACACAGATTGCGCCTGGCGCACCGAAAGTCGAACTTATACTCGACGAAGAAAAAGTCCGACTGGCAGGCTTGGATTTGGCGGACGTCGCCCGGCAATTTCAATCTGCTCTTGAAGGCGCGCGGGGCGGCTCGCTGATCGAAGGCTCAGAGGAACTGCCCGTCAACGTCCGGCTGAACAGGGAGGGCCGCGACACCGTCAGCGCTTTACGCAACCTCGAAGTCATGAACACAGCCGCCGCGACAGCCACGACCATCTCCGATGCCAACGCCCATCCCGGCATCCCCATCACCGCATTGGGGCGCGTTGAAATCGTGCCGGCAGAAACGCCGATCTATCGGCGAAACGGCGAACGCATCAACACGGTCCAGGGCTTCGTCGAGCGCACCGTCCTGCCCGAGGCCGCACTCAAGGTCATTCAAAAACGCGTCGAAGAGACCAACCTGCAATTGCCCGCCGGGTATCGTTTTGAAGTCGGTGGCGACAGCGATGCGCGCGATGAGACACTGCGAAATCTCTTGGCGTCCCTCGGCGTGATTGTCGCTTTGACCGTCGCAACGATCGTCCTCACGTTCGGCTCATATCGGTTGGCTGCACTCGCCGGTGTGGTCGCAATCCTGTCCATGGGGCTGAGCCTCCTGGCACTCGCGATTTTTCGCTACCCCTTCGGCATTCAGGCCGTCATCGGCGTCATTGGCTCCATCGGTGTGTCAATCAACGCCGCCATCATCATCATCACCGCCTTACAGCAAGACGCGCGCGCCTTGGCTGGAGATGTGCGGCGCATAGCCGATGTCGTGACCGCCCAAAGCCGGCATATCATTTCCACCACGCTGACAACCTTCGGCGGTTTCCTGCCGCTTATCCTGGCCGGGGGTGGGTTCTGGCCGCCATTCGCCATGGCCATCGCAGGCGGCGTGCTGCTGTCGACGCTCGTTTCGTTCTTTTTCGTACCGCCTGCGTTTGCGCTACTGACCCGTTCAAAACTGCCAGGGTCGGCAGCTGCGCGAGCGGCGGAATATCGTGAAGCTCAGGCAGCTTAGGTCCCAATTGCTGCAGTGCACGCAAGGGCTTGGTCGGCTAAGGTTTTGACAGAACGCCAAAAAGAGACGAGGGCTGATTCCTGGCAATTTTCGGCGCAGTACCCATATAAAGTAAGGCAAACCGGCGATCTCGCTGCCAAAAGACGATAGCGAAACACCAAGCCTACATGGGGGAGACGGTCGGCAAGATGTCGACTAACATTGGCCCCATCCTTCGACTATCGTATGATCCGACTGCCAACCAACTTCGTTTTAATTCCACACACAACCAGTGAAGCGTGCTTCGAGGAGAGGCCCCGTGACCACACCGATTGATACTTTAACGACTGATATTCTTGACCTCGACGTACGCGAGGACGTGCACGACGGTTTCGAAACCGACAGCGCCGATGATGCCGGTCTTCTGCGATCGAATAGGACAAGCCAGACAACAATCCAACGCTTGATGGAGGCGCGGCACGGTGGTCGCAGCCTGCACGGCGATGGGGCGCTGAACCGCAGCTATCCTGCAGAGTTCAAGCCGGATGCAGCCTACAAAGCCAGCATGCCGGACCTGCAGAACGGTCCGTCCAGTCTCATCAAAGGCGCAAAGACCGAAATCCAGCATGTCGGCATTTCAAACTTCCGCCTGCCGCTGGCGATCCGCACCCGTGAGGGTGGCACGGTCACTCTTGAAACATCCGTGACCGGTTCGGTCTCGCTCGATGCCCAGAAGAAGGGCATCAACATGAGCCGCATCATGCGCTCGTTCTACAGCCATGCAGGCGACGTTTTCGATTTTGAAAAAATCGATAGCGTGCTGCAGAGCTACCTGAGCGATTTGGCAAGCTTTGATGCGCGCATTCAGTTGCGCTTCCGTTATCCGATGATGAAGACGTCGCTGCGGAGCGGGCTGGAAGGCTACCAGTATTACGACGTCGCATTCGAAATGGTGAAGGCTGCAGGCGAAACCACACGCGTCATTCATCTCGACTATGTGTATTCGTCCACGTGCCCGTGTTCCCTGGAGCTGTCGGAACACGCCCGCGAAGTGCGTGGACAGATCGCAACGCCGCACTCGCAGCGCTCTGTAGCCCGCGTGTCGGTCGCGCTCGAAGATGAAGGCACGCTCTGGATCGAAGACCTGATCGAACGATGCGTTGCAGCAATCCCGACCGAAACGCAAGTGATGGTGAAGCGCGAAGATGAGCAGGCCTTCGCTGAATTGAACGGTTCCAATCCGATCTTCGTCGAAGATGCTGTGCGTCTACTGTGTGCGGCCATGGATGCAGATGACCGCATCGGCGATTTCAGGATTGTCGCCAGTCACCAGGAATCGCTGCACAGCCACGATGCGGTATCGATCCTCACTAAGGGTGAGACGTTTGCGCAATCAAGCTATGACCCGCGCACGTTCGATACGCTCATCCACGTCGGCTAGAGCATGTTCCGGGCGGAACATGCTCCAAACCAAAAGCACAGAGCATGTTCAGGAAAAGTGTACGCGGTTTTCCGCCCGGGACATGCTCCAAACCAAGAGCGCAGAGCATGTTCAGGAAAAGTGTGCGCGGTTTTCCGCCCGGAACATGCTCCAAACCAAAAGCTGAAAGCCTGCTTTGCTAGTCCACTAAAAAGCAAAGCAGTCTCTAAGACCGTAACGATGACGATAACAAAAAAGCCCCGGAGCCAACTTGGCTGCCGGGGCTTTTTTTGTTTGGCGCTAAGATGCCGTGTGTCTCAGGCATCCATCTAAAAAAACATCTCGAGAGCTACGAGCTTAGCTCATCAACTGGCCGCCGTTGGCAGACAGCGTGGCGCCCGTGATGAACCCGGCATCATCCGCTGCAAGAAACACAACAGCGCGTGCAATCTCTTCAGGCTCGCCCAGACGTCCGACGGGAATCTGAGGCAGGATTTTGGCCTTCAGAACTTCCGGGTCGATCGCCTTCACCATTTCAGTGCCTATGTAGCCAGGGCAGATGGCGTTGACCGTGATGCCCTTGAAAGCACCTTCCTGCGCCAGCGCTTTGGTGAACCCGATGTCACCGGATTTGGCAGCCGAATAGTTCGCCTGACCCATCTGACCTTTCTGGCCGTTGATGGAGGAAATGTTGATGATCCGGCCGAACCCGCGTGAACGCATGCCGTTCCATACGGGGTGGGTCATGTTGAACAACCCATCAAGGTTGGTTCCGATCACGGCGTCCCACTGATCCTTGGTCATCTTGTGGAACATGGCATCGCGCGTGATCCCGGCATTGTTCACCAGGACATCAACCGGTCCAAGCTCAGCCTCGACCTTTTTCAAACCTTCAACGCAGCTGTCATATTCAGCAACGGACCATTTGAAAACGGGAATGCCGGTTTCAGCCTTGAAGGCATTGGCGGCCTCATCGTTGCCGGCGTAGTTCGCGGCAACTGAATATCCAGCTTCTTTGAGGGCGACGGAGATGGCGTGGCCAATACCGCGTGTTCCACCTGTGACGACGGCTACTCGTGCCATGTCGGTTGTTCCTTATGTGAGGGGTTTGGGGGAGAGTGGAGGGATGTCAATTGCTAGCGGTCGCGCACCGGATCTGGTTCGAAACCTGAAAACCGCAGGCCGTAGATGCGCCATGGCATTCACAAAGGGCCTGCGGAAGTTGATTCAGTGGTCTTGCAACCAGTCGACCAATCAGTCGCGCTCGATAGCCAGGGCCACGCCCATACCACCACCGATACAAAGCGTTGCAAGACCCTTCTTGGCATCGCGGCGTTGCATTTCGAACAGCAGCGTATTCAAGACGCGCGCTCCCGAAGCACCGATCGGGTGGCCGATTGCGATGGCACCGCCGTTGACGTTGACCTTTTCAGTGTCCCAGCCGATGCCCTTGTTGACCGCAATGGCTTGGGCGGCAAACGCTTCGTTGGCCTCAACAAGATCGAGGTCATCATGTGACCAGCCAATGTTTTCCAGGAGCTTTTTGGTCGCTGGGATCGGGCCTGTGCCCATGACGGATGGGTCGACGCCCGCATGTGACCAGCCTTTGATCTTAGCCAGTGGCGTGATCCCGCGCTTTTTCGCTTCAGCCTCGGTCATCAGCACAACGACGGCAGCACCATCGTTAAGACCGGATGCGTTCGCAGCTGTCACGGTGCCTTCTCTGTCAAATGCAGGACGCACGCGGCCAACGCTTTCCAGGGTGACGCCGTCCTTGATGTACTCATCGGTGTCGACAACCGTTTCACTCTTGCGGGATTTCACGGTGACAGGTGCGATTTCGTCAGCGAACTTACCGGCTTTGCGAGCAGCTTCGGCCTTGTTCTGCGATGCAACCGCGAACGCATCCTGCTCTTCGCGCGTGATCTGAAATTCCTTGGCGACGTTCTCGGCTGTCGTACCCATGTGATAGCCGTTGAAGGCATCCCACAGACCGTCTTTGATCATGGTGTCAACGAATTTGACATCACCCATCTTGGTGCCATCGCGCATATGTGCTGCGTGCATGGATTGCGACATACTCTCCTGGCCGCCCGCAACGACGATCGCCGATGACCCGGTTTGAATTTGCTGCATCCCAAGAGCAACCGCGCGCAGGCCCGAACCACAAATCTGGTTCATGCCCCAGGCTGGCGCGTCCGTAGAAATGCCTGCTGCGATTGATGCCTGACGCGCCGGGTTCTGCCCGTGTCCAGCCGTCAAAACCTGTCCCAGAATAACCTCCGAGACGTCCGCTGGATCGACATTTGCGCGCTTCAAAGCCGCTTCAATCGCCACTTTTCCCAATTCGTGGGCTGAGACTGACCCGAGCGTGCCGTTAAATGAGCCGACCGGCGTCCGCGCAGCACTGGCGATCACAATTGTTTCTGTATCCTGGCTCATCGGTTGCGCGTCTCCTGCGTGTTTTAAGGTTGATTGATTGGGGGGATTTGTAGTGGGGATGTCACGTCGGTGGGACCGGAAGGCCGCGACCACCATTGAAATCAGGCGGTAAACTGCACCCCAGGCGTTAAACACCGCCCTGATAGCAGTTGAGAGGCCGCCCCGGCAATCCAGCTATTTGGATAACGGTGCTGCCTACCAAATGGGCTATGCGCACATATGGTCTTCTCACCTGAAGGTAGAGTGTGTTATCATGCTGCACCGCACAGACAGTCGAGTAGGCCGGACAAAATGCTGAAAACACCAGATGTTGAAAAAGACGCCACCGCAAACGTGGTGATCAAAAAATATGCAAACCGGCGATTGTACAATACGGAGACGAGTACCTACGTCACGCTGGACGATCTTGCACAGATGGTGCGCAATGATCGGGACTTCACGGTGTTCGATGCCAAATCCGGCGACGACCTCACCCATGCCGTCCTCACCCAGATCATCGTCGACCAGGAAAGCAAGGGGCAGACACTTCTCCCCATCCCATTCTTGCGGCAGCTCATCCGGTTCTATGATGACGGCATTGCGCGCATGGTTCCGACCTATCTGCAGTTCAGCTTGGAAGCGCTTGTCAAGGAACAGGAAAAGTATCGCTCGCAATTCGCCAATGCCTTTGGGCCGACGGCAGCGTTTGAGGCCTACCAGGAGCAGGCCCGTCGCAACATGGCGATCTTTGAACAAGCGATGTCGCTTTGGACCCCCTTCCACGGAAGCGGGAAACCCGGAGAAGAAGGCGTTGCGGTGGATCCTGCGGCAGCACCCCAAGCCGCGAGCGCAAGCGATGCGTCGAAAGGCAAGGACACGACCGCGGCTTCACCGGCCGTTGAACCTGACCTCGCATCCGTGGCGGCAGCAAATAATGAGCTCGGTGAGCTGAAGGCTCAATTGGCAGCGATGCAACGTCAAATCGAGCAGCTTTCACCGACAAAAGACTGACTGCTTCCTGGTTACCCCGGCACCTCAATGAACGTCGTCCGGGTTAGCCAACTTTTCCATCAGCAGATGCCGCTTGGCACCGTAGAAGCGTCACTGGACTGACGCGGCAGCGCCACGTGTAGCTTCATACTCGTCGATGGTCATGGGCATCCCATAGTGGAAACCCTGCAAGTAGGTGATACCGCTTTCAATCAGAATGCGGGCAACACCTTCGTCGCCGACCCATTCAGCCACCGTTTGCATACCGAATGTTTCCGCCAACTCGACCATGCCTTTAATAAAGACGCGGTCGGAATGATCATCGACAAGGTTTTTGACGAACGCACCATCGATTTTCACGATGTCACAAGCCAGATGCTTCAGGTTCTTAAATGACGTATAGCCGGCGCCAAAGTCATCAATGGCCACACGGCAGCCAACTTCCTTTAGCGTATCAACGAACGCCGCTGTCCGGTCCAGATCATCGATGGCAGCCGTTTCGGTAATCTCTACAATCAAACGTTTCGTCAGATCACGTCGCCCGGCCGTCGCACGGCATAACGTACCCATCCAGTCCTGGTCTGTTGTCGTCAAGGACGAGACATTCACCGACAAGACAAGCTCCGGCCGGCGCTTCAAAAGCGCGATGGACAACTCCAACGTCCGCTGATCCACCAGCCGCGCCAGACCGAGCTGTTCGGCAACGGGTATGAATTCGCCAGCAGATACGAGTGTTCCGTCGGGCTTTTCCATCCGCAACAAACATTCGTGGATATCCGGCTGGCCGGTTTTCGCATTGATCATCGGCTGGAGCAGAAGCCGCATCCGGTCATCATCCAACGCACTCATGATCGCATCGGCAAGTTTGATATTGCGCTGGCGTAAGCTCTCTTGCACCTGACTGGGCGTGTAGGCGACGTAGGTGTCGTTGCTCTTCTGACGCGCAACGTCGAGTGCCTGGAGTGCGCAACTCGTGGCGCGGGCGGCGGTCTGGGCGTGCTCGGGAATGATGATGCCGCCAACCGAAATCGTTGCCGACAACTGGCAGGCGCTCGTGCTCAACGTAGTCGATCGCACAGCCTTCATAAAACGCTCGGCGGCGATGCGCATGGCACCCGCCCCACAGTCGTTAAGAATGATGCCGAATTTGTTCGAAGAATACCGCCCCAGCGTATCTCCGCCGCGCAGGCAGTCCTTGATGATATTGGCGGTCGATTTGATGACCTCATCACCGACGTCGAACCCGAACGATTCATTGATGACCGACAAGTTGTTGACGGCAGCGATCAAAAAACCGCTGGACTGCCCCTTGCTATTTGCACGCTCAATCACAGCCTCAAGCGCCTGGGTCAGCTTGATCCGGTTCAACTGCCCCGTAAGCTCATCAAACTCGTTGAGATGCTGACGGTTTTGTTCTTCGACATAACCCTCGGTAATGCGCCTGATCACACCCCGTGCACGCATCGGCTGACCTTTGTCGTCCCGCCAGCAACGGCCTTGGTCCTCAATCCAGATGGTGTGATCGCCGCGCAGACCGTTTGGGCGCAATCGGTAATGCACACGGTAAAGCGTGCTACGGCCAGGTTCGGCATCGTCCTGATTGGAGACCGCAGCGAGCCGGCGCGCATGGTGTTCTGGCACGAGCAGGCCACTGAACCTGGCGCCCGTCTGCAGCCGAACGGTGTCATTGACCTGCAGCACATCTGCAGCATTGCTTTCCCACTCGATCCTGTCAGAGACGAGGTCCCAGACATAGGCTGTCTCATCCAACTCCGCACTTGCATCGCTCATCTGAAAGGCTTCGCTTTCCAAAAGACCATCCAGGTCGCTCATGGCCAGCGCCGATGCGCGGCCCATATTTGAAGTTGGCGTTTCCGCTGTCTCACCCTCTCGTTTGGGCTGAAACAGTGTCTCGATGAGTTGGGTAAAGGAAGCCGCTTCCGCGTCTGTGTGTTGATCATCCACACGCGCACCGGCCTTTTCGGCCAGATCAGCAGGTTGAGCTTTGCTCATGTGTTTCGCGTACATGGACTTCAAACGGCTCTGCAAGGTGACGGTCGGACAGGTGGCTGGCATCCTTGTCCAAACCTGGGATACCAGGATCGGTTCAATATAGATCGACCATCGGAGCTGTCGCGGCGCAGATCAGACGGCTTTGTGTCTGGTCCACGATCCTGCAAAAAACGCCCGACAGGCAGAGGTTAAGGGCTGAACCCTAACAATCCTTGAAAGCATGGCCTGTATTGCACCTCAATGATCAACCAGCGAACCGCCGTTCAGCCCGGCTTCGGCCACGCGCCATTCCGCAGGCGCTGCGGGACGTTCGGAGATACTAATGGGGTTCGGCTTTCTGCCGAAATCGCGTTCTGCTCATATCCATATCGAACCCGAAACAAAAAACGGCCCGGACATGTGCCCAGGCCGCCTGTCTATGAATTTGTTAATACCGCATTAACCCGACCACTCAGGCTGCGGATGCAACGGGGTTCAGTGGCCCATTCCGCCGAAGCCAATATCGCGGCGCGCCACCCGAATACCGATGGTGTACCCGGCAATCACGTCAATCAGCGTCATGACCATAATCATGAAGAAGACGCTGGTATAAGCCGCGTCAACCATCAAGAAAGCGATCAAGCATGCGATGAAGACCAGCATGGACAACCCGTGGTCGAGAAGCGAGGCCGTCGAGGTATACGTTGCCTTCAAAATCTCAACGAACAAGAGGACCAGTGTGATCAAGAGCAACAGATCGCCCCAGTTAAAGACCCACTGTGGAGCGTTTTCGCCACCACGCATGGAAGGTAAGGAGAACACTTCCGTGTCGAGTATTTCCGTCGCAGTTCCGCTGCCTCCGAACAAAACAACGACGAAGTAAAAGATGAACGCAAAAACAATAAGCGGAAGCGACGTGATCGACATGGTGAGTTCTCCTAATCGCGATAATCGCGAAAGCGGTATAGACCCAGTTTGTGGCGGTTTAAACTCTACTCAGCCGCAATTCACTGGCCGGAATGCGCTTTCGAAACCAAACGTGGTTCAAACGTCCTCTTTAACTTCGAGGATTTGACGCCCGCGATACTTTCCAGTCTTGAGGTCAATATGGTGCGGCCGACGGCGCTCACCAGAATCCTTGTCTTCCACATAGGTCGGTGCGGTCAGTGCGTCGTGTGATCGGCGGTTGCCACGCTTCATGCGTGACACCTTTTTCATTGGGACGGCCATGGGGCGCTCTCCTTGCTTAAAGACAATAAAATCAGCGGCTTAGCCGCAACTCAAGGTGTCGTGAAGGTAACGGACCCATTTGACCGGTGTCACAGCGTGGCCGTCATTTGGGCTGGCCACCACCTGTTTTCCCGTTACCTGGGTTGTTCGCAAGCCGCGTTTATAGGCAAAGGCGTTTGAAAACACCAGTCCTGACGTGCCCCTTGCAGGAATGTCTGAGACCAGGCGCGACAACGAACCGTTTTAGCGGTGCGCAAGAACACAACCTGCTGACGTCGAACTGAGACTGCGCGCACGAGAAACGATCCGATTGGACAGTTTCCGGGTCAGCCTCCCAGGCTTTCCCGGATTGCGCACAGCGGGCTGCGGCAGACTGACGGCAAGCAGAGCAGCCTGCTTCGAGGACAACCGGCTGGCTGGCCGACCGAAATGGTGGACGGATGCGGCCTGCGCACCGAAAATCCCCGGGCCCCATTCAACAACGTTCAGGTAAATCTCGGCAATGCGCCACTTCGGCCAGGCCGCCTCGATCATCAACGTGAGCGGTGCCTCCAGCGCTTTGCGGACGTAACTGCGATCGGGCCACAAAAACAGGTTCTTGGCCAGCTGCATCGTCATGGTACTGCCACCTCTGGGCACACCATCCTTAGCGTTGGCGATAGCTCTGCGGATTTCATCGATATCGATGCCCACATGCGAGCAAAACCGGCTATCTTCTGACGCGATGACGGCCTTCACCAGATTGGGCGAAATCGACTTCAGCGGCACCCAGCTTTGGTTGATCTGTTCGCCTTGCGCGGATCGGATGAGCATCAGCGCGGACGCTGGCGGGTTGATAAAGCGGTAGGCGATGATGAGGCCTGCCATTGCAACAAACCATAAAATACCCAGCACGATCAGACCGATGAGCACCCGCTTGCCGCCGACTGCCAAAGCATGAACTGTTTGCGACCAGCGATCTGCGTCCTGGGTCGATGAACTGGAAGAGGACGGCAAGGTCGGGCGGCCCGTGCGCTCGGACGAAACGGCATGCAGGCGCGCCAGCGCATGGCGGCAGGCCGGTGAACCCGGCAGCGTGTGCGGCTGGTCACCGGCCAAAGCCGGATTATGGAACGCAGCTGAGGACTGCAAAACGGACATACGCTCGAACGCCCCAAACAATGATATACGCAGGCGCGACCTGAACCTGGCCATCCGGCCTGAACGATAGTGCGCACGCAACCCGGCAAACCCGCCGCGAAACCGAAACCTGCCTTGAGGAAGTGCCCGTCAGCCGAGGCCCTTGCTTTCCAGCACTCAACCAAGCCCCGAGAAGACCAGATGTCAAATCCCAATCCGGAAGCACCACTGCGTGCAAGTGCACCGTTCGAAGCGTTGCTGTCCCAGACCGCCGAACGCGTCGAGGCCGAATTCATTGGATTGTTGTCCAATGGCCCGCTTGCAACCGGTCATCGCGCCGTACCAAGAGTGCCGGAACGTCTCCAAACTGCCATGCGGCATGCGGTCCTGGGCGGAGGCAAGCGGTTTCGCCCTTTCCTGGTTGAACACACAGCGGCCCTGTTTGACGTTCCGCCCAGTCAGTCGATCATCACGGGTATCGCTGTTGAACTCATCCATTGTTACAGCCTCGCGCACGATGACTTGCCGGCGATGGACAACGATATCCTGCGACGTGGCCAGCCCACGGTGTGGAAAGCCTTTGACGACTGGACAGCCATTTTGGCTGGTGACGCCCTTCAGGCCCTGGCCTTCGAATGCCTCGGTGCAAAGACATGCCACCCCGACGCCGAGGTCAGAGCGGCTTTGACAGTCCATTTGGCGCGCGCATCAGGTGGGCAGGGCATGGTCGGCGGTCAGGTACTCGATCTGGCAGCCGAACGTCTAACCGATCAGCAAGTCCCGACATCTCTGAACGCCATACGGCAACTGCAATCCATGAAAACGGGCGCATTGATCGTTTTTTCCTGTGAAGCCGGTGCATTACTTGGCAAGGCCGCTGGATCGCCTGAGCACAAGGCCTTGAGCACCTACGGCGACCGGTTGGGCTACGCGTTCCAAATCGCCGATGACCTTCTCGACGTCGAGGGTGATGCCGAACTGGTCGGGAAAGCCGTCGCAAAGGATGCCGATGCCGGAAAGGCCACGCTCGTCTCATTGATGGGCGTCGAAGCAGCCCGCGCCGCATTGCAGCAGACACGCGACGAAGCCATTCAGGCCGTCGATATCTTCGGCGCGCGCGCCGATGTCCTGCGGCAGGCCGCCGACTTCGTCGTCAAGCGTCGCAAATGAACGGGGTGCCGTCGCGGGCCTAATTCCGTCAGATCGTGCAGCATCTGCTGTCGCCGATTGGTTGCGCACACACGGGGCCAAGCACTGATCAGGTTGATGCAACCCACGCGTCACGATGCCTTGGCGCTCACGGGCTCTTGATCTGGCACGGGGTTAAGGGTCGGAACAGGTGCAGCTGGTGACGCATCCTCGGACTTTGATTTTGCAAAATGGTTCTTGCGCTTGAGCTTGGGTCTCCAGATGCCGAGCACCACATTTAAAGTGGCAATGGCCAGTAGTACCCACATGGACCACCAGACACGATCAATCGTCGCGCCCAATTCAGCAACATTCCCGGTTCCGGCCAGCACGGCGGCGGTCAGTTCGGCTTCGCGGCGCATCGGCCCGTCGATGGCGATCAGCGTCCATTCGAACATGACAATTCCAGTGACAAGCTTGATCATGGCCCAGCCTGAGTTTTGGAACGCCTTGGTTGCGGCAATTGAAAACAGCCCGGCCACAAGCGTCAGACCAAGTGATGGCACCAGAACCCAGGCCGAGATCTTGGCCATGACGTCCCGCAGCGTGGCGTATTCGATCAGCGCCGTAGGTTCAGGCAGCGTGCTGAGCAAAATGAGCAGCGACACCATCGCGCCCATGAGCCCGATGGCCCCCATCGTATGAAGAAATTTCAAAAGACGTCGCATAATCGTTTGGAACCGCACCAATCAGTTGCACCGAGGAAACGCATAATGCCCTACGCGCGGTGGCACTAAAATGATCAATTCTACAGTGTGATCTCCAGCCCGGACGTTTCTGAGCGTTTCTGAGCGTTTTTGACGGTCGATGACTTCGAAGTTGTTTCGCACCTCCACACGGCTTAAGAGCCAATCAAACATCGCTAAATAACCAAAGGAAACGCTGCCAATGGCCGACCAAACCGACACCGACGCCGAAATCGCCAAGCTGAAACAGGAAGTCACCGAGCTGTCGGGCCTCGCGCTGGCAACCGGTGTGATCCTCACTCAGCTCCTGCAAACCATTTGTAAGCGTGAACTCAACCCGCAGGCTTCAGCTGGCAGAATCGTCGAAAATGCCCGGGAAGGCATTGAAGCCTTCAGTGAAATGAACAACTCCGACCCGGCAATGAAAAAGCGCGCACTCGAAGCTGTCGGCCAATATGAAGAACAGATCCGCTCGGTTCTGGCCATCTGATCGCAGACAGCGAGGAGTCGATGAGGATCGCGGCGTCTCGCGTCTGAACTGAGAGGCCGGTGTCGACCAGACGGGCCGCGCGCCGGAACAACTGGGAGCAGTTCGATGATCTTCGAGCCGCCGAACCGCACAACTCTCAAATCGAGCCGACAGCAGCGAACCCGCCGTCCGCCCTTTGTTCGATGAACACCATTTCGCCAGACCGCGTGAAAGAGCCAACCAAGCCTGAAATGTTGACCTGATGGGTCACAAGTACAAGCGGAGCCGTCTCGGTCGGATTGGCTCGCCTGGCCGTCAGCCACGCTTCAAGTGCAGCCGTCTGCGGGCCCGCCTGATCCCTGTTTTCAAAGAATGAATTGAGGGCATCAAGCGTCTCGACCGGGCCAAGTTTCAGTTCGCTCGCCGTATCCTGACATCGGCACCAGGCGCTTGATACCACCTGTGCAGAACCAATACCGTTTGCCCTGAACAGGTCGCCGATTTCCCGCGCCTGACCACGGCCGCGTTCGGAGAGATTGCGTTGGGTGCTGCAATCATTGACGTCAAAATTCGCGGGGTCGCCCGTGCCCGGCGCGAGCGCATGGCGCATCATGACGAAAACTTCACCGCGGCGCAGGCGATCCCACAAAGCGGCGTCATCATTGGCAAAGGTCGGAGCGATCGAACTCGCCATGCCGACGACAAGAGCGACACAGGTCATTAGGACCTTGCCGACGCCGTCTGCTATGCGCAGGCCGTGCGCCATCAAACCGTTTCCGGCGCGACCGCCGCCGTTGGTTTGGTCAGCCGTTCACCTGGTGGCCGGCCATGTGAAAAGCGGTTCTCGATGTAGTCTTCAACAAGGGCCTTGAAGTCATCTGAAATGCTGTCCCCACGCAGGGTCAGCGCCTTCTTGCCATCCACGAAAACCGGTGCGGCCGGGCTTTCACCGGTCCCTGGGAGTGAAATTCCAATGTCGGCGTGCTTGGATTCACCAGGCCCGTTGACGATGCAGCCCATAACCGCGAGGTTGAGGTTTTCAATCCCCGGGTAACGCGCCTTCCAGTCCGGCATGCAATCGCGGATCATGTTTTGAACATCGCGCGCAAGTTCCTGGAACGTCGTTGATGTTGTTCGCCCGCATCCGGGGCACGCGGCCACCACCGGAACGAAGGCCCGCAATCCCATCGTCTGCAGCAGTTCCTGTGCGGCTTGCACTTCAACCGTACGATCACCGCCTGGTTCAGGAGTGAGCGAAAAGCGGATGGTATCGCCGATACCCTGCTGGAGAAGAACCCCCATCGCGGCAGATGAGGCGACAATGCCCTTTGAGCCCATGCCCGCTTCTGTGAGGCCCAGGTGAAGGGCGTAGTCACACCGCTTAGCTAAGTGCGTGTAGGTCGCGATCAAGTCCTGCACCGCCGACACCTTGGCCGAGATGATGATGCGGTTTGCACCAAGACCCAACTCCTCGGCCCGCTCAGCCGACATCAAGGCCGATTGCACCATCGCTTCATGCATGACCGCGCGGGCATCCATCGGCGTCGATGATTGCGCGTTTTCATCCATAAGATGTGTGAGCAGATCCTGATCCAGTGAACCCCAGTTGACGCCGATGCGAACGGGCTTGTCGTATTTCAGCGCCATCTCGATGATGGCCGAAAACTGTTTGTCCTTCTTGTCTTTGAACCCAACGTTGCCGGGATTGATCCGATATTTCGCAAGCGCCTTGGCGCAATCGGGATGGTCGGCGAGCAGCTTGTGACCGATATAGTGAAAGTCGCCAACGAGCGGCACGTCGATCCCGTGTTTATCCAACTGCTCGCGAATGGCTGGAACGGCCTTTGCGGCCTCATCGCGGTCCACCGTAATACGAACCAGTTCAGAACCCGCCCGCGCGAGGCTCGCGACCTGTTGCACCGTCCGGCCAATGTCGGCCGTATCGGTGTTCGTCATGGACTGCACAACAACCGGGGCGTCACCGCCGACAACCACGCCACCGACGTCGACCGCAACGCTTCTGCGACGTGGCGCAATGAAATCGGGCGAAGCCGGTGTCGGAGGCAATGTACTCTGAGCAGTCATGGTGCATCTCGCCTGGGATAAAGGTCTGTTATCATCGCTTTGTATTCGATCACGATGTTTGAAGCATTGGTAGATCAGGGCATTGAAAACCGCCAGTTGCACTTCCGTTAGCAAGGCCCGTTGCCAGCCCCAATGGCAGGGCTAATGTCAGCCATAAAGCCACGCAGAGCTTATCGCGCCCGTAGCGTAGAAATGACGAGCGAGACAACTGCTGCAAGTGACATGGCCAGCACGATCGCCGGCCCGCCAGGTGCATCGAAGGTCCACGACCCCCACAGGCCCATCACCACACAGCCGATCCCGATTGTCGCCGACAACATCACCATTTTGATGGGTGACCCGGCAAAAGCGCGGGCCGCCACCGCAGGCACGATCATGAACGCAATCACAAGCAGGATGCCCACGATCTTAATGGTAAACGCGATTGTCAGTGCCAATAAAGCCATGAACACCGCCCGGTAGGCATCACGAGGCACACCTTCAGCTGCGGCGAGGTCCTCATGAACGGTCAGCCGCAACAAAGGCTGCCAGATCAGCCAGAGGGCGGCCAGAACCAAAGCCCCGCCGATGTAGATGACGAACAGGTCAGATGACTGGACGGCAAACAAGTCACCGAACAGATAGGCGCGCAGGTCGAGTGACGGACCAGAAAGGGCAGCCGTTGCAATGATGCCGGTAGCCAATGCGCCATAATGTGTGAGGCCGAGCACGGCATCGATGGGCACGAGGTGCTGCCGGCTAAGAATGAACACAAGCCCTGCCACCGCTAGGGCTGCCACGGATATCCCGAGCGTCAGATCGAGCGAGAATGCTAACGACAACGCAACGCCAATGAGGCCGGCCTGGGCAATGGTCTCACCAAAATACGCCATGCGGTTCCACACCACCATGCAGCCGAAAGGCGCAGCGATAATTGCAAGACCAATCGCGGCCAAAAGCGCGCGCAGCAGAAATGGCTCCATCGGGCGTGCTCTAGCTCTTCGGGCCGTGGCCGTGATCACCATGTCCGCAGCACTCGTCAGCGGACGTCTCGCCGTCAGGCAAAGGATCGCCGGAGATGTCGTGGGCATGGTCGTGGTGGTGTTCGTAGACCGCAAACGCCGCGGCCGCTTCCTTGCCGAACATGTGTGCATACTCAGGCTGTTGCGCAACGGTGACCGGCTTGCCGGAGCAGCAGATATGCTTGTTGAGGCAGATGACCCGGTCACTGGCCGCCATAACAACGTGCAGGTCGTGGCTGACCAACACAACGCTGAAGCCGCGCTCTCTTCGTAAGCGGCCAATCAGATTGTAAAGATCAGCCTCCCCCATATGGTCAACGCCGCGAACGGGTTCATCGAGCACCAGCAAATCAGGTTTGCGCAACAGCGCCCGGGTGAGCAAAACGCGTTGCAATTCCCCGCCAGAAAGCTGTGACAGCTGGGTCTCAAACACATGTGATGCACCGCATTCCGCCAGTGCCGTCCTGATATCCTCAGCCGATGTGCCATGGCCGAGCGCAAGGAAATTACCAGCCGTAATCGGCATGGCCATGTGGCGTTCAAACCGTTGTGGAACATAACCAACCCGGACATCGCCGTGCCGCTCAAGTGTACCCGTCGTCGGTGGTTGCAGGCCGAGCAACACCCGAACCAGCGTCGTTTTCCCACCGCCATTCGGGCCGATGATCGTCAGGATTTCTCCAGCAAAGATCGTCAGGTTGATGTCGGTCAGCAAAATGCTGGAATTGAGCGTAACGCCAACGTCTTTAAGGGTGAGCAACGCCTTTGGCTCAGCGGCACCCGTTTTTGGCGGGCCTGACCGGGATAGGGCACCGGAGCCATTGGCAGGTAGCGTCCCGGCGGTATTGGCCATGCTTTGAGCCTGCGACAGTGTAGGTTGCGGTGACGGCACGCGTGAACCCTATGAGTTTGAAAATTAAGCGAGGAAAGCCACGTAATGATAACAGCTTGGGCTAAAGGCCAGCGGCCCAAGCCATGCCATGCGCCGACCCGGAAACATAGAACTCCGGACTGGAATTATTCGGCTTGTGAGCCGTCAGGCGCAACGTCCTTGCAGTTCGAGCAGAGACCGGAGACCTCGACGAACTTGACCTTGGTTTGGAAGCCGACACTTAAAGCCAAATCACGAATTTCATCAAAAACCTGCTGCGCGGGAACTTCGCGAACGGCGCCGCACTCTTCGCAAGCCAGGAAGATTGGGCGCCCAACCGCGTCGTGTTCATGCCGTCGGCAGGCAAAATAGGCGTTCTTGCTTTCAAGCCGATGAATGACGCCTGCATCCATCAGGGCATCAATCGAACGGTAAACGGAGATAGGCGCCAGCCGCGTGCCCTTCTTCGAAAGCCGTTCCAAAATTTCATACGCCCCAATCGACCCACGGATCGCAGCGATCTCCTTGAAGACCTGTTCCCGCAACTCTGTAAATCTCAGGTTCCTCTCCTGAAATACATCCTTTGCGCGCAAAACGGTTTCCGCAAGATTGTTGTCGACGTCACCGGCTGCGGCTGGCGCAGCTTGACCCGGAGCGGCTTTTTTCATTTTTGACCGATGTTTTGTTATATCTTAAAGCAGTAAATACCGCACAACCGAGGTGTTACACTACACCATTTCACGGCGAAACTTGAGACACCATGCCCAGCCAAGGCTGATAGAAGGCCCACGCCTTAGTTTCGCACTGATTATTTGATGCTGTGGCCGTCTAGACCAACCGTGAATTGCCGGGGTTGAACGCGGGGCTGGCTGAGCAGAATTTTGTTTGCCTCAGCGCCGATCAGCGTGGTCCCGGCGGCGTCGCATCAATTGGCTTTGTTAGATGTCATCTCGTACCGCTTATATCATTGCAGCGCGCCGCAGTGCGCTTGGCCGCGTCGGGGGTTTGCACCGCAACCGCCGCCTTGAAGATCTCGCCGTGCCAGTTCTCGGCGCAGCCCTTGCCGACGCGGGGCTGGAAGCATCTCAGGTCGATGATCTGATCATCGGCAACGCCAGCCAGGGCGGCAATCCAGCCCGCCTCATTGCATTGGCTGCCGGGCTCCCTGCGACCGCCTCAGCCCTGACAATGGATCGGCAATGCGCATCCGGGCTCGATGCAATTCTGGCCGGAGTACGCGCGGTAGAATTGGGCGATGCCAGCGTCATCGTGGCAGGCGGCGCTGAAAGTCTGTCGACAGCCCCGTGGCGTATCGCCAAGCCGCGGCGTCTGCATCAGGTGCCCCACTTTATCGGCGTCGATACGGGTGATGACCATGACGAGGCAGCCTCGCAGGTCTTTGAAGCGGTTGAAGATTTATCAAAGCGGCTTGGAATCTCACGCGGCCAGCAGGATGCTTTTGCCTGGAAGTCCCACCAGAAGGCAGCCCGCGCGCGAACCGATAAGCGCTTCCTGAGCGAAATTGTCCCAATCCGGAAAAACGCCGATGAAATCCGCGATGAGACCACCTTCGACGATCCAGATCTGGAAGACCTGACCGATCTTGCCCCCTACTTCGACGGCGAGGGAACGCTGACACCGGGCAATACATCCGCGCTGAACGACGGCGCGGCCTTCGTCGTGATCGTCGATGGGGACGTATGGGAAAGACTCGGGCGGCCACCGGCGTTGAGGCTCGTCAATTCGGCAAGCTGCGGGGTCGGCCCCGGCGATGTGGCCTTCGCGCCCATTCAAGTCGTCCAAAAACTCTATAGCCGCGTCGAAGGCTTTAACCCCAAGAGCATAGGTTGCGTCGAACTCAGCGAAACCTCTGCCGCCCAGGCAATCGCCTTTTCCAGCGAATTAGGGCTCGATGATGACTTGGTAAACGCCGATGGTGGCGCACTGGTGCGAGGGCATCCGTTTGGGGCCGCCGGTGCGGTCCTCGTTGTGCGGCTGTTTACCACGATGTGCCGCCGGTCAACGGCAATGGGTGCTGCAGGTCTCTCGGAGACAGACAAAACCCCTCCAAACAGGCCACAATTCGGGGTTGCAGCGCTTGGCGCACGGGGCGGACTTGGCCTAGCCGCCTTATTTGAAGCGGCGGGGGAGAAACCGTAACCCGCGAGATGTTGACGCTGGCCTCAATTTAGCCCTGCAAAGGCCTGACGGGCCGCGTTCACTGCGTTAGTGTGGTGACGATGCAAAGGTAATGCGGATTGCGTAGATGGTGCAGGTGCTCCGGCGGCGGTTCATCGGCGGTTAAACTCCCAGCTGATACCCATGCGGGCCGCAGCTGCCCGGTGAAGTGGGACGTTTCGATGCCCGAATCACTGTCCAGGAAACATGACCACACCACAAAGACGTTCGCATCGCAGGTGGCGCGCACGTGTTTTGCAAGGACACCGCCTTACACGTGCAAATAGGGCGAATGCGTTTGGAGGCTTGAGGGCATGGATCTGGTGCCGATCGTGAATACCGTGGTCGCTCAAACCACTTCGGCGGCAGAGACCGTGGGGCCCGAAGTCGCGTCCATTATGGAAACGCTGGCGGCGAATTGGCAGTCTTGGCTCATCCTGAGCCTCGTCCTGGTTGTGTCCTATTGGTTCATTGGTCGCGTCGCAAAGCGACTGTTTACGGGCATCGAAGACACGATGTTCGCAAATTGGCGGCTGGCCCTCTTGGGAGCCACCGGTGTGGTGCTGTCACTGGCGTCCGGCTGGACGACCTGGGACGGCATGCGGAATTTCACGGGCGAACCTGCACTCTCATTCATGATCACCTTCGGCATCCAGGGTGTCATGCTGATCGTCGCGTGGTTGATCGGTGAAAGCTTTGCCACGGGCATGAACGCATCGGGCACATCGAAGGCTGTGAGCATCACTGAGATGTTCGTTGCCGCCGCCATCGGGTTCTTAGTGGTCGCTGGCATCATTTATCTGCTCATCCAGGGCAAATTGCCATTCAACGCAGAGCAACTCGCCTATTTCGCCATCGCCATCGGTGTCTTGGCACTGATCGCGTTGTTCCAGTCAGAAATCGCGCAACCCTATCTGCAGTCCTCTCGCATCATCGTGCGCAATGCCGTTCTATGGGTGATGTTCCTGGCCTGTATGACGACGTCGGTATTCTTCTCATTCGACTCGTTGTTCTCAACGATCTTCCCGGCATCCGAGCGCCAACGCGCCGCTGAGCTGCGTGCCCAAAACCAAGTCTCCGGCATTCTGACCGATATTTCCCAGACAATTGCCAACGAGCAGCTGATGGAGAGCCAGCGCCTGTTTACGACCGAAGGCTGGCAAACTTACGAACGGCAGCTGTCACAGCTGGCCAGCGTTGCCCAGGGCTCCCAAGACGATATTGAGAGGTTCTTCACCCAGAAGCTTGAAAACCGAAAAGCGGGCATTGCGGAACAAGAGAACCGTCGCTCATCAGCCAACGCCCAGCAGGCCGGTCTGACCACGCGGAAGATGCAGCTGACCGAGGAACTGTCGCGCTTGCAGGCCAGTCGTCCTGAAGTGTCGACCGCGGTCGTGCAGCAAGTCCAGGCCGTATCCGAGGTACGCCGCCGCATGGACGAGCAGCGCGCCGTCATGCTGGCTGAGGAAAAAGGCGTCGAAGGCTCCGGCAAAGCTGGCCGCGGACGCCTCTGGCGTGAGGCCCGCGCGCAACTCGGCCGGATTGAGGCACAACTGCAGGTGGCCCAGGAAAGATTGCGCGCCCCGCGTGAACGCCTCGCGGCCATCGACCGTCGGATTGCAAGCATGAAAGGCGAGCTTGCCCAGATCGATGGTGAAATCGCCAAACTGCGCGGGGAGGCATTGACGGCGGAACAACGGATCGCTGCATCGAAAAAAATCCAGGCCACCGAGGAATCGCTCCTCAATGTGGACCCAGCCCGCATCCTGCCAGCCTTTGAAAAAGCCAAAGTCGCCTTCCGGCAAGATCCGACACGAGACGGCTTGACCGCGGTTCGCACGCAGTGTCAGAGCCTCTTGGGCGCGCTTCTATCGGTCGATGCAACCAAAGACCGCGTCCGATCTATCGACTGCGATCCAAAGCAGGCAGCCGAAGCGGCAGGCTCGTTGTTCGCCTTGCGTGAAGGGGCAACCGTCTTCGTCAATCGCTGCGCTGGCGGCGACAAGCTCGAAGCACAGAACTCAGCCGATGATCTGTTCAACTTTGCCCGCCGATGCCTGTCAGATTCAGGCCTCTCGTCCGACAACACCGAAGCGTTGCGCAAACAAATCAACCTCGCTGAGCTGAACCGCGACGACAAGGCCCACCGCTTTGTGGTCACCTGGAACGCGTTCCAGGACGGAAACCGCCTCGCATACCTCGCACTCGCCATCGCAGTCGCAATCGACTCGCTCGTCTTCATGTCAGGCCTGTTCGGCGCAAACGCTGTCCGTTCGCCGCTTCAGGATGTGCCATCCAACAAGCCGCGCAGCGCACAGCAGTTGGAAGCGACGATCGAAAACGCGCTGCTACCAAACAAGTATGGCAATGCGCGCGCCGCCCTGCGGGCCATGCAGCCCATAACGCCCATCCAGGGCTTCACGAACGAAGCCTACCTTCGAGGCCGGGATAACCCGGAGGAAAATGCCGTTCGAAATGTGCTCAGCGCCGGCAGCTCCATCGGGGCTGTGGTCAGCGACATCAACATGCCGGGCCGCTACCTCGTCCGTCCTGAACTCTTGGAGTTTTTGGCCATCGTCGCCAAGCGCGAGTTTGAAGGCAACAAGCAGCTTGCCGACGACGCCAAGGACCAGGAGCGCGAAGTCGAGCTTAAATCCGTGCTTTCGGTCGCTTTGAAACCGCATGTGGGCGCTTATTCCGAAATCGTCCTGAACAACCTGCATCCCATGACCGACATGGGTGATGGATACTCGTCGGAAGTGAATTTGCATCACATCGCCGAAGGGCAAATTCCAGTCGTCCGTCGCGCACTGAATGCTGGATCGACCCTCGGTTTTGTCAAACAGCGCCAGAACAACAAGGGCGAACGCGTCCACGAGTTCGAGGTCCACCGTCAGCTTTACAAGACACTGTGCATGATTTCTGAAGCCAACCCGGTTGGCCGGGAAGAACGCCGCTTCGCGCACGAAGAACTGGCCCATGCGCTGTCGGCCCACGCCGTCGGAAAATCACCACCGTCACAGGACACCCGTGATGGTGGTGACCTGAATGAGAGCCGCGCGACGCTGGCGCAGTCGTCGACCAATCTACTGGCAGATGCATCGCGAAACGCGTCACCTCACTCGGAGCCGCGCACCTCAGACGATCACAGCCAAAATCAATCCTTTGCTCAACCCTCGCCAGCCGCCGCACCATCCGGTGACTATGAACTGGAGCGGGAACCCGAACCTGATAGCGAACTGGGTCCCAATGCCTTTCACCAAAAACTGGTCGATCACTTCGCGAGCG
Organism: Pseudomonadota bacterium; assembly: GCA_039819785.1. Taxonomy (GTDB): domain Bacteria; phylum Pseudomonadota; class Alphaproteobacteria; order Rhizobiales; family Hyphomicrobiaceae; genus JBCBRD01. The sequence continues at coordinate 18,344 of JBCBRH010000024.1, read as the reverse complement.
AACTTGGCTACCAGGACAGTGACCTTGAAGACGTCATGGAAGTCGGCCGCGAACTCGATGTCCGCCTGCTGCGCGATGCGTTGACCAAGGTCTTGATGCAGATGCCGCTTGAAGCGCAGTCGGTAAGCAAGGCCGACCGGTCGCTGAAGAGCAACATCGAGCGGGCGTATGAAGACACACCGGAGCAATTCGCACGCACGCCCGAGCAGTCGTTGGCCCTGCATGATTTCAGCGAAAACCTGAAGACCTACCGGACGCTGTTCTTGATGTCGCCGGGCGGCGCGTATCGCAACCTTCTGGAAGACATCGCAAATGAGCTCCACGCCAACATGGACGATGGCACTTTGGAGCCCACCGATGAACAGCGCCTAGAATTCCTGATGGCACATATCCGTGAATTGGATACAGCCGACCTGTCCGAAGTCGAAGGCTGGGATAGCGCCGAACAATCACTGCGAAAATTCGAAGGTCAGCTTGCAGCCCTGGCAAGCAGCAGCTGACGTGGCGCGTATGAGCTGATCAGAGGCAGGCTTCTGACCACGGCTTTGCTTTCGTCGCCAACTACTGTCCAGGTCGTTTGGGCGGGCCAGACGATGTGGCTTGGCCGATCGAGAGCTCAGCCCCTTTTACATCGCGCAGGTCCGCACCTTCAAAGATCGCCCCTTCAAGCTTCGCGCCCGTCAGATCAGCTCCGACCAACTCCGCGGACGTAAAGTCGGCGCCGCGAAGGTCAGCATCGGTGAACGTCGCAAAGTTCATATTGGCGTTTGAAAAATCCGCCTCGCGTGCATCAGCTCCGTCAAAGTGCGCCCCAATCAGATAGTTCCGCGGCACCGACGCAATCGTTGCCGTGCCGGGATTAAGCGCACTGAAGTCTGTCTTCCGCAGAACCGCTTTGCGGAAATTCGCGCCATGCAGCCGCGCCAGCACCCGTGCCCCGGTCAGGTTGGCACCCAGGAACTTTGCGCTCTCGGTGATGTTGAACGACATGTTTTTCGAGGTCGTCGGCAACGACAGCTCGGCACCTTCCAAATTCGCATAGGAGAAGTTCGTCCCTATGATAACAGCGCGATCGATCCGGGTGTCGCGCAGGTCGACATATGACAGGTCCGCACCGGTCAGATCGGCTCCATAAAGGTCCACACCCGTCAGGATAGCGCTCTTGAAATCGAGGCTGGATAAATCGAGAACGCTGAGGTCCATGTCACTCACATCAAGCGGCGCGTCCTCAGTGACGGCCTTCAGCTTATAGGCAAAGTCACGCGCAGACATATCAGCCGCCGCAACACCACGGCTCAACGGCCCGCCAACAATGGTCAGCACCAGTACCAGTGAAAACCACGTCTGAAAGCGTCGACCTAGAAAGCGACTGGTCTGCGCGGCCCGCAGTATGCTCACAATGTGATCACCCTGTTTCAACGGCTTGATCTCCCAGTGTTCTACAACGGAAAACGCCCCGGCACGATGCCAGGGCGTTTAGAGCATATTCAGGAAAAGTATACGCCGTTTTCCGCCCGGAACATTCTCCAAATCAAGAGCTTAGAGCCTGCTTTGCTGGTCCACGAAAAGCAAACAGGCTCTAGGGATATCGGCTCTACAAAACCACAGACTTAGCCGCCTGCGCGCTTTTGAAGAATGCGCGGAAAGTCATCGTCATGATTGGCCGGATCTGCAGCCGTGCTCATGCCGGGACTAGCTGACCCAAACCAGCGACCATCTGAGGCCCCATCAGCCGGTGCAGCCTGTGCACGTCCCTGCGGCGCGCCTGCCGTCTGAGCAACAGGCTGTTGCGTTTGGGGAGGTCCGGCAGCTTGCGGTGAACCGGCTGGCTCCGCGCCCGCAGTCGATCGGCGGTTCGCAGGTCCACCACCGCGCGGTGCACCCGATGAGAACCACGCTTCAATCAGATCCAACTCATCGGCAGACAGTTGCAGGCCCTGTGACCGGCAACGGGCCAAGACAAAATTACGGAATCTGCTGGCAAACAGCGCAGCAGATGCACCTTGCTCAAACCATGGGTCAGCCTCGCTGACAACTTCCAGGACAAACCGCACGTCATCGCGACGAACCTCGACGCCGTTGTCCTGCGCACGTTGGGCAATGTTCACCAGCGTCGCTGAACCCGTCAGACCATTGGCTGTGATCTCTTCAGCCATGACCTGGAACAAGACGCGATAGTCAGGCGGGGAAAGCGGTGGGGCCTGACAGGCTTCATGAATACGGGCGATTGCCGCCTGAAGAGCACCTGCCGTTGTCTCCCGGCCCTGCTGTGATGCGGCTGGACCAGACGCTGCCTGAGCTGCCGAACCTGGGTGTTGCGCAGATGGGTTCCGATCCGCCTGACGCTGTGGCGCCGGTGTCGATGGCGCGGCGCCCTGCTCAGCGCGTGGCAATGAACCTTCGCGACCTGCAGGGTGACCTTGGCTTACACCGGCTCCGCCTGATTGGGTTGGCGACTGAGTGATGGGCTGCGCCAGCGGAGACTGATTGTGATGCGGCAATGGCTGACCATAGCTACGTGCCTCCATCGTCCCGGCTTCAACCGTTCCGCGTAGCGGTTGACCATGATCCAACGACCGGGAAACAACACCACTCGTCAGTGGGCTCGGGCCATCGGCAGGATTGGCGCGGGCTGTAGGCTGTCCCACCTGCGGAGCAGCTACGTTTGGCTCTGCAGCACCCAGAGTTGGTTCAATTCGATGACCATCAGATCGGCCTGCATGGAGCTGCGGCGCCGGTTGCGGCGCAGCGTGAGCCTGTGGTGCATCGTGCTGTGCCGCTTGACCTTGTGGTGCCATCAAAGCCGGTTGCGGGGAACGTGAAGGCGCATAAACGGATGGAGCTTCAAGCCGCGCCTCCTGCGTGGATGGGTGCGAGAGCGTATCAGACCCGTAAGCAGCTTCGTTTACTTCCGCAGTCTGCCGATAACCCGACCCGTTTTGAGGTGCCTCAACCTGCCTCCTTACGGGCTGCGCTACGCCAGTCTGAGCGCTTCCAGTTTGGGCGTTTCCAGGCTGGGCCTGTCCAGGCTGGGCCTGTCCATTCTGAGTCTGACCTGAAAGTACGGCCGGTTCCGTCGCCAGCGTACGGTTCCACTCAAGGTTTTCATCCGTGCGCACCAGGGTGGCCTGCGCCTCGCGAACGGCGTCGGGAGATGGCAATGTACGCGGCTCATCACGCGTCTCGGCTCTCAAGGGCTGAGGAGCCGACTGGCGTGTTGTGTCATAAACAAAATACGGTGCCGCATCCGATAACCGCACTTCAGATGGCAGCCCATTGGCAAGCAGGTCACGGAACGATCCCGCGCCGCCCCAGGCAAGGCCAACAGTTTTTTCATGCCCCAGAATACGAACGGCGCGATCAGCGAGTGCTTCAAGAGGCACCGGCTGTTGTGCGCGCTGGACGGTCGTGAGAACTTCGTTAAGAATTTCGCTTCGCGCAGTTGCCAGCGAGGCTGGGCTTGGCAGCCCCTTTGGCGCATTAACCGGTGTATTGCCTTCGACCTGAGCATTGGGCGCACCATCCAGGAGCAGCTTGATCAGGTCTGCCTCGCGAATTTCCCCATCGCTGATCGCACGGTACGGAGCGACCGTGTAGTCGTTGGCATAAACGACGGTCCGGCGGGCGTGTTGACGCAAGCGGTGCAGTACGGGGGTGAAGTCGGCATCGCCAGAAAGAATGACAAATTCATCGAAGTAAGTGTCGTGCAGTAGGTAGTCGCGCACATCCATGACCATGCGGATATCAGCGGAGTTTTTCAGCTGTTTTGTCAGCGGCGGGCAGTCGATCACTTCGCATCCGGCCCGCACGAAATGGTGCCGTACAAATGGGAATGAGTTCATGTCAGTCGCGTCGTCCTGCGGGTTCCGCCGCGGAAATGAGTTTCCGTAGCAGCGGTTCATGACGATGCGCCGGGGCATCCCAAGATCAGGGCCGTTGGTAGGCGTAATAAGTGCTCCAGATGCGATCGCCTGCAACCAGCCGCCGGCGTTTTTGGCAAACCGCTTTGCGGCTTCATCGCTCTTGCGCTTCAACGAGAGATAGATGTTGTCATAGTCGATGAAGACTGTGCTCAACAACGACCCTTGCGACTCCCGATTCATGACTGACTGCCCCGCTAATTCGTAGATGATTTGACACGTGTTGAGCAGACTGTCTGCGAGTCGCCAGATGAAGCCAAGCAACGCTCTGTTGCTCATTCGCATCTCCAGAAAAATTCTCTGGAAAACAGGGGTTTAGGAAGGGGCGGTCAACACAACAAGGCGTGGATAATGCGCTAGCGGCTTTGCTGCACCACCCAAAACAGGTTCACCACAGGGGTCTGGTTCTCCAGGGCTGTATCCCTGGAAGGTGTGATCGCCAAGGGACGATCGTCACATCCATAAAACCAATGAACTAACCCGCGCGTTGAGGAGGCTCCCAGTCTGCTGGAGCAAGCGTAAAACCGCTGAACGTGAATCCCGGCGCAACCGTGCATCCGACAAGCGTGAAGGCACCCGTTGACCGAGCCCGTTGCCAATGACCCCGTGGGACAATGCCCTGCGGTCTCTGACCACTGGCGAGGTCTGGCCCAAGTGACACCCACTGCGCTGGCCCTTCGGGAGCTGCAATCCCAAGTTCCAGCGCGGCCCCTGCATACCAGTGCCACATCTCGATCGCATCGACAGTGTGCCAGTGCGAGCCCTGTCCGGCCTTGAGAAGAAAATAGATCGCCGTCGACGCGGCACGACCGGTCTCGTCAACTGCAAAGTCATCCCGGAAGGTCTCGCGGAAGTAGCCACCCTCGGGGTGCGGCTCGAGAGCCAGAAGCGAGATTATCTCGTCGGCCGACGACAGCACGGAAAGATCTGATACGGTCATAATCGAGCTGAGCCCCGTTGCCGGTTACGCATTGTCTTTGCGGGAGCGAACTTCGGCAAAGACTTCCCAGTCCTGCGCGTCTTGAAGGCCAAGATGCGCGCGTAGCTCCGGGTCGCTGGCGCGCAAAAACGGGCTGGTTGCCTTTTCCAGCGCCAGCGTTGTCGGCAATGTCGGTTCGCCCTTGTCGCGCAGGGCCTGCACCTCGACCATGCGCGTTTTCAAAGCCTGGTTGTTGGGATCCACGTCAACGGCAAACCGCGCGTTGGAGAGCGTGTATTCGTGTCCGCAATACAAAACGGTCTCGTCTGGCAGCGCCATCAGCTTCGACAGCGACGACCACATCGTTTTAGCGTCACCCTCAAATAGCCGGCCACATCCCATCGCAAACATCGTATCGCCGACAAACGCCACACCGGCATCTGGCAGGTAATAGCTGATGTGCCCCAGCGTATGCCCAGGGGTTTCGAACACCCGCACTTCAAAATCACCGAACTTGAAGGTGTCGCCTTCGCCGACCGTCTCATCGAGCGTTGGGATTTTGGCAGCCTCTGCTTTTGGGCCGATAATCTTGCACCCGGTTGCAGCCTTGAGTGCAGCGTTCCCGCCCGTGTGATCGGCGTGGTGGTGCGTGGTCAGAATGTGCGTCAGCGTCCAGCCTTTTTCCGTCAATGCAGCCTGAACGGCATCGGCATCCGGCGCATCGATCGAAGCCGTCAAATCGTTTTTCGCATCATGGATCAAGACACCATAGTTGTCTGAAAGGCAGGGAAACTGGTGGATGTCCAGCTGGCTCATAAGGTGGCGCTCCTTATCTATGGATCTCATCTCCCTGGTCCTGCGCGGGAGTATCCAGGACGATGTAGCACGTCCCGGCACGATTGCAGCCTCACCCGCCAGGCAAAAAACCAATCGCCTAACGCACCATTCACGGGTCGAGCCCCATGCAACTCGCAATCGGGGACAAGATGTGCATCATGATGCCGCGCTTGGCACAAGACGGTGCCCCCTCGAACCACAACATCGGATCCTCAACGACATGCACAGCGACGTCGCGGACCTGAGAGACTTTTACGCGACACCGCTCGGCCAAGTCAGCCGGCGGTTGATTTCGCGCCGCATCCGGACCGCGTGGCAAGGCAGGTCGATCGACACAATGATCGGTCTTGGCTTCGCAGCACCTTACCTAGGGGCGTTCAAAGCTGAAACTCGCCGCATCGGTGCGCTTATGCCAACGCGACAGGGCGCGCTCGTCTGGCCCACAAAGGGGCCCAAGCAGTCCGTCCTGGCAGACGAGGAAGACCTGCCGCTTGCTGACAATTCCGTCGATGCGCTGCTGGTCGTGCACGGCTTGGAAATGGCGGACCGTGCCCAACAGGTGTTGCGCGAGATGTGGCGGGTCTTGGCACCTGAAGGGCGAATCATCATTGTCGTCCCAAACCGTCGCGGCATCTGGGCCCGAACTGACAGCACACCCTTTGGATATGGCCGCCCCTATTCGCGCGGACAGCTGGAACGCTTGTTGATTGATGCCATGTTCACACCCCACACCTGGGACAACGCGCTGTACATGCCGCCGTTGGCCCGCAACGCTTTTGTGCGGTCATCTGTTGCTTGGGAGCGGATCGGCCCGCGCATCGCCCGGGGTTTTTCAGGCGTTCTGATCGTCGAAGCCTCCAAGGAAGTGTCAGCACCCGCCGGCAAATTGCAGCGCGTCCGCGCCATGCCAAACCTGTTGCCCGTTGGAAAACTGGTCCCTCAACCACGCCCCGCTTCGAAAGAGGGCCACAAACAACGTTACTGACATCTAAGTTGCCTACGTGCGGTGCACGTTCTAGCCGTCGCGGTTCCAGGTGCGGCTCCGCATAATGAACACGGCCTTCTCGCCGAGCAGGTTTTGCAGGGAAACGGGATGACGGATCGGCAACCGCCGCCCTTTTGAGTTGAATGCCACAGCCTCCTCGACCTCAGCATCGACCTTGGAACACAGGTCCTCGAAGTCGACAATCGAACACAGATGCGCGTCCGGGCTCATATACCACGGTTCAGGGAGGTTCCGGCTACGTGGCATGCGGCCCGTCACGGCAAGGTCCCAGCGGATTTTCCAATGCCCGAAGTTGGGAAACGAAACGATGGCACGCTTCCCGATCCGCAATAGATTCTTCAAAACCGTTTTGGGCCGTTGCGTCGCCTGGATCGTAAGGCTCAAAATCGCATAGTCGAAGGCCTGATCAGGATACGCGTCGAGATCGGCGTCCGCATCGCCCTGGATGACGGACAGGCCCTGCGTCACGCACGCATTCACACGCTCGCGCGAGAGCTCAACGCCACGCCCATCGATGGCCTTGGTTTCTGTGAGCAACTGCAACAATGCGCCATCTCCGCATCCCACATCCAGAACGCGGCTGCCGGGTGTCACCATTTCGGCGATTAAAAGGTGATCGACCCGAGGCGCTGCGCGCGGCCGCGCCCCGTTTGAGCCAGCCTGCACATCAGGTGCTGCTCCTACGGCCGGCGACGCCGCTGGCTTGAGTGTTGAATGGGAGGGATCTGTACTCAAATCGGTAATCCGCGCCGCTTGGCGTTTGCAGAAATAAAGCCTGTGATGGTGTTGAAGAATTCAGGCTCGTTGAGCAGGAACGCATCATGCCCCTTGTCACTGTCGATCTCGACGAACGAGACATTGGCGGCGACCGCATTCAGCGCCTGGACGATCTGACGGCTTTCGCGGGTCGGGTAGAGCCAATCGCTGGTGAACGAGACGACACAGAACCGCGTCTGGGTACCTTTGAACGCGTTCGCCAGAACACCTCCATGCTGGGTGGCCAAGTCAAAATAATCCATCGCACGCGTGATGTAGAGATAGCTGTTGGCATCGAACCGGTCGACGAACGTGGACCCTTGATGCCTCAGATAGCTCTCGACTTGGAAATCAGCATCGAACGAGAACGAATGCACGTTGCGGTTTTGCAAGTTCCGGCCAAATTTGTTTTGCAACGCCTCTTCAGACAGGTAGGTGATATGCGCCGCCATGCGCGCGACTGCTAGTCCGTTTGTCGGCTTGGTCCCATGCGCATAGTAGTTCCCACCATGCCAATTGGGGTCTGCCATCACAGCCTGCCGGCCGACTTCGTGAAACGCAATGTTCTGTGACGAATGCAAGGCTGCGGTCGCAATCGGGATGGCACTGAAAACGCGCTCCCCATAGCGGGCTGCCCACTCAAGAACCTGCATGCCGCCCATGGAGCCACCAACGACAGCGAACAGTTGATCGATGCCCAGGTGGTCGATCAATCTGACCTGAGCTTCGACCATGTCACCGATGGTGATCACGGGAAAAGACAGCCCATAGGGTTCACCCGTGGCGGGGTCGATCTCAGCTGGCCCGGTCGATCCCATGCATCCGCCAAGGATGTTGGCGCAGATCACGTAGAACCGGTCTGTATCGATGGGTTTGCCAGGGCCGACCAGCGTTTCCCACCAACCGGCTTTCCCGGTTATGGGATGAGGGCTCGCGACATATTGATCGCCGGTAAGCGCATGGCAGATCAGAATGGCGTTCGAACGGTCCGCATTCAGCGTTCCATACGTCTTGTAAGAGGTTGTAAACGGCCCAAGCGATCTGTCGCAGTCAAGATTGAGCGCCTGGTTGGTATCAAACGTAACCGTCTCACTGCCCAAGTCACAAAGCGCGCCGGTGCCCTGCGGCAACAGCGGGGCAGGTCCGGATTGGTTTTCGGAGATATCACGCTTGATATTGGCTGCCATTGCAGAGGAAAGGGCCTTTTGCGACGGCCGTGCTCGCATAACTTGGAGGCGAGCAGTCGGCCTGTTTAGCGAGTTCTTTTGAGTGGCTGCAAGCCGGCCGGCCAAATCACCACATTCCGAACTGTTAGATATCGGAGCCGGTCGCCCAGCGTCAAGAGGTCAGGGCGATTTGCCAAAGGTCGTCTCAGAGGTTGCGCAGGCACGGTTGATGGCAAATAAGCATCCCAGGACCATTTAAATTGGTCAAATCAGCGTGTAAACGAAGGGTTGTCCCGCACGTCTCCGCAGCGCAAGCGCGAAAGAATGACCTGCCCTGCAGAAAACAAATTGAACAACCGAAGGCCTTCGCGCCGATCAACCTGCGGACCCAGTAACCCCGCCGACCGTGGAACCGGACCGACCATGAGCCAAAAAGCCCTGACGCCTCAACCCGGCATCTTGGACATCGCCCCCTACGTTCCCGGCGAGAGCAATCTTCCAAGCGGGCGCAAGCCGATCAAGCTGTCGTCCAATGAAACACCACTGGGTCCCAGTCCGGCGGCCATTGCGGCTTACCGCGACGCCAGCGCAACCCTGGAGCGTTATCCAGACGGTCAGGCGACCCAGCTAAGACGTGCCATTGCCGAGGTCCACGGGCTCGCCGCAGATCAGATCATTTGCGGGTCAGGCTCAGATGAGGTGTTGAGTATGCTTGCCGCGGCCTATCTCGGCCCTGGCGATGAAGCGATCTACTCGGAACACGGTTTTTTGGTCTACCGCATCGCCATTCTTGCCAACGGTGCCACACCGGTGATCGCGCCTGAGACCGAATTGACGACAGACGTCGACGCGATGCTGGCGCGCGTTTCGGAAAAAACCCGCATGGTCTTCGTGGCAAACCCGAACAACCCCACGGGAACAGTTTTACCAGCTTCGGAAATCAAACGTCTCCGCGCGGGCTTGCCAGACGAAGTGATCCTGGTGCTGGACGGCGCCTATGCCGAATATGTTGAAGCCGACGCGTACACGGACGGGGCAGATCTGGTGGCCACGTCCAATACCGTGATGACCAGGACATTCTCCAAGATTCATGGACTGGCCGCTCTACGGCTCGGTTGGGCCTATGCCCCCAAACAAATCATCGACGTGTTAAACCGTATTCGCGGCCCATTTAATGTTGGTGCGCCGGCGTTGGCTGCGGGGGAAGCGGCCATCCGTGACGTCGAACACATGCAGCGCGCGATCCAGCACAACAGCAAATGGTTGCCCATTCTGTCTGACGAGATCTCCAGAATGGGGCTGACGGTGACGCCCAGCGTGGCCAATTTCATCCTGTTCCACGTCCCAGCCCAATCTGGGCATGACGCCTCTGATCTCGACACATTCCTCAAGTCGCAGTTCATCTTGTTGCGGCGCGTCACGGGCTATGGACTGCCCGACGCCATGCGCATGTCGATTGGCACCGATGCGGAAAACCAGACAGTGCTGGAAGCCCTGAAGCATTGGACGGCGCGTGCCCCGCTCGGGACTGCCCAGCCCGACGCAGTAACATCCAACGCAGCAGGTCATGCCGGTCAGGCTGCCGAATGATCAGTAATCCCTCGCCAACAACGCCAGCATCCGTTGCCGCAACCGGCGTAGAGGTGGAAGGCAAAACGTCGTCCCCCATGTTCAAGAAAATGGCGCTCATCGGCATTGGACTGATCGGCTCATCCCTCTCGCATGCCGCACGCCGTGCCGGTTTGGTCGGCGCGATCACCGGCGCGGCCAGATCGGCTGCCACTCGTGAAACCGCTTTGCGACTGGGGCTGGTCGACGAGGTTTTCGAAGACGTGGCCGAAGCGGTAAAAGGTGCCGATCTCATCATTGTCTGCACGCCGGTGGGGGCTTGCGGGCCCATTGCCAAACGAATGGGACCAGCACTGAGCCCAGGCGCGATCGTCACCGACGTGGGCTCCGTTAAAGCCGCGATCGTTAACGACATGGAACCCCACCTGCCGGCTCATGTCGCGTTCGTGCCAGGCCACCCCATCGCGGGCACTGAACAATCTGGTCCTGAAGCAGGCTTTGCAGAATTGTTTGAAAACCGTTGGTGCATCTTAACGCCAACCAGCACATCACCTGGAGACGCAGTCGAAAAACTGTCCCGCTTCTGGCAGGCCATAGGATCCAACGTCGAGATCATGACACCAGAACACCATGATCTGGTGCTCGCCATAACCTCGCATTTGCCCCATCTGATGGCTTTCAACATCGTCAACACCGCAGCACATCTTGAACGCGTGACCGATACGGAAGTGATCAAGTTTTCCGCAGGTGGCTTCCGCGATTTCACCCGCATCGCCGCATCCGACCCCGAGATGTGGCGCGATGTGTTCTTGAACAACAAAGACGCGGTGCTGGAAATGCTCGGTCGCTTTAGTGAGGACTTGACGGCATTGCAGCGCGCGATCCGATTTAGCGATGCAACGACATTGGAAGACACCTTCAAGAGCGCCAGGGAATTGCGGCGCGGCATCATCGAAGCTGGACAGGACACCGGCGAGCCTGATTTCGGCCGGCGTGGTGCAGCAATTGATGCAGATGGCAGGGCAGCCGTAGACTCCCAAGTCGCAAGCCAAAAAATAAAGGCTTAAAACGTACGCAGATGGACAGGCAACGCCACCTTCCAGACGAGACGTACCCGAATTGATGACCCTTGGATCGGAAGACAGGAGATGACAGAAGGCATCTGGGTGTTTGGCTACGGCTCGCTGATGTGGCGCCCCGGATTTGCTTTCGGGAAGCGCTCGCGCGCAAGGGTGCACGGCCTGACCCGCCGGCTGTGCGTGTTGTCCGTCCACCATCGCGGAACCGAGCGGCGACCAGGCTTGGTGCTCGGCCTTGATCGCGGTGGCGCCTGTGATGGTATCGCGTTCTGGGTGCCAGCCAATGAGGCTATGGCCGTGCGCGCCTACCTGAAATCCCGCGAACAGGTCAACGGTGTCTACCGCGAAGCCCGCGTCAAGATCTCACTCTTGGACGATCTTGCCGGCCCACCGGATATTGGCGCGACCTCCGTCAAAAACAGGCCGGAGCAGATGGTTATGGCGACCACGTTCATCGCCGAGCGCGCACACCCGAGCTATCAGCCTGAGCTCCGGCTATGCGAGCAGGCGCGTATTGTGACCGGCGCGTCTGGTCTATCGGGGCACAACATCGGTTATGTCGTGAATACGGTGAGGCATCTTCGAGAACTGGCCATCAAAGACCCTGGGCTTGAGCGTCTCATGGTGCTTCTTGGAGGTGTGCGGACGCGGGCCAGCGGGGTGACCAGCCAGAGGCTGGGGTCGGGTGCCAATGCGGTTCAGCAGCAATTGCCAAAACGCCTCAACCACAAACCATTGCGCACCGATGAGCGCCGCCGGTTCCTCTACCGCGCACATTTGATGGGGTAATCGTCGTCGTGCACGGCAATTCCATATCGATCCGACGCAATTAGGATTGAGTGTTGGGCGCAGGGCGCCCCGAGCTAGCGTCGGAAAACGTGCCGAAAAGGATGGTGGTCTGCAGATATCTGTGTCGGGAGATCACGACGAAACCGACCGTAATCCTAAGCTTGATTGAATACCAACTAGACCAGCTGCTGCGGCCTGAAACGACTTGGCTTCGTGAAAACAGAGCGGACCGTGGTCAGTTCAACACACATCCGGCGTAATCTGCCGGAGAGACAGCCATCCTGTTTTCGTCATCCAACTTGGTTTGAATGTCGAACAGAACGCGTTGCATCTCGCTGGAGCCTTCCGCCAGGAAGTGCAGATGAACTTCGCGTGCCCCAAGCTTCGCAGCTTGGTGGCGGAGTTCAGCCAGATTTAACGAAGGCGCACCACAATCCAGCAGTCCGGTGCCGAGCACTTCAAATGTTTGATCGGTCGGGTTCGTCCGCCCGAGGACATAAGTAGCGTCACTCATCGGCGGGCAAGCAAAGATATCAAAAATCGAATGCAGATACCGGCTCCCGGAAGCACCGGCCCAAAACGTGAAAGCATCGGGATTCCGTGCGTCGAACGCCGAGTGATCTGCGCCGTGTGCTCTTTCTGTAACCCGGACACGGACGCCGTGCCGCAAACCTGTAACAATCGACATCATCAACCCCGCTACAAACTCCACTCTCGCCCTTCGATGAACATAGGGGTGGAAAAAGGCAGATTCTAGGTAAGATTAGGTTGAAAAGTGCAGTTCACGCGACAGTGAATCAAGGTAATTCAATATATTGCGGGTGCGAACACAGAAATATTCGAGGCTGATCAAGGTGGTCGTGAGGCTGCACCCTTTGGCAGTATCCCCAGAGTTATCCACATTCAGCAACGAATCACGGCTCAGTCGCACTTCGAATAACCGCATTTTGCGCACGACCAACATCCATCCCGCCTCTCGAGACCGGCAGATCCGCACATGGGGCAGGCCCGGTTGCGGGGGCGTTCGCTCGCCGATCGAGGCTGGGAAACGTCGTCTTGACGACCACTTCTAGGCAACGTTGCGTGACCGTAGGAGGCTCCCACCGTTTGAGCAGCCTCCAGATCATGAACCCCAACATCTGGTGCTTCACGAAGCGGGTCGTCTGACGCCTGCGCCGCGTCCGGCTGAGACGGCCGCCGTTCGACGTAGAACCCAATCGCTGTCAAATGCTCATCAATGATGTCGCCAATGGCGGCCAAGAGGCTGGGGACGTAGCGTCCTCCGATCCATTGCCCGCCCTGTGGGTCAAAAACAGCCTGCAACTCTTCCGCCACGAACGAGACATCCCCACCCCGCCGGAAAACCGCGCTGATCATGCGCGTAAGAGCAACGGTCCAGGCGTAGTGCTCGAGGTTTCGCGTGTTGATGAAAATCTCAAACGGGCGGCGGCGGCCATCTGTTTCGATGTCGTTCAACGTCACATAGATGGCATGATCGCTGTCAGGCCATTTCAGTTTATAGGTCACACCGGCAAGTGCCCGCGCCCTGGATAACGGCTTCGACATGTAGACGACGTCTTTTGATCGATCCAACCGTGGTGCCTGCTGCGCGGCTCCCGGCCCGCTCCCCTCTCGGTGATCGAGCACCTGCGCGTCATTAGACGCTGGCGTGTGAACCGGTGACGCGATATCAACTGCAACCCGGTCGGCCAAAGCTGGAGCATCAAGAGAGGTTACATCACCAGAAACGGCGTTGATCGCCGGTTCATCCAACTCCGACCGTGTCGACAAGACAGACCCGCGCAGCGGTGACGGCCGAAAGGTGGTGCAGCCCTTCAAGCCGTAAGAAAATGCGGTCCGGTAGATGTCTTTGACATCTTCGAATGTCGCCGTTTCCGGACAGTTGATCGTCTTTGAAATCGAGCTGTCGACATATGGCTGAACCGCATGCTGCATTTTCAGATGCGCCTCAGGTGAAAGCTGTGAGGCCGTAACAAAGCTATCGGGTAGGTTTTCCACCATCCCACCCCGATCATTCGGCCTTGGGGCAGACGACGGTGACCTACCACCGACGGACTGCCGCCAGATCGCGTAGGCGTAGTCTTCGATTTCGATGTCATCAGATGATCCGTGCGGATTCAAAACCTGGCGGCCATAGGCAAGGTCAAACACCGGTTCGATCCCGCTCGAAGCATTTCCCGCCAATAGTGAAATGGTGCCCGTCGGCGCGATCGATGTGAGGCAGCCGTTCCGAAGACCATGCGTTTCGATAGCTGCTCGGACCCGTTTGGGAAGCCGGGATACATTTGGCGACGCAAGCATGGCGTCCGCTTGGTAAAGCGGGAAAGGTCCTTTCTCAGCCGCAAGTGCAGCACTAGCGGCGTACGCCTCAGCCTGAATAAACGACATCCACGCCTGCGCGGTCTTCTGGGCATCCGAACTGTCATAGCGCTTGCCGACGAAAATCAGTGCATCGGCCAGTCCGGTCACGCCGAGCCCCATCCTGCGTTTGGAGATCGCTTCATGCTTTTGCGCGTCGAGCGGATAATGCGAAATGTCGATGAGGTTATCGAGCATCCGAACAGCGACGTGCACATCACGCTTGAGCACCGCCAGGTCCAGCGAGGCACCATCGGTAAAGGGCCCAGCGATATAACGCGCGAGATTAAATGATCCCAGCAGGCAGGCGCCAAAAGGCGGCAGTGGCTGCTCTCCGCACGGGTTGGTGGTGAAGATCTCTTCGCAATAATTGAGGTTGTTCTGCTCATTGATCCGATCAATGAAGATCACGCCGGGTTCGGAGGCCTCATACGTGGCGCGCATGATCTTGTCCCAGAGGTCCCGGGCCCGCACAGTCCGGTAATGCGTACCTCCAAATGACAATGGCCAGTCCGTGTCGGCATCCACGGCAGCCATTAAGGCATCAGGCACCAGCACGGACAGATTGAAATTTGTCAAACGCCCAAAGACGGTTTTGGCCGAGATGAAATCCTCAATGTCCGGGTGATCAGCCCGGAGCGTCGCCATCATCGCACCTCGGCGCGCCCCGGCTGACATGATGGTGCGGCACATCGCATCCCACACCTCCATGAAGCTCACCGGTCCAGATGCTTCGGCACCAATGGAGGACACAAGTGCGCCTCGCGGTCTCAAGGTCGAAAAATCGACCCCGATACCACCACCGGTCTGCATCGTCTGAGCGGATTGCTTGAGCGTTTCAAAAATGCCATCGAGTGAATCCGGCACCGTGCCCATGACGAAGCAATTGAACAGCGTGACCTGACGGCCGCTTCCAGCCCCTGCGAGAATGCGTCCTGCTGGGATAAACCTGTAGCCGCTCAACGTTTCGTTCAACCGCTGCGCCCAGATCCCGCGAACACCGTCTTGCTCACCGAGTGCAGCCGTCTCCGCCACGCGCGAAAACGTATCCATCGGCCCAACGTCCGCTGGCCCGTCGGCATCCCGCAGCTGATACTTGTCGGACCAGATCCGTTTTGAAATCGGCGCCAGAAAACCATCGGCATCCAAACCCCCACTGGCGCGCAGTGAGTTATCAGAACTCAACCGGGTGGTCGGGGACGTGAAACTGTCCGGTTCACGGGTTTCGTCCGTCATGTTGCTCCAATCCAAATGCGGTCTACCGGTCTCAATCGAACCGGCGCCAACACACCTTCAGAACTTAAAATCCAACCCACTCAGAGTCAATCAATGTTCCCAATTAATTCTTTGTTTGTTCTTTTTGGGTGAATGATACGGAACAGCCCTCGCCCTGATTAGTGTTCCTGGTGGAAGCTGTCGCGGCAAAGCGGGAGGGCCCCCCGGTCGCGAACGCACGGTCAACCGCTTGGGCATTGCGGTCTGCGTCTCGTCTGAAGAACTAGGGCGGGGTGGTGCCACGTGCCTCGGCCACAAGCTTGGTCGTGGCTGCTTCGATGCGCGTCTCCAAGGTGTCGCGGAACGTCTTGCGGTCAAGCCCCGGCGGAATGGGCTCCAGCAGCTGAACGACGATCGTACCAGGTCGCCGCATCAGACTATTACGAGGCCAAAAAACGCCTGAGTTCAGGGCCACCGGCACGCATGGGGCATCAAGGCCAGAATAAAGCGCCACCACGCCCGACTTATAATCAGGCGGTGCATCAACCAGCCGCCGCGTGCCTTCAGGAAAAATCACGATGTCCCGCCCGGCGAGGTGCCGCGCTTTGGCCATCCGCAGCATGTCGCGCAGGGCAGCGGGTCCACGGTCACGTCGCACCAGAATATGTTCGAACTTGCGCGAAAACCATCCATAGAACGGAATGCTGCCCAACTCCGCCTTCATCACCATCGCCGGATCGCGAAAGACAGGGATCAGCGCAAATGTGTCCCAGGCCGATTGGTGTTTGGCCGCGATCAAAGCCGCATCGGCCGGAAGATGCTCCAGCCCCCGCACCTCGAGCTTTGTACCGACGATTATCCGGAACCACCACAACGAGGCCCGTGCATGCAACCTCAGGCCGGTCATCGCCCAGGTTCGCGGCGCGAGCAAAAGCGGCGATCCGATAACCAGGAAAAGTGCCGTGTTCGCGTAAAACACGGCACCGAAGATAAGCGATCGGATCATGGAAACGTCATACCGGTTCAGATGTGAATGGTGGCTTAGCAGGCAGGAGTGTCTGGAGGACTTAAGAACTACAATTGCGCCGCCGCCGGGGAAGGGTGAGTAGGGGCGGTGTTTCCGGGCAACGGATTGCCCGCCGGTTGAGTGGGCTCGGTCCCGGTCTTGTTGCCCGCCGTTGTCTGCCCGGTCCAGGACGGGAAAATCCGCGAAGCACCCAGCGTGATGACGGCTGGGAGAAACTTGACATACTCATAGGCCAATAGCTTGGTTGCCTGCCCATTCAGCCACCATGGCCCTTCCCGCATCGCTTCGGGCACCACGCCATGGGCTGCGAGTTGGGCATCTGGAAACGCAATCCCTACCTCGGCCATGGCCCGCGGCATATGATAATTCGACGTCACCACGATCAGGTTTGAAAAGCGCTTATCAGCCGCCCAATGGGCGATTTCCTGAGCGTTGCCCCGCGTGTTGCGCGCCTCGTAGCCCAGGTCGACGCAGCAATCGAACCGATCCGCGTCCCCCTTTAATAGGCGTTTGATATCACCGCGTTTCGTGACGCGGTTCACACCGGATATCAAAAGCCGTCGACCTTTGCCCTCGTTCAGGAGCCGCATACCCTCCTGGATCCGCAAAGGGGCTCCGGTCAACACAACAATACCGTCGGCACCGGTCGTGCGCTCGTTGCCCGCTGTGCGCATCGCGGCGTTTGCGAATATGATGAAGCCGAACACGATGGCGGCAACGCTCAGGGCGCCCACCGCTGCCAACCATGTCCTGCGCATAAGCATGATCGAAATGCCGTCCAAACCATGAGGTCGTCGTGGTAGCCAAACCAGGGCGTGGCATCTGCATTCACGTTCCGTCGATGACCAATTCGAGCAGGAACACCGAATCAAAGAGCTGCAATTCAGCCCAACCGGCTTTACCCTGCCACCCTCCTTCGTGAATACCAAATCGAAAACAAGGCGTCCTGGCTCCTGTGGAAAGGTCTGCCCTCAATCACGTGACATCTTTCAGCACACGTCCCGGGCCCATCAGCCCTAGGGCTTGTTTGTTAAGATGCGATAGACCCCGTATCGCGACGTCAGCATGCACAGGGCCGCAATCACAAAAACAACGATGCCCAGCAAAACATAACCGGCAAGATCCAACGCGCCGCCGCCCGCCAGACGCTCCAGTTCAATCAAAGACACCGAGCCACCACCCAGCAGCGTCACCCACGGCAACACGAAGAAAACGACCATCGCACTGGCTGCACCAATCAGACCGGCACGAATGCCCAGCCTGAGAAAATGCTTCTCGAATTCCCGCGCGATAAACCCATCTGTCGCGCCGACAAAGTGCAGGACCTCGACAATGTCCCGGTTTGACGCCATCGCAGACCGCGTGGCGGAGACGATGATTGCGGTTGTGGCCGCTGCAACAAGCGCTAGGATTGCAATTCCGCCAAGCGCGAACGAACGGGTGACGGTTTTAATCTGTTGCTGCCACTGTCGATGGTCATCAAGCCGGACCCCGGTCGGGAAGGCTTGTTTCAATTCGCCTTGCAAAACTTCAAAGTTGGGTGGGTTATCCTGATTGACACTCACCGCGATCAACCTGGGAACGGGCAGCGCCTTGAGAGCTTCGGTTTGCCCAAGCCATGGCTCCAGCAACTCGGTGGACGCATCAATGCCCAACGGAGAAGCCCCGGCAATACCGCGTTG
>JBCBRH010000023.1:0-66413 GCA_039819785.1 Pseudomonadota bacterium | reverse complement strand
GCGGAAAACCGCGTACACTTTTCCTGAACATGCTCGGGGCTCTTGATGTGGAGTATGTTCCGAGCGGAAAACCGCGTACACTTTTCCTGAACATGCTCTAGGCTGCAGCTTTCCCGGTGGGCGCTTTTTGACCGGTTGATTTGGCGATCAAGGCCTCGCCAGAGCGCTTGGCGAGTTCGGCAAGGGCTTCGAAATCAGCCTGGCGTGGCGATGTCTTGCGCCAAACAAGACCGATTTTTCGATATGGTTGGGGCTCATCGAAGCGCAGTTGGCGCAAGTTGCGCCCGCGTGTCTCCAACGGCAGGGAGATTTCAGGCAGCAGCGTGATCCCATATCCTGCTGCGACCATTTCAACAATCGTAGCCAATGACGATGCGCCAAATGTGTTGATGCCGCGCACCTGTTGCAGCTCGCAATAGGTCAGGGCCTGGTCGCGCAGACAGTGCCCCTCTTCCAACAGCAGCAAACGTTCCTGCTCAATCAAGGCGGTGGTCGCCTTCACGTTGCTGTTCAAGTCACGGTCAGCGGGCATCGCGAGAACGAAACGATCGGTGAAAAGTTCGCGTGTCTCGATTTCCGAACCGCGAACTGGAAGCGCCAGCAATATCGCATCCAGTTTCCCATCGCCTAATTCCTGAAGCAGGGTCTGCGTCTGCGTTTCGCGCAAATGCACTTGAAGATCAGGATAAGCCTCGCGCAGAAGGGGCAATAATGGCGGCATCAGGTAAGGCGCAACCGATGGGATCACCCCAAGGCGCAGACCACCGGACAGCACTTCCTCGCCGTGGCGTGCGTATTCAATCAGGTCACGCACATCTCCCAGGACTTTTGCCGTCCGCTCGGCGATCTCTGCGCCCTGCCGGGTTAGCCGCACGCCCGAACGGGTGCGTTCGAGCAGTGTCAGGCCCAGGTTCTGTTCGAGTTCCTGGATTTGCATCGAGAGTGCAGGCTGGGTCACGGCGCACGCATCAGCGGCGCGGCCGAAGTGTAATTCACGTGCTAAAGCATCGAAGTAGCGCAACTGCTTAATCGTCACGTTTATCATCAGGTCACCTGATCGTTTCATGCTGGATTTAGAATTAGAACTTATCGATGCGGTTGTCTACGGTCCGGGTGATCACAGTGCTATGAAGACGTCGTTAACCGCCCAACTCGACCGGCTTTAGATGGATGTGCGGTCGTTGGGCGAACGGCTCAGACGAAGATCGGAGGAAACCTATGAACGATATGATGGTTGATACGGCCGGCAAATGCCCGGTGATGGGTGGTGCAAATGCACTCAAAGCGACGGGCACGACGGCCAACCAACATTGGTGGCCCAACCAGCTGAACCTGAGGATCTTGAACCAGAACGCGCCAGCGCTCGATCCCATGGGTGAAAGCTTCAACTATGCTGACGAATTCAAGAGCCTGGACCTGGACGCGCTCATCAAGGACGTCGATGACCTGATGACCACATCGCAGCCTTGGTGGCCAGCTGACTATGGCCACTACGGGCCGTTCTTCATCCGGATGGCGTGGCACAGCGCCGGAACTTACCGCATTCACGACGGTCGCGGTGGCGCGACATCCGGGACGCAGCGGTTTGCACCGCTCAACAGTTGGCCCGATAACGGCAATCTCGATAAAGCCCGTCGTCTGCTTTGGCCGATCAAACAGAAGTATGGCCGGAAGATTTCCTGGGCCGACCTGATGATCCTTGCCGGCAACCGTGCACTTGAAACTATGGGCTTCAAAACGTTTGGCTTTGCAGGCGGGCGCGCCGACATCTGGGAGCCGGAAGAAGACATCTACTGGGGTCCTGAAACCGAATGGCTTGGGGATCAGCGCTACACCGGTGACCGCATTTTGGCCGATCCGCTGGGTGCGGTTCAGATGGGCTTGATCTACGTGAACCCCGAAGGTCCGAACGGCAATCCCGACCCGCTTGGTTCAGCCCGCGATATTCGCGATACGTTCGCCCGCATGGCCATGAACGATTATGAAACCGTTGCGCTCGTTGCTGGTGGGCACACGTTCGGCAAGGCGCACGGTGCTGGCGATCCTGACGAATTCGTCGGGCGGGAGCCGGAAGGTGCGAGCATCGAAGAGCAAGGCCTTGGCTGGAAAAACACAATGGGCAGCGGCCATGGTGCCAACACCATCACCAGCGGGATTGAAGGCGCTTGGACACCTACGCCGACCTCGTGGGACAACGCTTATTTCGATGTGCTGCTTGGATATGACTGGGAGCTGACCAAGAGCCCGGCGGGTGCAAACCAGTGGACACCGACGGCAGCCTCCAAGGCCAAGATGGCACCGGCTGCCCACGACACATCCAAAGAAGAACCGCTACTTATGACGACGGCGGACATGGCGTTGAAAATGGACCCGGATTACGCGCCCATCTCGAAGCACTTCCATGAGAACCCGGAAGAGTTTGCGGATGCCTTTGCCCGGGCCTGGTACAAACTCACCCACCGTGACATGGGTCCGCGCGCCCGGTTCCTCGGGCCACAGGTTCCGGACGAAGAGTTGATCTGGATGGACCCGGTTCCAGAGGTTGATCATCAGCTCATTGATGCGGCAGACATCACTGCGTTGAAGGCCGAGATCCTTGCATCCGGTCTGTCGGTTTCCGAACTGGTCTCGACGGCGTGGGCGTCTGCGTCGACATTCCGTGGTTCCGACAAGCGGGGCGGTGCCAACGGCGCACGCATCCGGCTGTCGCCGCAGAAAGACTGGGACTTGAACCAGCCGGATCAACTGGCACGTGTGTTGTCGACGCTCGACGGCATTCAGACTTCCTTCAACGCAAAGCAGGCAGGCGGCAAAGCGGTCTCGATGGCTGACCTGATTGTGCTGGGTGGGTGTGCCGCTATCGAGAAGGCTGCCAAGGATGCTGGACATGGCGATGTCGAGGTGCCGTTCACGCCTGGACGCACCGATGCCACGCAAGAGCAAACCGATGCCGATAGCTTCAAAGTGCTCGAAGCGCATGCCGACGGCTTCCGGAACTATCTGATGGATGGCCACCTGCGTTCGGCCGAGGAATGGCTGCTGGACAAGGCGCAACTGTTGACACTCACCGCCCCCGAAATGACGGCGTTGGTTGGTGGCATGCGCGTTCTGGATGCCAATTTCGACACGTCGCAGAACGGCGTCTTTACAGCGAATCCAGGCACCCTTACGAACGACTTCTTCACCAACCTGCTTGATATGGGCACGGTCTGGTCGGCGAAATCAGAAGCAGCTGAAGAGTTTGAGGGGCGGGATCGGGAAACTGGCGATCTCAAATGGACGGCCACGCGGGTCGATCTGATTTTCGGGTCGAACTCACAGCTTCGTGCCGTTGCTGAAGTTTATGGATGTGAAGATTCCAAAGAGATGTTTGTTCAAGACTTCATCAAAGCCTGGGACAAGGTCATGAACCTCGACCGGTTCGAACTGGAAATGGCACAAGCTGCCTAACGCTCACGCGTAGGACGCTGACCACTTGAAGCGTGATGTCGAAGACGACATTTTGCCTTTTCAACCGCAAAGGCCCGGGCCGCTCTACAGGCAGCCCGGGCTTTTTGTATTGCGACGCTCAGACAAAACCGAGCAGGCTCGCTGCCAGGATAAGCTGGCAGGTCCAGCTTATGGCGAACAGGACTGTGCGAATGTACGGCAGCCCGGCCACGTAAACTGCATAGTGCCCCATCCTCGACGCGAAAAAGACCATACAGACGGTGGCTGTCAGTGGCGTTGTCTGCCCGCTCAGTTGAAGGGCGATGACGAGTGCTGCAAACACAATCAGGTTTTCGACAGCGTTTGTGTGGGCTCGCTTGGCGCGCCGCGCCCAGGACGCTTCGAGCCTTGTCTCATGTTGTCCATCGGCCAATGCCCCGTTCAGTCCCATTTGCCGAATGAGTTCGAGGGTATAGGGCAGCCAGAACAGCGCGGTTGCCAATGCGGTCAGCGTCAGCCAGTAGAGTTCGGGCGAAAGTTGGCTCAAGGTCGGTTCTCCTCAGGTTTGGACAACGCGACTATGGCGGCTACTTCGAGAGTTGAGAAGACCGCACAAATCAAACCGTTACGGACATATTTGTGCCCATTGGACCCCACCATGCGGAAACAAGAACACAAAGAGTATTGCGACTGTCCCATTGAGGCGTCGATGAACTTTATCGGCGGCAAGTGGAAAGCGAGTTTGCTTTACGTGCTGCTTTCGGAACGCAAACGCTTTGGCGAATTGCAGCGCCAGTTTCCCAAGATTACGCAGCGAACGCTGACCCGCAAGTTACGCGAGTTGGAAGCTGACGGGCTGATTGCGTGCGAGGTTTTCGCCGAAGTGGGCTGATATCGGCGATTGCGAAGGCAGTGGCAAAGATAGCCGTTAGGCAGCGCTGTTGCAGCAGTCGGAATTCAAAAGACATGAACGAAACAGGAGTCTTTTGTGGGTTGCTCTCACCGCTGCGCGCCGTCCCCATCCACGCTTGAGTGGACGCGCGCCGGAACACACGACCTTTCGTGAACGGCCCCCCTGGGGTGGAGGACAGGCGGGCTTGCCGAAGCGAGCCCGCCGTTTGTCATGTCCGTTAGTGAGACCGCCCCGATCAGCGCGGGAGGGTTGTCGCGCCCATCAGCATTTCATCGATTGAACGTGCGGCCTGTCGGCCTTCCCGAATGGCCCATACGACGAGCGACTGACCACGGCGAATATCACCTGCAGCAAACCACTTGCCCGAAGTCGAGCCGTTCAGCTTGTAGGTGCGCTCATCGGCGTTGACGCCCTTGAACCGCCCGCGTGGAACGATGTCCAGTTTCAAATCATCTATCAGCGGCTGTTTAGGTGGGCCGGAAAAGCCCATAGCCAGCAGAACGAGGTCGGCGTCCAGCGTGCCTTCGCTGCCAGGGACCGGCTGCATCTTTTCGTCGACCTTGGTGTACTTCAACTTCGTGATCTTGCCGTCTTCGCCTTCGAAACCCGTGGTCGAGATCGAATAGATCGTATCGGCCCCTTCAGACTGGCTTGTCGAGACGCGCAACTTCATTGGCCAGTGTGGCCAGGACATATCCTTGTTTTCCTTTTCAGGAGGACGCGGCATGATTTCCAACTGCGTGACGGATTTCGCCCCTTGCCGGAACGACGTACCGATACAGTCTGACCCGGTATCCCCACCGCCGATGACGATGACGTGCTTATCTTTGGCCGACAGCTGTTCTTCCGTATTTTTCTGAGGCTCGTTGGCGACCCGGCGGTTTTGTTGTGGGAGGAACTCCATGGCGAAGTGGATGCCATCAAGGTCGCGGCCTGGCGCGTTGGCGAAAAAGTCGAACGGCTGCTCAGACCCGATGGCGACCAGCACGGCGTCGTATTTCTCGTCGAGTTCCGCAGCTGTGATGTCGCTGCCAACATTGACGTTGCAGTGGAACGTGACGCCTTCGGCTTCCATCTGCTTTACGCGTCGCCCGATGATGTGTTTTTCCATTTTGAAATCGGGAATGCCGTATGTCATCAAGCCGCCGGGGCGGGCGCTTTTTTCATAGACGTGCACATCGTGGCCGACACGGGCCAACTGCTGCGCCGCGGCCATACCGGCTGGGCCTGAACCGATCACGGCAACGGTCTTGCCGGTTTTTTCATCCGGTGGCTGCGGAACCACCCAGCCTTCCTGGAACGCGCGGTCGGCGATGGCGCCCTCGATCGTCTTGATCGTCACAGGGTTATCGTCGATGTTCAGGGTGCAGGCGGCCTCACACGGTGCTGGGCAAATGCGGCCAGTCACTTCAGGGAAGTTGTTGGTTGAATGGAGGTTGGCGGAAGCCTTCTTCCAGTCGCCGGAATAAACCAGGTCGTTCCAGTCCGGGATCTGGTTGTTGACCGGGCAGCCGTTGTGGCAGAACGGAATGCCGCAATCCATGCAGCGGCCCGCCTGCTTCTTGATTTCGTCGTCCGCGAGCGGGATGACGAATTCGTTCCAGTGCTTCACGCGCTCTTCAACCGGCTTATACGTCCGGTCGACACGCTCGAATTCTAGAAATCCTGTCGGCTTACCCATGGTCGTTTCCCTATTTCAGTCATTCTCAAGTCGGCGCTGTTGGAACCTGCAAGGTCTGGTCGCCCATGCTGCAAATGCGGACCAATGCTGGTTGATCAGTTCACCTTTTCAGACTTTACCGTTGTCACGCCAATTTCGAGGACACCCAGACCTGTGGTGTCGGCTTCCTGGGCTTTGGCCATTTCCTTCAACGCGCGACGATACTCTATTGGCATTACCTTACGGAACTTCGGAAGCTCGTCAGCCCAGTTCGCCAGCAGATCTTGCGCTTTCTTCGAATTGGTATACCGCGCATGGCGTGAGATGAGCTGGTGAAGACGTTCCGCGTCCTGACCCGTCATATCGGTCATCACGTCCACCAGACCGTGCGTGTCGAGGTCGGCACCGGCACCCATGAGTTTTTCCATCAATTCGCTCTCAGCCGTGACGGGCTCAAGGTCGACCATGGAGAGGTTGCACTTCTGCTCAAAGTCGCCGGCCTCATCGTAGACGTAGGCGATGCCACCCGACATTCCAGCTGCGAAGTTTCGGCCCGTTGGGCCAAGGACGACAACGACACCGCCGGTCATGTACTCGCAGCAGTGGTCACCAGCACCTTCAACGACCGCAAATGCACCTGAGTTGCGCACTGCGAACCGCTCGCCCGCCATACCGCGGAAATAGCACTCACCGGTGATCGCACCATAGAGCACGGTGTTGCCGACGATCATGCTTTCTTCCGGGACGATGCCGGACTCTGGATCCGGGCGGACAATGATCTTACCGCCAGATAAGCCCTTGCCGACATAGTCGTTGCCCTCGCCGACCAGTTCCATTGTGACACCGCTCATCACCCAGGCGCCGAAGCTTTGCCCGGCAATGCCGTTGAACGTCAGCCAGATCGTGTCTTCCGGCAGGCCTTGAAGGCCGTACCGTTTTGCGATCAGACCCGACAGCATGGCGCCAGCGGTGCGGTCGACGTTCTTGATTCTGAACTCGGCCTTGACCGGTGTCTTGTTTTCAAGGGCTGGCCCTGCGACGTCGATGAGTTTGTTGTCGAGCACTTTTTCCAGGCCGTGGTCCTGGCGTTCTGAATGGTAGATGCCGACGCTCTTTGGCACACGAGGGCGGGCGAACAGATTTGCGAAGTCCAGGCCGCGTGCTTTCCAATGGGCGATGGCGCGTTCTTTGTCGAGGTTGTCGGTTTGGCCGACCATCTCGTCGAACGTCCGATAGCCCATTGCAGCCATGAGGGCGCGGGCTTCTTCGGCAACAAAGAAGAAGAAGTTGATGACGTGTTCTGGTGCCCCTTTGAACTTGGCACGCAGCACCGGGTCCTGCGTTGCCACGCCCACCGGGCAGGTGTTCAGGTGACACTTGCGCATCATGATGCAGCCAGCCGCGATCAATGGCGCTGTCGAGAACCCGAACTCGTCGGCACCCAAAAGCGCACCGATGATAACGTCACGGCCCGTTCGCAGGCCACCGTCAACCTGCACCGCGATGCGCGACCGCAGGCGGTTACCGACAAGGGTCTGATGGGTTTCGGCCAACCCGATTTCCCAGGGACTGCCAGCATGTTTGATCGATGTCAGTGGCGAGGCACCGGTGCCGCCCTCAAAGCCCGAAATCGTAACGTGGTCCGCGCGTGCTTTCGCAACGCCGGCGGCAACCGTTCCTACACCGACTTCAGAGACCAGCTTCACTGAGATATCGGCTGCCGGGTTGGTGTTTTTCAAGTCGAAGATGAGCTGCGCCAAATCCTCGATCGAGTAGATGTCGTGGTGCGGTGGCGGTGAGATCAGACCGACGCCGGGAGTTGAGTGCCTGACGGCTGCAATCCGCTGGTCGACCTTGTGACCTGGCAGCTGGCCACCTTCGCCAGGTTTTGCGCCTTGTGCCATCTTGATCTGGATCATGTCGGCGTTGGCGAGATATTCGGTTGTTACACCGAACCGGCCCGAGGCCACCTGCTTGATCGCCGAACGCATGGAATCGCCATTTTCCAGACGCTCGAAGCGGAAGCGTTCTTCACCGCCTTCGCCCGTGTTCGATTTCCCACCGATGCGGTTCATTGCGATGGCGAGCGTCGAGTGCGCTTCGTGCGAAATCGAACCGAAGCTCATTGCGCCCGTTGCGAAACGTTTCACGATATCGACTGCTGGTTCAACCTCATCGAGTGGGACGGGGTCCCGGCCCATTTCCTCGGCTGACTTGATGCGGAACAGGCCGCGAAGCGTCATCAACTCTTCGGACTGCTCATTGATCCGCTTTGCATAGACCTCATACTTGTCTGGCAGGTTACCGCGAACGGCGTGCTGCAAGTCGGCCACGTCGGCTGGTCCCCAAACGTGTTTTTCACCGCGGATGCGGTAGGCATACTCGCCGCCGACTTCCAACGCGTCCTCGAGAACCGGGCTGTCGCCGAAGGCGGATGCGTGTCGCTCGAAGGTTTCGCGCGCGATTTCCTTCAGGCCAACACCTTCCACCTGTGTGTGCGTGCCCGTGAAGTAGCGATTCACGAAGAGTGTGCGCAGACCGACAGCATCGAAGATCTGTGCGCCGCAATAGGACTGGAATGTGGAGATACCCATCTTGGCCATGACTTTGAGCATCGCCTTGCCAAGGGCCTTGATGTACCGGGTCTTGACCTCTTCGGCCGTCAGACCCTCGTCCAGATCCGGCAGCATCTGCTCCAGGGTTTCGAATGCCAGATATGGATTGATGGCTTCAGCGCCGTAACCTGCGAGCGTGCAGAACTGATGCACCTCGTGTGCTTCGCCGGTTTCGATCACAAGGCCGACCTTGGTGCGCAGACCCTGCTTGATGAGATGATGGTGGACGGCACTGGTTGCCAGAAGTGCTGGCACAGGGATGCGGTCCGGCCCAACGGCGCGGTCGGACAGGATGATGATGTTGTAGTCGCCGGACCGGACAGCTTCTTCGGCTTCTGCACAGATGCCGTCGACAGTCGGCCCCATACCCCGGTCGCCTTGTTTGACGGGGTAGGTGATGTCGAGCGTGATCGAAGCGAAGTTGTTGTCCTTGACTTCGCCGATGGCACGGATCCGCTCCAGGTCCTCGTTGGTGAGGATTGGCTGGTAGACCTCCAGGCGCTTTTGGCGGGAGGTGCCTTTGGGATCGAGGATGTTTGGACGCGGGCCAATGAATGAGACGAGGCTCATGACCAGCTCTTCGCGAATGGAGTCGATCGGCGGGTTCGTGACCTGCGCGAAGTTCTGCTTGAAATAGGTGTGCAGAAGCTTGGACTTGTTGGACAACGCTGACAACGGCGTGTCAGTCCCCATCGAGCCGGTTGCTTCCTGAGCGGTTGCTGCCATGGGTGCCAGGAGAAACTTCAGGCTTTCCTGCGTATAGCCAAACGCTTGCTGGCGATCGAGCAAGCCAACTTTGGGTTTGCGGTCCGTTGAACGCGATGTGTCCGGCAGCGGCAGGTCCGAGACCAGAATCTGTGACCGCTTTACCCAACTCTCGTAGGGCTGCTCACTGGCAATCTTTGTCTTCAGCTCTTCATCGGAGATGATACGGCCTTCTTCCAGGTCGATGAGCAACATCTTGCCTGGTTGCAAGCGCCATTTCTGGATGATGTCTTCTTCCGGCACCGGCAGGACGCCCGATTCCGATGACATGATGACGATGTCATCCTTGGTCACCAAATAGCGCGCGGGGCGCAGACCGTTACGGTCCAAGGTCGCGCCGATTTGCCGGCCGTCAGTGAACGCCATGGCGGCTGGGCCGTCCCAAGGCTCCATAAGTGCAGCGTGGTACTCATAAAAGGCGCGGCGGTTCTGGTCCATCAGCGGGTTACCGGCCCAAGCTTCCGGGATCAGTGTCATGGCTGCGTGTGCCAGGCTGTAACCGCCCTGGAACAGGAACTCGAGCGCGTTATCGAAACAGGCGGTGTCGGATTGTCCTTCGTATGAGATTGGCCAGAGTTTCGTGATGTCGTCGCCAAATAGTGGAGACGAGACGGATGCCTGACGGGCCGCCATCCAGTTCACGTTGCCGCGCAGTGTGTTGATTTCGCCGTTGTGGGCCACCATCCGGAAAGGATGGGCGAGCTTCCACGACGGGAAGGTGTTCGTTGAAAAGCGCTGGTGCACAAGGGCAAGCGCACTGGTGAAGCGAGGATCGGACAGGTCCGTGTAGTAGGCTTTCACCTGGAACGAGAGGAACATGCCTTTATAGATCAGCGTGCGGGTGGACAGCGAGACTGTATAATGCCCGATGTCACGGTTCTTGTAGGCATCTTTCAACGCATTCGATACGCGTTTGCGCGCGAGGAAGAGGCGCCGTTCGAACGCGGCCTCGTCGCCATCCACATCGCCGCGTCCGACAAAGACCTGCTCGTGGACAGGTTCGGTTGAGCGCACCAGATCAGACAGCGATGAGTTGTCGACGGGCACATTGCGCCAGCCCAGAAGGCTTAGCCCTTCTTCCGACAGAATACGGGACCATACCTTTTTACAATGCGCGCGGAGGCGATTGTCCTGCGGCATGAACACAAAGCCGACGGCATAGTTGCCCGGCTGAGGCAGCGAGAAGCCTTGCAGCTGGCATTCCTGTGCAAGGAATGCATGTGGGATCTGGACCAAGATGCCTGCACCGTCGCCGGACAGCGGGTCAGCCCCGACAGCGCCACGGTGTTCAAGGTTTTCTAGGATTTCGAGTGCGTTCTTTACAATCTTATGGGTTTTGCGCCCTTTCATGTCGGCTATGAAGCCGACACCACAGGCGTCAAATTCACGATCTGGATTGAACAATCCATGGGCTTCAGGACGTGGGTAGGCGCCGGATGCTGCGGTCGTTGGCGTCTTTTTTTCGGTCATGTCGCTTATCGTGAACC
Source organism: Pseudomonadota bacterium (assembly GCA_039819785.1). Lineage (GTDB taxonomy): Bacteria > Pseudomonadota > Alphaproteobacteria > Rhizobiales > Hyphomicrobiaceae > JBCBRD01. Next base: position 55,544 of record JBCBRH010000023.1, on the reverse strand, counting down.
CTATTGGACCGGGCCTTACGCGCGTGGGAGCGGAGGCACCGTGTTGCTATCAAGTTGCTCGCAAACGTGTTGGAGTTTGCGAAGACTTCGGGACGACGCGGGCCTTCTTCGTTGGCGGCTCGAATGAGGGCCACTTCGTCTGGGGTAATTCTTACCCGCTTGTTCAGTTCGTCAGCCTCAGCCAGTCTGATCGTCTGGGGCCTGAAAGATTGCGCTCGACTGAACGTCGAACCAGGAAAACTCTACGCATTGCTTTGAACGCCGGTTCAAGCGCCGCTCGTCGTTGCCTTACCGATCTACACGGACACCAGTGGTTCTGGCAATCAGCGTGCGATGACCGGCGCGTTTGTGGCTGCAATGCTAATCAGCGCAGTTCCCCGATGTTCGTCGTGCTGACCTACACTTCCGACCCGTTTGGTCCGCACGGGCTTCAGATTGACGTCAGCTTTCGAGCTACGCCCCGAGCCTGCATCAATCCCAGATGATCGGATGATCAAAAGATCAGACCCGAGGGTGCATCGCAGCTGGGCTATGCGTGCGACACGCCAAAGGGCTGATGCCGATGATCGAAAACGGCCCTAGCCTATACGGTTGTTGGCATGAATTAGGACAGCATTGCTGACCCTCTTCGCTAATGTCGCAAAACCGTTCGAGTGTGGCAAGGTTTTTTGCATTTTTCAGCATGAGGGCGCCGCCGCCGAAATAACCGTTACGCTGCGCTAACAGCTATGATCTTGAGGTTGTTGATTGAATCAAAACGGGCCGCGAAGTGTCGCGACCCGTCATTCTGGTATGGATCAGGTTTGCGGCATCTGGGGCAATCACCATCTGTCTGACTTAGGCCACCTGCAAACCCGCAAAGTCCGGCAGATTAATCGTTGACGTGGTTCGCCTCGATCTGCGGGGCGGACTGTGATGTCCCATCACCAATCGTTGCCTGTGCTTCCTTCGTCTGCGACCGGATCTCGACCGTCCGGGGCCGCATCCGTTCAGGCAGATTGCGAGCAAGTTCGATGTGCAGAAGCCCGTTGGTCAGGTCGGCTCCGACAACTTCCACATAATCCGCCAGCTGGAAACGACGTTCGAACGCGCGCGCTGCAATGCCTCTGTGGATATACTCGGCCTCGTTTTTGTCGGAGGCCTTCTCGCCGCGAACGGTCAAAGCCTGCTCTTTGAGTTCGACGTTGACATCCTCGGTGCCAAAACCTGCCACAGCCATCGTGATGCGGTAACTGTTTTCGCCTAGGCGCTCGATATTGTAAGGTGGGTAGGTCGTTTCGTCTGCTGATGAAACGGTGTCCAGCATCTGGACGAGGCGGTCAAAGCCGATCGTTGAACGGTAAAGGGGTGCAAAGGGATCGTGTCTCACGTCATATCCTCCTAATGAGCGACATGTTGATGACGAACGCACTGGTGTCGGCCTCTTAAAGAGCCCCAACGTGTGCTTCGCCAGTTCAATGGCCAAATCAGTTGGCCGGTGGATTGAGCCGGATCTTCAGGCTCCACTTGCGTGTTCCCGCTAGGCGGCGAACACCAATTCACTTAGGCTGGCTTTGGGTCGGTTCAAGGCTGGCGCAATGAAAATTCGCAGACTTTGCCGTTGGCACCGGCAGCCTTAAGACAAGCTCCAAGCCCGTCCACGTCCCGGTGGCAGCATCCTTGCCACCGGTTGGCGGCAGATGGTTCAACCACGACACGTAAAAGAAGGTCAGAACGGCGATATGGGTCATACAGCCTCCATTCCGATGCTTGATCAAAGCACTGCCGGTCTTGTTGCCCTGACCCGAAACCCGGTTCCCAGCAGTCCTGCGGTCGGATACTTCGCAGGCTACGACGGAATGCCTTTACGGTATGCCAGATGGGAGCCGACGCAGGGACCACGGCGCGGGACGATCTGCCTATTCCAGGGCCGCGGCGAATTCATTGAAAAGTATTTTGAGACCATCGCCGATCTTAGGCGGCGCGGCTTTGCGATCGCGGCATTGGATTGGCGGGGTCAGGGTGGCTCACACCGGCATTTGAAGAACCGCCTCAAAGGGCACATCGACGATTTCGCCGAATACGACAAAGACCTGTTGCGATTCATGAAGGAGATTGTCCTTCCAGATTGTCCGCCGCCCTACATCGCGTTGGCACATTCGATGGGCGGGACGATCTTATTGAGGAATTCCGTGTTGCCCGGCTCCTGGTTCGAGCGGATGGTTCTCACAGCGCCCATGATCGCGATTGACCAACGGCGGCTGAAGTTTCCCGAGGCTGTCGTGCGCACCTATTCAGAAGCAGCTGCATTGGCGGGGTTCTCTCACGCCTTTGTCCATGGCGGCGACGAAGGACCGGACCAAAACGCGATCTTCGAGAAAAACATTCTGACGACTGATAAGGAGCGCTGGTCGCGCAACAATGGTGTTGTCGATGTGGCACCTGAACTGGGTCTTGGCTCACCCACCGTTGGCTGGTTGCGGGCGGCACTTCGGGCGACTGCGGTGCTCACCGATCCCGAATTTGCGAAAAACGTGAAAGTGCCCTGCCTGCTGTTCGCGTCGGGCGAGGATGAAATTGTCTCGACCCGTGCCATCGAGGAATTCGGAGTGCGACTGAAGGTCGGGCGCACCATCCTCATTCCGCCGTCGCGGCACGAAGTCTTGCAGGAGAATGACACCGTCCGGCAACGGTTCTGGGCGGCGTTCGATACCTATCTGGGCATCACGGAAGATTTCAAAAGCAATGTTGCTTAGAGGCTGTCTGCTCAAGACAGGCTCTTGATTTGGAGCATGTTCCGGGCGGAAAACCGCATACACTTTTCCTGAACATGCTCTGATTGGTTCAGGTCGACACGATCTGCTCGCACTCTGGGATGCCGGGGCGTTCAGCGCTGAAGTTCAGCCAAGACCTCCGCGTGCAATGCCTTCGACCCTGATGCCACGACACGACCTCCGTCACCCACTGGGTTGCCACTCCAGTCTGTAATCACGCCACCGGCGCATTCGATGATCGGGATTAGCGCTGCAATATCATACACCTGAAGCCCGGCTTCAATAACAACATCGAGCCCGCCCATGGCGAGCAACGCATAGCCATAGCAATCCCCGCCATATCGAACCGCCCGTGCAATGTCTGAGACGTCCTTGAAACGTGCTGCGTCATCTGCGTCAGAAAAAAGATCTGGATGGGTGGTCGAGACTGTCGCATCGGCTAATCGAAGACCTTGCCGGGTGGAAACGCGCTGGCCTTCGCGGACGGCCTGGCCGGATCCGCGTGCAAAATAGGTCTGCCGTCCGTCTGACCAAAAGCGCTCCTGTGTAAACGGTTGGTCCATGAACCCCAGTTCCGGGCGCGTGCCGCTGAGCCGACCGATCAGGGTCCCCCACAACGGCGATCCCGTGATGAAGGCGCGCGTTCCGTCGATGGGATCGACAATCCAGCGATGGTTTGCCTGCAGGCGTATCTGGCCTGTCTCCTCGCCGATGAACCCATCGTCTGGAAAGTCCCGTTCGATAGCGGCGCGGATGGCGCGTTCCGCGTCCCGGTCGGCCTTTGTGACGGGATCATAACTGAACGCACCTGTGGTACTGGAGATGCCAGCGTCGGAGAATTTGTTTTCGACAGCCATTGCCGTTCTGAAATGCGGAAGGATTGCTTTTCGCGCAAGATCACAATACGCGTGGGCTGCCGCGATGGGCTGAATTGCCGTGTGGGCGTTGGGCTCCGGTGGGTCGGCGCGGGCCGGTTCTGAATCGGAGGTAGAACCTGGGTCGTGAGACTGTTGCATCATGGCTTATCCGCGCTGAATGGAGCCTCCCGTCTAGCAGCCCGCCCAACCCAGGTCACCCTACTGAGGGCTGACCGGTGGGCGGTCTCGAGTGTCAGACGCGCAGGTTTGGATTTGCCCGCTCCCGTTTGAAGCATGGGTTTTCTGAGCGGCTTCACAGAAAAGGCCGCTGATGCGCCGAGAGCAGGGGCGAGAATCCTGCGGCGAATTAATTGAACGCAATTTAGTCACGTCAATTTCGAAGTTGCGATGATGTGGTATAGTGCATTACTTGTTTAAAACTCCCTGAAATGTTGCACTTTAATTACGCAACCTCAGAAATATACCTCAAGAGGAAATCGCGCGCTCTGGCTAATTATTAAGCAAAATCAGAAGTGTAACCTGATCCACCCGGGTTCCGGTCGGCAGCTCTGCGTTTTTTGCAATTGTGCAAAGTGGGATAACGCAGAATTATTGCAGTGCGATATGGAGGGCGAGAGCAACCCATTCGTGCCCTTCTTGGGCGTTTCCTCCCTAAACTATTGGCCGTTCCTTCGGGTTCGGCCATTTTTTCGGCCTAAGCCTCGGGAAAACCATCGGTTCCTTGCACCTGAACTGTTGGTCAGCGCTCGCCGAACGGTCCAAACCGTCCCATTTCGTTGTTCGCTCAGTCATGTTGCGCTGCACACAGCGTGACCTCTGACCTGGGTCATTGGGCTAACCCTGCAACGGAGCCTGCGTCGCTTGATTGGGAACCGGGCTCTGTTCAAGCCCCCAAAATGCTGACGGTTCCACGGGAATCCGACGCCGGGCACTGCTTTTCATTAAGTATATTGCATTGCGGCAAATTGGACTTTGGCACTTTCGATCGATTGTGATCCGCTGCGGCGCACCATACGTTCTGTCCTAGCTCGCATGGGAATGCGCGCGATGCCCTCCTTGGGCGTTTCCTCCCTAGACTTAAAGCCGCCCTCGTGGCGGCTTTTTTTTGCGCGCCTGTCAGGTGACTGCAGGACAGGCTAAGCTTGGCCGTCTATTCGGCAGCGTTCCTGCGTTCAAACAGGCCTGGGACTTCGGCAAAAGCCTTTTGGCAGACATCGGCCAAGTCTGACTGAAGCTTCAGAAAATGAACTTTCTTTTCCAACGTGCGCTCATTCAAATAGAGCCCCCTGTTGATCTCGATCTGCAGTGCATGAATGCCCCGTCTAGGACGGCCGTAGTGCTCGGTGATGTGTCCGCCCGCGTAGGGCCGGTTGATATGAACCGAGTAACCGGCGGTCTCAAGCTGGCGCTTGAAAAAGGCTGTCAGCATAGCCGAACACGACGCTCCGAACCTGTCACCCAACACAAGATCGGGCCGTCCCCCTGGCGTGTTTGCCGCCGTTGAAATGGATGGCATGGAATGGCAGTCCAGCAAAATAGCGTACCCGAACGTATTCAGCGTCGCTTGGATAAGCCCGGCCAGTTTGTCGTGAAAAGGTCGATAAAGCATCTCGATGCGGACCAGTGCTGCCTGAAGGGACGGCGGTTCTGCGTAGATGTTTTCACCATCCGCCACGATCCTGGCGATTGTGCCAAGGCCACCGATGACCCGTGTTGACTGCGCATTCGCAAAATCAGGCAGGGGCTCGCGGAACAGACGTGGGTCCAGTTCGTAGGGTTCCCGGTTCACATCCAGAAAGGCCCTTGGAAACAAAGCGGCCAACAATGGCGCGCCAGACCTGGCCGCTGGTTCGAACAATTCATCGACAAAACAATCCTCGGATTTACGCAGCGTGTGCGCATCGAGCCGGGATGCCTTCAGGAACGCAGATGGATAGTCCCGGCCGGAATGCGGCGAACACAGCACAAAGGGTGTGTTGCGCAGTGGAGGCTCAAAAACCCGGAACGGTGGGGAAAATCTGCTCGCGATGGTCTCGCGTTCGCTGGCGGGCATTGAACCTTATTCCGTCAAAAAAGCTAATCAGCTCTCTCGCCATCGTCGACATGGCGAGGCGCGGTTGGTTCTGATTGTCCACGATTTGCCCGTGGCTTGTCTATGATTTGTCTGGTGTGAGGTCCCGTACCGTTCCTTTTGCCATGTATTTTTTCGGTGGCATTTGGGTTGATGGCACAAAATGCACCCCAAAATCGTGCACATCGAAACGTTCCGTTTACCCGAATGGCCTCAACTTTGCCTGTATCGCTGCTGACGGTCACCGGTCATGGCGTTCGAAGCCGCAGACGATGGCCGTGGCCGGGCGCACGTCGGGCATCAGCGACTTACGGGGACGTTGCTGGTCTGCGACGATCAAACAAAACCGCAGGCGTAGGGGCCATTTGCGGGTCCTTACAGTCACGCCTTCACGTCAGCCTTCAGCCGCACGTCCGTTAACGGGTTGGGCCTATTCAATGCAGCTTAAACCCCTTACGCTTCAGTCCAGTGGGATCTCATTCAAATGACAGCAAAGCCATCGCATCGGGACATGAGCCGCATTTTATTGGCCGAAGACGACGATTCGATGCGCGGCTTTCTGCAGCGCGCGCTGGAGCGTGCCGGGCATGATGTCGAAGCTTTCGAAAACGGGGCGGATGCCTATGAGCGCCTGCAGGAAGAACCGTTCTGCCTGCTGTTGACCGATATTGTCATGCCGCGCATGGATGGTATTGAACTTGCCCGGCGGGCCAGCGAAATCGATCCAGACCTGAAGATCATGTTCATCACGGGCTTTGCCGCCGTGACTTTGAACAATGACGCTGCTGCTCCCAAAGAAGCGCGGGTTTTGTCCAAACCATTTCACCTGAAGGACCTCGTCAACGAAGTCGAGCGCCTGTTGAACGAATAATGCGCGATTGAGCGCGCTTGGATAGGCGCGGCATCGGTCGATTGTGCTACATCTTCAGGGTGGACCAAGTGGCTTGTGATTGATTGGCCCAGACCGCTTGCTTGGGGATGTCATTCCCGTTATACGAGGCGCTTCGGATCTCCTTAGCGGCCGGGCGGTTAGCTCAGCGGTAGAGCACTTCGTTGACATCGAAGGGGTCACAAGTTCGAACCTTGTACCGCCCACCATTGCACCCATTGTGCATTGTACCATTGCCGTTTCTGGTTGATTATCTGATGCCGGGTTTCATGCGATCAACGGCCGTGATGACCCCACGTCGTGGTTTTCACAGCCGGTAACTTGAGGCGCTGACTTAGGTTTCAACCGAAGTACCGGAAAAGAATACAGATGCTGAAGCCTGACGCGACGGAGACCTGTTGGCGTTGGCTTCAAGTGGTTTAGAACCAATTGCACCAACGTTTGCGTCGCGGACGCGGTGCCCTCCAAGGAACTGTCAGGTAAGAAGATGAAAGTTAGAGCCTCACTGAAATCCCTGCGTTCGCGTCACCGCGATAATCGTCTGGTTCGCCGTAAGGGTAAGCTGTTCGTCATCAACAAGACCCAGCGCCGCTTCAAAGCCCGCCAGGGTTGATCAGCTCTCGCGCTGATCGCCCAGCGGGGCATACGCCCTGAAGCTCGTGTTTCCCCTTCCGGTTTTCATATCCGGCTGGACCTGACCATTATTTGAACGTGTCCGCCTCGGTTGACTGCAACCGGGGCTTTGACGCGTTTGAACCCCGCTGTTAGCCTATCGGGATGATCAAACAAAACTCCAATTTGGGCTTAGCTGTCGGCGCACCCGCCGCCGGAGCGTCCCATGCCATGTCATCAATGTGCGACATCGGCAGACCCACTGGGTCCAGATCGAGCAACCCCTGGGTTGCGACCATCACGCTGTGTGTGGTGGTCACAGTGCCAGGGTTTGTGTCCTCAGCTGTTGCTGCGATCACGATGCAGAAAACAGTGGAGGGCGGGGCGGTCATCATTCCCGTCCAGACTGAGGCTAACCCGTCCATTCAAAATGATCAGGGCGCGAAAGACGACAATGCATCTCCCGGTGCAGGCGCGTTGCCGGACGCTTTACAAAAACCGACCGGCAAGCCATACGAAAAGGCGTTTGAAGGTGGGTTTCCCAAAACGCCGAAACGGCGCGCTGAAGTTCTCTCGAACCTTTATGCCTACTTGGCAACAGCACCTGATGCAGAAACCGCCAACGAGATCGCAAGTGTCATTGAACGGCTCTGGCTGATGTCGGGCAGTGACACGGTGTCGGTGCTGATGGAGCGGTCGATGCAGGCGGTGGCGGCGAAGCGGCCTGAACTCGCCATGTCGTTACTCGATGCCGTCGTTGATCTTGCACCGGATTACGCGGAAGGCTGGAACAGGCGGGCTTTCGTGTTGTTCCTGCAGGATCAGCGCGAACGGGCGGCCGGTGACCTTCGGCGGGTCTTGGCGCTTGATCCCAACCACTTCAAGGCGATGCAGGGGCTGGCGCAGATCCTGAAGGACGCCGGGCAAAGTAAAGGTGCGCTCAAGGCATTCCGTAAGGTCCTGGAAGTCCATCCCTATGCCGATGGCGCGCAGGATGCTGTGCGTGAATTGGAAGTCGAGACCGAGGGTCAGGGGATCTAGGCGGGCACTGCAGCCTGTGGTGGGTGTAAATGCAAATGGTTTTGCAGACAGTCTGTGCGGCAAAGGCGCTATTCGACGGCGATTGGGGTCAGGTTGCCGTCTGTCGCTGTGATTGGGGCGACTAATCTATCCCGGTCCAGTTTGATGATAGGTGCGAGTTTGCGGGCACCCTGCGCATTAAGATGGCCCACGTTTTTGTATAGGAGCATGCCGTCTTCCATCAGGCGGCATCGACGCGCTCCGCAAAGGTGGCGCGATGGGATCGTTGCGGTCACCGATGGATCTTCGGCAGCCAGTTTTTCAAAGAGGGTATCGATCTCACCGATTGCATCCTCAATTCTAGCAACATCCACCCCGCAATCCTCTCCGCTTTGACCGCTGCGCAATTCCTTGAGAATGCAGTTGACCGGGATGTGCTGGTAGGGGATCTGCGAGATCAAGTGGACATCGATGTTCTTGATTTTGAAAAATGCGATCAACTTGCGCAGATGCGGCTCAAGGGTGGTCGGCGACCCAGGCGCTGGCCCGGTTTCTGTATCAATTTTTGATACGACTGAATTCGTGCGCAAAGCCTTCGCATAGGGTTGCCAGTTGGCGCTGAGAACCACCAATTTCAGATCCGGGTTTTGCTCAACGAACGCTACGATGCTTGATTGGAATTCCATGCATTCGCGTGTCTTCTTTTCTTTCCGGTTTGCCAGATTGACTCCGATCAGTGGGCCGCAGGCGCTTTCGGTAACTTGTCTGGCTTTCAACCCCAGTTCACGCGCATGGATGGCGAGAGCTGGGACGAAGTGGTCAGCGTTTGAGTCCCCGAAGATCGCCAATTCAAATGTCGTATCAGGTTTGTCGACGCCGAAGTTGCACCTTGCGTCGCCTGTCAGCACTTTGTCGGTCCCGTAACATGCTGGGCGAAAGGGGTTTGAACTTTGCTTTTGCTCGTAGAGCTTTTGAGCAACCTCATCCAGCCGCCAAGCCCAGCCTTTCCCCAGGTTCACCGAAATGCCGATGGCGATGACGACAGCCATCGCGCCGCCAGCCCGTGCCAACACGGCCAGCGGCGGGCGTGTTTTCCAAGCCGTGCCACGTCTGAACGGTTGTTCGATATACCGCCACGACAGGACGGCGAGCAGACCTGCTAATGCGATCAGGAGCACCGTCTCAAAGGGTGTCGGGGTGCGCTCAAGCAGCAACCGCCCAAATGTCAGAACCGGCCAATGCCAAAGGTAGAGCGAGTATGAGATCAAGCCGATAAAGACCAACGGGCGGATCGTCAGCCAATGCGCTATGCGAAGCTGGTTATGGTGCTGGGTCGCTAAAAGGATCGCTGCCGTGCCGAGGCAGGCTGGAAGAGCGGCGATGCCAGGGAACGGTGTTTCTCGCGAAAGCCACGTGACACTTGCAAAGATCGCTACGAGACCTGCGCCGACGAGCAGTTCTGCTGTGCGTTTGGAAATCCGCCATTTGTCGTAGACGAAAGCCAGTGTGGCTCCCACCAGCAGCTCCCAGATGCGGGCCTCGGTTGCGAAATAAGCCCGGTTGGCCTGGGTTTGGGCCATATACTCCGACCATGCGATCAACGGGATGCAAACAATGACCAGCCCAAGCGCGATGGTTGGCGTTCGCAATCGCGGCACCAGTAGCAAGAGAAGTGGTGCCCAGGCGATGTAGAACTGTTCTTCGATCGAGAGGGACCATGTGTGCAACAACGGGCGATCGTGGGCGGGTGCATCGAAGTAGCCGGTTTTGCCCGCGAAATAGATGTTGGAAAAAAACAACGTGGCCGCCGTCAGGCTTCTGCCGAAGTGGCGGAAGTCGTCTGGCGACATCACAAACGCTGCTGCGAGGAATGAAACGAAAAAGACCGTCAGCGATGCAGGCAGCAGACGGCGGGCGCGCTTGGCGTAGAACTTCAGGAGCGAGAAGTTGCCAGCCTCCAGGTCGTTCCTGATGATGGCTGTGATGAGAAAACCGGAGATGACGAAGAAGACGTCGACGCCGACATAGCCGCCAGGAAGCAGTGCGGGAAAGGCGTGGAAGATGACCACCACGATGACCGCGATGGCCCTGAGGCCGTCGATCTGCGGCCGGTATGCCATGCTGGAGGCGCCTGACGGATCAGCCCGCATTGTCTTCTCTCGTCAAACTTCGGCACGCCCCTTTTACGTTTCGTGGCCCAGAGCTCAGTATCCGGACTTTGGCTCGCCCGTCTCGTCGACGAAGGCGATGCGGATCATGTTCGTGGTTCCAGGTGTGCCAAGCGGAACGCCACCGGTCACGAGAATACCGTCGCCAGCTTGGACGAAGCCTTCGTCAAAAGCGATCCGGCAGGCCTTCTGAACCATATCGGCTGTGTTTTCGGGATCACTGTCCAGGATCACCGAATGCATGCCCCATACGGTGGCCAAGCGATGGGCTGTTTCGCCGATGGGTGTCAGCGCCATGACGGGAAGCCTGGGACGCTCACGGGCAACCCGGAGTGCCGTTGACCCGGTGGCGGTATAGCAGACGATGGCTGAGAGCTTAACGGTCTCGGCGATGGCATGGGCAGCGGCTGCAATGGCGTCTGCAGGTGTTGGGAGAGGCTCTGCCTGCCAGGCGTACAAAATGGCCTCATAGCCCTTGTCATGCTCCACTTCGATGGCGATCCGGTCCATCATCTCAATGGCTTTGATCGGGAATTTTCCAACAGCTGATTCAGCCGACAGCATGACTGCGTCCGCCCCCTCGAAGACGGCTGTTGCAACGTCGGAAACTTCCGCGCGTGTCGGTGTCGGGGCGGAGATCATGCTTTCGAGCATCTGTGTTGCAACGACCACGGGTTTTCCAGCCCCGCGTGCCTTACGGAGAATTTTCTTTTGCAGGCCCGGCACCTTTTCCAGGGGCATCTCGACGCCTAAGTCGCCGCGCGCGACCATGAAACCGTCGGCGGCCGCGATGATAGCATTCAAGTCGTCGATCGCCGCGGGCTTTTCGATCTTCACCATGATGGCGGTGTCGTCTTTGATGCGTTTTCTCGCGTCCACAACGTCTTGTGCGCGTTGCACAAACGACAGGGCCACCCAGTCCACCCCCAATTGCAGGACATATTGCAGGTCGGCTTCATCCTTTGGCGTCAATGGGCCGACGGGGAGCAGTGTGTCTGGAAGCGAGATGCCTTTGCGGCTGGCAAGTGTGCCGCCGACTTCAACCTTTGCTGTGATCACACCGTTGTCGATATTCAGGACGTGCATCGGGAGTTTGCCGTCGTCCAAGAGTAGCCGATGGCCCGGCCTCACGGCCTCGAATATTTGCGGGTGCGGGAGGTAGACGCGGGCTGTGCTGCCAGGATCCTTATCGTTCTGATCGAAGACGAACTCGGAGCCGGTTTCCAGAAGGACGCGCTCGTTTTCGAACGCACCGAGGCGAAACTTCGGGCCTTGCAGATCGGCCAGGATACCGATGGCGTGGTTGTGCTTCTTGCTGAGCGCGCGGACCTGGCCATGGAGCTCTTTGGCGACGTCGTGGCTTGCGTGGCTCATATTGATGCGGAAGACATCGACACCGGCCAGGAATAGGCGTTCCATAACGTCAGGCGGCGAAGAGGCCGGCCCGAGTGTGGCGACCAGTTTTACCCGGCGGTTGCGTCGCATCAGTTTGCTCCAAGTTGGGGATCGGTCAGGCGAATGGTCCACTCTTTGGCATCGCCTGTGTCGACTTCGAAAAAGCCCTGGCTGTTAAATCCACGCTCAGTGCACTCCTGAGCACCCCTGATCGCAAATGACTTCTCGTTTGTGCACATGAAGTTTTTTCCGACCCATGCACCGCCCCGGTCATAATCCACAGCGTGGATGTATATGTACCGGCTTGGGACCGCGCCGCGCAGGAGGGTTTCACAGGCTTGCGAGGACACATTCCACCAACCTTCCGTGGCCCAGCCGTTGCCATCACGATATCCGATCGCGACGCCGACGCGGCTGTTGGTTGCATTGCACAACTTGAGATTTGCAAGCGCCCTGTCGGGGGCGGCCAGCGAAATCGTCGATGATAAGACCATTGCGATCGTCAAGGGCGGCAACAGGTTTGCCAGGGTTGCATGTGGCCTGAGATTTTTTGTCAGACCCGGTGTGTGTGTTCGAGAAGAATTCCAGACACAGTTCAGTATTGGTCGCAAGTGAACCACATCGTCCCCCATTTGATTGTCGGCCTTTTGCGCGTGGTTCCCCCCGGACCCGCATACGCTTTCACGTATTCTGGCGCGCAAACGCCTGGAAACTAAAAGCCTGCTGACTCCTAACCGCCCTTTCAATCAACCGACCGCAGCTTCTGCCGTTTGGTGTCTCGCGATGGCGTAGTCCGATCAGGACGACTGCACAAGCACAACGCGCAGATCATTGACGTTGGTTTGCGTCGGACCGCACTGAATGAGATCGCCGATCGCTTTGAAAAACGCAGTTGAGTCGTTGTTTTCCAAGAACTTGACCGCATTGAGATCAGCAGCCGTTGCCCGTTGAAGCGTGTCGGCGAAAACGAATGCGCCAGCTGGGTCATCGGCCGCCCCGCCACCGCCGTCGCTCCCATCGGTATCGCCGGCCAGACCTGCAATGCCGTCTTCACCGTTGAGTGCGATGGCAAGGCCAAGGGCATATTCCTGGTTGGGCCCGCCTGAACCGTTGCCGCGGACGGTCACTGTCAGTTCGCCGCCCGATAAAATCGCAAGCTGTTCGCCGTTGCCTTTGGCCGCTATGGCGCGCTTGGCGTGTTCAGCTGCCACCTCGCGGGCTTCTCCTTCAAGGGCATCGCCTAGAAGCTCGACTTTGAAACCGTGCTGTTTGGCGATCTCAGCGGCCGCACTAATCGAGGCTTTAGGCGCAGCCACAATGCGGTAGTCGGTATTTGCGAAGACCGGATCACCAGACTTCGGCGTTTCGTTTTTAGGTTCCGCCAAAGCTGCTGCGATTTCTGGTGGAACTTCGACGTTGTAGCGCTCGAGAACGTCGCGGGCATCGGCCAACGTTGTTGCATCGGCGACGGTTGGACCCGACCCGATTCCGTCCGGGCTGTCGCCAGGCACATCGGAAATTGCCAGCGTGATCATGCGCGCGGGTGCTGCCAGTGCGGCCAGCCGTCCGCCTTTGATGCGTGACAGGTGCTTGCGGACGCAGTTCATCTCGGAGATGCGTGCACCGGACCTCAACAAGGCCTTGGTCAGAGCCTGTTTGGCTTCAAAGGTGACGCCGTCAACAGGAGCCGACCAGAGGGCCGATGCGCCACCTGAGATCAAACACAGCACAATGTCGTTTTCGCCAGCGCCTTTGATGAACTCGGCAGCGCGCTTTGCACCTTCAATACTGCCTGCGTCTGGCACGGGATGGCCTGCAGACAGGATTTCCAGCCGCTTGGTTGGCAGTTCATAGCCGTGACGTGTCGTTACAAAACCTGAAACGCGCTCGAAGCCTGGTTTATAGGCGTAATGCGCCTCGGTGGCGACGGCCATGGCGGCGGCAGCCTTTCCCGCGCCAATGACAAAGATGCGGCCTTTGTCAGGGATGTCAGGCAGGTGTGGTGGCACGCAGACACTCGGGTGGGCCTGGGAAACAGCGGCCTGATACATTTCATACAAGAGTGCGCGCGTCGGGTCGTCCGGCTGCAAGGGATTGTTCGCGCTGTCGCTTAGCTTGGGCTCAGACATCTGGGGCGTTTCCTGGCATTATTTTGTTCTTTGGTTGATATGGTGTTTGCGGGATGATTGTATGCCGGTCAAGGAATGGTGGGTGGTGAACTGCGAACAGCGGCGCTATAAACCCTGGCTATGCTGAAAGCTTCCGATACGACGACACCGCCCGGGTCGGCGATGATTCCCGCCGAAGTGACCGAAAGTTATCATGTGCTGGAGGGTCATGCTTCGGCCGGCCTGATCGTGTTGTGCGACCACGCAAATAATGCGTTCCCACCTGGATATGGGACGCTGGGGCTGCCACCGGAGCAGCTTGTCCGGCACATTGCCTATGATATTGGGGCTGCCGAAGTGACGCGCCTGTTGTCGGAGGCGCTCGATGCCCCGGCCGTCATGACCCGATATTCGCGTCTGCTGATCGACCCCAACCGCGGTGACGACGACCCAACGCTTATTATGCGCATTTCCGATGGTGCGGTGGTGCCGGGTAATAAGGTGCTGTCGGATGCCGAGTGGCAAAAGCGAAAGACCAAATATTACGATCCCTACCACGAGACAATCGACCGCGTGATCGACACTTGCAGCGCAAGTGGCCAAGCGCCGATGCTGTTTTCGATCCACAGCTTCACCGAAACCTGGCGCGGGCGACAGCGGCCTTGGCACTGTGGGGTGTTATGGGACGAAGATGACCGGTTGCCGCTGCCGCTGCTGGGGGCTTTACGCGCCGAAGGTGACATTCTGGTTGGCGAGAACGAACCCTACACAGGCCGCATGAAGGGCGATTGTATGTGGCAGCATGGGACGATGCGTGGTCTTGCCCACTGTATCATTGAATTGCGCCAGGACCTGATTGCGACGGAAGAGGGTCAGGCGGCATGGGCGTCCCGGCTGGCGCGCATTCTGGGCGGTCTACTTGACGACCCGGCTTTCAAAGAAAACGTTGGGCGGGTGGATTTTCGTGTCTCGAATGCCGATATCAATCGTGACGCGACGTGAGCTGCTGCCTGGTTTGCGTCCTCCAACCGACCACATCAAGGACTTTAGACATGAGCAATCCAAAGCCACTTGACGACCTGGGCGCACCCGGTATCGACAAGGCCACGCAGACAGAGTTGGAGGCAGCCGCCTTCCGCCGGCTTATCAGCCATTTGCGCACGCGGACAGATGTCCAGAACATCGACATGATGAACCTGACCGGCTTTTGCCGAAACTGCCTGTCGAACTGGTATATGGATGCCGCAGCCAAGAAGGATATCTCCTTGGACAAGCAGCAGGCGCGCGAAATTATCTATGGCATGCCGTTCGACACCTGGCGGGACACCTACCAGACAGAGGCGAGTGACGCGCAAAAGGCTGCCTTCGAGGTCTCACACCAGAAATCGTAACGGCTTGCCCTGGTCCGTGAAGCGCGTTGACCGGGCTTAGGTGCGGCTTCGAGCCGGGTCGTAACCGGCTGCGGGTTTCTCAAACGAATCATCTCCCGATGAACTACAAAAAAGTTTGGCAGGTCAAGCAATTGCTGAATGCCCGGCTGTGCTGGGGATGAGGTGGGGATGAGGCTGTCGTTGCAGTTGCTGATGGGAGAAGCGGCCCTTAGCGTCTGAGCAGACACCGACCGTATGCGCGTTTGTCTCGATGGCAGCCGCACTTTTGAGGGGGCCTCACACTATGAGCACGTTACAGAAATCGGCGCAGGATCAGTTGCGCCAGTACATTGAGCAGATTGAGCGCCTGGAAGAAGAAAAGCGCGCGCTGTCGGGTGACATCAAGGAAAAATTCCTGGAAGCCAAAGCCAACGGGTTTGACGTGAAAGCGATGCGGAAGATCATCCAAATCCGCAAGAAGTCACAGACGGAGCGTGAAGAGGAAGAAGGCATCCTTGAAGTCTATCTGCATGCGCTTGGGATGCTTGATGATACGCCGCAGGATGCCGCGACTGATGCGTTGATGGCCGCGGAGTAGAAAGCTGCCGTGGCGACCGAGGCGTAAAGTGTTAAAATGCGCAAAGCCCGCCGCCCTGGTTCATTCCAGAGTGGCGGGCTTTGTTTTGCAATGCCGGCTTTTGAACAGACAGACCGACCCAAGGATTGCCGGCATTGCTGAAGTTCAGCGTCTTACTTGCCAGCGACTTTGCGGGCTGCTGGGGAATTTGTGAGGCCGGCTTTGACCAGTGCCTTGACGCAGGTGCGTGACAGGCTTGAGCCGTTTTTGCGGAAGCACTGCTTGACGCCTGGGGTGCCTGGAGCGTGCTGCGAGCAGTATGAGAAGTAGTCACCGATGCAGGCGCGCTTGACGTAACCTGGGACGGCAGAAGCGGTGGTTGCGGTTGCAACGAGTGTTGCTGTTGCGACGACTGCGAGGGTGATGGAAGCGATCGGGGTCATGGCTGAGGTCCTTTGGGTCAGGGGTTTGTCTGTCTCGTTGAAACAAACCTACCCAGATCCCATTCGGTGCTCAGTTCCCCAGGGAACGCTGGTGAAAAATGTCTATCCTGATCGCTTTTCGGTTCCTCGGACCGGTGTCCGGGTCGTGAAAGGCTGTCTGCAGACACGAGCGATTAACCATATCTCGTATGCGTCGGTGTGGCCGTGCGAGACTGCGCCACCGTCAAACGCGGGGGCGGAAGGGGTTGGTGCCGGGAAGCGGAACGCGGCCGTCGGAACCGTCAATCGAGAGGTCAATCGGCCCGCCTGGGCGTCCACCGGTTCGATCGGGCGATTGTGACGTGGTCAGCCGCTGGCGTGGCGGAGGCTGGGGGCGGGGCCAGGAGACATCGTCTGCGCGGCCCGGCTTCGAGGGTACGTGTTCGCCTTTGACGAGCACCCTGAAGAACGGTGTCTGGGCTGGTGAGAAGCGCCGTCCGGCCCCTGCGGCCAACTGGTTTGCAGGCATCACCGAACTCATGATGTTGATACCGCCGTTGATTTGATCGACCAACGTGTCGCCCATGGGTGTCAACTTGTCTTCGCGCTGTTTGCGGGTGACCAGGGCCACAACGGATGCAGGAATGGCTGGCCGGACGATATCGATCGAGATGATCTGTTCACGGCCACGCTGGTCAATCGTCGATAAGCTGATGCGGCTGTTTTCCTGCTTCTGCTCACCGCCCTGGCCGCCGCCCAAAAACCCTAGTCCAACGGGTTCGGGCTGATCGTTCGACGCGGTCGTCTGACCACCACCCGTCAGCCAATTTGTTGGCTCGGGCTGTTTGGCTTTTTTGGCGTCCGCCAGTTTACGCACGGTTTGTTGAGCGGCCACGTCGCCATCAAGGGGAATGGCGCGCTCTTTTCTTGCGGTATCCAGGTCGCGCATGACGGCGCGTTCTATGAAGTGGGCCAGCTTTTGGTTGCCCGCATAGGTTAAATGGATGCCGTCGCGCTCACGCAGGAGTTTGATCTTACCTGATAGATCGGGCCCGTAGGCGGCATATGCGCCCTGTTCTCCAGCGAAGACCGCGTAGGCATCGATGAATTTGACACCGTTCAAGTAGGCACGCTCACGCAGAATTTCGTTGATGGCTTGAACATCGTCGTTGGCATCATTGCGACGGAAAGGCGGGAGGCCGACCCAATAGACGGCGACGTTGGCAGCGCGCATCGTCTTCATAATGTTATCGACGCGGCGTCCATATTCCGCGCGCCAATCGCCCGTGCCTTTGCGCAAGCGCCTCCCGTTGGCGTCGGTGATGTTGCGGCGGTCCCAAGCACCGACCATGAACACAGCCACGTTGATATTCTCACGGTAGGTCGAACTGCGCAGGTCTTTGACTTTGCGGTCAAAACTGCGCGCGGTCATGCGTTTGAACGACCAACGGTCCTTGCTGACCTGGACACGGGGATCTCTACCAATTGTTTCGGCGATTGAATACTGGAGCCCGGCGGCGAGCGAATCACCTGCGACGCGCACCTGATAGGTGTCATTTTTTGGAAATGGCGTGATGTAGCTATCAATCCCGAAGTTGTCCTGCGCTTTGGCGGGAAGGACAGCGCCGACCGACCAGACCATGGACGCGAGCAGAACCAAGAGCACGGCACGAACGGGCATGAGCGTCCGATGGGCCGCTTGTTCGGTCTGTCGCTGTTGTCTTGCAACCGCCATCGTCGGTGTCGTCCTACGGTCAGGTTCGGATTGAGATGTCAGAACAGTATAGCTGATTTTCAAGCCGCTTCAGTCGTCACACGCAACGATCCATCATCGCAGTGCACTTAAGACACGCTTTGTCGGCCAGCAGTCGACCTTAAGACCGTTTGTCCTCTGGAAAAGGCCGACTTGCCGCCGTGTGTTGGAGCCGATGAAGCCATCGACGATCGAAATCCCATAGCCGCGGTCCTTCAACCCTTGCTGAACGCCACGGATGATCGCTGTGCGCTGCGGACCGATATCCTGCCATGGAGTCCTAAAATCTCCGCCACCGGCGATGCGGTCTGCCAGGTTGCCGACAAATGTCGCGTAGAGGTCTGACGTGTTGTATTCGCGGAAGACCTTGAAGTTGTTCAACGCCAGAAAACTTGGGCCATAGGCGCCGGCCGGAGACATCAGGTAGGCTGGTTTGTCCAGAACCTTTTCAGGAAACGTCCTGCCGCCGGTGCGACGATAACCGAGGGCTGCCCACTCTTTGATGGTGCGGGTGCCAGGTGGGCCTTCTTCGGCGCAGTCCGATGAGCCGGGAATGACGATTTCGTAGCCCCAGGTGTAGCCCGGCTCCCACCCTTTGTTTTTAAGCTGCCGGGCCGCGCTTGCCAGGGCATCTGGTACGGAATTGAACAGATCCGCATAGCCGTCGCCTGCGAAGTCATGACGGTGCTTGAAAAACTCCGACGGCATGAACTGCGTCATGCCCATTGCGCCAGCCCAGGATCCGCGCATTTTTTTGCGGGGCACGCCTTTTTCAAGCAGCCTCAGGGCATCGATCAGTTCGCCGCGAAACATCTCAGCGCGCCTGCCGGTGAACGCCTGTGTGGCGAGCACGCGGATAGCATCGTGCTTTGGGGTGTATCTGCCGAACGATGTTTCGCGGCCCCAGATGCCAAGGATTGAAAACCGATCAACGCCGAACTTGTCTTCGATGGCTTTGAGTTGTGTCGCATACTTGGCGGCCATGCCTTTGCCGGTTTTGCCAAGGCGGCGCAGGTAAGTTGTCGACAGATAGTCCGATGGCGCGCGCGTGAACTCGGCCTGCCCGACTTTGCGCGGGGTCTTCTGCCCGGGAAACAGCAAGTCCGGCAATGAGTAATCAGGTTTAAGGCCTGCGAAGGCCTCGTTGAAGGTCTTGCGTGAGACGCCGGCTGACTGTGCCTCCGGCCAGAGTTCGGCAACGAATTGTGCGAATGCGGCTGACGAATGAACCTGGGCTCTGGCGGTCGCAGGCTGGGCAGCTGACATGGCAAGCCCGAAGGCGATCAACAGCGTCAGCGCAACGCCCAGCGCTTGGTTGAATACGTTGGCCGTTGTTGGTGTCGCATCGGTTAGCGTTAATTGTGTATGTTTCGTCCCTGAAGCGTTCAACCGTGTTGATCTCCAATTGCACTCGTGAGGGGGCATGGGCTCGAAAGCGTTCACCGGGCCTAGCCATCGCTTACCGAGCTTACCGACGGACACCTGCTTTTCGGCGTTTTTGCGACGCTGGCTGACTTCGGGCGGAACTTGAACAAGCCACGTCACATTGACAACGAACGTCAGTTTGCTGTCTCACGACGCCTGATCTTGCTTTCGTCGGCGCGACGCGAACGCAAGCAGAACGCTTTGACCATCGCGACGAAAACGAACACGAAGAATACAAACGACCTTGGAGGCCATGAATGTCTAAACCGTCCAAACCCATCCGCAAAGCTGTTCTCCCCGTTGCCGGGTTGGGTACGCGGTTTCTGCCGGCCACAAAGGCTGTTCCAAAGGAAATGCTCACGGTCGTTGACCGACCCGTTGTTCAACACGTTGTCGATGAGGCGTTTGCCGCTGGGATCGAACACATTGTGTTTGTCACCGGTCGCGGTAAGGGCGTGATCGAGGACCATTTCGACCACCAGTTCGAGCTGGAAGCGACCTTGAAGACGCGGGGCAAAGACAAGCCGCTTGAAGAGCTGCTGGCTGATCTGCCGAAAGCGGGCGCAACGAGCTTTACCCGTCAGCAGCAGCCGTTGGGTCTGGGGCATGCGGTGTGGTGCGCGCGCGATATCATTGGGGATGAACCGTTCGCGCTGTTGCTGCCGGACATGCTGCACAAGGCCGATACGCCGTGCCTGAAAACGATGATCGAAGCCTACGGGGAGTTCGGCGGAAGCCATATCGCCGTCTCACCTGTGCCCGAAGACCAGACGCACCAATATGGCATCGTCGGCGTTACGGATCGCGAGGCACCCGTCAGCCAGATCACCGAAATGGCTGAGAAACCGAAGCCAGCCGATGCGCCATCGAACCTGCACATTACCGGGCGCTACATTCTGCAGCCTGAGATCTTTCCCATCCTGGCTGAGCAGGAGCGCGGCGCAGGAAACGAAATTCAGCTGACGGATTCGATGATTACGCTGTCTCAGATGGCAGATCAGACGTTCCATGCGGTGAAATTCGACGGCGATATTTATGATTGCGGATCAAAGATCGGGTTCTTGATGGCGAATGTCGCCTATGGGCTGTCTCATGCCGACCTGAGTGATGACCTGCGGGCCGAATTGAAGGCGCTGCTTGGATGATATCGTGCGGTTGAGGCTGGTGACCTCTTTGCCTGTCTCTGTGGCGGACAAGGAGGGAGAGGCAATAAGGTTGGGTTTGATTTTGAGACCCGATTTTCAAACGCGCTAGGCTCGCCCGACGAAACGTTCAACGCTGCAGGCGCATGCCGATGCGCAGTTCGTTGTCTTCAAAGTCGGAGTTGGGAAAGTCAGAGCGGAACACGGTTCTTTCGTAGGTCCCAAAGACAACCGCTTCGCGTCGCAAAGTGTATTCAAGGCCAAGGTTCCAGGCCACTTCGCGCTCGTCCAGGCCGATGCCGGCGAACCCGCGATTGACGATGCCGACACCCGTTGTTGCAATCAAGTAAGGGCGCAAGGCGTGGCGCACATCAATATCGAAGCGGCGTTCGAAGACCCCACCCGTTCCAGCCGTTGTGGAGTTCACGAAGCCGGTTGAGGCGTTGAACAACAGCGTCGTCAGGCCGGATGCGCGCCATGCCAGATTGGCATCGAAGATGAGACCGTCCACATCGCTGAGTGCAACGTCATCAAGGTTCTGACGGCCATAACCTAGCGCGACTTCACCGCGCAAATAGGCCCCTGTCTGACCAAACGAAACGCCTGCGCGATAGCGGGTGCCAGCGGAGTTCCGGCTCAGCCCGTCTGATGTGGCCACGCGTTTGAAGTCGCGGTGGTTGCCTTCAACTTCGCCGAAAACGGACAAGGTGGGTTTAAATTCCCAGCTGGTTCGCAACGCGATTTCGCGCTGCTGGTTGTCGCGATCTGTCGGGATTGGCGTGCCCACGGCATCGACATCGTCACTGAAGCCTTCCGAGACGATGCCACCGCGCAACTGGAACCGCAGGCGGTTTATGCGATGGTTTAAAGCTGTTTCGCTGCGATCGGTCACAACGGAGGTGCGCGGCCCGGCGGTTGCAGCATCGACAGAGGAGCGGCTTTCCTGCGCACGCTGACGCGAGATGACGCTTTGGATGTTGGTGGAGCGGCGTACGTCTAGTCGACCGCGGGCCTCGATCAGAAAGCCGCGTTCGTCCTCGGTCTTAAATTCATTGAAGCTTGACGCATTGACGCTGCCGCGCAGTTCAACCGCGTGGTTGGCCCAGTTCGATACAAGACGGGCAGATGGCGTGATGTCGAAGGATCGGTCCGGCGTATCATCGGGGGCACTCAAGGCATTCGAGACGAAGCTGGAACCGATTTCCAGTTCAGGGAAAAGGATGAAGCTGCCAATGCGCATGCCGACTGGATCAAACGGTTCAACCTGTTGAATAAATAAACGGCGTGGTCGGCGGTCGAGGCCGGGTGAGAGATCATCGATCTGGAACAGCTGCGGGTCGTAACCTGCCGGCGGATTGTTGAAGACTGCTATATCCGCCGGGTCGCGTTGGTCGACGTCTGCAGAGGATGCGCCATCCGTCGACGTGACCGGTGTTTGAAGATTAATGATGCCATCGCGGGGGGCGACTGGTTCACGCGGAAAAGACAGGTCTCCGTCACGGATGATAGGCCGGGCATTCAAGATGGCTGGCTGCTGGCGCGCACTATCTGCGGGCAGTGTCGGCGGTGGCGCGCCGTTTCCCGCCAGAGGTACGCGAGCTGGGGGGGCCTGCCGGACGATCCCGGGGTTTTGGATGATCAAGTTGTCTTGTGCGCGGGCTGGGGTGTGGACCTGAACGAGCAAAACCGCAGCCAATGCAGGAGCGCATGTGATCAGGCGTGCGCGTGCTGGTCCGGCTCCGCGCACTCTTTGTTCGCAGTTCGCCAGACGGTTAATCACTCGACGGGCTGCTGGTCCTGTGCGAGTGCAGCCGCCTGATGTGGGAAAAAATGGCCGGCGCACCGCCGTGGCGCTCCCCTGGGTTTCACGATCCAAGACAACGCATAACGAACCAAGCGCACGTTAGCGGCTGGTTGGTTAATGGGTGGTTTACTTTTTGGGGCTGGTCCAGGGCTGGCTGCCGGGGTTCGGGCAACTCAAGGCTGTGGAACCGGATCTGGCCTGCTGGAGCGGCGGGTAGAGCGCGTGGAGCAATTAGCCAGCGGCTTCCACAGTGAGGACTGTTCCGTTCACGCCGGTGATCTTGACCTTCGCGCCCGTCGGGGCGTCGGGCCCTTCGGCCATCCAGAGCGTGTCGCCAATTTCGACCTTGCCACGGCCGTTTTCAATTGCTTCCCCGACCGTGACCGTACGACCGATATATTGTTGCCCGCGCACGTTCAGGTTCGGCTGGTCCGATGGGCTGACACCGGTTCCCGAAACGCCGCGGAACAAAAAGATCGTTGCAAATGAAACGAGGGCGAACGCGATCGTCTCATATTGCCAGCCAATGCTTGCAAATGCTTCTGGTGCAAATGTTTCACCAGAGATCAGAATACCGCCGATGATCATGGCCGCAAGTCCGAACCAAACGAAGTGTACTCCGGGAATGATTGTTTCCAAAACGAAAAGCAAAGCTGCCAGACACACCCAGTTCCATGGTCCCAGGGAAGCCAGATACTCAATAATTGATGGCATGGTGGTCTCTCTTATTCCTGCCAGAACGGCTCACTTAAACCCGTGGCACTGAACCATTTCGGTTGGCATTCGTTGGCTTTTCACCACTGAAGGCCTCTTTTGTGATTTCAGCAAGACCTGCAATCGAACCGATGACCGACGAGGCTTCGATTGGCATCATCAGGACTTTCTGGTTCGGTGACGTTGCAAGTTTCTCAAGCGCTTTGACATAATTGTTTGCCACGAAATAGTTGATGGCCTGCACGTTACCAGCTGCGATTGCGTTGGACACCAGCTCGGTCGCCTTTGCCTCTGCTTCGGCGGCACGTTCACGGGCTTCGGCATCCTTGAAGGCGGCTTCGCGGCGGCCTTCTGCTTCCAAAACAGCAGACTGCTTCTCGCCCTCAGCTTCCAGGATGGCGGATTCCCGTGAGCCCTCGGCTTCCAGAATCTGAGCGCGTTTCTCACGCTCTGCCTTCATTTGCCGACCCATGGCGTCAACCAGATCACGGGGAGGATCGATATCCTTGATCTCGATGCGTGTGACCTTGACGCCCCAGCTTTCCGTGGCCGCATCGACGACGTGCAACAATTGTGCGTTGATCTGGTCGCGGTTGGAGAGCAACTCATCAAGGTCCATCGAGCCCATGACAGTACGGATGTTGGTCATGGTCAGGTTGATGATCGAAGCTTCCAGCGCATCCACCTCGTAGGCGGCCTTGGCGGCGCTGATGACCTGGAAAAACGTGACACCGTTGACGCGGACCATGGCGTTATCGCGCGTGATGATATCTTGTGAAGGGATGTCGAGGACCAATTCCTTCATGTTCATTTTGCTGCCGACGCGTTCCATCACGGGCACAAGAAAATGCAAGCCTGGTGGCAACGTCCGGGTGTATCGACCGAAGTTCTCAATTGTGTAATTGAAACCCTGCGGCACGATCTTGACGATCGACCAAAGTGTGGCAATTGCCAGAATAATGAGCATTGGACCAACAAGCTCAATTCCGCCCATGGGATTTTCTCCTTATAACGAATTTCTATTCGTTGTACATGTTGCTTTGCGCTGATGCGTTAATAACCGTTTATCATATCCAAGGATTGATTTATGATTACGAAAACGCTCAATGCGCCGTGACTCTTGTCTTTTTTTGTTTTTATTCCGACCCTTGAGTCAAAAAGGAGACTGTCATGACTTTGTGGCGAATTATCTGTTCGGGCGCTGCTTTTCTTTATCTGGTTTGTGGCGCGTCGTTTACTGCTCAAAGCGGTTCGTTTGTGACGCCGGAGAAGGGCTCAACCGAGCGGGCGGCCATCATGAACGCGGTCCGGGTGCCGGTCGAAAAAGCGTTGTCGCCTAAGGTGGTCTTTGTCGTGGATCAGCTCTTCACCGGCGAAGGCTGGGCGTTCCTCAGTGGTCGTCCGCAAAGGCCAAGCGGCGCTGCGATCGACTACCGATTGACACCCTATGCGGAAGATTATGCCGCCGGGCTGTTTGACGATGGGGTGGCCGCGCTTCTCGCATGGCAGGATGGCCGCTGGCAGGTGCGTGCCCTTTCCATCGGACATACAGATGTCGTTTGGGAAACCTGGCCACAGGATTTCGGGGCTCCGCCGGGGGTATTTGGCCGATAGTCGGGCGACCGCAGGGCAATCAAAACCGGGCCTCTGCGCTGATCTGGTGTGTGAAGTGGGCCGCATGTGGCAATGCACCGCTTTTATTGAGGTGCGAAACATCGTGGTCTTTCGTTACGATACAATCGCATGGGTCGGGGATGAGGCGCTCATGCAGCCCTTTCAATTGATGCAGGTGCCGCCCCATCGAGGGGCAACTTGTGGCCCAGTGAGACTGGTTTCACGGTCAGACGGGTTTCGCGGTCAGGCTGGGCCTTTGCCCGTGAGCGCGTAAACTTGCATCGGCATGCGGGCTGAGGTGACTGTTGCCTCAAACATCATTGCACTTAGGCGACCGATTTGCCTGTGGGCGTCATTCGGTTCGAAGTTCAGGGCTCCTGGCGATTTGTAGTGCGCGCTTGAATGCGCATGAGCAACCGATACGCGTTCCGGCGGCGCAAAGACAAACACTGTTTGAAAGACTGATTTTTCTGATGAAAACCACTTTGGCTGCCTATGCAGAGAGCCTCGATACGGATCTCCGTGACTGGAAAGCCCGAAAAATCGATACCCTAACACCGTCGATCGTCAAAACTGAGGTTTTGGCTGGTCTTACGGTGGCGCTCGCGCTCGTTCCAGAAGCTGTGGCGTTCGCTTTCGTGGCCGGAGTGCACCCTCTTGTCGGGCTGTATGCCGCCTTCATCGTGGGTTTGATCACGGCCGTTTTTGGCGGGCGGCCTGGCATGATCTCAGGTGCCACCGGCGCGTTGGCGGTCGTGATGGTTTCGCTCGTTGCCCAACATGGGGTCGAATACCTGTTTGCGACCGTGGTGTTGATGGGCATCCTCCAAATTGGAGCCGGCGTTTTCAAGCTTGGAAAATTCATCCGATTGGTGCCGCATCCGGTGATGCTTGGTTTCGTCAACGGGCTTGCGATCGTCATTTTCGTGGCACAGCTCACGCAGTTTCAGGTCGACGGGCCGGAGGGCGGAAAAGTCTGGATGTCTGGCTGGCCACTTGTCCTGATGCTGTCGCTCGTCGTGCTCACGATGGCGATCATCAAGTTCACGCCGAAGCTGACGAAAGCGATCCCTGCGCCGCTGGCCGGGATCGGATTGGTTGCGGGCCTTGTGATTATCTTCAATCTCGATGTGCCGCGTGTTGGTGATCTGGCATCGATTTCCGGAGGGCTGCCCGCGTTTCATATCCCAACAGTTCCGTTGACCTTTGAAACGCTGAAAATCATTTTGCCTTACGCCTTTATTCTGGCCGCGATTGGCCTGATTGAAAGCCTGTTGACGCTCAACTTAGTGGGTGAAATCACGGGCAAGCGCGGAGGTGCGTCACAGGAGTGCATCGCGCAGGGTGCTGCGAACACCGCGACCGGGTTTTTCGGAGGCATGGGCGGTTGCGCGATGATCGGCCAGTCGATGATCAACGTGAAATCGGGCGGGCGCACGCGTCTGTCAGGAATCTCGGCAGCACTGTTTTTGCTGGCCTTCATTTTGTTCACCTCCGGGCTGATCGAGCAGATCCCGCTGGCGGCTCTCGTGGGCGTCATGATGATGGTTGTGATCGGAACCTTTGCTTGGCGCAGCCTGACCATCATGCAGCGCATTCCGCGGACGGATGCCTTTGTGATCGTGCTTGTGACCGTGGTGACGGTTTTGACGGACCTTGCGATTGCGGTCGCGGTCGGCGTGGTTGTGTCGGCGCTCGCATATGCCTGGAGTAATGCGACGCGCATCCATGCAAACATCGATGTGTCGAGCGATGGCGCCAAAGTCTACGCCATCACCGGGCCGTTGTTTTTCGGCTCGACGGACGGGTTTTCGGAGCTGTTCTCACCAAAGCATGATCCCGACGTGGTGGTCGTTGACTTCATGAATAGCCGGGTGGTCGATCAATCGGCGCTGCAGGCGATCGAGGATCTTGCCTCAAAATATCAAGGTGAGGGCAAGACACTGAAGCTGCGGCACCTGTCGCGGGATTGTCATCAGTTGCTGGTGACGGCGGGACAGCTGATGGAAGATGCCGACGATGACCCGAGCTACGAAATCGCGGCGGACTATGGTGTGCGCACGGGTATCTTTGGTGAATCGCATTAAGGCTTGCGTAAGTCAGGCACACCGGCAAGCGGGCGTGAAGTCCACGAAATTGCCTCGCGATAACCAGTGTGGGCAACGTTCCCGGCGGAACTTCGCCGTTGTGCAACCGAGGGCAGATTGAGCCCACGATCACAACTCAAACCCTTCCATAAGGACTGCCTCATGACAGCACTGATAAGGCCTCAACGCACTCCATCCACGTCCAGAACCTCAAGCCAAAGTGCCGGCCTCGTTATCCTGATCGCAGCCCTTGCTGCCACCATGACGACAGCCATTATGGCTGGCATCACAGCCTGATCGACGCCGGCTTCCGCAAGAA
This sequence comes from Pseudomonadota bacterium, assembly GCA_039819785.1. Lineage (GTDB taxonomy): Bacteria > Pseudomonadota > Alphaproteobacteria > Rhizobiales > Hyphomicrobiaceae > JBCBRD01. The sequence goes on along the minus strand of JBCBRH010000023.1, from coordinate 28,423 downwards.
AGAATCATCCTTCAGACAGGCCCGCCAGCGTCCCGTTTTGCGCTGGCGGGCCATGTTTGGTCAGGCTGCCTTGACCTCATCAACTAGGCCCAGCTTCTCTTTTGTCAGTTTAGAGGCCGCCACATAGTCGGGCTTCCCGGAACCCAGCAAGGGCAGAGCCTCGACCGTCACGATCTGGGCTGGCACAGACAATTCCGAAATGCCATGGGTTTTGGCGTAGGCCTGGAATTGGGACCTTTGCAGTTTGTCATCGGTCGCGAGCAAGATCAGCTTCTCACCCTTGCGGGCATCGGGCACGGAGACGACGACTGTCATCTTGTCCGGCCAAACGGCGCTGGCGGCGGCCTCTACGGCTGAAAGCGACACCATCTCTCCAGCAATCTTGGCAAACCGTTTCGCCCGCCCCCGGATCGTGATGAACCCTTCTGGATCAATCGTGACGATATCGCCGGTATCGTGCCAGCCCTCTTCGGGTGGCTCCAGCACGCCGGGATTCTCGGCTCGTAGGTAGCCCAACATGACGTTGGGCCCGCGCACGTAAAGCCGTCCGCCCTCGTCGATGCCGGGGACTGGATCAAGCCGCGCCTCCATCAACGGCGACAACCGCCCGACGGTCCCCGCCCGGTTGGCCAGCGGCGTGTTGATCGCCAGCACAGGGGCTGTCTCGGTCACGCCATAGCCTTCCAGGATACGAACACCGAACTTTTCCATGTAGGTGGCCCGCGTCCGGTCCTTGACCGCTTCGGCACCGGCCAGGATCAAACGCAACCGTGCAAAGTCATACGGGTGAGCGGCGCGCGCGTAGCCGTTGAGGAACGTATCGGTGCCAAACAGGATGGTCGCGTTTGTTTGATAGACCAGTTCAGGGACGATCCTGTAGTGCAACGGCGTCGGGTACAGATAAAGCGGGACACCAGCAACCAGCGGCATCACAAGACCGGCGGTCAGCCCGAAGGAGTGGAAGACGGGCAGCACGTTGAACACCTTGTCTTCGCCATGCACCGCAACCCGCGTGAGGGATTGCATGGCATTCGACAGGATGTTGCGGTGGGAGAGGACAACGCCCTTTGGTGTGCCTTCCGATCCGGATGTGAACAGGATCGCCGCTGGATCATCGGGCTGTTTTTGAACAAGCGCGCCGGTGCCTTTCATCATCCCACCGATCTTATCGGCGAGCGAAATCGAAGCCTTGACGTCTTCCAGGTAAATGATCTTCACCTGCGTGCTCAAGCCTTCCGCCACTTCCGTCAGGCGTGCCTTTTCCAAGAACGTGCGCGACGTCAGGACAACCTGTACATCGGCTGCCAGACACGCGGCCTTGAGATTCTTCAAACCAGCGGTGAAATTCAACATCGCCGGCACACGACCAAGTGTCTGAAGCGCGAAAAACGTAACCGCGACGCCAGCCGAGTTCGGCAGCAGGACGCCGACGTTTTCAGAGCTGCCCAGTTGCGGCTTGATCTTTGATCCTAACACCTGGGCACCGGTGATAAGACGTGAATAACTGAGCTTGGTGCCGAGCGGATCTTCAACGGCTGGCTTGCCCGTGTCGCGCGTGTTCTTCGCCAAAACCAACGCATCAAACAACGTCAGGTCGGTTGGTGCTGTTGTCACGGCGGCGTCGACCATGACGTCCTGAAGGGCTGATCCGGCTGCCGTCCTGCGCCTGCGCCCGCGCAACTCCGGATCGATCTCCAGTTTGACAGGCGGCAGGATCGTCAGCGTCGTCTTTGGGAACCACACCTTTTTGGTCTGGGCCTTCGTCATGTAGCCGAATGGTGAGCGCTCCGGGCCATCAATGCGCACTGGAACAACGACGGCGTCGGCCTTATCGGCGATCATTGCAGTGCCGTCATAGACTTTCATTAAGCCGCCGGTCACTGTCAGGCGGCCTTCTGGAAAGATCACGAGTTGCTCGCCGTCTTTCACGTGGTTGATGAGAGCGCGCATGCCTAAGGGCCGCGTAGGATCAATGGACGTCCACTTCACGAATTTGAGGAACGGTTTGATCCACCATTTCTCGCTCATCATGGTGTCGATGGCGAATGCCGAATGCGACGGCATGGCGGAGAACAGGATCGGTGCATCTAGAAGGCTGACGTGGTTTGGCGCAATGACGGCCTTGGTGCCTTCAGGCGGGAGATTCTCAAGCCCTTTCACTTTCAAGCCGAGGAATTGCTTGAAAATGAACATGCCGAGATCCTGCAAACCTTCGCGTCCCCATGCCCTCATGACGAGTAGCATCGCCACCAGGTTGGCGACGCCCAGGACCGTGAACAAAACCGGTAGCGTCACGCCTGCCATCTGGGCGCCGAATGCGCCCAACGAGGCGACCGACATGAAGGCGGCATTGAGGATGTTCACCGCAGCAATCGTCCGCGCGCGGTGATCGGCATCAGCCCAGGACTGGACAGCCGCAAAGGCTGGTACGATGAACAGTCCACCGGCGGCCGCGAGCAGTGCGAGGTCGGCCATGAGGCGGACACCACTCCAGGACGCGAAGATGGTGGCAGCACTGATGCTGCCGGCTGTGACTGCGTCCATGCTCCAGACGATGGCTGCGATATCCAGTGCGACGAGGCCCATGATGAGCGCGCCGATTGGGACGAGCGCCAGATTGGGTCTGCGGCGGCTGGCGCGAGCAGCCAGGAATGAGCCAACGGCAATGCCGACCGTGAAGATCGCGAGGCTGACTGTCACGACGCTCTCGGTCCCGCCGAGGTTTTCCTTGATCAGCGCGGGCAGAAGCGACAAGACCACGATACCGTTCAACCAGAACCAGGAAACGATGAGCCCGCCTATCCAGAGCCGTCGGGCGGCTTTCAATTCGCCCAGTTGCCGGAACGTCGACGCCAGCGGGTTCTTGGTGATGACCAGATTTGGTTGACCGCGTTGGGTCGGCATCATCATCTTGGCTGACCACCAGCCAACAACGGCGAACCCGATGATGGCTATTGCAACCGCCCACGAGGGGACCAGGGGCGCGCCAGCGCTTGTCGTCATCGCGACACCACCGGCTATCGTCCCTGCAAGGATTGCAAGAAACGTTGCTCCTTCCACCATGGCGTTGGCGGCGGGCAGCTCTTTGATTTCAAGATGATCCGGGAGCATACCGAATTTGATGGGGCCAAACAGGGCAGCTCCGCATCCGAACAGGAACAGGACGGCGAACAGGACATAGACCGATGCATCGACGAGTGCGGTCTGACCACTCCCCGCCATCAGAAAACCGACAGCGGCAAGGCAGGCAATCGGGATCTCCGCCAACTTCAGATATTGCGCGACCTTGGCCTTGTCATACTTGTCGGCAATTTCACCACCGAGTGCAGACAGAAAGAAAAACGGCACCACGAGAACCGCACCCGCCAGCGCGACCAAAGCCCCACCCGAGGTAGTGGCCACCTGATACAAAATCAGAATGACGAGTGCGTTCTTGATGAAGTTGTCATTGAGGGCCGACATGAACTGACACCAAAACATGGGCCAGAACCGGCGAGAGGAAATCAGCTTGGCAAACATCGTGAGGTCCTTGGCGAAGGGTGCATTGCGCGGGGGTCAGGTTCATCGACCGCGTTGCGAATAAATCAGATTTAACGGACGGTTCTTCTGACAATTGAGCAGTTTTGTGTGAGCGAACCGGCAAATTCCGACGATGTTGTCGCTGTTACGGCGGCAGAAATCTGGTTTTGCGCGATTTTGACGGTGATAAGGGCGGGAAAACGAATGACAGAGACATATGGGTGATCCGATTGCTGCTTGTGAACTGCGTTCATGACTAGCAGATAAGTTATTAATGAACTATGTTCAAGAGATGGTTGGAGGAAAGTTTTTCAACGCCCATCGATCATGTGCGGGCGGCGAAGGGTCGGCCGACGGTTGCCGCCTGGAGGTTCTGAGCGCGAGGCGAACTTCCAGGAACCGCAACACCAGCAGTGCGTATGCCAAAGCCTCGCGGATCAAAAGAAGTTTCCGCCAGATGGTTCAACTGCGGCTCAAAGCAGCTTAAATAGACCTGATGTTGCTCTTGGGTCATGAAGCCCGAGCAGTCCATGCCTGATGGGGCCAGAGACGCTAATCCGTTTGGAGCTGAAGCATTGACGACGACATCGACATCACGCGAGACCGACACGGCCACGATCACTGTCACATTAAACGGACGCGAGATCAGGCTGGAGCCCGGTGTTCCTGAAGCAATACCGAGTGAGGCTGGAGCGCCCACGACGGTCCGAGATGTCCCAAACTCGCAAGTGCCCAGCTCGTCTGAGCCCCAGACGCTGGAATACCTACTCGATGCGTTCGGGTTCTCGCCTGCTTCGTCGGCTACGGCCGTAAACGGCACATTCGTGGCGCGCAACGACCGCGCCGGATACATCCTCGCCGATGGCGACACAATTGAAGTCCTCACCGCAAGACAGGGCGGTTAGGCGAAAAAGGCGACCAGACCACATGACGCGACACCCCATTCAGACAACTAACCTGACGCCGGACCCGTTGGTCGTCTATGGCCAGGAGTTGCCGTCGCGCCTGTTCCTGGGCACGGCCCTTTATCCATCACCACAGATCATGAGTGATGCCGTGCAGGCAGCTTCGGCTGGCCTTGTTACGGTTTCACTGCGGCGCGAGGCTGCGCGTGGCAAGGTTGGCGAACGCTTCTTGGAATTGATCCGCGGCCTAGGGATCGACGTGCTGCCCAACACCGCTGGGTGCCGAACGGCCAAAGACGCCATCACAACGGCAATGATGGCCCGCGAGCTGTTTGCCACTGACTGGATCAAGCTGGAAGTTATTGCCAATGACGATACGCTGCAGCCCGACGTTTTCGGCCTTGTCGAAGCCGCTGAGACACTCAACAAAGAGGGCTTCAAAGTCTTCCCCTACACAACCGAAGACCTTGGCGTGGCGGATCGGCTTTTGAATGCTGGCTGTGAAGTCTTGATGCCTTGGGGCGCGCCGATTGGGACGGGCCGCGGCCTTGCGAACCCTTACGCGCTTGCCTCGATGCGTGCCTATCACCCATCCGTGCCGCTCGTCATTGACGCGGGGATCGGTGCCCCTTCGCATGCCGCTCAGGCGATGGAGCTCGGCTATGATGCTGTGCTCCTGAACACGGCGGTCGCCAAGGCTGCGGACCCTGTGGTCATGGCCCGGGCCTTTGCGCAGACAATAGAGGCTGGACGCGCGGCTTACACCGCAGGGTTGATGGAAATGCGCGATATGGCCCAGCCCTCGACACCGGTGGCCGGCACGCCGTTTTTTGATTTTCCGTCGGAGCCTGCGTCGCAGGATTTGCAGCCGTCTCTGGACAAACGTCCCAATGGTTGAGCCAACAGTTCGTCAGCCACCAAGCACGCCTGACGTCTTCTATCCAATCGTGCCGGACATCACATGGCTGAAGCGGATTGTGCCGCTGGGTGCCCGGACCGTGCAACTGCGCCTGAAAGATGCCAGCCAAGCCGACGTTAGAGCCCAGATCGGCGAAGGCATCGCAGTCTGCAATGCCCATGGGTGCCAATTTATTGTCAACGACTACTGGCAAGCGGCGATAGACCTTGGCGCGACCGATCTCCATCTTGGCCAGGAAGATCTTGCCGATGCCAACCTTGCAGCCATCCGGCAGGCTGGAATCAGGCTGGGTGTTTCGACCCATACGCCTGAAGAGTTGGAGACGGCGCTTACCGCAAATGCTGACAGCATCGCGCTCGGTCCGATTTATGAGACCAAACTCAAAGCCATGCCCTATGGCACGCAAGGTCTGCCGCGCATCACCCAATGGAAAGAACGGATTGGCGATGTTCCGCTCATAGCTATTGGTGGCATTACACCGGAGCGTGCACCCGGTGTGCTGACGCATGGGGCGGATTCCGTTGCGGTGATTACAGATTTTTTCATGGCTGATGATCCCGAGGCCCGCATCGGTCAATGGCTGGACTGGGCTGCACAGCATCGGAACTGAAAGTCAATTGCTGGCCCGCCCAACCCGCTCTAGCCATCACTGGTTCGTTGGCTTTGTCCGGCTCATCTGCGGGCATCTGTTGACTCGATACACTCGCGAACTATGTCTTTAAGACACATTGACTGCGTGGGTTGTCCGAATGAAAGGATAGCTGCCAATGGCTTACAGCTATCAGACCAACGAAACTGTTGAGACCGGAACTCGGCGCATTTTGTCTGAGCAGGTGGCGCGCGCGTCGAACCATCTTTCAGCGCCAACGGATCTTGAAACGTCTGTCCATGAAGCGCGAAAGGCTATGAAGCGGGCGCGCGCCGCGCTACGGCTGGTCGGGCCCGTCATCAATCCGAAAAAGGCGTTGAAGCTTGATGCGCAATTGTGCGGCGTGGGTCGACTGCTTTCTCAAACGCGCGACTTTGATGTGATGGTTGCAACACTTGGCAATCTGGATAAAGCAGTTGCCGATCGACGCGTTTTACCCCGCGTCGCGCGTCAGCCCATCCAAAGCGCTTTGGCAAAGACGATCTCCTATGTGCGCGAGACCAGCATGTTGCCGGCGGGAGGGGCCACCGGTCGTGGGAGTGCCGAACCCGGTCCTGCTCCTGCCGACGTTCTCACACATGCGCTTGAGCGGCTGGCCATCGCGCGCCGCTTGGTCGATGATATTGAACTGCCTCAAACCTCCATTGCGGTCGCCATACGTCCGGGCTTGAAAAAGACTTACAAGGCGGGGCGGCACTGTAAGAACCGTGCAGAACAGCCTACGCGCGACGAGGACTGGCACACGTGGCGCAAACACACCCAGGCTCATTGGAGGCACATGGCTTTGTTGCGCAAGGCTTGGCCCGATTGGTTTTTGGCGCGTTTGTCCGTTGCCAGGCAAATCTCGCAATACCTGGGGCAAGACCATGATCTCTACGTCCTGAAGTGTCATCTCGCTGCCATGCCGAAAGGCACCCTTGCAGCTCGTGGACGAAAACAATTAACGGCCTTTATTGAAATTGAACAGGCCGCACACAGGACGCATGCCCTACGGCTCGGACATCTGCTGTATGCCCGAAGCGCCAAAGACTTTGTTGGTGAAGTGACTGCATACTGGAAACAGACAGAGGCTATTGCTCAATCAATGGCCACACTGAAAGGCGCGGCATCAGGAAACCGCGCGGCATCAGGTAAAACAGCGACCAATTCGCGCGCAAATGGTTTGCAACCTTGTGGGTCGCAGCCGTCAGCCTGATACGCTTGACTGCAGGTCGCACCAGACCAGATCGCGTTCAAATTGTGGGCTCTGTGTAACTATAGAGCGGTGCCATCTGGCCCCAGGGGTGAGCGTTGGGTGACGCGTCAGCGATCTTTGCTGCGATGGGGAACAACCATGTCGCAGCCTGATTTTCTGATAAATTTGCCGAATTTCCCCAAACCCCACTATCTTGGTGGAAACGATGGATCGCGGAGTCCCGCCTGATCCGTTCTGGTCGCAAGTGCGTTCGCATTACCGAGCGCGGAGGATTTTATGAACGAAATGGCCAAGACGAGTGCCTTTGACACCGACCACCAGCATTGGCCGGAGGACCACCCTCACGTCAAGTATGGCAAAGTCGGCGTCCTGCTGTTGAACCTGGGCACTCCGGATGGCACGACGTACTGGCCGATGCGCCGCTACCTCAAGGAGTTCCTCTCCGATCCGCGCGTCATTGAAGTGCCGAAGATCCTTTGGTGGCCGCTCCTCAACCTCGTGATCCTGACCACGCGTCCTGCTCGGAAGGGCCGAGATTACGCGACGATTTGGAACAATGAGCTCGATGAAGGCCCATTGAAAACAATTACGCGTAACCAAGCCAACGGTCTTCTGGAACGGTTGGGCGGTCATGACAACATCGTCGTCGACTGGGCCATGCGATATCAGAACCCTTCGACCGAGAGCCGCATCAAAGCGCTTCAAGAACAAGGCTGTGACCGCATCGTCCTGCTGCCACTTTATCCGCACTATGCCGCTGCCACGACGGGTACAGCGAACGATGAAGCGTTTCGCGCGCTGATGAAGATGCGTTGGCAGCCCGCCGTCCGCACGGTTCCGGCCTATCATGACGATCCGGTTTACATTGACGCCGTGGCCCGATCGATGGAGGCAAACCTTGCGAAACTGGATTTCGAGCCAGAGAAAATCATCGCCACCTTCCACGGCATGCCAGAGAAGTATTTGAAGAAGGGCGACCCGTACCACTGTCAATGTCAGAAGACATCAAGGTTGCTGCGGGACCGGATGGGCTGGTCAAAGGACCGTTGGCTGACCACGTTCCAGTCGCGCTTCGGTAATGACGTTTGGTTGAACCCGTATACCGACGAAACGGTTGAGCGTCTGGCAAAGGAAGGCGTGAAAAGTCTTGCGCTTGTCGCTCCTGGATTTTCGGCGGATTGCTTGGAGACACTGGAAGAACTCGACGGAGAAAACCGCGAGATCTTCGAGGAGAACGGCGGCGAAAAGTTTGCCTATCTGCCAGCTCTCAATGACAGCCCTGAAGGTATCGACGTCATTGAGCACCTCGTCCGCCGCGAACTCATGGGCTGGGTCAAAGGCATCGCAACCAAATAGAGAGTGATCTGCCGCATTTCCGAATTGTTGCCCGGCGCCTCCCGCCCTTATCGAGTATCAACCCTTCAGAGGGCCCTCGGTCTGTGTTCAAGCGCGTTAGATGATGAACGGGACGGCTTTTGGTCAAAGTGGACGTGACAGCTTACGACGCGATTGTCTTTGGGGCTGGCGGCGCCGGCCTGATGGCAGCCGCGGTTGCTGGAGAACGTGGGCGCAAGGTCCTCGTCGTCGATCACGCCGACAAGGCTGGAAAGAAGATCCTCATCTCTGGTGGCGGCCGGTGTAACTTCACCAACTTAGACATCGCGCCCGACCGCTTTCTCTCCGAAAACCGGCATTTTGCAAAGTCGGCTTTGCGCCGCTACACGCAGCACGATTTTATTGCGCTGGTTGATCGCACCGGCATCGCCTGGCACGAAAAAACACTTGGCCAATTGTTCTGTGATGGGTCCGCGCGGCAGATCGTCGACATGCTGCTTGATGAGTGTGCGCGGGCGGGCGTCGTGGTGCAGCTTGGGTCCGGCATTCGCGATGTATCGCATTCCGACGGCAGGTTCGAAGTTTTGCTGGAGAGTGGCCTGCGCACGGTGGCCCCGTCCCTGGTGATTGCAACGGGCGGACCGTCGATCCCGAAAATGGGCGCGACGGGGTTTGCCTATGATCTAGCCAGACAGTTCGGCTTGAAGATTGTGCCGCCGCGCCCGGCTCTGGTGCCATTCACTCTGGCGGAAGCAGGCGTCCTGTTCGGGGGTGTCACGGGTTTGGCGACCGATGTGATCGCGCGGTGTGGCGAGGCTGCATTCAAGGAGGCCTGCCTGTTCACGCACAAGGGCCTGTCGGGGCCTGCCATCCTGCAAGTGTCATCTTATTGGCGGCCGGGCGATTGGATCACGTTAGACTTTGCCCCAGCGCATCCGTCGGACTGGCTCGTCACCATCAAGACAAAGCATCCCAGGATTGGTCTTCGCGCGGCGCTTTCGCAGATCATGCCGGACAGGCTGGCCCACGGGCTATCTGATCGTCTCGGGCTTGAGGGCTCATTGGCGAACGTGCCTGACAAAACGTTGCGCGAGGCGCAGGCGCAGTTGTCGTCTTGGCGGTTTATGCCGAGCGGCACGGAAGGCTATGCCAAAGCCGAGGTGACGGCTGGCGGGATCGATACGGCGGAGCTGTCGTCGCGCACGATGGAAGCAAAGTCTGTCCCGGGACTTTATTGCATCGGTGAAGCTGTCGATGTCACGGGGTGGCTGGGCGGCTACAATTTCCAGTGGGCATGGTCCAGTGGCTGGGCGGCCGGCCAGGTTATCTGACCAAAACTGTCATCATCAGATATCCAAAAAGCGGTTCAGTTGCAGAAAGCCGCCTGAAGCGGTGTGCCCATGGTTCAAACCGCGGCATCAAACCGGGCGTGGTGCTCCCTACCCGAACGCGTAGGACGAAAGGCAGCGCGTCAGCCTGACATTGAATTATTGCGCAGACCGCGCCAAATCGTCCACAACTAGACTAAGGTCGGGAACCTTCGGCCGGCAAACTGCATCGTGATGGTGCAGGCCGGACCGGCGGGAACAGAGCCCGCTCAATAATACAAAGAACCCTTTAAAACCTGCCTGGGGAGGCGACACGTGAACAAAAACAAGATCCTTGCTGCCAGCGAGGCCGTTGCGCTCATCCGCAATAACGATGTGATTGCCACGACGGGGTTTGTGCAAAGCTGCATCCCCGAGGCCCTGCATGCTGCGCTGGAAAAACGCTACGTTGAGTCCGGACGGCCTGAGGGTTTGACTCTCATCATGTGCGCGGGGGCTGGCGACAGTAAGGGGCTGGGTACTGGACGTTTTCATCATCCAGGGCTGTTGAAGCGCGTGATCGCCGGCAACCTGGGCCGCATGCCGAAGGTGGCGGAAGCCGCGCGCAACAATGAGATCCAGGGCTATAACCTTCCGCAGGGTGTGATCGCCAAGTTGTACCGATCGTGTGCGGCTGGACATCCCGGGCTGTTCTCAAAGGTTGGGCTGCATACCTATGTCGATCCACGTCACGACGGCGGGAAGGTCAACGACGTCACCAAAGAAGACATCGTCAAGGTCGTCGAGGTCGACGGGCAGGAGTGGCTGTTTTACAAGGCGACACCGATCGACGTTGCGTTGATCCGGGCAACGAGCGCGGATCCGTTCGGCAATTTGAGCATGGAGAAAGAGGCGCTGACGCTTGATGTGCTGGCGCAGGCGATGGCGGCCCATAACAACGGCGGGGTCGTCATTGCGCAGGTTGAGCGGATCGTCGAACAGGGTTCGCTGAAGCCCAAGGACGTCAAGGTTCCAGGCATTCTGGTTGACTGCGTTGTGGTCGCTGACCCGCTGGACATGCACCGGATGAACTACGGCGTTGTGTATGACCCCGCTCTTGCCGGTGAGGTTCGCGTTCCTGTCGGTGCCATGGCCAAGATGCCGCTGACCGAGCGCAAGGTGATTGCGAGGCGGGCTGCGTTCGAACTGCCGCCAAATGGCGTCATCAACCTCGGTGTGGGCGCGCCCGATGGCGTTGCCGCCGTGGCGAACGAGGAAAAAGTCACGCCTTACATCGTGATGACAACGGAAGCCGGTGCGGTTGGTGGTGTGCTTGCAGGCGGGTCGAGCTTTGGGGCGTCCACTAACGCTCATGCCATTATTGACCAAAACCAAATGTTCGACTTCTACCATGGCGGTGGACTCGACCTGACGTGCCTGGGAATGGCGGAGTGTGACCGCTGCGGGAATGTGAACACCAGCCGGTTCGGTGGACGATTGAATGGCTGCGGCGGATTTATCGATATCTCGCAGAACTCACGTGCGGTGGTGTTTGCTGGGACATTTACGGCGGGCGGACTAAAGGTCGAAGTGAAAAATGGCGAGTTGAAAATCCTGCAGGAAGGCAAGGCGCGCAAGTTTGTCCAGAAGGTTGAGCAGATCACATTTTCAGGCACCTATGCCGCCATGCGGTCTCAGCCCGTCATCTATGTGACCGAACGCTGCGTGTTCCAGCTTTCACTGCAGGGGCTTGAGCTGATCGAGGTGGCGCCGGGGATTGATATTGAGCGGGATATTCTCGCCCATATGGATTTCGAGCCGGTGATCAACACACCCATTCTGATGGATCGCAAAATCTTCCTGGATGAACCCATGGATCTGCTGGCCGAACTGACCAACCGCACGCTATCGGAGCGGGTCAGCTACGATGCCGCGCGCAACATCTTGTTCATCAATCTCGAAGGCTGGAGCGTGCGCAAGAAAACGGACATTTCCGACTTGCGCGAAGTTCTCATCGCAGCGTGTGAAGATGCCGACAAGCGTGTGAACGCGGTTGTCAATCACGATGGCTGCCGCATCGCGGATGATCTCAACGACGACTACACGGAAATGATCGACGGGATGCTGCGCCACTATTATGCGAGCACGGCGCGCTATTCGACAGCAGCTTTCATGCGCCTCAAGATGCAAGATGATCTGAGCAGTCGCGGGATGCAGCCGCACATCTTTGAGAGTGCAGAAGAGGCGCATGCCTCGTTGTCGTCCGCCGGTCCACGGTTGGAGTGACCGGATTAGCGTCTGGCGTTGAGCAATCCTTGGCGTGTTGAGACCTGAGCGTGTTGAGACCTGTGCCACGAATTGGCGACGCCGCTAAGCGACGAACAGGTCGGTTGGCGGTGGGGCGTTGGGGTCTTCGCCATAGGAGAACGAGCCAAGGCCGTGGAGGATGTCGCCGCGTCCGAAGCCGGGGATGATGCCGTCTTCGAAGCGCCACGTGCCGGTCGAGTACACGGTTCCGGCTTCAGTTTCGAAACGCGTTCCGTCGATGGCGATGGCGTCAACGATCAGGTTGTAGTCGATGTCGTTGGCGGGATCGAAGATGTCGTTGGTAAATGCGATTTGCACCTGTGAAGCGGTGATTGCGCTGTCGGTGTTGAAGACAAACGTATCACCGGCCGATGACACCGCATCGTAGGTTGCCACCACTTCGCCATCGATAAGGAGGGCCATGTTCTCATTGCCCGTCTGGCCGGCTGCGAAAATCTCTAACGTCGAACCGTTGCCGCCAGTTGGACCGTCGGCATACTCGAAGTAGCCCAGACCGTTTAAAACATCACCGCGGCCAAAGCCCGGCGCAATGCCATCGCCGGGAAGCCATGTCCCGGTTGAGAATACGGTGTCGGCTTCGGTCTCGAAGACCTCTCCATCGATGATGATGTTGTCGACGGTGATGTTGTAGTCGATGCCGTTGGCGGGATCGTACACGTCGTTTGTCAAGGCCACACGGACCTGACCGGCAGTGACCGTGCCTTCCGCCTGATACGTGTACGTTTCGCCGCCGGTCGAAATATTTTCAAAACTGGCGACGACTGCGCCGTCGATCAGCAGGTCCATGTTTTCGAGACCTTCATCGCCGCGCGCATTGATCTCAATGATCGAACCGGTGTTGGTGTTCGGGGCTGTGACCGCGACCGTATAGGTGGCCGTGTCGACGGCACCGGCTGCATCCGTCACGATGTAGTCCACCGACGTGGTGGCCGTCTCGCCGGAGGCGAGGCCGTTGAAAGCGCCCTCGGGGTCGAACGTTGCCGTGCCGTTTGCGGTGATCGTGAATTCACCGCCGCTGGACCCAGTGACGGTCTGGCCGACGGCTGATGGTGTGCCATCGACCGCCAACACGGAGAGCCCGCCCTGGTTCCCATCGGGGTCGTTGTCATTGGCCAGCACATTGAGGCCGGGTGCAAGTGAGGTTGGATCGGTTGCGCTGTTGTCGTCGGCTGCGACGGGGGCCTGATTGTTTGTTGGGCCACCGTCGATTTCCAGCCGGATAATGCGCCCGCTCACGATATCGACCGCGTAGACAAATCCGTCGGGGCCCTGGGTAAAGTGGACCGGGCCGCGCCCGTTGGTCGTTGTGTATAGGTAGTTCAGTTCCGTGCGGTCATTCAGATCGACAGAAAAGACTTCGCCCTGTGAGAAATCGGTGAAGAAATAATCGTTCTGGAAGACATCTGGATACTGGTCGCCGGAGTAATCGACGTCGCCACCCGTAATGGCATTGAACTGGAAGCCTGGCGCATTGTTGTTGTGGGCAAAGCCACGGTAGGGCGAGGAAACGGTGATGTCGCCGTTCGCCACGGCTGCATAGAAGTCGCTGGCGGGGCCAAGATTTTGGTAGCCCGGTGTCTGGCGAAGAACGCCGCCGTCTTCGCCTTCGAACCACGGCCATCCGAAGTTGGCGCCAGCGGGGCCGGAGTTGATTTCCTCGTAGGAGTTCCAGCCGGTGTCCGTAACGTAAAGGCGGCCGGCGTCGTCGAAGCTCATGGAAAACGGGTTGCGCAGGCCAAGTTGATAGACCCGGGCTTCATTCGCTGAAAGATCCGAGGCTTGGGCTGCAAAGGGGTTGTCGGCGAGGCCGAGGCCTGTTTCGGGATCAACGCGGAGGACCTTGCCAGACAAGCTGCCGATGTCCTGGACACTTTCGGTACGGGCATCGACGGCGTTGAAGGAGGTACCATCCCCGATCGAGATGTAGAGCGCACCGTCAGGACCGAAGGCCAATGCGCCGCCGGCATGGGAGCGGGAATCCACTTTGATGTAATCGTCGATGAACTCGCCTGTTGCTGTATCGATGTCGGATGGGGACTGGGAAAAGTTTGAGGTGGAATCGACTGCGCCTAAACCGGATATGTCGTTCAAGGATTGTCCGGCGCCACCCACAAGCACCGTTTCGCTGCCTGCGATCGCTGTCTGGAAGTTGGTTGCGGCATCGGCCTCAAAGCGGACGACGTGCGCAAAGCGGTTGCCGCCGCCGTTGGGGCCTGCGTTGCCAGACAGGCCCTGACTTTCGGGGGGATCGACGACGTAGAACGCGTAGACAAACGGGTTGTCGGGAAAGTTTGGGTCAAGCGCGATGTCGAGTAGGCCGCGATCCTGCCGGTTGTTGACCTGGTCGGAGATATCAACGAACTCGGAAAGCGTCTGCCCGGTCGCGGTGTTGACGACTTTGATGATGCCGCCTTTTTCCGCGACGTACGCGATGCCGGATGACCCGCCTGGTTGCAACGAGGCTGGTGCGAATTCCAAGTCGATGGGTTGGGAGAGCCCGGTGACGGCTGCTACTTCGTTGACGTTATAGTCCGATTGCAGCGGCGGTTGCGGGGGATCGTTGACAGGGTTTTCATCGTCAAGAATTGAGACGCGCGCCGTCCGTGGGGCCTGGAGAAAGCCGCTGTCCACATTGATGAGTGAGACGACAACGGTTTCGGTGGGTTCGGAAATCCCGTCGTTGAGGATTGTCACCGGGATCACGCCTGTGCTCTGGCCCGGGAGAAGAGTGAGCGTGCCATTGGTTGCCACGAAGTCTGCGCCGGGCGTGGCCTCGATCCCCGTCAGGCCATACTCGATCGTGACAGCCTGGGACAGGTCGCCGGTGCGCCGAACGGGTACCAGGGCTTGGCCATCGGTCTCTGAAATACTGAGTTCGATGGTGTCGAGAAAAATTGACCCAGACATTAGCCCAGCTCCTAAAGCAACGCATCAACAGTGACTTATCTGGCTGTGTATCATTGGCACATTAACCGGTTGAGTCTGTTTTGAGCAGTAGACCTTCGCGTAAAAAAGGCGTAGTTCGCCGCATTTTTTCGAGCGGGCATTGCTTGGTGCGATGCCGCACGTTCAGATGCTTTTCAGCAATCGGTGCGCTTCCCTCGCTGCTGCACGCGACGGGTCCGGGTCAGGATCTGCTGCCGCTTGCGCGATTTCCGACCAGTAGGTTTCCGGCAGTGCATGCTCGCGGCAGCCCGCCAAGATCAGGCCAAGATACCAGTCGTAGGGTTTCAGTCCCTGTGTGATCTGACGCGGGAGATAGCTCACCGCATCAATGGGAGCGCTTGGCAGGATTGCGCTGCCACCCTGCGTCCGCACCATCTGGATCATAAGGTTTGAGACGCGTGCGTATCCGGTACCCTCGAAACGATCGAGAGTGATCAGGTCACTCATATCGATTGTGAAAGCGACGCCGAAGGTCGTCGCCCCAAGCTCTTCGATGAGGCCTGCCTTGCCTGATCCATCAGAACTTTGTTTGTTGAAACCGACGTTGTATCCGTCCAGCGTAGCGACGCCGATTGGTCTTGCTGTTGTGCACCTGGCTTGGAGGCGGGTTGTCATCATGTTCGAGCCATAGGCGAAGTAGATCGCCTGGTGTGCCGCTGGTGCCATGCTGGTTTCGATCCTGTGTGGTCTTTGGTTCTTGGACTTGAAATCTGGGATCCGGAGTCTGGGATCCAGAGTCTGGGTCTTAGACTTTGAGGGTTCAAAGTGTCCGGGGAGTTTGGGGTTTAGGCTATAGATCCAGTTACCGTCTGGCCCAGTTGAAAATTTCGTGACACGCTTTGATCGGTCTGAATCCAAAGCAGTGGGCGGGCGCGATGGACCTGGCGGTGATCGTCATGTATCCAACTGTGGTCCCTGAACCCATGTTCAACGTGCACATCAGACGATGGAATTGACGAGATGGAAATCGCGGCCGTTTTGATTTTGTTGGTGCAAGGCTACGGTATAATAGGTGCAGTCGCCGCGGTTGCTTTTTTGCTCATTGGTATTGATCGGATTGATGAAGATGCCCGTGGGTCATACGCGTTTCGGCCGCTACTCATTCCCGGAATTATCGTGCTCTGGCCCATTGTTCTGGTGCGATGGCTGGAACTTGAGCGCGCAGATTCAAAACAGAGTGATTAGGCGATGAAGACACCGCATCGGCATGCTCATCGTTTGATCTGGGTTGTTCTGGCTTTCGCATTGCCCGCAATGCTCTTTGCGGCCTTGATGATGCAGCGGATACAGGTTGAAAACCGCACGCCTGAGCGGATCGAACCCCCAAGCGCGGAGACCAACTCATGAGCGTTCTTTATGAGCCGGTTCAATGGAACCGCGCCAAGATCATCTACGATGTGGTCCTCATCGCAATGGTTGCGGTGTACATCTTGTTGTTCTTGAACCTCGCGCCGCAATTGTCCGAAGGCGCCCGCGCAACGGATGGACAAATTCAACGGATCCGCGCTTTCGGGACGTGTGCGTTTTTGATGCTAACCGTCGTGTTGTGCATCGGTCCGGCGGCACGGCTTGATCGTCGGTTTCTGCCTGTCCTTTATAACCGCCGGCACATCGGTGTGATCACGGCAGCGGTTGCGTTCACGCATGCGGCTTTCGTTCTTGACTGGTACTACAATTTTTCGCCGACGGATCGTTACGTGGCGCTCTTGTCGTCCAACACCAGTTTCGGACAGGTGCTTGGCTTTCCGTTCGAGGCCTTTGGGATTTTTGCGCTGTTCGTGCTGATCGTGCTGGCCGTGACCAGCCACGACTTCTGGCTCAAATTTTTGACGCCTCCGGTTTGGAAGGCGATGCATATGGCCATCTATTTTGCCTATGCCGCCGTGATCGCGCATATCGCGCTTGGATATCTGCAAGATGGGCGAAATGGGGCCTTTCTGGTCGTGACACTGGCAAGTGTAGCGTGTGTCGTCGGACTGCATGTGGCGGCCCTTTACGCGGATTGGCGAGATGAAGGGCGGCAGGCTGTTGTCAGCGCACCCGAGGTGAGCACATGGATTGCGATTGCCCCGGCAGGGAATTTTCAGGATGGGCGGGCCAAGATCGTGATGCTCCCCAATGGCGAGAAGGTTGCTGTTTTCCGGCATGGTGAAAAGCTGTCGGCGCTCACAAATGCCTGTGCGCACCAGAACGGCCCGCTGGGTGAAGGCCGCATCGTCGATGGTTGTGTCACGTGCCCCTGGCATGGATTTCAGTATCGGCCGGAAGATGGATGTGCGCCTGCGCCATTTACAGAGAAGATTGCAACGTACCGGCTGAAGCTCACGGATGGCGTCATACATCTGGACCCTCGCGCCAACCCGCCAGGGACATTCGTTGAACCGATCGTATCGCCACTGCCGTTGGACGCTCAGGCCGTGGGATCATCAGCACCCGCCAGCAAGGCGGCGTCTTCTGGACCCACGACGGATGGATCAGCGACACCGGGAGTGACAGCATGAGCCCACGCGATACCACCAAGCCAGACGACGATGGTTTTTTCGTTGGCTATATCAATTCAGCACCTGGGTCGCTGCGTTGGTTCCTACCCATGGTCTCGGTTTTTCTGATCGGCCTGTTTGCCGGTGCCGGGCTTCTGATTGGCACGGGCCAGAATGCACAAGGTGCCGGACAGTTTCTTTGGGGGGCCGGGCAACAAAAGCTGACCGGTGTCATCCAGGCGATGCCTTACCCGGTGCTGCATGCCCGCCCCACCGAGCGGTTTCCCGAGGGGCGGTCCATCATGTTGACCGGCCAAGGCAAACGCGGGGTTCAAAGACAGGCGGAGGCCTTGAATGGCCAGGTTGTGGATGCGTCTGGGATTCTGCTTAAGCGCGGCGATCTCGATATGCTGCAAGTTGGCAAACTGACGGCGGCGGAAGCCGACAACGTGCCGTCACCGGTGACGCGTGAAGACCTGGGACGCTGGCGTATGACCGGTGAAATTTGTGATGGGAAGTGTGTTGCCGGTGCTATGCGACCGGGGCGTGGCCTGTCACACAAGGCGTGCGCCAACCTCTGTCTGATCGGGGGGGCGCCACCCGTGTTCGTTGCGACGGGTATGGTGGAAGGGCAGGACTTTTTTCTGATGGGCGACACAAGCGGTGCGCCATTGACCGGCCGCATTCTCGATCTGGTGGCGCAGCCGGTTGAGATTGTCGGACGCATTGAGCGTCGTGGTGACCTGTTGGTGGTGCTGATCAATCCGGCGCGCGTGAAGCCGCTGTGACACGTGTTTGAGGAGGCAGTCCGCTGATGGCCAAAGAAAACCCCATGCCGCCGCTTTTCGTGCACATCTTAGGCCTGGGTTTGGCCGGCCTGCTCGTTTGGGCGTGCTATTGGATCTGGCAGGTTATGCCTCAGTATACCGGACCGACGCTCTTGAACTCGATGCGGATTGTTTGCGCCCTACTCGCCATGTTCATGCTGTTGACTGTCGCGCATGTGCTGACAAAACTCATCCGACGCGTTGCCTCTGGCAAAGCCGGTTGAGGCAAGAAAACCGGGAAGACCTCGCGTCCCACAGACGGACGCAGTGACAGGCCGGCGTCGCACTGGATGCCGGCCTGTTTGTTATTGTCGAAGTGTGATGGTTCAATATTTGAACCCAACGGCATGATCGGCTGACCAACGACCACCACCGCGGATAACAAGTGCGAGCGCGATGACCATCCACATCAGCGGGAACTCAAGGCCGCCATCCGTCCAGAAAAAGCCGTTGCTCCAGTGAACGACGAATGCTGCGTAGCCCATCAAAGCCACGGCCGCCAAGGCGGTGAGTCGTGTCAATGCGCCGGCTGCAAGCAGCAAGCCGCCAACGAATTCGGTCAGTCCGGCGACAACAGCGAACAGGACACCGGGGTACAGGCCCAAGGACTGTTCGAAAAAGCCCGCGGTGCCTTCGATGCCGTACCCGCCGAACCAGCCGAACAGTTTTTGCGCGCCATGGGGGACAAGGGTCAAACCGGTCACAAGGCGGACCAGCGTCCAGGCGATCACGTCGGACGTTGCGCCGTTTGCGGTCGATCCAAAAGCTGCGGTTGTTTCATTGTAAGACGTTGAAGTGGTGGATGCTGTTTGTGTCATGGGACTGCTCCTCTCATGTGGAATCTGAATTGATCTGGGGGTTCTGATGGGCGCTCGATCCTGCCCGCCGCACCACGGGTATCCGTGCAGCGGGCAGGTCGATGGTTAGAAGTCAGCGGTCATGTCGAAGACAAGAAGCTCGGCATCATCCGATGCGTTCCTGATCTCGATAGCCGTGGCACCGTGCACCGCGATCCCATCACCTGGACGGGCATCCTCACCGTTCACCGACGCACTGCCGCGCACGACCTGCACCCAACCCAGCCGGCCGTCCTTGATCTCGTGGGTCAGTGTTGTCGCTTCACCTGGCTGTGTGGCGAAGATATCCACGTCCTGATTGATCTCGATTGACCCATCGCGACCGCTGCCCGAGGCGACAAGTTTCAACTGACCGGTTTTGTCCTCAGCAGTCAGTGTCCGCTGGTCGTAGGTTGCGGGAAGGCCCTTCGCTTTGGGGATGATCCAGATCTGAAGGAAGTGCACGGGATCGGTTTCAGACGCGTTGAACTCGGAGTGCGTGATACCGGTCCCGGCGCTCAGACGCTGAACGTCACCTGCCTTGATGACGGACCCTGTGCCAAGGCTGTCTTTGTGGGCCAGCCCACCATCAAGAACATAGGAAATGATCTCCATATCCTTGTGGGGATGCGTTGGAAAACCACCGCCACCTGCGACGCGGTCTTCATTGATGACGCGCAAGGGGCCAAAGCCCATGTGCTTTTCATCGAAGTACTGGCCGAAGGAAAAGGTATGGCGGCTGTCGAGCCATCCGAAATCTGCGTGTCCGCGATCTTCTGCTCTGCGAAGTGTCAACATGGTCCAACTCCTGTCGTTTGCGTTTGACGCGGCCTTTGATGTTTTGGATGGCCGCTGCGTGTGACAGGAACATGGGACCATTGCCTCACTTCCACAATCTTGTCTTTTTTATCCATACTGTTTCTAAATTCGATACAATCGAGTTGGGCCTTCGCCCGGCTCTGGATCAAGTTTAAGGATCGACACTTTGGACAAGCTGCATGCAATGGCCGCGTTTACCCGTGTTGTATCGGAGGGTGGATTTGCGGCGGCCGCGCGCTCCCTGGGGGCGACCCGGTCTGCCATTTCCAAGGCTGTAATGGCGTTGGAAGACGATCTCGGCGTCCGGCTTCTCGATCGCACCACACGGAGGGTCTCCACCACGGAGGCGGGCCTTGCGTACTACGAGCGCGCCTTACAAATTCTGGCTGACGTGGCCGAGACGAATGCCCAGGTTGCGCAGCTCCACGGGACGCCAACAGGTGTTTTGAAGGTCAACGCACCCATGACGTTTGGAACGATGTACCTATCTGATATCGTTTCTGAATTCGTCAATTCTCACCCTGCCATCAAAGTCGAATTGATGCTGTCGGACCGATTTGTAGACCCAATCGCAGAGGGTCTTGATGTCACGTTACGGATTGGCACTTTGGCCGACACCAGCCTCATCGCCCGCCGGTTGAGCACAACGAACCTGCTGGTTGTCGCATCACCGGGATACTTGGCTGCTGCTGGCACACCGAACACGCCTCAGGATCTCAGTGCGCATCAGTGTCTGGCGTATGGGCACACGACGACCCTACAACGCTGGCGTCTCAGCGATGACGAGGGGGGCACAAGCTTCCCCATTACCTCAAGGCTGTGCGCCAACAATGGTGAAGTCCTTTTGAAGGCAGCGATTGCCGGTCAGGGGCTCGCGTTCCTACCGACGTTCATGGTGGCTGACGGTTTGCGGACGGGGGCGCTCGTCACCGCCCTTGATGCCCATGTGAACCGGCAGCTGGATATTCATGCGCTTTATGCGCCAAACCGGTATCTGGCAGCGAAGTCGCGGCTGTTTATCGATGCGCTTGTGCGGGCATTGGCGGTTGCGCCTTGGGAAGACGCTGGGGAGATCGCAGGGCACAGGGGCATTTCAACTGAGGCTGACAAGTCGGCGCTCACACGCCCAAGATAGGTCAAACGTCCTTGATACAATAGAGGAAAATCAAAACGGGTTGGCAGATTGGTTTTATCGCTTCATAATCGAGTCAACAATATGGATGAGCGTTGAAAGCCAGCAATGCGTCTTTGCAAAACAACCAATGATGCCGTTCGGATCCTGGTGGATTGTGCCCGCAGTGGCGATGATCTTGTAAAGGTTGCCGAGATCTCTGATCGGCTTGGTATTACGCCCCAAAACACTTTCAAAATTGTTCACCTTCTTTCGCGCGCGGGCTTTGTTTCGGCTGTCCGTGGACGCTACGGCGGTGTGCGCCTCGCTGCACCAGCCGCAGACATCCGCGTTGGGCAGGTCGTTCGCGCGATCGAAGAAACCGCGTCTGCGGCCCGACGTGAGAAGGCGCTTGGCGGTGAAGACTTTGACCAGATGGTCGGTGACGCGCTCGAAGCGTTCATCCAGGTTCTCGATGCCAACACCATCGCTGATATGGCAGAAACATCTGCACGGGCCGCGAAGCCAACGCCTGTTTGCGAGCCTCAACTCGACAGGGACAACGCCGACCCTGCAGACATCGCCGGGCTGGCTACTCCGGATGCCCCACGCGGTGGGGCTGACAAAGCCGGTCCGCCACCGGGCGTGGTGCTGCGATCTTGAAGCGCCCGATCGGCACGACACCAAAGCTGATTCGCGCATGCGATTTAAGGCGAAGGTGCTCGGTCAGGCGTCTTGCCTCGAAGGTCTAAAGTCCCCATCAGCCGCCTCTGAGACTTGTCGAATTCGCACAAACATTCGGCACTTAAGAGCACTTATGCTGAATTCTCGATCTCCTCACGGCAACGTCAACGCGCAATCCCCAATCGTGACATCGTGGGACGATTTTGCGTCTTTTTGCGACCGCACAATTGCCGCATCCTCCATGGACGGTTCACGTGCAATTCATCGATCATCGTGTCTGATCAGTGTCGTACATGTGAAGGTCATTGATTTGGCAGATGACGGACACGGACATTACTTTTTGCAGTGCGCAACGGTCGCCCGTTGAGCTGAAGTCCACTGATTGGGCCACTTACAAGGATGCGCAGCATGCCGCAGACGACTGACCGGTTCGGCGGAACACACACGACGTCCAGCTCAGATGCTGTCGCTGCATTCTCAGATGCTGTGTTTGCCGTCCTCGCGCATCGGGCAGCGAGTGATCAGCTCAAATCCGCCTTGGATCATGACCCCGACCTCGTCGCCGCACACGCGCTCAAAGGACTGGGCAGCGTATTGCTCGGCAAAGCTGAAAACTTTCAATCCGGTGCAAAGTTTGCCGGCGTCGCGAAGGAAGCGCTGCGCCGGGTCAGCGGCGGCACAGCCACGGAACGGGCCTTGGTGGAGGCACTGGAATTCGCCGTCGTCGGGGCGTTGAGCAAAGCGGCGGAACGCTTGGAAAGGCATGTCAGCACGCACCCGCATGATCTTCTTCCGCTGAAACTGTCCAATGCTTTGCGCTTTATGTGCGGTGACCGCGAGATCATGTTGTCGGTCACAGGTGATGCACTGAGGCAATGGAAACGTTCCATGCCGGGGCACGGCTTTTTGCTTGGGTTACACGCATTTGGGCTCGAAGAGTGTGGCCAATTCGATGATGCCGAAGATTTTGGACGCAGAAGTGTCCAGGAGGAACCTGCTGACAGCTGGGGCATCCATGCCGTCGGTCATGTGCTCGAAATGCGTGGACGAACCGACGAGGGCATTGCCTGGTTTGAGGCGTCGCGATCGGTTTGGCCGCAGTGTAACAATTTCGCTTATCATCTGGCTTGGCATCTTGCGCTGTTCCAGTTGGAGGCCCGCGACTACGATCGCGTCCTGGCGCTATACGATGCCGAAATTCGCCCATCGGAAACCGATGACTTCCGCGACATGGCCAATGCCGTTTCCATCTTGTGGCGTTTGGAGCAGGAGGGCGTCAACGTGGGTGCCCGCTGGCAGGGCCTGTACGAGATCGCTCTGAAGCGACGTGCCGATACGCATTATGTGTTCGCCTCCCTACATTACCTTCTGGCTCTCCTGGCTGCCGGTGATGACGCGGCGGCTGCGGAACTTGTGGCCGCAATGGCTGCGTCGGACAGCCGGGGTGATGAGCAGTCTGGCCTGGCGACGGACCTCGGTCTTGATATCGCAACGGTCCTTCTTCGACTTAAAGGCGGGCCGCGACATGCCCTTCATCAAACCGATCACGATTGTGGAGTTTCCCGGGCAACGCTAGAGCGGATGTTGCGTGACATGCCGGCCATTGGCGGCAGTCATGCGCAGCGCGACGTCTTTGTTCGGTCGTTGTTGTTGTTGACGGCCTCGGCGAATGACAAGGCCGCATTTGATACTGTCAGCCGTGCGCGCCATTCGTTCCGGAAACAAGATCGATATGACGGGCTTGTGCGCACGCGGTTGATGGCCGGTGCCCTTGAACCAGCCAGGGAACTGATGCCTGATCACGGCGTGCATTAGACTGCCCGCACCCGAACGACACTCCTGCCGTCTTGCGGGTTGGCTTCTGTGAATTCCAGTAATGCGTTTGATCTAGGCTCGCCCCCATTGGGCGGGTCTTTGTCGTATTTTGAGCGCAACGGATACGAAACGGCCAAAAAAATCAGTACCAAGGCGTGTTCGCCACATTGGCGCGTGCTCGAATATCTGCAATTCCGATGCAGCCCGGCGGCGCTGCATCACTTGTGTGAGCGGCGGCACATGGTGAACCGCTGGCGAACGACCGTGATGGTTGCAACGAAGACAGGACTGAGGCGCGATGACCCGGGTAGCTGATATTGCCGCTGAAACACTCCATGCGCACGGCGTCCGGCGCGCGTTCGGCATGCCCGGCGGCGAGGTGGTCACGTTCATCGACGCCCTTGAAAAGGTGGGCATTCGGTTTGTATTGGCGCGGCATGAAACGGCTGCAGCCTTTATGGCCGCAGCTGAAGGCGTCAACCGCGATGCACCCGGGCTGTTGGTGACGACTGTTGGTCCCGGGCTTTCGAATGCGATCAACGGCATTGCAGATGCCTCACAAGAACATGTGCCGCTGATCATCGTATCGGGTGTTGTCGATCATGATATTCGGCATCGCTACACGCACCAAGTGTTGGATCAGGCCGCGTTGTTGCGCCCGCTTGTCAAAGCGACATTCGAGGTTGAAGCCGAAGGCGTGGGCGCGACTGTCGCGCGGGCGGCGCGGTTGGCGTTGCAGCCCCCCATGGGGCCGGTTCACATTGATCTAGCACCTGGAACGGCTGCGAAACCGGCGGCAGCTAGAGACGCAGCGGTCGCTCCGTTTCGAGACTCTGCCGTTGAAATCTCGCCGGAGTCTGAAGCGATCCGAGCGCTTGAAAAATCGCTCAGCGCCAGCGAGCGCCCCCTCAT
Organism: Pseudomonadota bacterium; assembly: GCA_039819785.1. GTDB lineage: Bacteria > Pseudomonadota > Alphaproteobacteria > Rhizobiales > Hyphomicrobiaceae > JBCBRD01. The sequence goes on along the minus strand of JBCBRH010000023.1, from coordinate 3,836 downwards.
CATTGCGGGCCTCGGTGCGGTTGACGGCCATGCGCATGAAGCGCTTGTGACCCTGTCGGAGCGTCTAGGCGCGCCCGTTATCACGACCTACAAGGCCAAAGGCGTCATACCAGAAAGCCACCCGCTGTCACTTGGCGGGGCCGGGCTCTCTCCGAAGGCCGATCCGGTTCTCCTCGAGATTGTCAGAGCCAGCGATGTTGTTTTGCTGGTTGGATATGACCCGATCGAAATGCGGCCTGGCTGGTTTGATCCCTTCGCAGAGACGGCTCATGTGATCGACATGACGGCCTACCCTTCCGATCATGGCATGCACGTGGTCAGCGACCAGCTCGTCGGCCCGGTCGATGCACTTTTGCGGGCCGTTGTTGCCGGCCTGAAGGACCTTGGCACCAAGCCGCGCTGGTCTGGCGGAGAGATTCCTCGTGCCCGCCAACAGCTGGAGGCCGCCTTTGCCTCGTCTGACAATTGGGGGCCACACGGGGCCATCGAGGTGTTGCAGTCGAAGCTAGATGCCAAAACCGTTGTGACAGTCGATAGTGGCGCGCACCGCATTCTCCTGAGCCAGAAACTCAAGGCCGGCCACCCTCGGCAGATCCAACAGTCGGCGGGGTATTGCACGATGGGCACGGCGCTGCCCTCCGCGATTGGCGTGAAGATCGGTGCGCCAGACCGACATGTCATTGCCGTCCTGGGTGATGGCGGCCTTGAGATGGGGCTTGGTGAACTGGCAACGCTGCGCGATACGGGGACCAACATCGCAATCATCGTGTTTCAAGATGAAAGCCTTGCGTTGATCGAACTCAAGCAGGCGCAGGCGGGTCTGGCCTGTAATGGTGTGCGGCTGGGTGCAACGCGTTTTGAAGAGATTGCACGCACTTATGGCGGACTTGGTTTCCGGGTCGAATCGGCTGATGCGTTTGGCGCGGCGCTCGACGAAGCACGCGCTGCTGACACATTTTCGCTTATTGTCTGTTCGCTGGAGGCGAAGTCGTATGTCGACAGCATCTAATATGTCCGCACCCAGAGTTGGCGAACTGCCCGGCCAACTGGCTGCGCGCGGCCGCAAGCCCCGCGACATCCGCCTCGACTTCTTTCGTGGCGCAGGGATGTTCATCATCTTTTTCGCGCACATGCCGAACAATGGCTGGGCGAATTACATCCCGGCGCGTTTCGGATTTTCGGATGCAACTGAAATCTTCGTATTCTGTTCTGGAATGGCCTCCGCACTTGCGTTCGGTAAGCTGTTTGAACAGCGCGGATTTCTGCTGGGCTTGAGCCGGATCGCGTTTCGGTGTTGGCAAGTCTACTGGGCGCACATCGCGCTGTTCCTTGTCGTCACCACGGCCATGGTTTCGGTTGACCATTGGCTGGGAACGGGAACGCAGTACCAGGGCGGCATCAACGTGTTGCCGTTCGTGGAATTCAATACCGGCCAGCAGTTGATGGGCTTGCTGACTCTGACCTATGTGCCGAACCTGTTTGACATCCTTCCGATGTATCTCGTCATTCTTGCAATGATCCCGATCATCATGGCGCTGGCCCGGGTGAACGTCGGCTTGGTCTTCATTTTCATGGCCGCCATTTGGTTGCTGGCATTTTTTGAGAAGCTAGACCTGCCTGCTGAACCCTGGTCGGATCGGGTGTGGTACTTCAACCCATTTTCATGGCAGTTGGTCTTCTTCACCGGTTTCGCGTTCATGCGGGGGTGGATCCCAGCGCCACCGATTGATCGCCGACTGATATGGATTTGTGCTGCAATCGTGATCGTCATCATCCCGTTCGCGCATTGGCCAACGGTGAATTCCTATCAGTTCATCCGCGATACACGCGATTTCATTGCACCGTTGTTGGACAAAACGCATTTCGGGCCGCTGCGGTACATCCACTTCCTGGCGCTGGCCTATCTGGCCTATGCCCTGGCGGGGCCGAATGGTGAGAACATCAAAGGGCCTGGCGTGAATGTGATGTGCAAGGTTGGGCAACAGGCACTTGGCGTGTTCATGGCAGGGATTTTGTTGTCGATGCTTGGCGGCGTGGCGCTGAACCTGATGGGGCCGACCACACTTAATGTGGCGTTTGTGAATATCGTCGGCATCATCCTACTGATCGCCGTGGCCTATACGGCGGCCTACTTCAAATCCTCACCATGGCAGAAACCTCGCCTTCAACCCGACGTCAAAGCGCAATCCGATCGGGGTCTCAGCGTTCCACCTACCGGTGGACGTGGTGCCGGGGCGTGAAGACCTGAGAGCGTCCCGGCTGCGTTGCGCAGCAGCCGGGGTGGGGTGCTATCGACCTCGAGACCTTATCAGGACCGCTTTGACTGACCGCCTACTCGGCCGGTGCGGGGGCGGGGTGCGCCGCGGAGGGCTTACGGGCCGCTTCCTGTTCAAGCTGCCGGGCGACATCCCCCGGTGAACCCGTTCGACGTGCGAGGAGCGAATAGGCGGCGGGGACAACGTAGAGCGTTAGGACTGTTGCTGCCAAAACGCCTGACAAGACCACCACGCCGATCACGAGACGTGTTTCGGCACCCGGTCCGAACGACAGAATCAAGGGAATGGAACCGGCTGCCGTCGTGATACCGGTCATGATGATGGGGCGGAGGCGGATCGTTGAGGCTTCTTCCAATGCCTCATCAAACGGCATGCCGTCGTCGCGCAACTGGTTGGCAAATTCCACGATCAAAATGCCGTTCTTGGCGGCCAGCCCCACGAGCATTATCAGCCCGATTTGCGAGTAGATGTTGAGCGTACCGCCGATTATCCATAACCCAAGGAGCGCTCCGCCAATCGCCAGCGGCACGGTTAGCATGATGACGAGCGGGTGGACCCAGCTTTCGAATTGTGCGGCCAGTACGAGGAAGACCACGACGATGCCGAGCACGAAGACGAAGATGATGGATTGGCCGGTGTCCTTGAAGTCGAGCGAGCGGCCCTTGTAGTCGATGATGGCATCGGGCGGCAGGTTTTCTTGGATTTTCGCTTCCACGTGGGCCAACGCATCGCCAAGGGCCAGCCCGTCAGCCAGGTTGGCCTCGATGGTGATGGCGCGTATCCGGTTGTACCGGTTCAATGCCGTGGAACCGGCTTCTTCACGTAGCGAAACGAAATTCGACAGCGGAATGAGTTCGTCTGACCGGGCGGATTTCACATAGATGTTTTGCAGGCTGGTTGGCGTGCGCTGACCTGCGCGCTCGCCTTCCAGAATGACGTCGTATTCCTCGCCTTGGTCAATGTAGGTCGTCACCCGCCGGGACCCGAGCATGGTCTGCAGCGTGCGGCCGATGTTTGAGACTGTGACACCAAGTTCGGCGGCGCGGTCATAGTTGATGTCGACACGGAGTTGCGGCTGGGTTTCCTTATAGTCCCAGTCGAGACCAACGAGGCCGGGGTTGTCGGCCTCCAGCGCCTCAACCAGCGTGTTGCGCCATTCGGCCAGTTGCTCCCACGTGCCGCCACCGATTGTAAATTGCAGCGGCTTTTGCAGGCGGCCTCCCAGCCCCTGACGCATCACCGGGAAAGCCTTGACGCCTGGCAGGTCCGATAGCTTGCCGCGAACCTCCTTCATGATTTCGAAGGCGCCACGGCGTTTCGACCAGTCATTCAACACGACAATGGCAATCGCACTGTTGAAGGTCTCGGCATTACCAAAGCCTCGGGGGGCACGGATGAGAAGCCGCTGAAATTCACCGCTGTCGACGTATGACGTCAGCCGACGCTCGATCTCGTCCATGTAGTCTTTCATGTACGAGAAGGTCGCACCTTCCGGGCCACTGACGAAAATGAAGAATGCGCCACGGTCTTCGCGAGGGGCAAATTCGCCAGGGATTTTGG
>JBCBRH010000022.1:0-67848 GCA_039819785.1 Pseudomonadota bacterium | reverse complement strand
TGACCCGCGCTCGTTCCTGCCACGCTCTGTGGTGACGATTGCGCCGATTGATCGGGCGAAGGCGTTGGGCCTGGCTGGTACTGGGTTTGGGCGTGTCGCTGTGACGGCATCAGTGGTTTCGACGACTGGGGTGCGGCTTGGAATCGGGGGATTTGGGCCTGTGGCCGATATTGGGGTGGAACGCTGCTCGCCTGTGGTTGTGTCGGCTGCAATTGGATGTAACGGAAAATCGGCATGGGAATGGGCGTGCCAAAGCCTGCTCCAGGTTCCATTTGCGACACGTATGCTACCCCGACCTGGACGAGCCCCATCGGAGAGGAACCTGTGGGCATGGCCCCCATAGGTGTGGATGTTTGGCCATGGGCTCCGCGTTGGGCTTGTTGCGCTTGTTGGGCTGATGAGACCGCAGTTGCATGTGGCAACATCTGGTAGGAGTGCACACGCGATCCAGGCAGGTTTTGAATTGTGGAATGCGTGGGAATTGTTTGTGCGCCGTAAAGGCCCTGTGCGCTTGTCGGCATGATCATAGCCACGCTCATGCCCAGGCTCATGCCCATGGCCAATACCAGTCTATATGGAACGTGCATCGGTTCTGCTTTCATTTGGCGCAGGTCACAGCAGTGACGCAAGCCAAGCCCGGGCCATGCCTCGAAAAGGCGTTGGTTTACAACTGGGATGATCAGTCATTTTTGCAGCGGGAGACGGAAAGTGACGACGATACAAGCACGGTGTCTCTCGTAAACGCACCACGCAGACAGACTGTTGACTCGTCAGGGGTTAACATATTCGCGCGTATGCATCAGTAACGCAGACACGAAACCGGCCAAGGTGATGCGAGTGGCACACGCACGCGGTTATTGCGGTAATTCCACAAGCGTTTCGCGTTTTTTGGGTGCCACGAAACTGTAGGCGCACGGCACGAGAAACAACGAAACAAGTGTGCCCAGTGCCATGCCGCAGACGATCACGATCCCGATCTCCTGACGACTGTTTGCACCGGGGCCGGCTGCCAGCAAAAGCGGAAGCGCACCCATGATCGCAGCCGTCGTCGTCATGAGAATGGGGCGTAGCCTGTCGCGTGCCGCCGAGAGCAGGCCTTCGATGCGATCCGCACCAGCATCGCGGCGCTGATTGGCAAATTCCGTAATCAAGATGCCGTGTTTGGCGATCATTCCGACGAGTGTGACGAGCGCAATCGCCGTGTAGGCATTCAATGAGCCATCGGCAGCGACCAGACCTAGGAGGCCGCCAAACACCGCGAACGGTGCTGCGACCAGGATAATGAATGGGTCGAGGAAGCTTTCAAACTGCGCTGCGAGTAACAAAAAAACGATGAGGAGCGCGAAGCCAAATACAGCCAGCGTACCCGTCCGCGCCGTTTCGGCTTGGCCAGCTGCACCGTCAATCTCGAATGTCATTCCAGATGGAAGTGTCTGGCGCACGAGGTTTTTCAGTTTCTCAATCGCCTGCGTATCACTCAGGTCCGGGCCCGGCATTGCGCTCAAGTTGGCGGCACGATTTTGATCGGCGCGTGACAGTGACAATGCCCCGACATGGCGTTCCCAGGTGATCAACGAAGACAGCGGAAGCATGTCGCCGGTGTTGGTTCTCAGTGTGATGCGATCGATGGCTTTGAGCCCGGTGGCTTCGCCGTGGCGGTCCAGCCGTACGCTGACAGGGTAGCGCTCATTCTTCCAGGTGAACGGCGTTGCTGGCGCGCCTGACAACATCAACGATAGCGTGCTTGAGATCGCCGCTGGATCGACACCGACGCGTTGGGCTGCTTCGCGATCCACCTGAATGTCTATTTTGGGCGCCGCGTACGAGAGATCCGATGATGCATTCGCAACGGCACCGGCTTCGGTTGCCATCTGTTTCAGTTTGTCCATGTACGCGTACAGGTCTTCGTAGGTTCCTGACGTTTTCACCGCCAGCTTGATCGGCATTCCGGTTTCCCCACCGAATGGCGGTGGGGAGAATGCACCGGCATGCAACCCTTTGATCTGGGACAGCTGGATGTTCAACTCCTCTTGGATTTCGGCAGCTGTCCGGGTGCGTTCGCTCCATGGTTTCAGCATCAAAATCGCCATACCGGAGTTCACCGTTCTTTGGCCGATCAGAACGAGTGAATGCAGCTTTTCAGGAACCCGTGACATGATCTCGTCAACCGACTTGCTATGTTCCAACATGTCATCAAGCGTCGTGCCAGGGCTTGCGGACAGAGCGACCAGGACATAGCCCTGATCCTCTTTTGGAGCGAGCGTCGTCGGCAATTTCGAAGCCAGACCAATCGCGCATGTCGCAATGGCGATCGCGAGGGTGGCGACGAGCAGCCGGTGGTGAACAACCTCTTCCAGAACGCGGCGATAACCGTCGGCCAGCCCGTTCAACTTGGATTTGATTGCCTGCGCGAGGGGCTGCGCACCGGGTGCTGTCAACAACCGTGAACACATCATCGGCGACAGTGTGCGAGATACGAAGCCGGAGACCATCACGGCGATGGCCAGAGTGAAGCCAAACTCCCGGAACATGTGCCCGACCTTGCCGGACATGAAACCGACGGGCAGGTAAATCGCAGCCAGCGTCAGTGTTGTTGCCACAACAGCCAGCGTGACTTCGCGGCTCCCGATGACGGCGGCGTCGAGCGGTGAATGGCCCTCGTCGATGTGGCGTTCGACGTTTTCAACGTCCACGATGGCATCATCCACGACCAGCCCGACAGCCAATACGATGGCCAGCAGGGTGAACGTATTCAGACTGAAACCCAGCGGTAGAATAAATGCCAGCGAGGCAATCAGCGAGACTGGAATGGTGACGATGACGATCATTGATGATCGCCACGATCCCAGGAACAAGACCATGGTGAGGATCACGAGGCCGATTGCGATCAGAATGGTGTTGATGACTTCATCGATCGCAGCACCGATATAGATCGTCTTATCAAAAATCACATCCAGCTCAGTGCCAACCGGCAGACTCGCCTGCAATTCTGGCAGTTGCGCACGGATTGCTTTTGCAATTTCCAATGGATTGGAATGGGGCCGCCGTAATATGCCTAGAGCGACGCCCTGCCGGCCATCGACCGTAATTGCGTTTGTGGCTGTTTCTTCCCCAATGCTGACACGACCGACATCCGACACACGGATGGCATATCCATCACGTCGTGCGACCACGATATTTTCAAAGCTGGCAATGTCATGAAGAGAGGTGTGGGCGACAACACTCGTGAGTTTATTGTCAATGCCCAACTGGCCTGAGGGGATCGATGTGTTGTGGCTATCGAGTGCGGCGACGACATCGTCGATTGTGAGGTTTTCTGACGCGAGCCGGGCGGCATCCAATGCAACAATCATCGCATACTTGCGTTCGCCTATCAGCATGATCGAGGCGACGCCATCGATGGTTTTAAGCTGCGGGACCAAAACCTGTATGGCCAACGTGGTCAATTGACGTGCGTCACGACCCGTATCCTGGAGACCTAGAAACAGCATGGGGCTGTCGCTGCCGCCTGACAGACGGACTACGGGGATCTGCGTTCCAGCCGGTAAGGAAGCGACGGCTGCGATGGCCTTTGAACTTACCTGGTTGACGGCGTCTTGCGGGGTGATGTCATCGCCGAATTTGACCTTCACGATACTGGTGCCGACCATGCTGGTGGACGTCAGCTTGGTAATTCCTGTGAGGCTGGCAACTGCGTTTTCGATCGTTGCGCTGACCTGACCTTCGATCTGTTGAGCGGATGCACCGGGCAGGCGCGTCATGATGGTTATGTTGGCCTCGTCAAATTCCGGCAGCTGTCGCAATGGAAGGTTGAAAAGCGCAACCACTCCGACCGCCGTCAAAATCAAGCTGAGGACAATCGAAAAGACCGGACGCTGGATGCAGACATCTGAGAGGTTCATGGTGCCTTAGCCCCTGACCGCAACAGTGACCGGCATGGCATCGCGGAGGCGATCCTGCCCGCCCACCACGACCGAGCTTCCAGACCCCAATCCGGTTTTGATCTCAACGGTCTTGCCGTATCGTTCTCCCAGGACGACTTTGCGCCGGTGCACCTTTCCCTGTTCAACGACGAAGACGTAGCTGCCGCTCAGTTCCTGAAGCACGGCTGTTGTTGGAACAACAAGGACATCATCGCGTGCGCCAAGCTTGACGCTCACCTCAACGAAGAGGCCGCCCACGAGGCTGCGATGCTCGTTGTCAATCAGCCCGTTCACGGCAAGGCTGCGGCTGTTGGCGTCCGCAACGGGTGCAATGTACGTGAGTTTGCCGTCCACGTTTGTCCCGGAACGGTTATCGGTTTTGATGGAAACCTTCTGGCCGACTTTGAGTTTCGACCACAGGCGTTCTGCTACGCTGAAATCGACGCGCAATTGGCTTTCGTCTTGCAGTTTGAAGAGAACCTGACCGGCGCTGACAAATGCGCCTTCACTGATTGAAATTTGTGTCAGCTGCCCTGCGAAAGGGGCGCGCACCGTGTGCAGGGCCCGCTTGGCGGATTTGACGGCTACATCTGCGCGGGCAACCTGGACATTCAATTCGGCCAAATCGAGTGCCACATTGGTGACGTTACCGTCTTTTGCCAGGGTTGTTTTGCGCCGCAAGTCGGCTTCAGCTGAAGCGAGCTGCGCTTTTGCAGCTGATAGTTCAGCATCGGGCACCGTTGTATCTAGCTCAATCAGAATCTCGTCTTTTTCGACGAACTGACCGCTGGAAACATAGATCCTACGGACGTGCCCTGTGATTTGTGGTGAAACGTCAACGGTACGGATTGGCGCCAGGTCGCCGTAGGCTTCAAAGGTGTCTTGCACTTGAGATGTTTTCGCACGCGCGACCGAAACAGTCTGGGGCTTTGGCGCGGGTCCGGTGACTTTCGCTTCGGCTGACACCACTTTGGGCGATTGCAATATGGTTGCAGCACCTGCCGCCACCAGAAGAGCAATGGCTCCATACGCGAAAAACTTCATCAAATGCACCTCAAAACACACTGGGCCGAGTAGCTGCCCGGCTTTCTGGCTGGCTTCCAGGCCAAACCCGCAGCCAGCATCCGTGGCAGCAACCAATTGCGGTATACTCCAGCCCGGATCGTAAAGAGTTTTGGTTTGGGTTCTGTAAATATCCGTTTCAAGTTGTCCGCACCTGACTGCTTATTCTGTTTTTCAGGCAATAAAAAAGACCGGCCGCGCAATTAAACGCAGCCGATCTCTCATTGTTTTTTAGTTATTGTCTGAATGGACGCTCAGACGGTGACAGATACTTACCAGCGGCTGGATGTCGGCTCCAGGAAGGGCTTTGCCCAGGCGAAGGGGTCTTCGTTCACTGGCGAATGCTTATAGGCGTCAGCGTCAGCTTTTGCTTTGGCTGTTTTCTCGGCAGCCTTCTTGGCTGCTTTTTTCGCGGCTTCCTTGGCTTTTTTAGCCTTGATTTTTGGTGCGTCTGCCTTTGCGAGTTTTTGCATTTTCCGCCAATGACTGTCGTCGGTGACACCGCCGATTTGGATATCATCCAGCAGGCCATACGGGTCAAAGACTTCCGGCCTTTGCGTGCACCCTTCAAGGTAGGTCTGACGATCGTCGAAAAGATTTTCCCGGTTGTCGTCATTCATGCACGTTTGGCGGCGCGAACGATGGGTGGTGATGCTTGCTGTTTCGATATGGTCGCGCATATTGCCTGTGTCGGCTGACATGAGCTGATTTGCCAGAGTATCTGTGAACAAGGCCTTGGTACCAGCGGCATTGTAGGCCGCGGCCTGGTTTGCGCGCGAGCTGAATATGACGGCTTCGCGGCCTTGCCAGTTATGCTTGTAACGTTCTGCGAGGTCATATCTGAAGTCATGCATTCCCGCATCGGATTCGCAGGCTTCGAAAATCACAATGATTTCCTCTGCTTTGATCTGGTCAACGAGATCGCGCAAGTAGCGAACCGTCATCCAGACTTTGTCCTTGGTCGCTTTCGCAAAGTCTTTTGGTTTGTCCTTGGTGTAGGCTGCGAGCAACTCGTCTGTTGTCACGTAGCCTTTGTAGTACACCGGCAATTCGCCACCGTGGAAGTTCAAGTAGATGACAACACGGTCGTTTGATGTTGCCTTCTCAGCCAAACCTTTAATTGCCGTTTCAATGCCAGCAAAGTCCGCCTGTTCGTTCAAGCGTGTGGAGGTGAGTTCAGGCGTGATTGAAAACGATTTCTGCAAAGCAGGGACGATCGTCTCGATGTCCTTTTGGCAAGAGTTTGCCATCAGCTTTGTCGTTTTCGGATCGTCGGGAATGGCCTTCCATGGCGGGCAGGCTGCAAGAGCCAACAAAAACGTTTGCTTTACGTCTGCCTGTGCAATCGACGTGGTTACGATGGAAGCAACAACGGCGAGGCAACATGCGGCGTATCGAGCGGCACCCATCGGGAACACCTCAAATTAAAAGTGAAAAGACAAAGGGACCGGCTTTGGAAAGCCGGTCCCTGAGAAACATTCCGTCTTATTGACGTGCGGCATTGACCATGTGCTTGGCGCCGACAACATCGCCGCCGGCTTTTTCGCAATCAGCCACGCTCTTGGTCAGGGCGCCAACGGAACCGATCGAGCACTGCACTGGCTGATAGCCCGTCGCTGCACGTGGTTGCTGGTAGCCTTGAGTTTGCACACCGACCGAGAACAGGAACGTCGGAGGAATGCCGAACTGTGGATTGGCAGAGGCCTGTTGTGGAAGCCCCCAGCTCGTTGGTGATCCCCAAGGGGTCGTAATGCCCCAGTTCAACATGGGATTAATGCCGAGACCAGGATAGGCAAATCCGACGTTCTGGCGTGCGTTTTGACCGACGCCTATCCAAGGATTCCAAGGATTAAAAATGTCGAAGCCAGGTAAAGCAATTCCGACGTTTTGGCGCGGGTTCTGACCGACACCCATCCATGGGTTACCGAGACCGAAACCCGGGAAAGCAATTCCCATGTTCTGCTGTGGTTTCTGACCGAGGCCAAAAAACGGAGGGGCCATCAATCCGACATTCTGCCGTGGGTTCTGGCCAACGCCCAAAATTGGGGCTGGAAACACGCCCATGTTTTGTTTTGCGTTTTGACCAACACCGATCCAAGGATTAACAATCCCGAAGCCGGGGAAAGCAATTCCGACGTTCTGCTGTGGTTTCTGACCAAGGCCGAAAAACGGAGGGGCCATCAATCCGACATTCTGCCGTGCGTTTTGCCCGACACCAAACACTGGATCTGGGAAGAAGCCCATGTTTTGGTTCGCGCTTTGCCCAACACCGAAACCAGTACAATTGCCTTGGAAGCAGGCGCTGGCGGGAGCAGTGAATACCATTGCCGACACTGAAACGGCTGCAACGGCAGCCAAGGGTGCGCGCACGAAAGTAGCAAGCTTGCTCATTCAGGTTTCCTTCAATTCTATGATGCTTAGAGAAGAATTTGTGTGAGGAAGCCGGCTCGAAAATGCCGTCGTCAATTGGCGATTTCGACGTCTTGATGTCCCCCGATTTCCAACACCGCCAGACTCGCATATCGGTTGTTAACAACCCTTTAACCAAGCTAAACAGATTGATGGAAATTCGAATCAATTTGTCAGGGTTTATGGGACATTCCAGCCATCTTTCGCTCCAAAAGATATAACTCTCAAGGGGTTGTGCTAAACACTGTGCTTTATCGTCTTTTCATCCGCACGGGTCGTTTGATTGAGATTTTTTTAGAGCGCGCATGGATAAAGTCGATCCAATACCCGTTTTGAAAGCGCGATGTTTGGTTGACCATTGATGGGGAGCTTCAAGCGGCCATGCGTGGCGCTTTGACTTGCAATGGCATCCTTGAGAAATGGGGCGACCGTCAGCCGCTGCATCTCGTGACAAGAGCCGTTGCTGCGCTACCGGCCCGCGAACGCAGGCTGCCTTGCTTGCCCACTGCTTTCCCGCAGGACCTGATCAAGGCCGTCGCGCTGGCTCAGTCGCCTTCCTGGAAGCTCAAAGCAAGCGAGCGTTTCCAGGTCTTGGATGGTTCTGACGATGCGGCTTTTGCAGCTCGTCGTGGGCGAGGACGGTAGGTCCGTTCGACGGTCGCAGGTGCGAGGTCTTCTTCGACGCTGGCGGTTGCAGACGTTGCTGACTGCGCCGATGGGGCACCAGCCGCTCCAGGGCCACGGGTTGCATAGATCAGATCATCCGACCGCTCGATCAGCAGCGGCTCTGCCATCGGCGGGCTGTGCGGTTTTTGATTGAAGCCGTCTGCACCTGACAGGTGCTCAGGCTGGTTTGACTTGATCAAATCCAGAGGCGCGCGATCGTCCAGCGGCTTCGTGGTCGCAATGACTTTGATTGTTGTTTTGACCGTGGGAGCAATATCTCGGTCGTCATTCGCCGACAGCGCGGGTTTGGCATGCGCCAAAGTTGTCCCGCCGCACAACATGCATAGCATGGCTGCGAACACCTTGCTTGCACCTCCACGGGCGGTGTGCACTGCGTTGCGTTGGGCGCGTGTCTGATGCCTCGCGCCTGCTGAGCGTTGATCCATGTCCAGCCATCCGGTCGTTCTGCGCTGTGTTAGTGCGTGAACGCTAAACTGAACACGTTATGATTCTGTTAATTCTTATTAAGAGATTAACACTGTTAAGGCGTCAATGTAACCGGTGGTGGTGGCTCTTCTGGATCAAAATCGCCCGCGAAAACGCGTGACCCGTCGCGGTCATAGATATCGGGTCGGAAGGACACCTGTCCCTGACCGTCGCTCCACGCGGTCACGTAGGTGAAGTAGACGGGGATCGGGCGGCTGAGCTCCACCGTCAAAGGGGCACCTGCGTCTACAATTTGTGCTGAACGTCCTGGCTGGTCCCAACCTGTTTCGTATTGGGCGATCCACTCGGTCAGCTCCATCACATTCTGGACGCGGACACATCCGGCTGAGTAGGCGCGCGCGGACTGGTCAAACAGGTTCTTCATCGGTGTGTCGTGCATGTAAACGATATGTTCGTTTGGCATATCGATGCGCACAAGACCCAACGCATTCCACTCGCCAGGGTCCTGCCTGAACTTGATGTGCTGCGTGCTGGCCTGCGACCAATCGATGGTCGACGGATTAATTTCTTCGCCGTTGAAATGGTCTTTCAAGGCGCGGATGTGCTCTTTTTCGAGGTAGTCGGGTTCTTTTTGCAGGCGCGGGAACAGGTCCATGCGCGCCACGCTATCGGGCACCCGCCAGTACGGGAAATAGTTGAGCGCTTGGATTGTGGCCTTGATGGAGGGCGTTTCGCGTCCTGAACGCCCAACGATGACGCGGTGACGCCGCTGGACCTCATACCGCTCAACCGCTTCCAGTTGGAAAGCTGGCACGTTGACGAGAATGTAGCGGTCTTCGATCCGGTCGCGAATGAGTTCGCGCACACGCTGCATGTTCAATCGCAGTTGAGCCAGGCGCATGTCGGCTGGGATGTTCAAGGCTGCAAAAGTCGGGCGGTCCACGCGACCGCGAACCCGCAAACCATGCCGCTGCTGGAAGCGCATGAGACCTTGTTCCAGGTCTCCATCAAATCCGTAGCCTTCATAGTTGAAACGTGCAGGCCCGAGATCACCGGTGGCGCGGAGCCGGCGCCTCAACAGCGGCACGCGCTCGTCATCGTCGCCGGGTCGCAGCATGCGTGGCCCTGGAACCTGAGGCCAGCCACCACGCGCCGCGATTTGCTCATAGCGCTCAACAGCGCCACGCAGGTTTTCCAGCATTTCGTCGCTGCGGAGCGGCACAGGCCCTTCGCGCAGGTCCTTCAACTCAGCGCGGCGACGCGCGGCGCGCGCCTCTCTGCTGGAGGCACCGACGCTATCGAGCTGCGTCCCGTGGCCAATGATCTTTTCCCACCATTGGCTATCTGACTGAGCCGACGCTGCCTTTGACGCCGCACTGAGCGCGAAGGCCGACACGCCTGCACTCAAACCGGTTCTCAAAAGTTCACGGCGCGAGGTGTGTGAACCTGACCGTTCGCGCTTGGACGTCATGGAGTTGCCCCGTTGGTTTGTCGTGCAAAACGAGTTTGGCTGACACGGTAAGATACGCGTCCGCTGATGCCTTTTCGTTTATCGTGCATGGAACTCTAAATAACCTAATTGAGATGGTTATGGCCAAACAAAGACCAATCAAGCTCGCGTGACCTCAAGACTATGCTGTGCATGGGTCTTCTGCCCGGCGTTCATCCACGGCGATCCGGCGGCGGCGTCTAACGTCCGTTAGCTGCGGCAGATGCTTCCCGACGCCCCAATGCTCCCTGGTTTTTGGCATATTCGGGGCAAATCGGCTGACTTGCGGTGTGTTTGCCTCTGCCGATCCTGCACGCGAAAAACTGCCGGATCAATGTGAGCGATCGCTCAGTTGCAATAATGCTACGCGGTCCCGGCGTTGGCAGTTGCACCACCAAGAGACGCGCTTCGGCAACGTTTCCGGCCGACCCGTGTCACCTCAGGGTTTTTGAAGATGATCCCAGCCGGAGCTCTCAAATGAGAGCGCGCGCCCCTGGGAATCAATGACCTGGAAATCACCAGCGTCGGTATGTGTGCGACCGATCCTGACGGCGCAAGCTCCTGCGTCCTCGGCCGCTAACCGAAACGCCTTCATTTTGTCAGGGGGAAGTGTCAGCACCACGCAGTAGTCCTCACCGCCCGTCAGCAGGTCAGCCAGTGAAACCATCCCGGCATTGATGAGACCGCGTGCCGCCAAACTGATTGGAACGGCGTCCGCTTCAATGCGTGCACCAACGCCCGATGTTCGGCAAAGCCGCTCCACGTCCTTGATCAGTCCATCAGAAATGTCGATCGCGGCGGTTGCATAGTCAGCGATCACTGGTGCGAGATCGACGCTTGGTGTCGGGCGGAGGTATCTGGCCAGCAACTTTTCGCGGGCGCCAATGGCCAGGCTCCACTGGGTGCATGTGTCAGCCGATGTTTCCAGTCGCAGGCCGAGTGCTGCATCACCGATGGTGCCCGTCACGATGATCAGTTCATCGGGGTTCGCCGTGGTGCGCTGCGTAAAGGCGTTTGCGGGTGTGACGCCAAACATGGTGATGCCGACGGTGTAGGCTGGCACCTGGATGTGGCGCGCGCGGTCGGTATCGCCACCTGCAAGATGAACGCCGAATTTCGTCTGCGCGTCGTTCAAACCTTCACAAAGCCGCTCAAGCCAGGCGGAGTCCAGCGCAGATGGCAGCATCAGGGTCAGGGTGTAAGCAATTGGCGTGGCCCCCTTGGCCACCACATCAGAGACGTTCACAGCCAATGCTTTCCAGGCGACGTCGTAGGGGTCTGCGGTTGGAGGCAGGTGGAGGCCGGCGACAATGTTGTCAGTTGAAACAACGATGCCATGTCCGTCGAGCGGGGTCAGAAGCGCTGCGTCATCCAACAGCCCGAATGCACCCGGAAAGCCGCTGCTAAGTGGTGCAAAGAGGGATTGGATCAAGTCCTCCTCTGTTTCCCACCGGGGCTGTGTCTGTTTACTCGGGTCTGGGCGAACGGGTGTGGAAGCGGCGTCCGGATCAACCTGCTTGGACACGTTATCGGCTCCGTCTCACGTCCGTCATGTGCTGTTCAAAGCCGCCGTCAGTCATCAGCTTTGCCAGATGCGTCGGCGGGCGGCTCAGCTTTTGGTTCGACGGCGGTGGTTTCAGGTTCAGTGGGTGTCTCAGAGTGTTTTGCGGGGAGGGGCTGGGAAACGGTTGGGGCACCACTATTCGCGTTGGTGGCCGCTGCCGTTTTCGGTGCAAACTCCATTGGGCGCAGCTCGCGCGCCAAGCGGTCAAGCACGCCGTTCACCACGCGCGGCTCGTCCTCGTCGAAAAACGCGCGCGCCACATTGATGTATTCATTGATGACGACGCGACCGGGAATGTCGCTGCGCTCCAGCAGTTCGTAGGTCCCGGACCTCAGGATCGCACGCAAAATGGAATCAACCCGGACAAGCCGCCAACCCGCCGCTAACGCTTTGTCGATGGGCGGGTCGAGGTCGCGCTGTCGGCGGACGACACCGCGCACCAGTTCAGTGAAAAAGACATTGTCGGATTTCGCAATTGCTTCGCCGCTTTCGGTGCGCGGCATACTTTTGGTCGTGTATTCCTTCACGACATCGCCAACATCCGTGCCGGCCATGTCCATTTGATACAGCGCCTGGACAGAGGCCATGCGTGCGGCTGTCCGTGTGTTCAGTTTATGCGCGCGGCGCGGTTTCGGCAATGGTTGGGCAGGAAGGCCATCGGCGCTCATGCCTGGACCTCCGCGCCCATCGATGTGCCTGCGAAACGGTCGCGCAAAGCAATCAACGCCAGACAGGCGCGGGCTGCATCACCGCCCTTGCCGCTGCTTCCGCCGTCGGCGCGCTTGATGGCCTGTTGTGCGTTATCGACGGTCAACAGTCCGTTGCCGAGTGGCAGGTTTTCCATCATGGCCAGTTCCATGGACCAGTGGTTGGCGTTATCGCAAACCACATCATAGTGGGCGGTCTCGCCGCGGATGACGCAGCCCAGCATGATGGCGCCATCGAACGGCTTTGGGGCCGGGCCGAGGTCTGCATCTGTTTCGGCATCGTCTTCGCCGTGGAACAGTGAAAATCGCATGGCTTCAGCTGCCAGGCCAAGCGCTTGGGGGATTTCAAGTGCGCCGGGCACGGAGACGATCTCATAGGTCGCATTGGCGGCTGTCAGCGTTTCGACCGCGCCTGCCACGAGCATGTCGGAGATGTCTTCGTAAAAGCGCGCCTCAACGATCAGGATGTGCGGCGGGCTGGCGCGACCGCTGCCGGCAGCGGATGATCCTGTTGCGGTGTCATCCGTCGTATCCATCTTTAAAACCATTTCAGTTGCTCTAGTTAAGTTCGCGCGTTCCTACGATCCGGAGACCAAACGCTTCAAGGCCCACATACACATGTGCAGGTGAGTTCGTCATCAATACCATTTCCGTTACACCCAGGTCGCTCAGGATTTGCGAACCGATACCGATCTCAACCTGACGGCGTTCCCGGCGGCTATCCGTTTCTCCAGCAGATGCTTTTTGGGCATCGACCCAGGCTGACAGTGATGTCGGCGCCAGGTCCCGAATAAGGACGACGACACCCCGTCCAGCTTCTCTGACGAGTGCGAGCGACTTTGAAATGTTGTCCGTATCGACAACGTCGACGCCTGCAAGATCGACCAGCGGGTTAACGGCATGAACCCTGACAAGGATAGGTTCGGGCGCGCTCATATCGCCACAAACCAGCGCCACGTGTTCCTCGCACGGTTCGACCGTGGTGCGGTAGATGTGCATCCGCATGGGGCCACCTTGTGCGGTGACGACGTCGCTGCTGGCAACCTGTTCGACAACCCGGTCATGGCGCAATCTGTAGGATATGAGATCGGCAATGGTGCCAATCTTCAGGCCGTGGCGTTGCGCAAACGG
Organism: Pseudomonadota bacterium; assembly: GCA_039819785.1. Classification (GTDB taxonomy): domain Bacteria; phylum Pseudomonadota; class Alphaproteobacteria; order Rhizobiales; family Hyphomicrobiaceae; genus JBCBRD01. The sequence goes on along the minus strand of JBCBRH010000022.1, from coordinate 54,450 downwards.
AATGAGATCGGGCACACGCGCCATCGTGCCATCATCGTTCATGATCTCGCAAATGACCGCTGCGGGATTAAGGCCGGCAATTTTGCAAAGGTCGATCGAGGCTTCGGTATGGCCGGCCCGCATCAGCACGCCGCCGTCGCGGGCCATCAGTGGGAACACGTGTCCTGGCGAGACGATATCGTCGGCGCTTTTGGTCGGGTCGATGGCGGTCGCGATCGTGCGCGCCCTGTCATGTGCAGAGATGCCGGTTGAAATGCCTTCGCGCGCTTCAATGGATTGGGTGAAGGCGGTCCGGTTTCTTGACGCGTTCGCGCGAACCATTTGCGACAGGTGCAATTCATCGGCACGCGCTTGCGTCAACGTCATGCAGATGAGGCCGCGGCCGTGGGTAGCCATGAAGTTGATGACGTCGGGTGTGGCCATCTGGGCGGGAATGACGAGGTCGCCCTCGTTCTCGCGATCTTCAGCGTCCACGAGCACGACCATCCGGCCATTGCGCATGTCCTCGACAATTTCCTCAGTGGACGACAGGAATCCTTTGCCTTCCGCGTAAACCGCCGTGGCTCCGATTTCACTCACTTGCGAAACTCCATCAGTCGCGCGACGTATCTAGCGAACAGGTCTACTTCCAGATTTACCAACTGGTCGCGCGTTGTCGCGCCCCATGTCGTCACCGTCAAGGTGTGCGGGATGAGATTGACCCCGAATGTGTTGCCGCGCACTTCGTTGACGGTCAAAGACGTTCCATCGAGTGCAATTGATCCTTTTGGGGCAATATAAATCGCCAAATGGTCGGGCACCTCGAATGTGAAGCGGCGGCTTTCACCATCCTCAGCGATATCGACCACGCGGGCGGTCCCGTCCACATGGCCGGTGACAACATGACCGCCCATTTCGGCCCCAAGCGTTAGTGAGCGTTCGAGATTGACGGGACGGTTCTCAGTCCAGGCCGCCAGTGAGGTTTTCGAGCGTGTCTCGTTTGAAACGTCCACGGTAAACAGCGCGCCATCATCTTTTGCGTTGACCGACGTCACGGTGAGGCAGCACCCATCGCAGCAAATCGATGCGCCAATGTCGATGGTGTCTGGCTTATAGGCCGTGGCGATGGCAAAGCTTTCGCCTTTGCTGCCTGCGACTTTGCCGACGTCGGTGATGATCCCGGTAAACATAGGTTGGTTCGATGTCCTCTCATTGACGTGGTCAGGCGTGTCTGAATGTCGTGTGCGGGTCTGATGTCTGTCTCAAACTAGCGTGGTGATCGATCCGCGGTGTTCATGGGTCCGCGGTGTGGTGGATGTTCCCCAGCGTCTCATGGAGCAAGGTCTGGCTGGGCAACCGGCTGGAAGACAAACATTGCATCTTTGTCCAGACGACGTTGCCCAAAGCATACAAAGTTGATGCCTGATGTCTGGGCGTTCAACTGGTTTTGGACACGTTGTCTGGCCGCGTCCATGCCATCTGCTCCCAGACTTTGAAACACAACGACTTCATCGGCCATGCGCGCATTTAAGAAAGCCTGGCATATCGCCGGACCGCCCTCGACCAGCAGGCGGGTGATACCTCGGCCAACCAAAGCCTCGGCCAACGCCGGCAACCATATCTGCCCCCCCACTGTTTTCAATGGGACCATATCCAGGGCTGGATGGTCTTCTTCAACGCTGTCTGAGTTTCGGGATTGGGCATCGGCGGGGATGGCCAGAATTGTATTGAGGCGGCTGGAATGATCCGCACCACTGGCGCTTTCAGGCGCCAACAGGGTTGCGTACGCCGGCAAGGGGCCTTTTCCCGCGAGGACAACGGGTTGTGGCGTGCGATGGTCCAGCCCGGGCAAACGGCATGTCAACGATGGATTGTCATCCCGCAGCGTGCCTGCCCCAATCAGAATTGCATCGGCTTTGGCACGCAGCATGTGCCCGAAGCGGCGGGCGAGCGGACCTGTCACCCAGACGGGTTGACCGTTGCTGCCGCGCGCGACCTGCCCATCATCATTCAGCGCCATCTTGATTTGGACGAACGGACGCCTTTCGGTCACCCGGACGATGTGCCCGCGCAGGGAGGCATGCGCTTCGTCGGCGAGCACGAAACGGGTGACCGCAATACCTGCTTCGCGTAATCGGTCGAGGCCCCGACCCGATACGCGCGGGTCAGGGTCCTCGATGGCGACGACGACCCGGCGCAGTCCGGCGGCAATGATGGCGTCGGCGCAGGGTGCGGTCTTACCGAAATGCGAACAGGGCTCTAATGTCACGTAAATGGTTTGGCCGCGCGCGCGCGCGCCCGCTCGTTCAATCGCCTGGGTCTCCGCATGGGGTCGCCCACCGGGTTGGGTCCAGCCGCGCGAAATGATCTCGCCGGTGGTTTCATTGGCAATGACGGCACCAACCGCCGGATTTGGTGCTGTTCGCCCCAGGCCGCGCGCGGCAACGAGGAGTGCCGTTCGCATCATGCGGACATCAAACGGAGCATGCGACGCGCCTTGAAGCGCTCCGACGGTTTTCGGATCATCGCGCGTGGAATTAGAACTCAATGTTTTTTGGCAGCCACCGGGCGCTGCGATAACGGTTGTGCCATGCTGCGCGGATTGGAAATTGGTGCCACCGTGGCGAGTTGGCCGCGCTTTGCTTTTGCAGCGGCGAGGCGCGCGCGCTCATCCTCAAGCCAGGGTTCGGCTGGTGGTGGGACGGCATCCCTGGCGATTTCCCCCAGCACGCCTTCGAAATCGGCAGCTTCTCGGAAGTCCCGGTAAACGGAGGCGAAGCGAACGTAGCCAACGGGATCCAGCCCGCGCAGGGCGTCCATGACAGCTTCACCGATATCCTCGGACGTAATTTCTTGATCGCCACGCGTTTCAAGTTCACGGACGATCTCGGAGACCATGCGCTCGATGTCATCGCGGTCCACGGGGCGTTTGCGCAACGCGATCACAACAGAGCCCAAGAGCTTGTCACGGTCGAAGGGCACCTTCCGCCCGGAGCGCTTGACGACGGTCAGTTCGCGCAATTGTACGCGCTCGTGCGTGGTGAAACGCGCTGAACAATCCGGACAAACCCGGCGGCGCCGGATCGCCGTGTTGTCTTCAGCGGGGCGGCTGTCCTTGACCTGAGTCGCCTCACTTGCGCAGTACGGGCATCTCATCTGTGCCGAAGTCCTCACCAGTTGGCTACAACACGTGCCGATGATGCCGTGTGTGACCAGAACGATTAACGCCAGCCTCCAATTCCTGAAAGCTGGCGTCTTAGTCTAGCGGTTCAATCGCCGTCTGAGTAGGCGCTAGGTGTTATTCTCCCAGCGAATTCGCGCTGTCACGATGCTGCGCCCCGCTCAGTTCGACCTTGCTTCGACCATCAAGTGTAGATTGGGAAGCGTTTGCAGAGCGCGATCGCCTGTTCTTTCGCTTTCTCTTCGACAGCAGCGTTACCCTCTTCGCCGTTTTCGGCCAAGCCATCAAGAACGTCGGCGATCAAACGTCCCACTTCACGGAATTCAGCGATGCCGAAGCCGCGCGTCGTTCCAGCTGGTGTGCCCAAACGAATGCCAGACGTCACCATCGGCTTTTCGGGGTCGAATGGGATCCCATTTTTGTTGCAGGTGATGTGCGCGCGGCCCAGCGATTTCTCCGAGATATTTCCGGTGATGCCCTTTGGACGCAGGTCGACCAGGATCAGGTGGCTGTCGGTGCCGCCGGAAACAAGAGCGTATCCGCGGTCCACGAGGACTTCGCCCATAGCCTTGGCATTCTCGATGACGCTTTGGATGTAAACCTTGAAGTCTGGACGCAGGTCTTCGCCGAACGCAACTGCTTTACCGGCGATGACATGCATCAACGGACCACCCTGAATTCCGGGGAAGATTGCGGAGTTGAACTTCTTGGCCAGATCACCGTCGTTTGTCAGGATGATTCCGCCGCGTGGTCCGCGCAGTGTTTTGTGGGTTGTGGAGGTACAAACATGTGCGTGCGGGATGGGGCTTGGGTAGAGGCCTGCTGCGACGAGACCTGCGAAGTGGGCCATGTCGACCAGGAAGTAGGCTCCGATTTCGTCGGCAATTTCCCGGAAGGCAGCGAAATCGATGTGCCGTGGATAGGCTGAACCGCCAGCAATCAACAGCTTGGGTTTGTGCTCGTGGGCCATACGGCGCACTTCGTCCATGTCGATCAGGTGGGTTTCACGGTCAACACCGTAATGCACGGCTTTGAACCACTTACCGGACTGATTTACGGACGCCCCGTGAGTCAGGTGGCCACCTGCTGCAAGGCTGAGGCCCATGATGGTGTCGCCGGGCTGAAGGAGGGCGGTGAAGACGCCTTGGTTGGCTTGGCTGCCCGAGTTCGGCTGGACGTTTGCGTATTCACAGTTGAACAGCTTCTTTGCGCGATCGCGAGCCAGATCTTCTGCGATGTCAACGTACTGGCAACCGCCATAGTAACGGCGTCCGGGGTAGCCTTCGGCGTATTTGTTGGTCAAAACGCTACCAGCGGCCTCGAGAACCGCCTGTGAGACGATGTTTTCAGAGGCAATCAGTTCGATTTCGTTTTGCTGGCGGTCAAATTCTTTTTCAATGGCGGCGGCCATTTCAGGATCGGTCTCAGCCAGCGGGGCTGTGAAGAATGTTTGATGATGTGCGCCGCGTTGTGCGTGTGCCGTCGACATGAGCGTCCTCGCCTTTTTGGGTTATGAGCCTGTGGTATGCCAAACGACGGGTTTTGATTATCGGACCACCCGCCTGGACCGCTACGATGAACAATACCGCTACCATAGTCGTGTATGGTCTGCCAATAAACGGTGACCGCCTGCCGCGCCTGCCCAGCGTAAGGGGTGGGGTTTTTTGCCCGATCGAATGCCCGAACGGGTAGGTTTACCCTTGATTCAGCGGGGTTCACGATCAAGCGGGGTCCATGGGGCTGAGGCTTTGTCGCTTTGGTGGGCCCGGCCGCCCCGGCAATGCTGTGCAAAAGCACAATGGTTCATAGCTTGCAGCCGTCCACCGGCCGTGTTCACGACCGCCACATTGTTCTTATGGCGGTTTGTCAGTGAGAAGTGGCGATTTGTCAGTGAGAACGTCGGCTTGTGCGCTTTTAAGCGCTTGCTTCGCGTTCGGCCAAGATACGCTCCATATGTTCGACGGCGTCTGGCACGTTCGAGACGACACAATCCGCGTCGATCAATTGGCTGATGTCAGGGACGGCTTCCGTAATCGATCCGCTGATCATGATGAACGCATGCGGCTTGACGATGCGCATGGCGACAACCAACCGTGACAGGGCCACCAACGAATCCGAGTGGCTGGCGGATAGCCCAATGATGTTATGGTCCGTTCTGCGGACTGCGGCGACCAGTTCGTCGTGTGAGCGATCCGTTTCCAGGTCGATTTCCCATCCACGTTGACGGAGAAGGTCTGCTGCGATGGTCACGCCGAGGGTGTGGGTCTCGCAGGGGGCAGATGCAAAAAATGCATGCCGTTCGCTGCTGGGCGGTGGGGCTGCAATGATGTGGCGCATGGCGCGCATGATGGCATACATCCGGCCCGATGCGATGGTCACGTCGGTGAACGCAACCTTATCCGTTTCCCACAGTTCGCCCAGTCGGCGCGCAGCTTGCGAAAAATATCCAAGGTAAACGGTATCGAGGCTGGCACCGTCTTCACGGATGGACACGATCATTTCGTGGGCTGCATCTTCATCTTCGCCGATGAGCAAATCACAAAAGGCGTCGATTTCCGCCCGGTTTGGGATGGCTGGACCGCGTAGTGTTTTCTCAAAACTCTCAGAGAGGCGGACGAGAACTTCTTCGGCCATCAGTGCCAGGGCTTGTTCGTCCAGCTTCGTTCGTTGAAGCGTGATGATCGTGCGGGTCCGGGCCAAGGCGGCTTCATCTAGGATCTGGCCGAAATCGGTCGCTGGGTTTTGCACTTGAACTTCCCCTCAACGATGCCCGGTGTTTGTTGACCGTGAGCCGGGATGGCAGGTTTGGCATCGGTTACTTGACGGCATTCCGCGCAGTGTCTGCGCGAGTGTCAGGTTCGTACGGCGCGTCTCGTCCCTAGCGTAGGTTTTTTGACCCGCGACAAGCAGTAACGAACTCATTGTCGTCGTTGTTGAGCCCGTCTTGCGGCTCTCGGGTTGTTCTTTTTTGCCGCTCTTTGATTAGGCTGGCTTTTTTCCGCTGGCCTGGGCCAGTTCGTCTATTCCTGAGATGTCCGACACTGCTGTCTTCTACGCGTTATAGTACCTAGCATTACACGCATGTTAATGGCTCACAAGCGCGATTGGAGACCCTGTCGAGGGCACTTTGGTCTATAGACGGAAAGGTACAAACGGCCGGATTGCGACTCGCTCTTTCGTGGTCGTGGACGGGGTCGGCCCTCCTATTCGATGCAGCCTTATCTGTGAACTGAACAGCGTGTGAAACAACTGAAATTGCCTCCAAATTTGTCTTTTTGGAGGATGCTTTCTGAAGTCGCCTTGAACAGGCGCCGGTCGCGGTGCAAGCGCTGCATTCGACGTGGTCATCTCAGGCAGTGATCGTATTGCCCAAAGTCAAACCGGGCGCGTCACGTTCGGAGCCTTCGGCGAATAAGCAGCGACCGTCGATTTCACATCGAGCGCAACTTGCGCTGCACAAAAATGCACCACGAGACGGGTTGGAACGAGGAAAAAACTGCAGCGGGTTCAACCACCGAAGTTACCAGTCTCAAATGGGTGGGCACCACTACGCCGAGGCTGCTGCGTTCCGCTACTCCGTCCGCAGCTTCTTGGTTCCACTACTCCGCAGCTTCTTGGTTCCGCTACTCCGCAGCGAGGCGCACGTAAGTATCCTTTGCCACCGGGCAGCGTTCCCAAAGCGATGTCAGCGCGCTCACCAGATGATCCATGTGCTCGTCGGTGTGAACAGGTGACGGCGTCAGACGGATGCGTTCTGTTCCGCGAGGGACGGTCGGATAGTTGATCGGCTGAACATAAATCCCGTGATGCGCAAGCAGGGCATCCGTCACTGCCTTGCAGTGTACAGGATCACCGACCATGACGGGCACGATATGGCTGGGGTTGTCCATCACAGGCAGCCCGGCGTCGATCAGCCTGGCCTTGCAGGTGGCTGCCCGCTCCTGGTGCCGCAAACGCTCATCATTGCTGGTCTTCAGATGCCGAATGGAAGCCAGGGCACCGGCTGCGATCGCGGGTGCCAGAGATGTCGTGAAAATGAAACCGGACGCATAAGACCGGATGGCATCACAGATCGCCTTGGAAGCAGCGATGTAGCCACCCATCACGCCGAAGCCCTTGGCCAGCGTGCCGTTGATCACATCGATCCTATGCGCGGCCTTATCACGTTCTGAGATGCCTCCACCGCGATGCCCATAAAGACCGACTGCGTGGACCTCATCGATGTAGGTCATGGCGCCATACTTTTCGGCCAGATCGCAAATGGCGTGGATTGGCGCGATATGCCCATCCATCGAGTAGACGCTTTCAAACGCGATCAGCTTTGGCGTGTCTTTTGGATACTGCGCGAGAAGCTGCTCAAGATCAGCGACGTCGTTGTGCCGCCAGATGTGCTTCTTGCCGCCGCCGTGTCGGATGCCTGCAATCATCGAAGCGTGGTTTTTTTCATCGGAGAAAAGAACGAGGCCCGGGATCAACTGCTGAATGGTGTCCAGCGTTGCATCATTGGCAACAAAGGCGGACGTGAAGAGAAGCGCTCTTTCCTTATCGTGCAGGTCTGCCAACTCTTGTTCAAGTTCCACGTGGTAGTGGGTCGTGCCCGAGATGTTGCGCGTGCCACCGGAGCCTGCCCCCACGGTATCAAGCGCCTCGTGCATCGCCTGAAGGACCTTTGGGTGCTGCGACATGCCAAGGTAGTCGTTCGAGCACCAGATGCGCACTTCGTTCGGTGATGGGAGACGGTCAGAGCCGTTAGCGAAATGCTGGGCCTCCGGATAGGCTCCACAGCGACGCTTCAGGTCCGCGAAAACACGGTACCGCCCCTCTCGGTGAAGGGCGCCGATCGCATTTTCGAATACGGACTGGTAGTTCATTCACCGACCTCGGACGTTATTTTTTCGTTGGCTCCTCCGAGCATATGAGCTGGACAGAGCACAAGTCATCTACATAGAACCCAAAAAGGACTAAAAAATGCGGCGCATTTCATGGCCTGAGGTGTTCAATTTGCGAACGGGCTATACCACCGGTGTTTTAGCGGTCAGCATAAGCTAGCCGCTGATAACGCTCGAAACAATGCGTCTCTTGGTTACGTCATCGGCGCTGAGTGCCGCAGGCAGTTGCGACCGTTGCAAATAAAGGCGGCACAACAAAAAAAACCGATGGGCGCATGTGCGACCCACCGGTTTTTTTTGTGCCGCAGCAATTCCGCAGCTGCGATTTCAGTAAGCCGATGCCAGCCTGCTAACCCTGTCGCGACGGTAAAGATCACGACGGAACTGAACCACTCCGTCCTTCGTCGCCCAAGCTGTAATGTAGGTGAAGTAAAGTTTGACCGGCTTCTTGATCCGGACGTCCTTGCGTTCACCATTTTCCTTAATGGCATCGACCTTGTAGCGCTCCCAACCATCCTGGCCATTCAAGATCCACGTGGCGAGTTGCTCAATATTTTGAACGCGGATGCAGCCGGAACTTGCGGCGCGGAAATTTCGGCCGAAAATCGTATCCGAAGGCGTATCATGCAAATAGACGGCATGCGCATTGTGGAAGTTGATTTTCACAAAGCCGAGCGGATTATCCTCACCGGGCTGCTGGCGATAGGACAGGCTGAAGGGACGGCTGGACGTCCAATTGATTTTTTGCGGGTTCACCTTGCGGCCCGAACCGTCGTAGGCGTCGATCCCATATTTGACGAGTACCGACTGCCCCTTACGGTGCATACTACGGCCCTTCGGGATCAAGTCCTTCGTGACCACCGTGGGCGGGAGGCGCCAAACGGGATTGAAGTTCAGTTCGTGAATGCGTGAGGTGAGCAGCGGTGTCTTGCGATCAATCTTGCCAACAACACCAGCATGGCGCGAAGCGATGCGGTCGTCTACCACAGCTTCGATCTGAGCACTTGGGATATTGACGGCCACATAGCGCCCGCTCTTGGTTTTGCGCACATACTGGCGCAAACGCTTCACACCGAGTTTGAGCTGCTTCAGGCGGTCTTTGGCCGGTACGTTCAATGCTGCAAGCGTGCGCCTGTCTACGATGCCGGTGGGTGCTAGACCGTTCGTGGCCTGGAACCGTTTGACTGCCTTTTCGAGGCCGACACCAAAATGGTCGGGGCTCCAGTAGGACGCCTCGGTGAGTTCGCCGCTGAGTGTGAGGCGCTGACGCAGGCGCTCGACGGCCGGGCCTGAACTGCCGCCCACTAACTTCCCGTCGGGGATTTTTGGCCAGCCGCCAGATTTGACGATCTTACTGTAGCGCTTAACGGCTGCCTTGGTTGCAGCCAGATTGGCAGGTGAAAGCGTTGGGAAGCCCTTGGGCGGGTTGGCCTGCCAGCGTCTGGCGAACGTTCGATCCAGGTAGCCCGATGAACTGCTCTGATTGAAAACGCCTGACATCCAATCGTTTGGACCCTGGGCGTTAGCGGGCGTTGCGAATGCGGCAGCCAGCACCGCAAAAGGGGCGATAGCCAAAATCTGCGAGAAACGGTGAAGGTGCGCTTTCGTCACGAGGAGACCTCTTCATGGTATTTGAGCGCTGATGCAGCGCGCCAATTTTTGGCGGGGTCCATTGCAGATTAGGCTTTGCCAAATCCTACACTGCGCCCCGGCCTGACACACGCTAATCACCGACTGTTAACTCACCCTCAACCCGCTGCTCACGCCAGCCTCACACTTGCGTGTCCACATGGGCGACGACTTGCGCGCTCATGGACTGCCGGTGTTGGTCTGACGGCGCGGTCACAGTGCCTAACTGTGCGTTATTCGGGGGCTGAACTAAAGGGCTGGCCCGCGAGAATCCGGGGCAAAACAGAGTGTGATGCGCAGGCGCAACAATTCTTTTCGTCTGGGGCGTTGGGGAGATGCTCTCGCCAAGCCGGATGATGCGAAAATCCGGCTTCTCGAATTCGCCGTGACCCAGAAACACAAAAGGGACCGCGAAAGCGATCCCTTGTTGCTAATTCCTGGCCGTTTTGCCGTGGTTAGAGACGGTAACGGATCTGGTCTGACCAGAAGCGCTCAAGACGTACGAGCGCTTTGTTGAGACGATTAAAGTCTTCCTGGTTGACTTCGCCAACGGTCTCGATGGACCCCAACTGACGCTCGTAAAGCTTGTGAACCACGTCACAGGCTTCTAAGCCTTTGTCTGTCAGGCTGACGCGCACCGAGCGCTTGTCGGTTTCGGAGCGCTTATAGTGGATGTAACCCATGTCCACGAGCTTCTTGAGGTTATAGGACACGTTTGAGCCAAGGTAATAACCGCGGGTTTTCAATTCGCCTGCAGTGAGTTCGCTGTCGCCAATGTTATAGAGCAGCAAGGCCTGCACGCTGTTGAGATCGACGCCGCCAAGACGGTCAAATTCGTCTTTGATCACGTCGAGCAGAAGACGGTGAAGGCGTTCAATCAAACGCAACGCCTGGAGATACTCTCCGCGAAAGTTTTGCTCTTCCGCTTCCGGCGCGGTGTGGCGCCCCATGTCGAATGCGACACTCATATTACTCTTGCCTCTTACCTGTTTGACTATTCGTTTCCCAGTTTTTGCTTCTGGGTTGAGACAAAAGGTAATCGGGATAGATAAAGGTTACCTAAATAGACATAGTAAAAGAATAGTAACGGGGGGTCCCAGGAAGACTTTATCAACCCTGAGTTGGCGCGAATTGGGCGAAACGATGCTGTAAGCGTTCGAATTGCACCTGGAGATTGTGCTCAGATGTCTGGCTTTGTTTGCTTTTGATGGTTTCACACGACCACAAGGCTCAAATGTTGCCCGGCCATTTACCAAGTCCTGCAGGCTAGCGCTGCATATCCTCGCGGCTCGGCAGCACCAGGGCGTCCGTCTCGTCGGGCTTAAAAAAGGCAGCAACTCGTTCCTGGCTCACGTCTGATAGCTCGGCTGGCTGCCAGTTTGGCTGACCATCCTTATCGATGAGGGCTGCCCGGACTCCCTCGGCAAAATCCGGCTCTTCGAGAAATCGAACGGCCAGATGATAGTCCATCTGCAGCGTTTCACGCAGATCATAGCGCGCTGCCTTGCGGATATGTTGCAGCGTCACCTCCAAGGCGATGGGTGAGCGGGCCTTCAGGTCTTTTAAGGTTTTCTGTGCCCAGTCATGGTGTGTGCCGACCACGACTTCCAGTCGGCTCAAGATATCCTGAACGTTTTCTGCTCCAAAGCAGTCGTCGATGACTGACCGAGGCAGGCTCAATTCGCCACTGCCGGGTGGCATGTGACGGTCGTCCAGAACGTCGTCAATGGGCCAGGCCTCGGCCAGACGTTCCTGAATATCGTCGAACTGATCAGCCGAGATGAGATGTGTCAGAAGGCCTAAGTGAAAAGCATCATCGCGCCCCAGCCTCGCACCAGTGAGGCCGAGATAGGCTCCGATATGCCCCGGCATCCTCGCCAGAGCGTGCGCGATGCCGACATCTGGAAAGAACCCGATGGCTGTTTCGGGCATCGCAAACGCGTACCGTTCGCCGCCGACCCGGTGGGTGTTGTAGGCGGTCAACCCAGCGCCTGAGCCCATAACAAATCCATCCGCGAGCGAGACACTGGGTTTGGTCAAGCATTCCAAGGCCCAGTCCAGTTGGTACTCGGCGGCGAATGCACCTTTTGCGCGTGCTCGATCCGTTTTTGCCCACGTGACCAGTTCGCGGACGTCGCCTCCGGCACAAAAGGCCTTTGCAGAGGTGGACCGCAGAACAAGAGCGTAGATCTCGGGATTGCGGGTCAGCGGGTGGATCGCCTCGGCTATGGCTGCGCGCATTTCAGCATTGAGTGCGTTGAGCGCCTTCGGGCGGTTTAGCGTGATGACGGCAGCAGCACGGTCGTTTTCCGAGATGACGGTTTGCGCGCTTTGTTGCATCGTCGTTGTCATGGTGGTGCGTCCGTTGGCTGAAGTTTTGTCCCAAACCTGCATATCATTTTGGGGCGCACACGGCATCTGGCTGTGGGGCAGCATCGCTTACGCCGCATCTGGCTCTCTTGTCGGCTTTGTCAAGGTTTTCCAGCATTTACCGCCGAAGCCGGTCCAGCGCTTCGGAGCTGGGCCGGTGGCGTTTGAGATTGAACGGGCAAAAGGGTCGTCAATCTTAAGACGCTGCCTTTCTTGCGCGCGAATCACCGACTATTGGATTGCCGGGGGATGTCAGTCGGTGAACGGCTTCGCGAGCTGATATGCGCGCTTTAATCGCTTTACGGGGTCGTGGGACAGACTTGCCCAATCCGACCGCGTAGGGCGCAACGCCACAGATCTTGACGAGACGGTAGATATACGGGACGGGGGCACGTAGAGAATGGCTGCACGGAGTGTTTTGGTGCGTTTTGTGCGTTGGAGATTTGCGAGATGGGCTGCCTGCTCACTGCCGGTGATTGCTGCTGGTGTTGTGGGCCTTGTCATTCTACCCGGCGTCACGCTGCTGAGCGATCAGGCTCACGCACAAAGCCTCAACCAAATCATTACCAGTCTTACCGGTGGGGATCAGCGGACGCGACGGTCGCGCTCCAAGCCCAACCGCGTTGTCGTCGTTCCACCTCTCCCTACAAAACAGCCCAAGCCCTGGCACACGAAGACATTTGTCCAAACACAGCCCTATCCCTCAACGGGGCCTGAACCTGAATGGCCAAAGGTCTTGCCTCAGCGCCAAACGGCGGCTGGTGGCGTCACCGTTCCCTCAGCCTCCCCACGTCGACCACCGGTTGCGTCGCCGCTTCGCCGACAAGCCGGGAGTGCGAAGCAGCCAAGCCAGACCGGTCTGGCCCAGCCAAAAGCGCCAGCCGTTGCGGACGTTTATACTCAAAACGATATTCAAGTCGCGCAAGCGCGATGTCGCCGTTTGCTGGGGAACATCAAGGCCGAAACGCGGCCCGAAGCCCCGATCAAAAAGGGGCCTTGCGGTGATGCCGCTCCGGTTAAGCTGATCAGTCTGGGCTCATCACCCCGCGTCGCGGTTGTCCCACCGGCAATCGTGAACTGCGATATGGTCGTCGCGCTGCATAAATGGCTAGAAAAGGACCTTCAGCCGCTTGCGCGGAAGCATCTTAAGAGCCCGATCGTCAAGCTGGAGAATATGAGCTCGTATTCCTGTCGGAATGCGTATGGCCGCAAGAATGGCCGTCTGTCGGAACATGCCAAAGCCAACGCGCTTGATATTCGGGGGTTTGTGACCGCCAAGGGCCGGGATGCACGGCTGTTGAGCCACTGGGGGCCGACGGGCCGAGATATTGAGGCGTTCCAGGTTGCGCGGCGCGAACGGATTGAGAAGCGCAATGCCGAGTTGGCTGCGAAAGCCTCTGCGGCCCGAGATCAGGCTCAGCAACGGGCTGACCAAGAGGCTGCGTCTCAGGTCGCAGCCCAGGGCACGCAACAGGGGGCCGGTGGTGTTCCGCCGCCAGCCCTGCGCAGGGCCACGCTTTTTGAAGGTTACGGTGTTGGCGGTACGGCGGCGTTTTCACTTGAAGGCGGTGCTTCAGGGCCCAGCCGTCTGGGTGGACCGAAACCGGCCCAGTCAGCGGCTGCCGGTGCGTTATCGCGCAAATCACAGATCACCAAGGTTGCAGCGCCTAAAGAGCCGAAGCCTGCACGATCGCCCCGTGCGCGTTTTCTGAAGGAAGCCCATGAGCGGGCGTGCCGAATTTTTGGGACGACACTGGGGCCAGAAGCCAACAACGCCCATCGCAACCATTTCCATGTCGATCTGGCACCCCGCAAGAGATCCAACTACTGCGAGTGAATGAGAGGCCCTGAGCCTGGTTTGTGGACCGGATGAGAGGGCATTCCAGCGGAAGTTCACGGGCTTGCTACTGCTTTGGTGGCAGCACACCCGTCATGCCCTTGCGGAAAGCGTGCCGGCGGGTCATGGCTTTGAGCCGGTTTTCCAAGACCGCCGCGCTTCCCGGGCCACAGCGACACATTCGGTCCAAATGCAAAAGGCTTGCGCATTCATGATCAAACGGCTCGATCAGACTTCGCCGTCAGGCGGCTTTCCCCATGTTCGGATGCGGCGGAACCGCAAGGCCGACTGGTCGCGGCGGCTGGTTTGCGAAACACGTCTGAGCGTGGATGATCTGATCTGGCCTTTGTTCATTGTCGAGGGCACACAGACACGCGTGCCGGTTCCGGCCATGCCCGGGGTCGACCGGCTGTCGATCGATCTGGCCGTTGAAGACATCCGCAAAGCCGTTGATCTTGGCATTCCAGCGGTGGCGCTGTTTCCCTACACCGACCCTGCCCTTAGGGACGATGCGGCCCAAGAGGCCTTCAATGCGGATAATCTGGTGTGCCGCGCCACCCGGGCCATCAAAGCCGTCAACCTGAATGTCGGAGTTATTCTCGATGTGGCTTTGGACCCCTACACGTCGCATGGTCATGACGGTTTGATGCGTGGTGCCGATATCGCGAATGATGAAACCTTGGTGGCACTTCAAAAACAGGCGCTCAATCAGGCCGAAGCAGGCGCGGATATCCTGGCTCCCTCGGACATGATGGACGGGCGCGTTGCCGCCATCCGCAGCGTTTTGGAAGACAATGGGCACGACAACACTCTGATCATGGCGTATGCGGCCAAGTATGCATCGGCGTTTTATGGACCATTTCGCGATGCGGTTGGATCTTCGTCCAACCTGAAGGGGGATAAGCGGACCTATCAAATGGACCCGGGCAATACGGACGAGGCACTTCGCGAAGTTGCGCTTGATATCGATGAAGGCGCCGACATGGTCATGGTGAAACCCGGCATGGCATACCTGGACATTGTTCAACGCGTGTCCGAGGCCTTTACTGTCCCAACGTACGCCTATCAGGTCTCCGGCGAATACGCGATGATCATGGCTGCTGTTCAAAATGGCTGGCTGGATGAAAAACGCGTTATTCCAGAGAGCCTATTGGCGTTCAAACGGGCAGGCGCGAAAGGGATTTTGACGTACTTTGCGCCACAGGTCGCAGTCCACTTGCGTTAGGCCGGCGAAAGCCATTTTTTGTGACAGTCTTGCTCGGCATGTGCCGCGGTGAGCCTTTAGTTTCGCGCGTTCCGCGTTCAATATTGGTGATTAACTCGAGACCCTGGCCGTAACTGCAGATGAGTGAAGAGATCGTAGATTGCCACAAGCTTGCCCAAGCACTAACCGCACAGCGCGCACAAGCAGATGCTGCGTTTCTTGCAGCGCTGCGGACACGGTTTGGCATTGATCCCGACCTGACGTTAACGGAAATCGAGGGCATTGATTTCGGTGATGCGGTGGCTTGGGGTGACCTGCCTGATCTGCATGCGTTGCGGTATGTGCCACTGTCGCGGTTTTCACCCGCTGATGTCGAGCTGATGCTCGTTCATCGCGAGTCCATTGGGTTGATGATCCCCATGGCGCGTCTTCTGTTGGAGGCGTCTCCGCTACTCGCAGCCCAGAACTTCGAAGGCGATCTTTTGTTAACGGTTGCAGCCTGTGTCGCGGGCGAAGGGTTTGATGAGCCGGTGCAAGTTCCGACGCCATTTCCCAATGGAGTTAAGCCCGAAGGCGTCGACTGGGCGCTGGATCTGGTGGATGCAGCCGAGCGGCAACTCTGGGCGGAGTTCGCAAGGGCTGCGGATGGCCGGACTGAAAAAGAGTTTGCCCAGGCGAAGCGAATTGTGTCCTGGGGTCCGCCTCTCATGGGTATGCCTTGGTTCTCAACCTATGATGATGTGATGAACACGTTGGCGGAGGCACGCGCGTGGCTCAAGCCACCGCAGGTCAAGGCGCGCGCCGTTGTGAACGCGCTCTATGTCGTGCCGCGCAATGGCCGTCTGCAGATCGTCACACCTGAAACCTATGGCCAGCTCGCGGACACGGCCGAGCATTCATTTGAGCGCGCCACCGTCTTTGAGATTGTGACACCGCGCGATCAAGACGTTCCCGGGCTTGATCTTGTCAACCGGGCGGTCAGCTCGATTGAGGACTGGCGCGGAACACGGGTTCCCGACATGGATCGCGGTGTCGAAACGGCGATGGAGCTGTTCGGATTGCCGCCTGCCATTTGGGAAGATGTCAGCAACGAAAACGAAGGCCCGCTCAATCATTACGAGCTTGAAGAGGCCTAAAAGTCCGTCCGAGCTTTCCGGGACGATTTTCTTGATACCGTCACTTCTTGCTGACGCATGTTTTCGGGGCAGAAGGCTTCAGCTTAGCGCCTGAAGCGACGGCGTTGGGGTGGTTGAGCTGCGGGCTGTGGTTGACCATCACCGGTTGCGCCATCGGCCTCGCTGTTGGCGACCGGAACACCGCCGACGGGTTTTTTACAGCGGGTCAGCCACACGTCGAATACGGGATGCTCGACTGCGTGCAGTCCAGGGCTTTCGGCAAACATCCACCCGGAGAACAGTCGCTTTTCGCTGCCATCGAGTTCGGTTCCCATGACTTCGACGAACGATGTTGTTTTGGGCCGTTCAGTTGCCGGGCGTGAGTAGCAGACGCGCGGCGTGATTTTCAACGCGCCAAAATCGATGGTCTCGTTCAGCGGCACTTCAAGCTGCTTGATGCGTGCGGTTACTTTATCCAGTGCTGCAAAGACGGCCACCTCGTTTTCCATGCGCTGCGCCGTGGCGGGCGTTGCAACAAGTGCTGAGACGATGATGAGACCGCAAACACGCTTTAGAGCGGCAAACCGTGGTCGGGTCCGGTGGCTGACGGCACAGTGGTGAGGTGCGGATGCCATTGGCCGTTTCTGGTTGAGAGGTTTCTGGTTGCGCATCACGTCTGGGCAACCCCTTCAACAATTACGATTTCTGTTTCGGCAGCGGTCATCCTGATCCTAGCAGCTTCTTGATATTCGGGGTCCTGGTAACATGCCAGAGCCGCATCGTAGGTGGGAAACTGGATGATGATATGACGATCCCGCGAGATGCCCTCGACGGGTTCATATCGTCCACCGCGCGCCTGGAACACCGCGCCATACCGCGCGAACACGGGTGAGGCCGCCGCAAGGTAATCACCATAGCGGTCGAGGTCTTTCACTGTGACGTGGGCGATCCAAAGGCCATGTGTGTTGGCGTCGCTCATTTTTGCCTCAGCGATTGCGTTGCGCGGTCTCCAGCTGCGTTGACCGGCTTTCTATGCGGCGTGTCGGCGGCAACGTCACTGGGGCTTCCGCCCGAGTGGCCGATATCAAGTCTATCGGGCGCTACGGATCAATCAGGCGACCGCCTATTCCGGTTTCCAGGCTTTGTAGTCACCCGTGGTGGGTTCGCGCTTGTCCGCATTGAGGATTGACCCTTTGGGCCTGTAAGCATGGCGCGTGCCGGTCATGTTCATTTTGTGCGGCAACTGCCACTCGCGGGGTTTGTAGTCTTCCGCGGTGGGCGGGTCTTTTACGGTGTGGTGCAGCCAACCGTGCCATTCGGGCGGGACCTTCGAAGCGTCGGCCAGATCGGTGTAGAGCACATACCGCCGTGGCATCCCGTGTGGGCCGACACCTTCCTTTTGCTCGTAGTAGGTGTTGCCAAAATCATCTTCACCAATGAGCGTAGCGGTCTTCCACAGCGTGTAGCGGGTCCCCCATGTGTTCCCGCCCCACCAGCTGAAGATTTCCGTGAACAGGCTCATTGATCATGTTCCCTTTTGGCGTTCGCACTATGTGGTTGCGCGCTGCCCTGTTGCGACGCGCGTTGCGGCCTTGTTTGCAGGCGCGCTCCATCAGGCTTCTGCGATAACGAAAAGCCGCGGCGGTGTCCATATGACTGAGTGAGGGGATGGCCGGGCTGACTGTCCGACCGGGGCGGCATGGCCCTGTTGGAGCAATCCCCAAGTCTGAAAGCGATGATGGCGGATGATGGCGACATCTATGCCACACGCGTTGCATCTGGAATCAGGTTAACTTTTTGGCACCGTACGACCTTGTGGATAACGCGATTACGTTTGTCCGATTGTCCTTGTTGCGCCGTCTTTTCAGTCGCTGCGCCATTGTCCAGGCGGCCACAAACGGTGCTTAGACACACGTTTTACCCCACCTTTTCCACCACTACATCTAGCTCTCAGAGCGCAAGCCACCCCTAGAAATTGTGGTTTCGGTTGCATGGGGGGCTGTTGTTGGGGTGATCGAATCGGTGATGCTGATCTTCGAAAGCGCACCGGATCGGCTTGCCGAAGTACGGTCTTGATGCGCCCTACCTCCAACGACCGTACCTCAAAGCGTTTTGTGCAGTTCGTAAATCTCTGGCCCTCAATCCGTGTGTGGCCGGGGCGCCTGACTGCGTGCGACGCGGCCTCTGTTCGAGAGCCAACACCTGACAAAATGGCCGGCCGCATTGGTGTTGCGGTTGGTTGAACGACACCTCGCTCCGTCTTGAGCCGGGACATGTTCCAGTCTGTCGCGTTGTTATAAGTACCTGACGAACCGACGGGGTCCCAAACCAAGCCTGGGAGCCCTAAACGTTATGAAAATTACGCGCCGTTACACCGAAGCCGGCAAGTCGCCCTACGCGTCTATTCCATTCCGTCGTGCGACATCCGAAATCAAAAACCCTGACGGCTCTGTCGTTTTCCGCCTGGAAGGCTTCGAAGTGCCAGAGCACTTCTCGCAGGTTGCCGCTGATATCCTGGCGCAAAAGTACTTCCGGAAAGCCGGTGTCGCACGCCGACTCAAGCGATTTGAAGAAAACAGCTTGCCGTCTTGGTTGTGGCGGTCGGTGCCTGATGAAAAGGCTTTGTTCGAACTGGCTGGCGAAGAGCGCTTTGGCGGTGAAGACGATGCACGCCAAGTGTTCGATAGGCTGGCCGGTACATGGACATATTGGGGCTGGAAAGGCGGCTACTTCTCCACGGAAGAAGATGCCCGTGCCTTCTTTGATGAGCACCGGTACATGCTCGCAAGTCAGTTTGCCGCTCCGAACTCTCCGCAATGGTTCAACACCGGCCTGCATTGGGCCTATGGGATTGATGGCCCTGGTCAGGGGCACTCGTACGTCGATTACGAAACCGGCAAGCTGACGCTGTCGCAGAGTGCTTACGAGCACCCGCAGCCGCACGCCTGCTTTATCCAGTCGGTCGAGGATGATCTCGTCAACGAGAATGGCATCATGGATCTGTGGGTTCGCGAAGCCCGCCTGTTCAAATACGGGTCTGGTACCGGGACAAACTTTTCATCGCTGCGGGGGCTCAGTGAAAAGCTGTCCGGTGGCGGGAAATCGTCCGGACTGATGAGCTTTCTCAAGATTGGTGACCGGGCCGCTGGTGCCATCAAATCTGGCGGAACCACGCGTCGCGCGGCCAAGATGGTCGTCGTCGATGTCGATCACCCCGACATTGAGGAGTATGTCAGCTGGAAGGTGAAGGAGGAGCAAAAGGTTGCAGCCCTCGTGACCGGCTCGATCATCTGTCAGAAGCGGCTGAAGGCCGTCATGAAGGCGTGCGTCAACTGCGAAGCCGACGGCGATGACTGTTTTGATCCAAAGAAGAACCCGGCGCTTAAGCGTGCCGTCAAGGATGCCCGGCGGGATCATGTTCCCGACAACTATATTCGCCGAGTCATGCAGTTCGCGAAACAGGGCTTCAAAGAGATTGAGTTCGATACCTACAACACCGACTGGGATTCAGAAGCCTACCTGACGGTGTCTGGTCAGAACTCCAACAACTCGGTTCGCGTGACCGATGATTTCCTGCGCAACGTGGAAGACGGAAAAGACTGGCAACTGACGTCACGCATCAGCGGGGCGACGGTTAAGACCATCAACGCCAAGGACCTTTGGGACGATATCGGGTTTGCGGCATGGGCGTCTGCTGATCCGGGGATTCAATTCCACACGACGATCAACGACTGGCACACCTGCCCGCAGTCCGGCGACATCCGCGCATCGAACCCATGTTCGGAGTACATGTTCCTGGATGACACGGCGTGCAACCTTGCGTCGTTGAACCTGATGAACTTCCGCACCGCCGATAGTGCATTTGACACCGAGAGCTTTGAGCACGCCTGCCGGTTGTGGACGGTTGTGTTGGAAATCTCGGTTTTGATGGCGCAGTTCCCGTCGCGTCAGATTGCCGAGCGGTCCTATCGCTACCGCACGCTTGGGCTTGGCTTTGCCAACATCGGTGGTTTGCTGATGGCGGCTGGTATTCCTTACGATTCAGAAGAAGGCCGCGCGATCTGCGGTTCGATTTCTGCGATCATGACGGGCACGGCCTATGCGACAAGTGCCGAGATGGCCTCTGAACAAGGCGCGTTTCCCGGCTATCAGGACAACGCAGCCGACATGCTGCGGGTGATCCGCAACCATCGCCGGGCAGCTTACGGGCAGGCCGATGGTTATGAAGATCTGTCAATTGCACCGGTTCCGCTTGTGGCGCAGCATTGCAAGGATGCCCGCCTGATAGAGGCCGCCCGGAAGGCCTGGGACCGCGCGATCGAACTTGGTCAACTGTACGGCTACCGCAACGCCCAGGCTACAGTCGTGGCGCCGACCGGCACCATCGGCCTCGTAATGGACTGCGACACCACAGGTATCGAACCGGACTTCGCGCTTGTGAAGTTCAAGAAGCTCGCCGGTGGCGGGTACTTCAAGATCATCAACCGGTCCGTGCCAGAAGCTTTGAGCAAGCTGGGCTATGGGTCAGCACACATTGCCGAGATCGAAGCTTATGCTGTCGGTCACGGGTCGTTGGCACAATCTCCCGGTGTCAATCACTCGACGCTCAAAACAAAGGGCTTCGACGATGCGACGATCGCGAAGGTTGAGGGCAATCTTGAAAGCGCGTTCGACATCAAGTTTGTGTTCAACCGTTGGACCCTGGGCGATGACTTCCTGACCGGTCAGCTCGGCATCGCAACAGAGCTGCTGGATGACCAGGACTTCTGCGTGCTCTCGCATCTCGGGTTCACGAAGGATGAGATCGACGCGGCCAATCAGCATGTTTGTGGTGCAATGACACTGGAGGGTGCGCCGCATCTGAAAGACGAGCATCTGCCGGTGTTCGACTGTGCCAATGCGTGTGGCCGCAAAGGCAAGCGGTATTTGTCGGTGAATTCCCACATCGACATGATGGCCGCTTCCCAGCCGTTCATTTCGGGTGCGATCTCGAAAACCATCAATATGCCGAACGAGGCGACCGTTGATGATTGTAAGTCGGCCTACATGCGATCATGGCGTTTGGCACTGAAGGCCAACGCGCTTTACCGCGACGGGTCGAAGCTGTCTCAACCACTGAATTCACAAATCCTGGGCGATGATGCCGAGGAGCAAGATGAGGTTGCTGAGAAGCTGATGGCCTCCACACCGGCTGTCACACGTGCGGAAGCGATGGCTGAAAAAATCGTCGAGCGGATTATTGAGGTCCAACGGCGTGACCGCGAGAAGCTGCCTGGCCGCCGTAAGGGCTACACGCAAAAGGCTGTGGTGGGCGGACACAAAGTCTACCTGACGACGGGCGAGTATGAAGATGGGCGCATTGGGGAAATCTTCATCGACATGCACAAGGAAGGCGCTGCTTTCCGGTCGTTGATGAACAACTTTGCGATCGCCATCTCGCTTGGTCTTCAATACGGCGTGCCGCTTGAAGAGTATGTGGATGCCTTCACATTCACGCGCTTTGAACCAGCCGGGCTGGTTCAGGGCAACGATACGATCAAGAACGCCACCAGTGTTCTCGATTACATTTTCCGCGAACTGGCGGTGTCCTACCTGGCGCGCAACGATCTGGCCCATGTGGACCCAGGCGAGGTGTCAGCAACGTCAATGGGCCAGGGCGAGGACGGTGATGCGTCGGTCGCCGATGAGCCAGCTTCACTGGTCGTCAGCCATGGCTTCACACGCGGCAACAAAACCGTGCTGCGATTGGCCGGTGGGGCGTCGACCCCGGGCGTCAACGACAATGGCGTGCCGGCATTGCAAAGCGATGTGGCGAGTGCGTTTAACGCTGAGCCGACAAGTTCGGTCGCTGCTGATCCCACAACGCCGACCATGTTGGCGCAAGGCGGACTGACCGACGGGGCTCTTGCCTTGAAACCTCAGACAGCGCCAGCTCAATTGGGTGCCAGCGAACTTCGTGCCCAGGCTCGTATCAAAGGCTATGAGGGTGAGAACTGCGGGGAGTGTGGGAACTTCACGCTCGTTCGCAACGGGACTTGCCTGAAGTGCGACACCTGCGGATCGACGAGCGGTTGTTCGTAAAGCAGGCAGGAGGCAACGATCAGTCATCCCGGCACGTGTTGCCGGGATGACGCCCAAAATGGGTAACAGAGTTGGTGGCGTAATGACTTCAAAAGACGCATCGCCGGACGCCATTTGAAAGAGACCGTCCATGCCCAACTCCGTTTTTGAGGTTCAAAAGTTTGGGGCGCGGTATCGCGTCCTTGAAGTGTCGGCCCAGGCAGGACCAGCGGATGTGCCTCGGGTGGTTGCAGACTTCGATACCTACGATGCGGCTCAGCGATGGGTGGAGCGGACGGTTCTTGGGCGGCGGCCTCGTTGGGCGACAGGCTCAAGACTGGCTTGATGTCCCGTTGGCGTATCAGACTGATGGGCAGCACTTTGTGTTGAGGGTTGGGTTGAAGCGTTTGTGCGGGTGTCAGCCATGCCGATTGGTCGGCTGGTGGAATGGCCGGGAGATAAAACGATGAACGGACCTGATGATAGCGGTGCACGGTTTCGCGGTGCCTTTTCCGGGCGGCATGGCGTCCGGCCAGCGTCGGCACCATTACCGTCGATGGCCTCGACGCGGCTGGCTGATGCAACGAAGCCTGCGGCCTGCAATGACAACACGGGCCTTTTGCATCTCGCCGAAGTCGTGCCCGTGGTGCGGCAACGGTTGGGGATTGCAAACGACTTTCCCGACGAATTGATCCTAGCGAGCCTCAAGGTCATTGCGGAGGAAACAACGGATCGGGATCGTTGGCGGGTGGCTTTTAGCTGCAAACTTGCGCTTTGGCTTTCAAGCCAGGGCCGGGAGTTGGGCCGGGCTCTGACGACGGTTCTGAGCCTTTTGCCACCGCCGAGGAACTAACCATCTGACGAGCCTGCTCGCGGTCTGATCAGAGTGGTCGCCTTATGGATGCCGCGAATCATAGTTGCGGTACCACGTGGTGGGATGCGTTTTTTGCGTTGGTGACGCGACACCGGTCTTGGCCCGCCGAACTGCGGTTTGGGCTTCGTCCTTGGTCGCTTTGTGCTTTCTTAAATTGTCGAGAACGAAGGGGCGTTGGGCCTGCTGGTCCGTCCTTTCGCCAACGAGGTCTCATGTCACTGTCTCAGTTGAATTCGAACGAAGACGCGCCACCTTGCGTCTACCTTCTGGCTGATCATCTTGATGCGGCCCTTGCTGCTGGCGAGGACTTGGTCGAGGTTGGGAAAAGCTGGGACGACGGGGATCCGTGTGACCCGTGTGTCGCCGGTGTTCAGCGTTGGGCCATCGGCCGTATTCGCGCACACGAGATGACGCTTCTGTCGCGCATGCTGCGTGCACGCGAGCGGGCGGCTGAACTTTCGCAGATCGACACGCGCTTTAAGCTGCTTGCTCATCTGTTCGTATCCGGCACCGCGGACCTTGCCGATGCCGTGGCTGAGACATGCGATTTATCCGAATGTGCCTTCGAGAACGGAGATGATGCGACCGCCTATCTGCGGGCGCGCGGGCTTTTGGATGCTGAAGCACCGGGGCTGACAACGGGGCAGACCTTGAACTTAGGCGATGCGTTTCTGGTTGTCGGGCGCGTACCTCTCGGCATTGTCCTCGACCTCGTCTCTGAGTTTTTGGAAACGTTGGACCTTTACTTTTCGCTGTACCCGAATGAGGCCACTGCTGACGTTGAGGTGGCTGATGTGACTGTTGCAGCGGCACCAGCTGCGGTCGGTGATGACGCTAAGGAAGACGGCTCAGACGATGCCGCCCTAGAAGGTCCGGCAAATATGATCGAGGCTGACAGCGGTACGGACGATGCTCACGAAGATGACGGTGAGGTAGCAGTTGATACGGCGTTGCCATCGGGTCAGGTGCTTACAGTTGTCGGGCCCATTCCCGGCAACGGCGTGCATAGCAACGCTGCGTTGTAACGGCCTTTGCCGATCGGGCATTGGCGCGGTTTGGTGCTGTTGAACCTGACGACGTCGCGACAAAGAAAAAACGCCGCCCGGATTGCTCCGGAGCGGCGTTTTCTATTGGCTTAGCTATTGGGCAACTCGATCAGCCCATGCGGCCCGCGCGAGCTTCATACACTGGCAGACGAAGGCGGTCGCCAAGCGGTCGATCCACGCGGAACCCGAACGGTGCGTCATCGATTGAAATGATCGCGCTTTCCCGGGTCTGACGGAAATGCCGCTCAATCAAGACCTGCTCGAGCGTCCAAGCGAGGTCGTCGAGATCTTCTGCTGACCGCGCGCTGGCAACGCGGGTCGGTTTAGCTCCAGGCGGTGGTGGCAGTTTTGCAGCTGCGATCCGCCAACGCGCCGGACCCAGATCTGGCAACGGCGGGCTAAGGCCTGCAAGGCGCCGCGAACGGTGCTGCGGGCTAAGCTCCGGGACAGGTGGCGTGTCGATTTTGGCAACACGCACAGGTGGCAGCGTCACTGTCACAGGGGGCGACAGTGGCTGAAGGCCCGCAAGGCGACGTGAGCGATGTTGTGGGCTTAGCTCCGGAATGGGCGGGGTGAAGCGCGCCACCTTCGTTGGTCGTGCCTTTCTCCTTGGGACAGCCCGGACATCCAGTGCTGCCATTCTAGCTGTTTTCTCAGCTACAGCCTTGCTGGCCACTTGCGTCGAAGGGACAGGCGGCTTCTCGTCATCCAACCGGGCGATGATCGTGGCCGCCTTTTTTGCCAGTTTTCGCCGCTGCTTCTCGGCTATCACAGGCTCTGCATGTGACCGTGCAACAACGGCTGCTGAAACAGGGGCCAGTGAGCTTGCGGCCATGGCGCGTACGGCCATGACGGCCGCCAACGCGTACTCGGCATCGTCGAGCGATTCAAATTTGCCCAGAAAGCCTGCAACAGGCTCATACTTCCGGTTTCTGACGTAGCGGCTCTCGGACGAGTTTGGTGCCGAGATGACCCTCGTCTTCAATGCAGCAACGCCTTGTTTGCTGAAGCCCAGCTTGTCCGCGGTCGCACGCGAAACGTCGAGTTTCCTGTTGCCCCAGTAAGGTCCAGCGTTGTCGATCCGGATCAGAGCCGCAGCCCGCGTGACCGGGTTCCAGACCAGCAACCGCGTGCCATCCGGGTAGATCGGGCTCGCTGCATTATCGGGGCGTTGGGGCTTGAAGGGTGTCCCCGATGAGGTGAGGCCGCAGGGATTGTAGCGGTCCTTTTTACAATGGTCGTAGTG
The DNA here is from genome assembly GCA_039819785.1 of Pseudomonadota bacterium. Lineage (GTDB taxonomy): Bacteria > Pseudomonadota > Alphaproteobacteria > Rhizobiales > Hyphomicrobiaceae > JBCBRD01. The sequence goes on along the minus strand of JBCBRH010000022.1, from coordinate 29,020 downwards.
CGAGGCGTGCAAGGTAATGTCCTTGCCGACCAGCCTCTGCATCTCTCCCAGCGTCTTTACGCGATGGCATTTGCCCACGAAGCAATATGTGCTGCCAGGCCGCTTGGCCTCAGCCAAGGGGATCGCGACCAATGCTGCCGCTACGCTCCCCAGGGTTAGCGCCACGATTGGCCGTGTCATCTTGCATTGGTTGTAAGCTGGTGTCGTGTTCTGTGTCTGCTTATCTTTCGTGAGGCCATGAGACCGCATCAGATATGCTCCCGTCGCTGCTTTCCGTCCGCCGCTCCGGCTGGAGGGCGGCGACAGAAAAAGCAGAGGAAGCAGTGGGACGCGAGCTTTAATTCATACCATGCATGAATGTCGCGCGGCACGTGGTCTCGCCTCGCGAACGTGTAACATCCTGATATGCGGCAGCTCAAATGGTTGCTTCTTCAATCGGAATTCCGTGATCCTTGAGCCGCTCGACCAGGGCATCGTGCGCCGCACCCAGTTTTTCTGCGTCAATCGACCGCAGCACGAGTTCGCAGCGGATGCCGTCAGGCGTGATCGCGGGGTAGCTGCCCATGGCGATGTCCGGCCACGCGGACTGATGATCCGCGAACAAATCGGCCATCTCCCCCTCAGGCACTTTGGTCCGGACGGACCGGGACAGCATCTTTTTCCCGACCTTCAAGTGCTGGATCGCATCATCCAGCATCACCTGCATGATGTCTGGAACGCCGGCGAGAACAATGACATTGCCCAGCATGAAGCCGGGTGCGATCGAGATCTGATTTTTGATCAGAGTTGCCCCGTGCGGGATACGGGCCATGCGTAATCGCGAGGGCGTCAACTCCAGCCCACGGCTTTCGTAATAGGGTTGCATCAGGCCCAGCGCACGCTCATCGACATCAATCCCGACATCAAAGGCGGCTGCGACGCTTTCAGCCGTAATGTCATCGTGCGTTGGCCCGATGCCGCCCGTGGTCACCACATAGGTGTAGCGCTCGCGCAATGCATTGAGGGTTGTGACAATCTCTGTGCGATCATCTCCGATGACACGCGCCTCGCGGAGGTCGATGCCGATGCCGGTGAATATTTCGGCGATGTGGCCGATGTTGCGGTCCTTGGTGCGGCCGGACAGGATCTCATCGCCGATGACGAGGACGGCGGCTGTTATGGTGTCAGCGTCGGTGGCAGGTTGTGGGCGGACTTCTTCGTTGGGCATTTGGTGCTTTCTTTGGTCCAAGCTTGGGTGTGTTTGCCGGCTAGGTTGTTTCTTCCCTGGCTATCGGTTTGTCCACGCCGGTGATGGTGCGCGGAGTTCGGCTGGATCCACGTTTTGATGTGGTCGATGGGCTTTACACATTGTGATCTGTTGGCGCGCATGGTTAGTCCCGTGGCATGAAATTTCCTAGTCCCCTGCTACGCGGCACTCTCACCAAACGCTATAAACGGTTCTTGGCGGATATCGTCCTTGATGATGGGACGGAGATCACTGCATCATGCCCGAATACCGGTTCGATGATGGGGCTCAGCTCTCCTGGACTGAGCGTTTGGGTTTCGACCAGCGATAGCAAGACACGCAAGTACAAACACACACTCGAACTTGTCGAGGTGCCTGACATGGTGTCCGGCCAGCCCGTTTACGTCGGGATCAATACAGGCCATCCCAACAAACTGGTTTGCGAGGCGATCGAGGACAAGCGCATCGCCAAGCTGCGTGGCTACGCGACGCTGAAACGCGAACAAAAGTATGGGCAGAACAGCCGGATCGACATCTTGTTGTCGGATGAGGCGAAGGGGCTCTGTTACGTTGAAATCAAGAATGTGCATCTGCTTCGCAAGCCCAATCTTGTCGAGTTCCCAGACAGCGTGACGGCGCGCGGGGCCAAGCACCTGGATGAACTGGGCGATATGGTTGAGGCCGGCCACCGGGCTGTTATGCTGTTCTTAGTCCAGCGTGGCGATGCCAAACGCTTCTCCCTGGCCGACGATATCGACCCGAACTATGCCGAAGCCTTTGACCGCGCCAAGGCGCGAGGCGTCGAGATACTGGTTTACGCTTGTGATGTTTCGCCTGAGGAGATCCGGGTCGGTTCAACCTTGAGGCTGGTGGGCTGACGCAAAGGCGTTCCCGTGTCAGGGATGCCTTGCCAGTAGAAAAGCCTTCGATTGGGCCCGTTGTGACGCCTCTAGATTGAATGACCGGCTGGCGAGAATGGTCGGGCGGCCGTTGGCCGTGCTGGAATCAGTTGGGCGCGCACTGGCCTTTTCGCCATTCCCCATCGAGCCTTGAGGCTCGATGTCTACGGTTATGTGATCAAGCGTGACATGACAGTTGCGCCGAATTTGATCATGGTACGAGCATTTCTCAATCGGTGAACTATGTACGGCCAAGGGTCCGTTAACGCAGTCTGGCGTTAAGGCGCCTGAGCTGAGAGCGCTGCTTGCGCTATGCAGCCAAGGCAACCGGACGATGCAGAATTTGAAGGAGCATGATCGATGGTGACACGTCGCACGTTTACACTGGCAGGGACCGGCGCCCTACTTGGGGCCTCGCTTGGTTTGAAGTCCGCATCAGCAGTGGAGAAAGGACAGTTTCCTGTGACGAAATCACCAGAAGAATGGCGCAAACTCCTGACGCCTGAGCAGTTCTACGTGCTGCGCGATCACGGCACGGAGCGGGCGTTTTCCAGTCCGCTTGATAAGGTTTACTCCAGCGGTCTCTATAACTGTGCCGGCTGCGGGCAGGCCCTGTTCAAGTCGGACACGAAATTTGACAGTGGAACCGGTTGGCCGAGTTTCTTTAAGCCCATTGAAGGCGCCGTGGGTACAACGGTCGACAAGAGCTTTTTCATGACGCGGACCGAGGTTCACTGCTCCAACTGCGGAGGCCACCTGGGCCATGTCTTCCCGGACGGCCCGCAACCGACCGGTCAACGCTACTGCATGAATGGTGTGTCGTTGGAGTTCGTGCCTGCCGGTCAAACTGAAAAGAGTGAAAGCTGAGAACGGCGCGACGAGGTTTAAGCCTCGTGGCGGTCGACGTCGTTCCAATAGGATAGATCATGACCCGAAATTCGTTTGTCATTGCTTCATGCGCGATCGCCCTTCTTGGTCTGGTGGCAGCGGGTGTGTTTGCGTTTTCAAGTGCTGGTTGGACACCCGTTGCGATTGCCGGCTCCACGAACAGCGCAGCGGTCGCCGAGCGCGCGCAGTATGACAAACGGATTGCAAGCGGAGACCTGGAGGTGGCCACGTTCGGCGGTGGTTGTTTTTGGTGTGTCGAAACGAACTTCGATGATGTTCGCGGCGTCGTTGCAACCATTTCGGGATACATGGGCGGGGCCGTCGAAACTGCTGACTACCAAACTGTCTCAACGGGTCGCACGAAGCATATCGAGGTGCTGCAGGTGATCTATGACCCGGCCAAGACCAATTATGACAAGATCGTCGGGGTGTTTTTCCGGACGACGGATGTGGTGGATGGCGGCGGTCAGTTTTGCGACCGGGGGCCACAGTATCGGCCAGCAATCTTTGCGCACGGTGAAAAGCAGCTGAAGAAGGCTCGCGCTGAAGTCGAAAAACTCGATGCAAGCCAGCGGTTCGACAAGCCAGTTGCCGTCGAGATTTTGAAGTCATCGACGTTTATTCCGGCTGAGGATTACCATCAGAACTACTATGTGAAGAATCCGTTGCGCTACAAATCCTACCGGTATGGCTGTGGGCGCGACCAACGGGTCAAACGTCTGTGGGGCGATGAGGCGCTGACGCACTGATCGGCTGGCAGCGACCTCGCGACGGTGCGGCCTGCCGCTGCTGTTCGCGGGCCTGGGCTGACGGCTATCTTCGGGTTGATCTCGGGAATTTGAAGAATGGTTTTTTTTGCCGCCCGAATCCGGGGTCGGCATATATGGATCGGCGCACGATCCGTCGTTACAGGACATGCCCAAACCAGAGGCGCTGCCGAGGTCCTGCCGCACGCGCCTCAGAGTTGCCCATTCAATGATGCGTTGCATGGTTTGGTCATCATCCAGCGCACCACTCAGGCGCTACGGGTTGGAACCCTTCCGGGCATGCCAAATGCTCAGGTGCGAATTGGTGCATTGCACGCAGATTTTCTCGCAAATAATGCTTGACCTGCGTCCATCATGCCCCATCATGACATCGTAAACCTTGCGTGGATGCTCCGATGCCGATGATCAGAAAATCACTGTCCAAACTTGATCGCCGACAGCGTCAGTCGGAGAGCGTGCAGATGCGTCAGCTGATGGACGTTGCCGAAGCGGCTCGCTTGGTTATGGGTACGTCGGACGAGATTGTGCCTGTGCCGCGGCTCATGATCGAAGATCAGAGCGCGCAGGTTTCTGCCGAAGATGCTTGGCGCACAGATCATTTCGCCAGGCAGACCCGCATTAAAGCGAAATCCAAACCGGCAGCGCGCAACGAGTGGATGCCAGCAGGTTGGGGCCAGCTTTTCGGGTTCCGCGCCGCAGCCTGACCGGTGCACCCTGTGTGCGGACCGGGCGAGATCTCATACTTTTCACGACTCAGAAAACTGACGACTATTGTTTGGATGCCAGCCATCCCAGCACATCGGCGTAGTGCTTAGTGATCCAGAAGTGTCCAGCGCCCGGCAGCTCGGTGAGTTCGAACTTTCGGATCTTTGTCTGCAGGGCCTTGGCTGGCGGTATTGGAACGTTTCGATCGTCCGTCCCAATCCATAGGCGTGTCTGGGACGCGATGTCACCGACGTCCACATCCCATGCGCTCGAAAACACCTGCATGTCGATGGCTGCCCCGCGTGTTGTCTTCTCCAGACCCAGACGGAATGTTTCGGATAATCGCGCCGCATTTTCCGGAGCACAGGCAATCACCCTGTCGGATGGCCCGGCGCGTGCTGTTACCAGACGCATTGCGGCTGGACCGTTCACTTTCAAGACACTGCGCAAGGCTCCGAAGGCCACGCGGGACAGACCCGGAACCTTTGGGACCCCAAAGAACGCCAATTTGTGAAACATGCGCATGTCTGCGACGGCTGAAGACACGGCATTTGCCCCGACAAGCGGCGCGACAGGGGCGACAAGCGCCAGTTTGCTGGCCTTGCCCTTGAGGACGGCTGCGGTTGCCATTGCGTAGGGGCCGCCGCCTGAGATTCCCACAATCGATGCCTGGCTTTTTCCGAGCGACTGGATCAAAGCCCGCATATCCTGCCCGAAGCCGTGGAGCGAAACATCATCGCGGGGCGGTGCCGGCGTGCCACCATAGCCCCAACGGTCGATGGATAGCAGCCGCAAGCCAAGTCCGGTGGCAGCTTCGTGCGCGACTTCATATTTCAACCGCGAACCGGGGGTGCCGTGAAAGGCCAAAACGGGATGGCCATCTGCTGCACCGAATTCGCAGTACGAAAAAGCGCGCCCGCTCGGTGGGTTGAATGTTTTTACGGGCGCGCGTGTGATGTGTTGTGTCACCTGATGTGGCCAGCGATTATTCGATGTCGGGCAGGCTTAGTTCAATGCGCCGCAGAACCGCTGGATGCGCTTGCAGGCCTCTTCAAGGGCTTCGGTAGATGTCGCGTAGCTAATGCGGAACGCTGGCGAACTTTCGAATGCCGCACCATGAACACAGGCGACGCCTTCGTCTTCCAAAAGCGCTGTAACGAAGGCCTCGTCATCAACGATTTCGACGCCTTTCGGCGTCGTCTTGCCGATGGTGCCGGCACACGATGGGTAAACATAGAACGCGCCCTCGGGCTTCGCGCATTCGATGCCTGTTGCCTGGTTCAGCATTGAGACGACCAAGTCGCGCCGCTCAATGAAAATCTTATTGTTTTCGGCGATGAAGTCTTGCGGGCCGTTCAGCGCTTCGACGGCTGCCCACTGCGTGATCGAGCATGGGTTGGACGTGGACTGCGATTGCAGTTTGCGCATCGCACCGATCAGATTCTTCGGTCCGGCTGCAAAGCCCAGACGCCAGCCGGTCATACTGTAGGCCTTGGACAAACCGTTGAGGGTCAATGTCCGGTCCTTGATGCCCGGCTCAACTTCGGCTGGTGTTGCGAAGATTGCGCCATCGTAGATCAGGTGTTCGTAGATGTCGTCGGTCAGCGTCCAAACGTTTTCGTGGCGCAACAGGACATCGGTGAGTTTTTTCAGGTCGTCCGCCGAGTACGCCGCACCAGAGGGATTGGAAGGTGAGTTGAACAAGAACCATTTGGTTTTCGGCGTGATCGCAGCCTCGAGCGCTTCGGGCTGAAGGCGGAAGCCATCGGCCATGGTGGTCGGCACGAACACAGGCTTCCCTCCGCCAAGCAAAACGATGTCTGCATAGGAGACCCAGCATGGGGTTGGGATGATCACCTCATCGCCTGGGTTGATCGTTGCCAGAAGGGCATTGAACAAGACCTGCTTACCGCCGGTTCCAACCGACACTTCGGCTGGCTCATAGTCGAGGTCGTTGTCACGTTTGAATTTCGAGCAGATGGCTTCTTTCAGCTCCATGATCCCGTCGACGTCGGTGTACTTGGTCTTCCCGTCGTACATCGCCTTTGCCGCGGCATCCTTGATGTTCTGCGGCGTGTCGAAATCAGGCTCCCCGGCGGAGAGAGAGATGATGTCCCGGCCCTCAGCTTTCAGTGCTCTTGCCTTTGTGGAAACGGCAATGGTGGCTGAGGGTTGGATGCGCGACAGGCTGTCGGCGAGAAAGCCCATTTGGGATGCCCTTTTTTATAACTGGGTTTGTGACTGGACGGGGCGGGCGCACAGTGCGCTGTCCCGTCGGAATAATGATGCTCAGCTTGCTCGGCCGGTTCGAGGATGGCCGAGGATGATGCAGCGGCGGCAAACTAATCTGTGTTTCATTGAAATTGAAGCCCGCACATCGGATGGGGCCGTGCTGTTTGTATGGATGAGTGGGTGCCTTGTGATTGGATGCCTTGGCTGAGTGGGTGTCTTGGCGCGCTGTGGACGCGCTGCTGGTGTCGGGCCGACTTTTCGCGAGGTGAAATCGCGCCATGTTGCCGCTGGTGGCGTTCACACCACAGCTTGGCTGCCAACACATCACAAAACCGACAGGACCCGCCTTTGCCATATTCCCGACGTGGCCTCGACACACCCAGATTGTCACCATGGCCGCACGACTCGAAGTACGCTGTTCAGGGACGCGACGACTGCGAACAACTTTAGCGAAAAGGAGTGGGCAGGTGTTGAAGTGGGGGTTTGGTGTGACCGGCGCAGATCGGTCGTGTCGAGAGACGCGCATCTGGCGATCGGGCATTTGGCGTCTGGGGCGTGATTTCATGATTGGGTTTGCCGTCTTTTGCGGGCTTGCCGGATTGTTCATTCTCGATGGTGAGGGCTCAATGCATGCTGAGGGGCTGAGCGTGGCTGTCCAAACAGTCAGAGTCCGGGCCGATGCAGGGCCTGAAGCTGGGAAAATCGGAATCACGAAGGCCGTCGATCAGGTGATTGCTGAAACACACGCGGCGAATGCTGCAGACCGCGTTGTCGCGACGTCACCGGTGCTTGCTGGCACAACCGCACCGCCAGCGGCCCGTCCGTATGTCGCTCTTTTGATCCTCGCTACGGTCTTTTCAGCCCTGGTGGCATTTAACCTGGCGTTTTTCCGGCATCTCAAGCGGCGCTATTCCTGGCGACAGCATGGGGTCCACACGTCCGTCTGGCGCGGATGATGACGATGTTGGCCAGTTGAAATGACGGGCTGGTTCACAATTTTGTAGGGTAAAACAAAAGAAAAGTCGTGTTGGGAGGGGTCGGCAAAGCGCATTGCGACGTTTATATCTCTACGAATGGATAACATCGGGAGCTGAAAGCATGACGGCATCACCTGGGCAGGATGGGCAGCTGAGATCTTTCGGGCTTAAACCTGGGTTGGTGAAACTCTCGGGCGCCGTGCTCGGTGCCGGTGTTTTGGCTGCTTCCTTGACGAGCTTTTTCGGAGTGGAGCAGGGCCTTCGTACCGAGTATGCCGCCGCGTTTTCCAGTCCTGGCCAGGGTATCCAAGGCGCAACGAGTGTTACGCAGACCGCGGACACCAAAACTCAACGTGCTCCGGCTGGGTCCTTCCCCGTTGCGCAAAGCGAAGACTTTTGGTTGGGGCATGCGGCCAGCGGCCCTGGTGTGCCGGTGTCGTTCAATTCCCCGGTTAGCGTGGGCGATCGCTTGACGCTCAGCCTCAATGGGCGGTCTCAGGCCTTTCATGTCACAGGCGTTGTGCCGGGCGTGCCCCGCACATCAGGCGCGGACGTGACCAGTACGCTCCAAACGCCCACCACGTCGACACAGACCGTTGAAATTACCGGACACTTGCCGCAGGCGTCCGGTTTCCAGGGTGAGACACGGCTGAAGTTGCTCATTGAAGTCACCAGCCCTGTTGATCCAAGCGGTATGAAGTCCACGGTACATCCCCGCCAATTGTAGGTCGTGTCTCCGCCGGGGCTTTTGGCAGAGGGGACTTGCGCTAAGCTGATTTCAGCTTGTGTTTGGATTGGGATTGATACACCGCCATCGGTTGTGTGAAGTCTCGTATCCTCAGGTCAGGCTGCCCGACCAGGGCCACAGGTCCGTTGCAGGGATAGCTGTTTGGCCGAGACAACAACTGGCCAAGACAGTTTTTCGGCGCCTTCGGGTTTCCACATGACGTCGTGGGTGCGGCATCCCGGCCCTCACCTGAACGCCATCGGCAATGGTGGCTCCATAAATCGTTTGATTGCATCACGGCAGCATGTAGAACCGGGCGGCGAAGCTGAACACGCCGCTGTTCGCGCGGTTTAGCCCTGGAAATTTGGTTTGCTCACCCCTTCGGAGGCCGTTTATGCGTCTCAATCCGCCGACAATCGTCATTTTTTTGATATCGTTCGTCCTCGCATCCTTGGCACTTATCACCAAGATGGGATTTATCGACGTGCAGCGTTTCATTCCGCATCAGGAATTCTGGCTGGCTATAATCGCTTATCTAACATTGATGGTCGGGAACATGGTGCGCGGGCTTTGATGCTTTGAGCCTCACAGTGCCATACGCCGGTACTTCTCGCAGTTGTGTTGACTGCCAATAATGAATGCACGGCACTGTTCGCCGATTATCACGGGGCGTTTCTTACCGCGGTTTGTTCACAACCGGTTGCGGCTGGCCATTGGACGGTGCCACTGTTTCCCAACCCTCATTGATGCCCTTGGGCGCGCAGCCTTCGTTGTCGGCTGCCCAACTGTGGACGTTGGCATTGAAACGCTCTGCCAACCGATCGTCCAAGCGCAGGTTTTCAAAGCTGACGGTGGCTGAGCTTCCAAAAGGCTCAATCGTTACCGTGGCCGCCCGCGCGCCGCGTTTGCGCTCTTTTCCTTTCGCTTTTTGATAAAGCACGATTTGTGATAGGCCCCCCAGTCGCTCAGGTTGTGAGACGGCGTGGAACAGGTGTGTCGATTTCAGTGGACCGTTTGCGCCAAGCCAACACGTGAGAACGCCCCGAGCGATCCGCGAGTAGACGTCCGTGGCCGAGCCTACAGGCCCGCCAAACCCGCTGGGGATCGGCATGACGATCTTTGGGAGTTGGAGTGTCCCGGTGGCCAGCCCGCCAAGACTGCCTGACGGGTCCAGTGTTGCGCCGCATCCAGCCATACTCGCTGCAAGGCTGATAACCAGCAGATGCGCGCGAAGACGCATATGCCGCCAGCCCATCCAGGACAGCCGAGAGGGCCCGGACCGCTTAGGCTTATGTCGTTTTCCAGGCGCCATCGTCATGCGGTGCGTCCCTGTCCACGTTTTGCGGCTGCACGGTTTTGGTTTGTGACGGGTCTCGTCTTCCACAGTGTCTCAGAACCATACGCTGCAGTGCCACATGGGTTTGCCAATCGCAAGGGATCGCGATTTGGGACCCACGGGTTCCTGATCGGATTTGCCGATTGATTCGGGCCGCGAGTTGGCACGGCTTTGCTGCACATCGGGTGCAAGAGAATTGAGACACAGCAGTTCGGACACAGACTAAGGCCACCCTCGTTTGAAGGCAGCCTCATATGTGTCAGGTTTGAGTGCGGCTCATGGGTGGCCCGCGCAGATGGAAGCCAATGCTCAGACTGACTGGCACCGGAACTAACCCGTACTCAGCCTGGCCGGTGCTAAAAAACCAAATTGCGGTCAAACAATGGTTGGTGCTGTCCGTTCATTGCGTCCGCGGGTCAAACCACGGCTTTGACCGGCCCCATCGGAATTGTCGGCACGCTGCAGCTGTTCTTCTGCATCAACGCGTTCTTTTTCCGCTGCTTCCAGTTTCTCACGGAGCTCATCGGCTGACGCCAACAGATTGTCCCGCCGTGTGGCCGCTGATTTTGCAAATGTTGAATACGCGAAGTGAGCGCGATCCTTGACGCCCGTCCGCTCTTCTTCAGCCTTGATCTGACGATCAAGATCGGATGCCATTTGCTCGAATTCCCGGATCATCATGTCGAGATCGGAAACCTTGCGCGCCTTCTCGTCTGCTTCAAAGCGCTTCAGCCGAAGTGCTGTATCGCGTGACTTCATCGTTCGATACCCCTGTACATATTCGAACACCTGCCGCCACAGGTTCAATTTCTGTGCCAAACTTCTTTTCGGTTACAGATCCGTTGCCACGTCTTACTGGCTTAACCACTTTCTTAAGTTGCTATTGCCACCCTCAGACGTCAACCCGGTCCCGACCCTATTATGACGTTTGCTGAGTGTGTCACAGGCACCTTAACGTGGCGCTAAAGTCACTATGTCAGAATCGAATGATTCCCTGAAAGAATTCACAAGGTTCAGCCTACGCCAGGCACTAGGGATTCAATCCGAACAGTGATAATTGTGGAGAAGGTGTGGTGATGGGTTCCCTTCCACGGGAATCGTTTCTTCGTGGCCGACCATCGTCGGCATTTTGTGCTTAGCACCGTCGCGTCTCTGTTTTAGTCCAACAATCTGGGAAAACGACAGCACCCATGGGCACGTGCCCCTGGGCGTGGATGGACCCTATTGTCTGCTCCATGCGTGGTGTTTGCCTTGATCGGGCTTGCGCATTGGTTTGCCTGGATCCTGCGTTTCAGGGTCTGCGATTTGTTCCCGGCCTAGTCGAAATACCGAGATCATCCGGTGTTGGGCATTACAAATTTCATGCGTAGAGTGGCACGAAAAGCTAACACATTATCAGTGTCTTACGAGATACAGCTGCGATCAGGTGTTTGGCGCAATACAAAATTAGGATTTGTTAAACTTCTCGGTGGTAAATCTTAATCGAAGATTAGCTGAAGACGATCAGTTGCGTTCTCTTCAAGCATTGGGGCAGCGGGTCTGGCGACACGCCAGAAAAGATGAGGAACGAAAATGCGGGTCCTTCTTATCGAAGACGACAACGCTACGGCGCAGAGCATTGAGCTTATGCTCCAGTCTGAAGGTTTTAATGTCTACATCACAGATCTTGGTGAGGAAGGCGCAGACCTCGGCAAGCTTTATGATTATGACATCATTCTACTTGATCTGAACTTGCCGGATATGTCCGGCTATGAAGTCCTGAAAATGCTGCGCGTCAGCAAGGTGTCCACACCGATTTTGATCCTTTCAGGCCTTGCCGGGATCGAAGACAAAGTGCGCGGACTTGGCTTTGGCGCCGACGACTATATGACGAAGCCGTTCCATAAAGACGAGCTGGTCGCCCGCATTCATGCGATCGTGCGCCGCTCCAAGGGGCATGCTCAGTCGGTCATTCAGACGGGTGACTTAAAAGTCAATCTCGATACGAAGACCGTTGAAGTGAACGGACAGCGTGTTCACCTCACCGGCAAAGAATATCAGATGCTCGAGCTGCTCTCCTTGCGCAAAGGCACGACGCTGACCAAGGAAATGTTCCTCAACCATCTTTACGGTGGGATGGATGAGCCTGAGTTGAAGATTATAGATGTCTTCATCTGCAAGTTGCGCAAAAAGCTCCAAGCCGCAACAGGTGGGAAGCACCACATCGAGACGGTATGGGGACGCGGGTATGTTCTGCGCGATCCAGACGACGAAACCGCTGCGGCCTAAAACGACAATTCATCGCATTTGAAAAAGAACGGGGTCGCTTGCGGCCTCGTTTTTTTTGCGTCGAATCTGTTTTTGCCTGCAGCCACCCTGGACCAAAGTGTGGGAGTATTGCACCACGTGCGCCCCCTGGCGCTAGCGTCGTGATTACGTTATCTCAGTTTGAAGAAAAATAAGTCACACGAACAGAGTGTTACATGTCCGAACAATCCGCGTCGCAAGCGTCAACCCTCAATGCAGCTATTATTCCGGTGACCCCGCTGCAGCAGAACTGCACGTTGATATGGGATTTGAAAACATTGGATGGGGCTGTTGTCGACCCCGGCGGGGACGTGGATCGCATTATGGATGCGATCAAAGAAACGAAGATTAAGGCCTCAAAAATTCTCTTGACGCACGGCCATATTGATCACGCCGGTGGCGCTGCTTCCTTAAGCAAAAAACTGGGCGTTCCAATTCAAGGGCCACATCTTGCTGATGCGTTTTTGTTGAACGGTCTTGAGGCCCAGGGGCGCGAATATGGTTTCGCGGCTGAGAATTGCACACCAGATACCTGGGTCAAGGAAGGCGATAAAATCGATATCGCAGGGCATACGTTCGAGGCGCTGCATTGCCCCGGCCATTCACCTGGGTCGATTGTCTACGTCAATCGCGCCAACAAATTCATTTTGATGGGGGACGTTTTGTTTCGCGGCTCCATCGGACGAACAGACTTTCCCTACGGCGACCACGATGCACTGATCAACGCCATTAAAACCAAGATCATGCCGCTTGGTGACAGCTATGCTTTTGTCTGCGGGCATGGGCCTGGAAGTTCACTTGCGCTGGAGCGCACGACGAACCCGTTCTTGCTCGACTGAATTGCGCCCGTGGATGCAGCGGTGCGTGCTGGTTCAGTATCCGCGCCGGCCGACGTGGAGATCCAGACATCCGAATATGCCGCATTCTTGCGACAAACCAGACTGGCCGTCTGCCCGGCCTTCCCAGAAGTCCACTGTTTCAACGCGCAAGGTTTCCGAGCAGCTGCGACGGCAATATTCCCAACGGCCGCTTGGCAACTGGACCTGCGGGCCTAGCCTTGAAGGGCGAACGCGGCCTGAAATGCTGCCATTCCCATGCCGGCTTTCGGCGATCACGTATCCGCGGTCCAGCCCATTGTCGCCGCGATAGCCCGTAGCGTTGACAGCTGTTGTGCTGGCTGCGGCGACGAGGCACGAAATGGCAAGGGCGCGTGCGAGGTTCATTGCGATCATCCTGTTCGGCGATTCTTAGCGCAATACGATGTTTGCGTTGGCTTTTTAGCGCGCTGCCCCCTGGATAGGGGCTGCCGCGCCGCGGTGCGAATATGCATACATCATTTGAGGCGCGAGCAGCAGTGGCTTAGGACCACGCCTCATCACGAACGCGATTTCTGAAGCCGAATTGTCACGCCGTTCAAGCCTGCATTCGAGCTGAAGATCGAGATCTGTTGCGATTTCCCGTCGAGGATGACCGAGACGGTTCCAGACAGTGTGCCGGCAATCTGAAGCCGCATTGAGGTTGAAGAGGCCCGCCCGACCGCTGTTCCATTTGCGTTGAACGTCCGTTCTTCCCACGTGCCGTTGATTTGACCAGCACCGCTGAGATCCAGCCCTGCGCGAAGGTCTATTTTGCTTGCCGGGCTGGCGCACCGCACGGACATGCCAAGGCGCGCCCCAGCGGATTTGGTTGTGTAGTAGGCTCTACAGCGGATTGACTCGTTGCTGCCGTTCTCCAACTGGATCAACCCTGCACCGGACCAGCTGCCACGCAGTGCCTGAAACGGCGAGCCACCTGACATAACGCCGACCTTCACAGGTGCGCTGAGTTGCGCGGTGTTGGTCTGAAGCGTTTTTGAGGCGTTTGGATCCGCCAGCGTTGTTGTGGCCCCAATCGGTGCGACAACGGCCGCCATCAGCACGAGGGCCATGGTTTTCAGCAGGATGCCAAGCGATGTGCTCAGGCGAGCCTTATCGTATTGCCGCCAACCGTTTGTACGCATCTCGACACTCCCACTTCCCGAAAACAATGGAATTTACCGGCCCTTGGCATTTGGCTCAGGACTTCTGTTTAGCCAAGCTCGAAACGGTTGGCGATGCTTTCAAGCGCTTATTCTGTCGAAAAGCCCCGGTTTTCCCGTCATCGTGCTCTATGGGTTCTGGTCTGTGCGACCTGCTGGCGGAGACATGCGATGTGGGACCTGCTAGAAGAAGACCGCGATGGAAACCCAGCACCTTGACAGATTCAAAGCGCAGCTTGAGGCACGGTTGTTGGAACTGGACGACCTGGCTGAGACCGGCGCGCGTGCTGCCGAGGCCGTCGAACTCGATCAGACAAGTGTGGGGCGGGTTTCGCGGATCGACGCCATTCAGAACCAGGCCATGGCGATCCGCCAGCAGGAAAACCGGCGCAACGAGCGCGAACGGATTGAAGCTGCATTGAAACGGATTGAAGAGGGCGCGTTCGGGCGGTGCCTCGAATGCGATGGAGACATCGCGCTGAAGCGACTGGCGTTTGACCCGGCCCTACCGACATGCATCGCTTGTGCCAAATGATGGGGGCGCCTGGGTTCCGTGCGCTGGTCGTGCCACCGCGCGCCACAGGTCACAACGGCATATCACAGACTCTAAGACGCAGCCGGCATCGCGTTGGCCATCAGGTCAGCGTTCGATGCAAACTGCCCGAGGCCGGACTCGGCCATGGCATCCGTTTCGGGCGACGTCGGGGTGATGCCCAATGCACCCAGCGCCATGTTGAGCGGCCATAGCCGTCGCGGGCGATATATGTGTTGGCCGGCTGTGTTCAACGACAACGATGTTGGGCGCACACTCATGGTGCCATCCAGCCAAGCCGCTGCAGCCTGATGAAACGTATCGGCAGTCGCGATTGCTTCCAGGTATGCCAACCGTTCACCGACCGAACATTTCGCACATTGCTCAACATCTCGCGATGACAGCCGAATGTGTTGGTCACTCCAGTCGCCCGTCCCATAGGCCCGGTGCAGGGCGTCATGGTCATCTTCGTACATCGGCCAGACTGTCAGCCGCCCCATGCCAGATAGCGAAAACAGGTTGGTGGCACCTATGCTGGCTGCAAAACGACGGACGGCCACGCCAGAGCCGACGATCACCCGCAGCTCGCATGTCTCGCTTTCGGTCGTCTGTTGGTCGATCATCTGAAGCGCGGTCTCAATTCTTCGTCGCGACACAGGACAATATGGGCAATGACGGGGATCAAGTCGTTTGCGGCGCGGTGAATACCGGCAGCCGTTCAGAAATGAATGGACGAACGGGTTGCCTCCGATGCCGGTTTCTTTCCGGGCTCGGAGCCTTCCTTCCAGGACTGCACGCTTGAGCCGCTTCCTACCAAGGAATAGGCATTTCACCTCGGAAGAACCCGCCACTGGGTCCGTCGCCATCCAGCATCGAAAGCCAGACTGCCGTTTGTGCGCCCTCTTCCACGGACAAAGCAGCGTTGGGCCCACCCATGTCGGTGCGGACCCAGCCGGGGCACATCGCATTGATCTTGATGTCACCACCGGTCACTTCGGCAGCGGCTGTTCGCGTCAACGCGTTCAATGCCGTCTTCGAAAGCCGGTAGGCCAACCGCCCGCCGCCCATGTCTGACAGCTGGCCCAGGCCAGATGACATGTTGACGATGCGACCATAGCGGGCCTCGGTCATATGCGGCAGAACCGCCTGCATCAGGCGCAGTGGACCGAGCGTGTTCACTTCGAAGGTCTGCTGAACAATTTCGATCGGGGTCTCGGCAACCGATCCGCCTTCGTCCAATTCTGGATCGATAAGGATACCGGCGTTGTTCACCAGGATATCGATCCGCCCAAACAAATGGATCGTCCTTTCGACGGCTTGTTTGACGCTTTCTGGATCGGTGACGTCGAGTGCGACCGGTGCTGGCTCGAGGCCCTCTGATGCCAGTGTATCGGCTGCTTTTTGACCTGCCTCCAAGTCGCGTGCGCCGAGCGCCGTCATGATCCCCTCGCGCGACAACTGTCGGACGATTTCAAGGCCGATGCCGCGGTTTGCCCCGCTGACCAGTGCAATGCGTGTGTCGCTCAAAGCTTTGCCCCCGCTCGTATCCTGACGCCTGATTGATATCGCCTCGCGATGCTCAGGCACACAACAGGTTAGGCCTTTTTGGCTCAGGAATGAAGGCCACTTCAACGGAGCATGGCCATCGCTTGCGCTTTTCAAGGCTTGGGAAGATGCGCGGTGCTTTGCCTTGCTGTGTCCGCAGGGGCGGCACGTCGCGTGGCGTGAGTGTTTCAATCTGGAATTGGACTTTACCCAATCCAAACGAAAAAAGCCTTATCCGGCGGGTGCTGGTTCAGAAATACGAAATGCTGATTTGGTAAAACCAGGAATTGATTTCGAAGATTTTGAACGCGTTTGTTTGCGTGCGTATGGGGGATTGAATTCATGGGTGCGACGTCCATCACACCGAGTACATCTGGAACACTGAGCGCCATTGCGGCTGGTCGCGCGGGCCTGATTGTGTTTGCCGGTACGCTGTTGGTATCGGCATCGCTGCTGTTCTCGGTGCAGCCCGTTTTTGCGAAGATGGTTTTGCCCCATCTGGGTGGCTCGCCGTCTGTCTGGGCTGTTGCGATGTGCTTCTTCCAGGCAACGCTCTTGGCTGGTTACTGCTATGCGCATGCGTTGAACCGGTTTGCACCCTGGCCCTATGCGCCTTTGATCCATCTCGCGGTCTGTGTCATCGCCGTGTCCGCGCTTCCCTTCGGCTTACCGGCCTGGGCTGATGAGCCGCCGACCGGAAACTTCTATATGTGGCTTGTGGCTGTGATGACGGTCGGCGTCGGGCTGCCGTTTTTTGCCGTCTCTGCCAACGCGCCGCTGCTGCAGGCATGGTTCACGCGTTCCGGTCATCCCCACGCGAACGATCCTTATTTTCTGTACGGAGCCTCAAACCTGGGCTCGCTCGCTTCGCTGCTGGCCTATCCGTTCTTGATTGAGCCGATGATCGGGCTTGAGATGCAGCGCACAATCTGGGCAGGCGGCTTTATCGCGTTGCTGCCGATGCTGGGCGTCTGCGGCATCCTGATGCTGGCCGGGTTGCGCGCGCAGGCTGCCGATGTACCTTCTGCTGCGGAGCCGGGCGCGTTATCCGCTGCCCCGACATGGCTGATGCGGGCTGCCTGGGTCGGCCTTGCGTTCGTTCCATCCGCACTGATGGTGGCGTTCACCACACATGTGACCACGGACATTGCGTCTGCGCCCTTCCTTTGGGTCATCCCACTGGCAACGTTCCTGGGCACGTTCGTGATCGTGTTCCGCGATCAGTCCATGATCCCGCACAACATCGTGCTTCAGCTTCAGCCGGCTTTTGCGATCATCTCGGTGATCCTGATTGTGCTGCCGACATCGGCCAGTGCGATGATGGGCGGGTTTATCGGCTTTGCGACCTTCGTGGTTACGACGCTGGTTTGTCACCGCGCGCTTTATGAAGCCCGGCCAGATGCCGACCGTTTGACGGAGTTCTACCTGTTCATGTCGCTTGGCGGTGTTCTGGGTGGACTGTTCACAGGCATCATCGCGCCACAGATTTTCAACATCGTTCTTGAGTATCCGCTACTCATTCTTGCCGGACTGCTGGCGCGGCCGGGGCTTGTGGAAGCGCTTTGGGACAAGGCGCGCCGTGAACAGGCTTTGATGGTTGCCGGTGGGCTTGGGGTGACGGGTGGTGCGATCTGGATCGCGGCAGCCGGAGGCGAAATGCAGCCTGTGCCTGCTGCCGCCATCGTCATGGTCTTGCTGATGGTCGCGGGTGGTCTGATCGTGTGGCCCTCGGCTGGTCCCGGACGGGCAGCAGGGGCTGTTCTGGCGTCACTCGTTCTCGTGAGCGCTGGCACCAACCTTGTCACAAACGGGATCAACGAGCGCAGCTTCTTTGGCGTCTCGCGCGTCCTTGAAACACCTGATGGCCGTTACCGCTTATTTTACCACGGTTCGACCATGCATGGCGGAGAGAAGCTGACCGACGCGGATGGGAATGCGATCGAAGCGCCCGACGCGATCACCTACTACCACCCCAAGTCACCGATGGCGCTCGGCTTCGACATCGCTCGTGAATCCTTATCTCCGACTGATAGCAAGCTCAGCGTCGGAATCATCGGCCTGGGGACCGGCTCGCTTGCCTGCCTCGTGCGCGAAGATGAGACTATGACGCTTTACGAAATCGATCCTGTCGTCGACAGAATTGCACGTGATCCGAAGCACTTCTCGTACATGACGCGCTGTGCTGCCGATACGGAAACCGTGATCGGTGATGCCCGCATCACGCTTGCCAGGTCGCCAGATGGTGCCTTCGACTATCTCGTGGTGGATGCGTTTTCGTCGGATTCGATCCCGGTTCACCTGATGACCAAGGAAGCGTTGCAGTTGTTCTTGTCGAAAATTCCTCAAGACGGTCTGATCGCGTTCCACATCTCGAACCGCTATTTGGAACTGGAAAGCGTGGTCGCCGCCACGGCTGGTGCCATCCCAGGCGTCTACGTGACGCCCGTTTTTGACGCAGACGGTCTGCCGGGTCTTGATGGTCAGCCGAGCCATGTTGTCTTCCTGGCCAAAGACAAAACCGTCATCGACCGGGTGCAACGGCTTAAGGGTGTTCGGACGGCGGATGCTGGTCAGACGGTTCCATGGACCGATGACTTTGCCGACATCCTGGGTGCCATCTGGCGCAAGTGGTCGATGTAAGAACCTTGGGTGTTGGCCATGGGTGTTGGCCTTGGGCACGCCGCAACCGGTTGCCCTTGGCCTGCGCCCGTGAGGGATGAGGTTCAAACCTTCAAGGGACACTTTGTGGCGGTCGCGCGTGTGCCACCTCGGGATGGCTTCTTCTGAGTCAGATCAAAACTGCTTTTGGTTTTGACGACATCGTTTGTGACGGCGCCTCCTTTAGATATGACCGTGCGGCTCAGACTGATCGTGCGAGAAGGCCCACGCAGCGGTGGAACTGGGTCAGGTCGGCGAAGTTGGCGGGGCTGGCTGGGCTGTCGGGGGTGATGAGGGATGTATCACTCGCAGCGATGGCGCAGGCGATCATGAGGTTTTCGGGATGGCCGAAATCTTCAATCTCGGTACCGGGCAGGTCGCCTTCGAATGAAAAGCCCGGGTTGGCGTCAACATACTGACGGGCGCGGACCGCATAGTCGCCAGGCACATTCGAATACCCGAAACACGGTTTGCCCAGCGCGCGCATGAAGCCGATTTCGAACGCTGTGCCCGCATCCATGCCCGTGCCACGGAACGGTGTGCAATTGGCAATGATCGCATCACACCCGCGCATGAGGTTTTCGTTCGAAGCTGAAATCAGCGCAGCCTGATCTGCCGGGGTCGCGCCGTCTGGAAATATCAGGTCGACGTCCAACGGGAAGACGCCCGTGAGGCCATGCTCCGCGCAAATGCGCTTTTTCTCCTGAGCGACCTCTCTGGCATTTGGAAGGAAGACTTCGGGGCCGGCGAGATATACTTTGCGCATTGACGTCCTTTGATCGTGGCAAAGCCTGCAATGCTACCGGGTGCAAGCGCGATGGGTGGGGGCCCTGGAGGCGGGCTGCCGCACCTAAGTGGCACGGTCGCGCAGATGGAGTGCAAATATGCACAACTGCAACCTTGCCCTTTGATCTGAGCCGGGGCCTAAGCCATATGTAATGGCATGGCAGAAAAAACGAAAACATCATCCAGAGCAACCGCGTCGACCGCCTCGAATGCGAAAGTCAGCGGGAAA
Source organism: Pseudomonadota bacterium (assembly GCA_039819785.1). Lineage (GTDB taxonomy): Bacteria > Pseudomonadota > Alphaproteobacteria > Rhizobiales > Hyphomicrobiaceae > JBCBRD01. The sequence goes on along the minus strand of JBCBRH010000022.1, from coordinate 9,211 downwards.
AGTCCGGCCAAGTCAAAATCCGGGGTTGGTTCTGAAGGGAAGATCCCCAAGGCACGGCCATCACGGGGGACATCCGGCAAGCCGTTGCCGCCACCTCAGGAAACCGATGCCGCGACGCCGGGGCTGACGTCTGCAAGCGGATTGCCGACAGGTTTTGCGGAGGCCCCGCAGGCGGGCTTTGCCGCAGCACCTGGAACGGCTGGCAATGCGGGATATGAGGCTGGCGAAGGCAAGGTTTTGCCGGCACTGCGCAACCAAGCGCTGATGCCGACCTCCGGCAACATGGGCCTGACCGGATACCTGGATGCGCTGTTGGCCAAACCGGAAGAGCGGACCGATAGCGCCAAGGAAGTCTTGCGGTTGCAGCCTATGATGGCCGCGCACCCGATCGTGGCGGGTAAGACGCCGGACTTTACGCCACACCGTCCAGATCGGCCCGAAAAGTCGGAGGGCGGGGTGCGGTTTGACCTCGTCTCCGACTATGAGCCCAAGGGGGACCAGCCAACTGCAATCGCCGATCTTGTGGACGGGGTCATGAACGTCGAGCGCGACCAGGTGCTGCTTGGCGTCACCGGCTCCGGCAAGACGTTCACGATGGCCAACGTGATCTCCCAGACCCAGCGTCCGGCGCTGATCCTGGCTCCGAACAAGACACTGGCGGCTCAGTTGTATGGCGAGTTCAAGGGGTTTTTCCCAAACAACGCCGTTGAATATTTCGTGTCATATTACGACTACTACCAGCCCGAAGCCTATGTGCCGCGCACTGACACTTACATCGAGAAAGAAAGTTCGATCAACGAGCAGATCGACCGGATGCGCCACTCTGCAACACGCGCGCTGCTGGAGCGCGACGACGTGATCATCGTTGCGTCTGTATCGTGTATCTACGGTATCGGATCGGTCGAGACGTATACGGCGATGACATTTGCCATCAAGGTTGGCGAGACCATCTCGCGGCAACAGCTGTTGGCTGACCTCGTCGCGCTTCAATACAAGCGCAATGACGCTGCCTTCCAACGCGGGACGTTCCGGGTTCGCGGTGATACCGTCGAAGTTTTTCCGGCCCACTTGGAGGATCGCGCTTGGCGGGTCTCGCTGTTTGGCGACGAGATTGAAAGCATCACGGAATTCGATCCGCTTACCGGGCAGAAGGTTGATGATCTTGAATTGGTCAAAGTCTATGCGAACTCGCACTACGTGACGCCGCGTCCCACGCTGCAGCAGGCGATCAACTCCATCAAGAAAGAGCTGAAAGAACGGCTGAACGAGATGTATGCGACCGGCAAGCTGCTGGAGGCGCAACGGCTTGAACAACGCACCATGTTCGACATGGAGATGATGGAAGCGACCGGCTCATGTGCTGGGATCGAGAATTACTCGCGCTACCTCACAGGGCGGCGACCGGGCGACCCGCCGCCAACGCTGTTTGAGTACCTGCCGGACAATGCGCTTGTGTTCACCGACGAAAGCCATGTGACGGTGCCGCAAATCGGCGGCATGTTCCGGGGCGACTTCCGGCGCAAGGCGACGCTGGCCGAGTATGGGTTCCGTTTGCCCAGCTGCATGGATAACCGACCGCTGCGGTTCGAGGAATGGGATGCGATGCGCCCACAGTCGATCCACGTTTCGGCGACACCACAGTCCTGGGAGCTGGAGCAAACCGGCGGCGTTTTTGCCGAGCAGGTCATCCGCCCCACCGGGTTGACCGATCCTGTGATCGAGTTGCGGCCTGCGAAAAGCCAGGTGGATGACCTTCTCGATGAAGTCCGCACGGTTGCCGCCAAGGGGCACCGCGTGCTGGCGACCACGCTGACCAAGCGGATGGCCGAGGACCTGACGGAGTACATGCATGAAGCCGGCATTCGTGTGCGTTACATGCACTCGGATATCGACACGCTGGAACGCATCGAGATCATTCGTGATTTGAGGCTTGGCGCATTCGACGTGCTCATCGGGATCAACCTGCTGCGGGAAGGCCTCGACATTCCAGAGTGCGCGCTCGTTGCCATTCTGGATGCCGACAAGGAAGGGTTTTTGCGGTCCGAAACATCGCTTGTGCAGACGATCGGGCGCGCTGCACGGAACGTCGATGGCCGGGTCATTCTTTATGCCGACAACATCACTGGCTCAATGGAACGGGCGATTGCCGAGACCGACCGGCGGCGTGAAAAACAGCTCGCGTATAACGCCAAACACGGCATTACGCCGGAAAGTGTGCGCGCCAACATCTCCGATGTCATGTCGTCGATCTACGAGGCTGACCGCGTCACGGTCGATACCGGTCTCGTGGATGAGGCGGGAGGTGCGGTCGGGCATAACCTTGCCGCGGTCATCGATGATCTGGAAGGCAAGATGAAGGCTGCCGCGGCCGACCTGAATTTCGAAGAGGCCGCGAGATTACGCGATGAGGTGAAGCGGCTGCGCGAAACCGAATTGGCGATTTCGGATGACCCGCTGGCGCGACAGTCGGCTGTTGACAATAAGACTGGCGGTTATCAGGGCGAAAAGTCCTATGGCGCTGCTGGAAACCTGCCGAAGTCAGAGGCTCAGAAGGGCGTCAAAGGTAAGGGCGGCCGAACATCTGGCAAGGGTGGGACTGGCAAAGGTGGCGGCGGTGGATCCGGTTCACGCGTGCGCAAACCACAGCCTGGCGAAATGGGGCCTGGGACCGACCGCGAGGTGCCGCGCCGCAATGCCGGAGCAGGCGCGTTCGGTGAGAACATCAAGGGTGCGCACAAGCCGGCACTTGAGGAGATGGGACCGCATGCCATGACGTCGATCCCGAAGGGCGGCGCAAAGCCGATACCGAAAAAACCAACGGTCGTACGTGAGTTCGAAGACCCTGCGGGAACAAAGACGCGGCGTGGACGGCCGAAGAAAACCGGCCGGCCGGGAGCTTAGTCAGCCAGGAGTTGAGGCGGTCTCGACCATACGTTGAGGTGATTGGCTGGGATTGAGGCGGGCCTTGTCGCTGGCTTTCCAAGGCCGTGTCTGCTTCCAGATATTGTCGCGGCTGCCGGCAAGCGCCGACGCGGCGTTAGCCTGCCTGAAGACCCATCAGGATGGAGGCGGGCGGAATAATCATTGGGGTCCGCCAACGTCGAGATACTTCGACGTGATGGCAGGCCAGAGGTCGGAGGCTGTGATCTCCAAAAGCGCCTGATTGAGGGGTTCACGCAAAGAACTGTCCTGGGGCATGACGACAGCGTAATTCTGCGTTTCGAACAGGTCGCCCAACAATTCGATACCTTTTGCGTCGCCTTTCGAAATTTCAAAACCCAAGATCGGAGCATCGTGAACAAACGCGTCGATGCGGCCTGACTTCAAGGCGGCCAATCCGGCGCTCACGTTTGCAAAGGATTGCGGGAACTGGCGGCGGTCCCGAAAATATGCCTCGCTGGATGCGCCTTCCAGGATTCCGACATTCGCCTTTCCCAAATCCGCGACGCTGGTGACAGGACCTGCAAAACTCTGGACCGTGAGTGCGCTCGTCAGCTGGGCCGTAAAGACGGCTGTCAGGATCAGCGCTGCAAACATCCATATGACGGCAATGGCGCGGCCCAACAGCGTGACCGGTGCTTTGTCGCCGTAACCGACAGTCGTCATGGTCACAGCCGACCACCAGAAGCCGTTTCCAACACCTCTCACCACATCGGTTGGGAAGTGTTCTGGGTTGTGACGTCGCTCGATCAGCCACATGACGGCACCTGTCGCAAACAGCAACAGCGCCAGCATGCCAACGGTCGCGAGGAAGGGACCAGACGAGAGGGCGCGCAGAAGATTGACCCATGCCGAGGCGGGGCCGGTCGCGACAGCGATTCCAAGGCCGGACTGGTAATAGGGGTGTGAGAAATCGGCGATGAGCTCACGCGGGCCCGTGACGGACAGCGCCGAGATACCAATGTCGATTTCTTTTTCAGCGGCGGCGTCGACAACCCCTTGGGCTGTGTCGAACTCCTTGATTTCAAAGTCACGATTAAGGGCCAGTGCAAGCCTGCGCCAGAGATCGATTGAAATGCCGCTCCATGACCCGTCTTCGGCCTTATAAACAAATGGTGGTGCCAGCTTGGTCCCGACGATCAGCGTTTTGGGCATTTGTGGCTGTTGTGTTTGTGGGGCTGCGGTTTCCGCTTCGGGAGCCTCCGTGCCCTGGGCGCTCACGGGGCTGTGGCTGATGACCATGGCGACGATCAGCATGATGAGACACCGCATCGCGCCAATAGGAAGCTGCATCTGGTTTGTCGCAATGGTTGGGAGGTAGGCTGCACGTGCGTTTCGCGGCATGGTGGGTGTCGACCTTCTTCGTTGCGTAAATCGTGCACTTGCCAGGGTTCTGGCGTGGCTTCGGACTTTTCCAGACCTCGGCCTTTGGCCCGGCCTCTCCAGTCTTTGCCGTGGTCCCCTTCTGAGCGTAAGCCAGCTGCCCTTCAAGGCACGAGTTGGACGGCAAGGCAAATCGCCGGGTGTTCGCGCTCTTGGCAACTAGACTGTCTTCGAGCTTGAACTTGACACGTGTGCGCATTGAAAACATACCGTTAGCAATTGTGCGTAGGCTGCCCTTCTCGCCTTGACCAGATGCGATAACCGCTGTTCATTCGTTGCTTCGTCTTTCCTTTTGAGACCTTTCTTTATGCCTGTTGATGATCCTCCGGTGGCCCTTGTCCGCCGGGCGCTGGAAGCGTTTTCCCGACGCGATTTCCGCGCCGCCTTTTCTCTGCTTCACCCTGCGTGCGTTTGGACGCTTCGCGCGGCGGAGACCGGATTTCCGTTTGGAGGGACCGCGCGTGGTCGAAATGCCATTGCCCGCCGTTGGAAGATGCTGGATCAGAGTTTCGAGTATCTCTTGTTCCGTCCGCTCGGAGCGCTCGGAGCGGACGGTGGCGATTACATTGTTCGGGCGCGGTGCGAAGTTGTTTTGAAGCATCGCGAAAGCGGCGAAACATTCTTTAGAACAGCCCGAATGTTCTTTGAGGTTCATGACATGCTCATTGTCCGGGTCGAAGAATACTACGATACCGCGAAATTGCAGGCGTTCATGGCGCTGTTTGACCGGCCATCCACGGACGCTACAGCCGGACGGGGTGGGGGGGGCAAGGGGGGCAACAGGCTCGCGCATGACGTGCCACCGGGCGCAGTGCAGACACCATCGAACCCCGATGATGCCCCCGAGCGTGTGGCCGAACGTGTTCTTGAGCGCTGGTCGGTCGGGGACATTGAGGGGACGCTTGACTGTTTTGCTGACGATTGCGTCTACGTCATGCATATCGACGAGGCCGTCATGCCCTCCGCCGGTCCAGCCGTCGGGCTCGACGAGATCGTTGAGCGCCTCAACAGTCTGCAGGAGATGTTTGAGTATCTCACCTATCAGCCGGGCAAACCACAGGTTAACGGAGATATCGTACGTGTCCGCTGCTACGTGTCGGTCCGGTCAAAGACAACCGCCCAAACCTACGAAGGTTCGTTGCGTCTGGTCATGAAGATTCAAGACGGGAAAATTGTGGAGATGGACGAGTTCCACGACGCACCGGCGATCGAGGCTTATCAGCGCCTTGCTGCGCGGGGCGACGGTGCTGCGGATGACGGTGCGCCCGATTAAGCCGACGGTCAACGTCATGGCAGGTGGGCGACTGCCAAGCGGGCCAATGGGCGTGACCAGCGTTATATGCTGTTGTTTTTGCTCGGTTCACCAGGTCGCGTTTTCGATGTGTTTTGCAAATGGCGTTTTCATATGCGCCAGACCGGTATCGCACATCGGCCGGCATGGTGAGCCCTGCAGCCTACCGTGGCGGAACATCCAATCAGTTCCGCCATCTAATAGTCCGTTACTCGCCCCGATAGTCCTGGATACGGGTTGCACGCAGGCCTGGAAGGCCGTGCTTATCGATCGAGCGCTGCCATGACAGGAACTCGTCAACCGTAAGCTTGTAGCGCTCACAGGCTTCTTCGATGCTGAGCAGACCACCGCGGACCGCAGCGACGACTTCCGCCTTGCGACGGATGACCCAACGCTTGGTATCTTGTGGTGGAAGATCAGCAACCGTGAGCGGACTACCGTCCGGACCGATCACATAGCGCACCCGCGCTCTCATATGTTGTTCTGACATCGTACCCTATACGCCCTCGCTGACACTCCATTTGTGATAAACGAACGCTCTTAAGTTGCAGCTAACTTCAAGCGTAAGAGTATCATAAAATACGCGATATCTTCCTTTATTCTCAGTCATTAACGTTGACGAGCTAAGTTTAACTGTCGCATTCTTGGACGGCTCGAAACAGTTGTGTAATCGCCGTGCTTTTTTGGAACGCAACCGATTTGCCGCCATGCCTTGAAGTTGGCGTGTGCACGGCCCAAACTAATGGCTGCGGACCCTGTTTCTTTGTGTTTTGGCGCTGTTGCGTCATGATGGGACGGGGGTGCACACCGCGTTGACCGCCTTACCCTGCTGACCGCATAAATCCGCCGAAACTGCTTTTATTTGATCGCAGCTCGATAACCAAAGACTGGCCATGACCAATCCGACGCCAAATCCCGATTTTTCCAGCCAGGAGGATCGCGCGAACCCGGACGCCCGCGCTCATGATGTTGCCGGGCCACGCAAGCGTGTGGTCGTTGCTATGTCGGGCGGCGTCGATTCATCCGTCGTAGCTGCCTTGATGAAAGAGGCAGGGCACGAGGTGATCGGCATGACCATGCAGCTCTACGATCATGGATCTGCCGTGGGGAAGAAGGGGGCGTGTTGCGCAGGCCAGGATATTCACGACGCGCAGGCGGTTGCCGACCTCATCGGCATTCCGCATTACGTGTTGGATTACGAGCAGCGGTTCAAGTCATCGGTCATAGATGCGTTTGCCGACAGCTACATTGCGGGTGAAACGCCGATCCCGTGTGTGCTTTGCAATAGCCACGTCAAATTCGCCGATCTGCTCAACACGGCAATGGAATTGGGCGCGGATGCCCTGGCGACGGGTCATTACATTGCGCGGCGCGACGGAGCTGGCGGCCCGGAATTACTGCGCGCCCAGGACGCGGACCGTGACCAGAGCTATTTCCTGTTCACCACCACGCCGACACAGCTTGATAAGTTGTGGTTCCCACTGGGTGACATGCCCAAGGCACGGGTGCGAGAGCTGGCGGAGCGATACAAGTTACCCGTTGCGTCCAAGTCCGACAGCCAGGACATTTGTTTCGTGCCGTCAGGCAAATACGGCGATGTGATTGCCAAGCTGCGGCCCGACGCCATGACGGCTGGCGACATCGTGCATGTGGATGGCCGGGTGCTGGGCCGTCACGACGGGATTGTGCATTACACCATCGGGCAGCGTCGCGGGCTCGGTGTTGCCGATGGCGCACCGCTGTATGTTGTCAAGCTCGACAGGTATGCACACCGGGTCATCGTCGGCCCGCGTGAATGCCTTGAAACGTCGACGATCCTTCTTCGCGATATCAATTGGCTTGGCGACGGCGCGTTCTCAGACCTTCCCGTTGAAGGCGTTGAAATCCATGCCCGGGTGCGCTCGACGCGACCGCCGAAGCCCGCAACCCTGTATCCGGGAACGAGGGAACCGGGAGACGGCCCGCGCGTACAGCTTCACGCGCCGGAAGATGGTCTGGCTGCGGGACAGGCCTGCGTGTTTTACGCGGATGGCGGGGTGCGGTCGCGGGTTCTGGGCGGTGGCTGGATCGCCGGGACGGTCAGCGCGCACATGGGCGCCCGCGATCAGGACAGGCAGGATCGGCGGCAGGACGAGGCGGAGCCGCTCTCGAGCAGAACCGATGTCGATGCCTTTCTGCACAGCTGAACGGCGCGGCGAAACAGGAGCTGAAATTGGATGGCGTCTCAATGGGTGTGCGGCTGCCAGATACGGTCATTAACAGGGCGCTGCCGCGTGGCGTCCCCTGTCATCATCTCAGGCCTTGACAGGTAATATGGGCGGTCCCTATGACTGCCTCTTGCGAATGGCACCATGGTGCCGTGGACGGTATGGCGGAGTAGCTCAGCTGGTTAGAGCAGCGGAATCATAATCCGCGTGTCGGGAGTTCAAGTCTCTCCTCCGCTACCACAAATGCAATAGCATCAAGCATTTATGCGCAGAAAGAAGCGTATCCAAACCTTCTCGCATTGAGTTTGGCAGCAAAATAGCCAGCAGAACCGCTGCGTTCCACAACACATTGTATTTATGGACGAGCTACGGTGAAACACGCTTGGCAGCACTCACCGCCAAGCTCACATGCTCGTACCTCGTGCAATCGCTCGTCGCCATGATGCGTTCTGAAAAGCACAGACACATGGTGGCGTCGAACGTCCAGAAGCTCTAACGGCCACCCCCGGCCTCTTGCAACTGCTGTTGGAAAGTCTTGGCAGCATTTGCACCTTTTTCCGCGAGCTCTTGGACTTCGCCGGTTGCAAGTTGCAGGGTGACGGAGCGGGTGACCGTCGTACCATCACTGGTGCTCGCAGAGATCTTAAGGCTCAACTCTCCGCCTGATACAGGAGCTTCTGCCAGCAACAGGCCTTCGTCCGCCTGGTGGACCCATTCCGGCAAAGGACTCCCGTCAGCTTGCACGACCGAATAACCGGTGACCCGACGATCACCGTCAAGATTCAGGCTGTTGCCGATCTCAACGTAAATGATCTCATCGCGCTTCAAGGTATCAACGATGATCTGCCCACTCCTTGTCGAGTCACCGACAGCACCAACTCCGTCGACGTCCATCCGAACGGAGAAGCCTACAAGAGCTTGAACGTCCAGGCCTGAGAATCTTCCAGGGAACGCACGCTCGCTGCTGTCGCGAAGGTCTTGCAACCTCCCGATATCGTTAATAGTCTTACCGATCGAAAACTCCCCAAAACTCGCCGACCCAAGTCCACCGAGTTGACTCAGTGAGTTGACCGTATCAAGCACAATTCCTTCCTCACTCAGGTCGACCGCGTAGAGGCCAACGTCTCCGATATTACGCACGGTGTTGATGATGATGCCGCCAACGTCGATGTCTGTATTCGACTCGGGAACCTCACCTAACGGCGAACTCATCGGCTCAGGATCTTGGAATATGACGGGCGGGCCTTCCACCACCCTCACCGTGTGCACCGCGGTGTCCGTTGCGCCGTCCTGGTCTGCGATGGCATAAGGCACATCGATGTCACCGGAGAAGCCATTCGCCGGCGTCACCGTGATCACACTCGTCGTGCCGTCGATGAACACGGAGCCG
>JBCBRH010000021.1:0-68884 GCA_039819785.1 Pseudomonadota bacterium | reverse complement strand
GAACCAGCGACCAGCAACATCGATACCAACGGTGTGACCCAGCTGGAGGGGAGCCTCACAACTGCTTTGGAAAACGGTACGGTGGTGGATGCAGCAATCGCCGCCTCACAGACCCAGCGCCAGGACTTCTGGCGATTGCGCGAGATGCTCTCTGAGGTCCAGAAATTCGAAGGCGGCAGCATCAAGCATGACATCTCCGTCCCGGTCCATGCGATCCCGGAGTTCATCACCAGAGCAAACGCCACCGTTGAAGCAATCTGTCACGGAGCGCGGCCCGTCCCCTTCGGACACTTCGGCGATGGGAATGTTCACTACAATATCTCCCAGCCGCTAGCCGCTGATAAGCAAGCATTCCTCGCCCAATGGGAAAACGTGAGCGCAGCCGTCCACGCGCTCGTCACCGAGATGGGTGGGTCTATTTCGGCCGAGCATGGCATCGGGCGGATGAAGCGCGAAGAACTCACGCGCCACAAGGACCCGGTCGCTCTGGAAATCATGCGCGCGATCAAAAGTGCTCTAGACCCAGTCGGGATCATGAACCCCGGCAAAGTGATCGGACGCTAAAGGCATGCACCGAAAATCCTCGCAGACCAAGGGGCTCTAAGCGGCTTTGTCTTCATTGGGCCGCCCGACCGAGTGATAAACGTATCCTGCTTCGCGTGCCGCGTTTCCAGAATAAATATTGCGCAAATCAATCAGCAGATCGCCAGCCATCCGTGCCCGGGCCGCCTTGAGATCGAGCGCACGAAACTCATTCCACTCGGTCAGCACCAAGAGAATATCTGCCCCCTCCAGCGCCTCCATGGCCTCGTCACACCAGGTGAGACCGGGCAGCAATGGCTCAGCGTGCTTGCGACCCTGAGGGTCATACACGCGAACGGTTGCACCCCGTTCCTGCAACATCGGCAAAATCACAAGGCTCGGCGCTTCACGCATATCATCTGTATTGGGTTTGAACGTCACGCCCAACACACCGACGGTCTTCCCGGCAACATCACCCCCGGCTGCCTGTTGGACGCGGCTGGCCATTGCAATTTTCCGCTCGTCATTGACGTTCTGGACCTGCTCCACGATTGACATTGGAGCTTTGGCCTCCCGCGCCGTGCGGATGATTGCGGACACATCCTTTGGAAAACACGACCCGCCGTATCCAGGGCCGGGATGCAGGAACTTGTCGCCAATCCTGCGATCCTTACCGATGGCTGAGGCCACCTCTTGAACATTGGCACCAACCGCTTCGCAGACATCTGCGACTTCGTTGATGAAACTGATCTTCAAGGCGAGAAAAGCGTTGGCGGCATACTTCGCCAGTTCAGCGGATTCGCGAGAGACAAACATCACCGGTGCGTTGCGCAAGGAAAGCGGCTGGTACAGCCGTTCCATGACCTTACGCGCGCGCGGATCATCCAGGCCGACCAGCACACGGTCGGGATGCGTGAAATCCTGAATGGCCGACCCCTCACGCAAAAACTCCGGGTTGGAGCAAATTGCAAAATCACCGTCGGGCCGGACAGCCCGCATCCGCTTTTCGATTTCGCGGCTGGTACCGACCGGCACGGTCGACTTCGTGGTCACCACCGTGAACCCGTCCAAATGCGGCGCCAATTCCTCAACCGCCGAGTAGACATATGACAAATCCGCATGGCCATCGCCACGGCGCATCGGTGTCCCAACGGCCAGGAACACGACGTCGGCCTCGGCAGCCGCCGGCCCCAGGTCCTGCGTGAACTTCAGTCGGCCAGCCTTCATGTTGCGAACCATCAGATCGTCAAGACCCGGCTCATAGATTGGCGAAACACCCGCAGCCATCTGTTTCAGCCGCGTTTCGTCTTTATCGACACAAGTGACCGTCCAGCCGAATTCAGCAAAGCACGCCGCCGAAACAAGCCCGACATAGCCTGCGCCAATCATACAAATCTTCACGAAAAATTCCTTCGATTGAACCCGAAGCGATGACCGCGCCCCACCTGCGGGTTGGTGATGGACAAACCTCAGCCAAAAGCCCGTCTAGCAAACGCGTTCACGCCTTGCTCCCGCGCACTCCCTAAACTGCATCGGCACCCGCCGGCAACACCATCCATCGCGCCCCCGGATTTCTGATCCGATAGGCACCGCAAACACATCACCCATTGCGATGTCGGGCTGCAACCGCATTGCAGCAAAACCGTAAACAGCATCATTAAAACCAAAAATTGCATTCATAAAAATACACACGCTTAAGTTTACAGCTTGCTGACGTTCATCTGCGATAACAGTCAGGTAAAGCAGAATAAATGCCGGGTTGCGAGGGCACGTCCAGAACCCCGCAAACCACACCTAACCAAACCTGAACGGAGGCAACATGACGGTTTATGCGTTTCCACAATCGCCGCGCCAGATGGGCTCTGCCGCGCAGTTCCGCCCGGCCGATGATGCGCTCCTCGATGCTTCGCACCGCGCAGAAACAGGCCCGGTCCTCAGGCTCCTTGGCAACCAGTTGCTCGCATTGGATGACGAAAGGCGCCCCCTGGACGAAGGCCGCACCGTCCTTGAAGCCTTAACGTCCGAATTGCAGGAAGCAGCGCTCAGAACCGCAGTCGTGGCAACCTGGGCCAATATGATCGCATCCCCAACGCCCAGCGAGCCGATTATTCCCATTCCACGGGAACGCCCGACTGCCCCTCCGTTGTACCTGCCGCTTGCGCGCTGGCAGGCCAGCACCGGCCTATCAAAATCAGTGTTGCATGCCGTTGATCTGTTTTTCCGGAACCTGACGGCTCCAAAGCGGTCCATTGACGAACTCGAATTAGACGCAGCTGGCCTGGACCTCGATCGCGCCGTCATGTTGCATGGCCTTCTAATCGCTGACCATTGGCGTGCGTCCGCGCGCGATGCACAAACCGCACTGGCCGCCGTTTTACCGCATGTGCGCCGTGGACTTCATGAACGGTATACCCTCTCAGCACGTCTTCTGACGGGGATCTTGCAGTCAGCCGCCAGCGGAGAGACGCCTTGCATCAACGAGGCTGGCGAACTCAAGCGCCCTGAACTCCCCCAACGCCGAAGCTCATCTCGGAAATACCTTGGCGAGGACGTTATTCTCAAGGTCAGCGCGTCCGGCCCGATGACCGGATCAGACGAGACGGTACTCTACACGGCCCACGCCGTGAACATTTCAATTGGCGGACTTGGCATCATCCGTGTTCCGCACATGCCGATTGGCGCGCACGTCGAGGTGTTCATGCCGTCCGGTCGATCGCTTGGCGGAATGATCGCTTGGCACAATGAGGACGCAGCCGGTATTCGGTGGAAACACGAACTGCCGAGGTCGGACCCGCTGGTCGCGGACATGAGTTGATCCACGCCGGAATGATTGGATCGACATCACTTAGTCGCACACCTGTCCGGGTCCGGGATGGTCACACCAACATCCGACCTACTCGGAGATCGCCGAACACCTATAGAATCAGGCCGAAACGGCAGTTTATTACGTCCTAAGTAGGGTTGCCCTGGTAGGGCATGAAAGCGAAGTTTGCGGTGATCTAGAGAAAAAAGCCGAACCGCAACATGATTTCGGTTCATGAGGAGGACGAATGCTCAAGGCCCTGGTCATCGACCCCGGTAAATGCACCGGCTGCAAACAATGCGAAATGGCGTGTTCTTACGAGAATGAGGGCGAGTTCAACGTCGCCAAATCCAGAATTCGTGTCTTCGACTTCCACACGGAAGCACGCTTCGTTCCATACACCTGCACCCAATGTGCCGAAGCTTGGTGTCAGCAGGCCTGCCCTGTCAATGCAATCACAACCGATGAGCTGGGCGTGAAAATCGTCCACGAAAACTTGTGCGTCGGATGTAAGGTTTGCACGATCGCATGCCCATTCGGGACGGTGAACTACAACGCATCAAGCGGCAAGGTCATCAAGTGTGACCTGTGTGGTGGCAACCCGGCCTGTTCCGACGCGTGTCCAACCGCTGCGATCACCTACCAGGACACCGAACAAACCGGCTTCGACAAGATGAAGCTGTGGGCCACCCAGGCGGCTTCCGGCACGACCTCCACCGGTCCAAACGCACCAGCTGCCAACAACGCCGGCGGCACGGGCCACTGACGAAGGGGTCCACGAGTAAAAAGAGCGCGGGGCACTTGTTTTGAACGAAAGCTCCGCGCGATAATGGCATGCACGATAACGCTTATCGAATTTGACAATCGAACGCAGCTGGCGAGACAAACGACGGACGCATCAGCGCGGGACCAATGGGAGACGGCAGAATGGGATGGACACGCAAGATCTTGCGCATCGACCTCACGAACGGCACGGTAAAGACAGAGCCGCTCAACATGGATTGGGCGATGAAATACATCGGCCAGCGCGGCTTGGCCTCCAAGTATCTGGTTGAAGAAGTTGACCCGAAGGTCGACCCGCTTGGCCCAGACAACAAAATGATCTTCGCAACCGGCCCATTGACCGGCACCTGCGCATCGACCGGCGGCCGCTACTCCGTCATCACCAAAGGCCCGCTCACAGGCGCAATCGCATGTTCCAACTCCGGTGGATACTGGGGTGCAGAACTTAAGTTCGCGGGCTGGGACATGGTCATCCTTGAAGGCAGGGCACCCAAGCCCGTCTACCTCACCATTTTCGACGACAAAGTCGAAATCCATGACGCTGCGCCCATCTGGGGCAAGTCGGTGTGGGCCATGGATGAGTGGATGAAGACCAAGCACCAGGACCCGATGATGCACATCACTGGCATCGGCGTCGCTGGCGAACAACAAGTCCTGTATTCCGCAATCGTGAATGACCTCCACCGCGCGGCAGGCCGCTCCGGTGTCGGCGCCGTCCTCGGCTCCAAGAACGTGAAGGCCATCGGTGTTCGCGGCACAAAAGGCGTCAAAGTCAAAGACGGCCGCGCTTTCATGAAAGCCACATCAGACGGCAAGAAAGTCCTGGCTGAAAACGCAGTGACGGGCTCGGGTCTGCCAACATATGGGACCCAGGTCTTGATGAACGTTATCAACGAAGCCGGTGCGATGCCGACGCGCAACAGCATCGACGTGCAATTTGAAGGCGCCCACGACATCTCCGCCGAAGCCATGCACGAGCCGCGCGAGAGCGACGGACAGAAAAACCTTCAGACGAACCAGGCGTGCTTTGGCTGCACAATCGCCTGCGGACGCATTTCAAAAATCGACGAGAAACACTTCACCGTCCAGAACAAACCGGAGTACTGGCATGCTTCCGGCGGTCTTGAATACGAAGCCGCCTGGGCGATGGGCTCGAACACCGGTGTCGATGACCTTGAAGCGCTGACCTACGTTAACTTCATCTGTAACGAGCAGGGCCTCGACCCGATTTCCTTCGGTGTGACGGTCTCCGCTGCGATGGAAATGTTCGAACTCGGCATCCTGACCACGGAACACACCGGCGGCATCGAACTCAAATTCGGGTCCGCCGAAGCGCTCGTCAAATGTGTGGAGCTAACCGGCAAGGGTGAAGGGTTCGGCAAGGAACTCGGCATGGGCTCCAAGCGCCTGACCGAAAAGTATGGCAAGCCGGAATTGGCGATGTCCGTCAAAGGCCAGGAATTCCCGGCGTACGATCCACGCGGTATCCAGGGCATGGGCCTCGCCTACGCCACATCAAACCGCGGCGGCTGTCACCTGCGTGGCTACACCGTCTCGTCTGAAATCCTCGGTATCCCCGAAAAGACAGATCCGCTCGCAACTGACGGGAAGCCCGGTCTGGTCAAAGCCTTCCAGGACGCAACAGCTGCCGTTGACTCAACCGGCCTGTGTGTCTTCACCACCTTCGCCTGGACGTTGAACGACATCGCTCCTCAGGTCGACGCGGCATGTGAGGGTGAATGGACAGCAGACAGCATGTTGGAAGCTGGTGAGCGTATCTGGAACATGGAGCGGATGTTCAACAACCGCGCCGGGTTCACGCAGAAAGATGACAACCTGCCACCACGGCTGATGAAAGAGCAGGCTAAAACCGGACCGGCAGCAGGCTTGGTCTCCGGTCTGGAAAAAATGCTACCCGAATACTACGAGCTTCGCGGCTGGACTCAGGAAGGTGTGCCAACCAACGAAACGCTGTCTCGCTTGGCACTGTAAGGAAATTGTGCCGTACGGAATTGGGTCGACATGGCACACCGAAAGCCAATATCCGCGCCCCATCGAGAACGGCACTGAAAAATGGTCGGCAGCACGCGCAGCTGCCGACCTATTTTTTTTGAACATCAGACACCGACACCGACGACGCCCAATCGCTGCGAACACCGCTGGACACAAATTCCAGTGCGAAACGGCCCAACAGACGGTAGTCTCAGATCACTCCAGCCCCAGCTTTCACGCTAAAGGGATCATTCCATGAAGTACGTCATCCTTGGCGCAGGCCCAGCGGGCGTGACAGCCGCCGAAACCATCCGCAGCTATGACACGACCGGCGAGATTGTCATGATCAGCAGCGAACCCGAACCGCCCTACAGCCGCATGGCGCTGCCGTATTTCATCTACGGAAAAATCAACGAAGACGGCACATACCTTCGCCAGGACCCGACACACTTCGAGCACCTGAACATCGACTACAAGCATGGCGCCGCCGCAGGGATCGATACCGCCACCAAGACGCTCAAGATGGAAGACGGCGACACCGTCACGTACGACAAGCTCCTCATCGCCACCGGAGCGTCCCCGATCATGCCGCCGATGCCTGGCGCTGACCTCGAAGGCGTCCACACGTGCTGGACACTTCCCGACGCGCGCGAAATCCTGAAACACGCCGAAGAAGGTTCCCCCGTGGTCCTCGTTGGCGCGGGCTTCATCGGGTCGATCATCTTGGAAGCGCTTTATTTGCGCGGCTGCAAAATCACAGTGGTTGAGCTGGCCCCGCGCATGGTTGCGCGCATGATGGATGAAACCGCTGGCGGCATGTTGGGACGGTGGTGCGAAACCAAAGGTGTCCGCGTCTTGACCGACACGAAGGTTGAAGCGCTTGAGCCCGCCGAAGGGGAACATGGCGTCAAATTGGGTGTCAAACTCTCCAATGGTGAGACAACACCAGCAGCCCTGGTCGTGATGGCCGTTGGTGTCCGCTCGAACGTCGGCTTCCTCGAAGGGTCGGGCGTAAAAACGGAAACCGGCATCATCGTCGACCAATTCCTCCAAACCACCGCCTCCGACGTTTACGCGGCAGGCGACTGTTGCCAGGGCATCGACATCTCAACGGGCAAACCCGACATGCTCGCCATCCAGCCTGTGGCCGTTGAACACGGGCGGATCGCCGCCATGAACATGGCTGGCAAAAACCACGTGCACCGTGGGTCTTTGAACATGAACGTGCTTGATACGATGGGCTTGATCTCGTCGTCCTTTGGCCTCTGGCAAGGGGCCGAAGGCGGCGAAACAGCCAAGCTGGTGGACGAAGAAAAGTTCAAGTACTTGAAGCTGAACTTCGATGGCAACAAGCTTGTCGGTGCGCAATGCGTGGGCATGACGGACCATGTTGGAATGTTGCGCGGCTTGATACAAACCGGGTTTGATCTTGGCGACTGGCGCGAGAAGTTGACCGAAGCCCCCGAACGCCTACGCGAAGCTTACATTGACGTGGCACAGGGAAAACCCAATTACGGTCCAACCGCACCCCATGTGAATGTGCCAGCCGCAAGCCAGGCAACAGGAACAGGGCACTAGAACATGTTCAGGAAAAGTGTACGGGGTTTTGCGTCCGGAACATGCTCCAAATCAAGAGCGTAGAGCCTGTTTTACGAGTTCACGAAGAACAAACAGGCTCTAACGCCCTGTCTTAGGCTTTCCCGCCCGGCATTTTCCAAGAACTTTGTGATTCTAAGAGACGTCTTTAGGAGGCGCGCTGGTCTAGGTTGCTGTGGTCAATCAAACGACACAGCATGAGATCGCCGTTGCGAAACGCCTCCAGGCACCTAAACCAATAATTGTCTTGAGAGTTTTCGAGTTGGATTTTGGCTGATGTGCGTCACATCAGTCTTGAACTTTCGTTGCATAAATATAGGCAATATGCCATCTTAGTGATCAGATGCAGGGCCTTCGTCGTAAACGTGCGACCGAAACATGACACACCTGAACTTTATCAACACGATAGAATGACTCGGGCCCCGGGCTTGCTGGAGAGGATGCAGGGTTTTAATCCTGCATCTCAGGGCTTGGCCCAGTAAGGCTTGAACATGTCTTCCTTCGCTCAATCGGTTATCAATCAATAACCTGAGCAGACACTAACCCTCGGCGGACTGCGAAAAGCCGCCAGTCGCAGAACACTGACCTATGACAGATTGTCCAGCGTCCAAAGGTCAACACCAGAGCTGGACAACGGACAAAACGAAAAGAACGAACAGGACACACCACCGTTCGTAACGTGTTCCAGGGAGACTTGTTCAAGGAGACGTAGCTTTGAGACGCACCGATATGACGGTCACAAACTGTGGTATCCGCGTAGCTGGCACGAGCGAAACGGAAACGCTTCAAGCAATCCAGGACCTTCGGAACCAAATCGATGGAACACCCGTCCAGCACTTGATCGTGCTGTTTTCCATCAATCACAAGCCGGCAGCCGTTTGCCGCGCCGTCGAGAGCGCTTTCCCAGGTGTTGCCTACAGCGGTTGCACAACCGCAGGCGAGTTCGGGCCACACGGCATGAGCGACAACGGCATTGTGATGATCGCGTTCCCGCGCGGCGGCTTTTCCTTATGTGCGCGGGTTCTTCACGACATCGAAGACTTCGGAGCTGAGCGGGCGACAAACACCGTCCGCACCATGCGCGCCAACCTGTTGCAACAGCCCCATCGGAGCAACACAACACACAACGGCTCGAATCGTCAGAAGCAAATCTTCGCGCTGCTGCTGATCGACGGGCTTTCCAACATGGAAGAAATGCTTGTCGCGGCCATCAACTGGGCGATGGGCGACCTCCAGTTAATCGGCGGCTCATCAGGCGATAGGCTGTCATACGGCCAATCGTCCCTCATCCAGAACGGTACGACGTACCAGAACGCAGCACTCCTGTTGTTGGTCGAAACATGCTTCCCCTTCGAGGCATTTCGGACGCAGGACTTCAGCCCGTCGACGACGAAATTCGTGGTCACAGCCGCTGACCCTGAAAACCGAACCGTTTACGAACTCAACGCGGAACCCGCAGCCCTGGAATACGCACGCGCCCTGGGCCTGACACGGGAAGACCTTGGTCATTATGTTTTTGCAGACCGCCCAATGGGCGTTCGCATCGCCGATGAGTATTTCTGTCGATCAGTCAAAGACGCGAACGCGGACCACAGTCTCTCGTTTTTCTGCGCCATCGACGAAGGCCTGGTCCTGACGCTTGCCGAACCACAAGACCTTCTACTCTCCACGGATGCCGCTCTCCGCGACCTCGATGCCAAGCTCAATGGCCTGGATCTGGTGATCGGTTTTGACTGTATTTTGCGCCGCCTGAGTGTCGAACGCCGGCAAGCAAAACAGCATTTGGAAAGCACCTATCAAAAACACCGGGTGGTCGGCTTCCACACCTACGGCGAACAGTTCAACGCCATGCACCTCAACCAAACCTTCACAGGGATTGCCTTTGGCACCCGCCAACTGGCAAACTGAGAAGTCTGAAGCTATGCACAGCGATACGCCCCCGACGTCCGAGAAAGAACGCGAGCTTCAACAAAAGATAGCGAAACTCGAGAAGATCAACGCATCATTGATGAACCGCGTCGAACGCTCGATGTCTCAACAAAGCAACGCGTACTCTTTGTTCCACAGCGCTATCGGCCTCGAGAGTCAGGTGCGGATCCGCACCAAGGAACTGAAGACAGCCGTCACGGATCTCGAAAAATCAAACGATGAACTGATGTATGCCCGCGACGCATCCGAACGCGAAAACCGGATCAAGACGCGCTACTTCACTGCTGTCGGCCATGATCTTCTCCAGCCGCTGCATGCAGCCAGGCTATCGCTATCGGCATTGGACGCTTCCGTTGAAACAGCCGAGCACGACCGCCTTGCCAACCAGATTGACCACGCCCTCCAAAGCATAGAAGAGCTACTGAAAACGATTTTGGACTTGTCGAAGCTGGAAGCTGGCGTTCTCCGTCCATCCATTTCAACGGTTCCGCTTTCGGAGATTTTCCAGACTTTGTGCCTGGAACTGGAACCGATCGCCAAGGCAAAAAGCATTTCAATCAATTGGCGGCCGACATCATTCGCAGTCAGCTCAGACAGCCTTATGCTTCGTCGGATCTTGCAAAATCTTCTCGCCAACGCCGTCCGCTATACGGAGAAAGGCGGCATCAGCATCGTTGCCCGCAGGCGCGGCGATCTCATTCGCATCGAAGTCTGGGACACTGGTCCTGGCATCGCAGATGGCGACCGCGAGCGCATCTTCGAGGAATTCCAGCGCGGCGTGAACATGGAGCAGAAATCAGGCGGTGGCTTCGGATTGGGCCTCGCCATCGTACAGCGCATGGCCGAAGCACTCGAACACCAAGTCGGCCTCTGCTCCCGCGTCGGCCATGGAACCTGTTTTTACATCTACGCGCCGTTTTCCGAGGTGGTGCCCGTATCAGCTCCGCCCTTTTCGCACGCCAGCATCATGGACTTGTACGGGCTGAACGATGCGAATGTTCTGATCATCGACAACGACAAGATCGTGCTCGATGCAATGCAGACACTCTTGAGAAAGTGGGGCTGCCACGTCATCGCCGTGGACAGTCCAGACGCCGTTGCCCGATTAGATCCTGATGATTTTGACAAGCCGGACATCATCCTGGCCGACTACCACCTCGACCACGGAGCCAATGGGGCGATACTGATAGCCAAGATCAGGGAGCAGTTCGGTGAGGATGTCCCAGCCGTCATCATAACGGCGGATCACTCTACACAGACGGCGACCAAAGTGAGTTCTGCAAACTGCGAAATGCTAAGAAAGCCCGTCCGCCCAGCAGAACTCCGTTCGTTGATCACACACATGTTGCGATAGCGCGACGGTAATTCACGCAGGCGGAGCTGTTTAACAGACCGATTAATTGACCAACTGTGAGACGTCGCACGGCTGAACCAAGCGTCAATTCACCGAGCCGTCAATCGTTCGCTTCCAAAACCTGCCCAAAGTCAATTTTAGCGACCTGGATCACGGCCTGTGTGCGTGACGACACGTTCAGCTTGCGCAGAATTTCCGAAACGTGCGCCTTGACCGTGGTTTCACCAACGCGAAGCTCATAGGCAATCTGCTTATTCAGCATACCCTGACGCAGCATCTTCAAAACGCGCAACTGCTGTGGCGTCAAAGACGTCAACCGAACGGCCAGTTCGCTGTTCTCGGATGCATCACCTGTGTTTTCCGGCGGACGATAGTTCGCGGGAAGCGTGACCGATCCAGCCATGACATCTTGCAGTGCCTTTTCAAGCTCTCCCCGCCGCACAGCCTTTGAGATGAAGCCAGAGGCACCATAACTCATCGCTTCATGGATGATTCGGGGGTCTTCGAGCGCCGAGATGATCACAATGGGAATTTTCGGATGAAGTGTCCGCAACTCCAACAGACCATCAAATCCAGTCGTGCCAGGCAGCGACAGGTCCAGCAGAACGAGATCAAAAGAATCGTTCGCTGAAATCTGTTTCCGCGCCGCCTCGATCGTGGAGGCTTCATAAATCTTCGCCTGAGGATAGGCACCCAACACTGCGAGCTGGATTGCGTTCAGGAAGAGCGGATGGTCGTCCACGATGAGAAAACGGGGCTGCACGTTAGGCCTCCAATCGGATACCGCCCAATGCGGCAAAATAGCACTTAGGCGTACGACCAAGGTTTTTCCAGATGAACCTGCCTGTGACAATTAGAAAAAAAGGCCGGATGAGGATTTCATCCGGCCTTTCACTGATTTAAGACTGTAAACTGAGCTTTATTAGACTAAAGCACAATCTATTTTGCTGCGAGTTGTTTTGGAAGCTTGAACGTCCAGACCATGCCACCCTGATTTAGGTCAGCAACTGTCTTGGCAACTTCGCCGCCCCACAGTGGAACCGCACCGCCCCAGCCGGAAACGACCGTGACGTACTGTTCACCGTCCTGCTCCCACGTCACTGGCGAGGAAACGATCCCTGAACCAGTGTTGAAGGACCAGAGCTCTTCACCCGTTGTCGCGTTCATCGCCTTGAAGTCACCTTCTGGCGTACCAAAGAACACGAGGTTACCGGCCGTGGACATCACGCCACCCCAAAGTGGAGCATTGTTCTTGTATTCCCACTTCACCTTACCGGTCATGGGGTCCATGGCTTTGAGCGAACCGATGTGCGTATCGAAAATCGGCTTGATCGTGAAGCCGGCACCGAGATAAGCAGCGCCCTTTTTGTAGGTGACTGGCTCATTCCAGATATCCATGCCCCATTCATTGGATGGAATGTAGAGCAGCTGGGTGTCTGGTGAGTAGCCCATTGGCATCCAGTTTTTGCCACCCAGGAAGCTTGGGATCGCAAAGACAGCCGTGCCTTTTTTGCCGTCGCCTTTTGTTGGGTCGCCGGGACGGTTTTCCGGAACGTAGATCGGACGACCGTTTTCATCGAGACCCTTGGCCCAGGAAATCTTGGACACGAAAGGATAGCCGCCTTCGAACTTACCGTTGGTACGATCAAGGACGTACAGGAAGCCGTTACGGTCAGCTGTTGCTGCCAGCTTCTTGCCACCGATGTTGAACGAGATCAGTTCGTTCACACCGTCATAGTCCCAACCGTCGTTTGGTGTCGTCTGGAAGCCCCAGGCGATTTCGCCGGTTTCTGGGTCGATAGCGAGACGCGCACATGTCCACTTGTTGTCGCCTGGACGCATGTGGCTGTTCCACGGCGCAGGGTTACCCGTGCCCATGAAGATCAGCTTGGTCTCTGGGTCGTACGTGCCGCCCAACCATGTGGCGCCGCCACCGGTTTTCCAAAGATCACCTGGCCAGGTTTCGTTTTTCTTGCCGGTCATCGTGGATGGCTTGCCGTTCAATTCACCGACGTGGCCTTCAACGGTTGGACGCGACCAAACGATGTCACCATCTGTGTTGCGTGCTTCGATCCGGCCAACGATGCCGAATTCACCACCCGAAACGCCAGTGACGATCAAAGGTCCATGCGCTTTTGAAGGAACAACGAGCGGAGCAGCAGTGGCGGAGTAACCGGCTTTGTAGTCGTCGATTTTCTTCTTCCAGACAACCTTGCCGGTTTTCTGGTCGAGGGCAACGATCTTGGCGTCCAGCGTTACGAAAACGACTTTGTCTTCAATCAATGCACCGCCACGGTTGACGACGTCACAGCAAGGCAAAATGCCCTCTGGAAGACGTGCATTGTATTCCCAGAGCTCTTTGCCGGTTTTGGTGTCGATCGCCCACATGCGGCTGTAGGAGCCGGTGACGTACATCACACCGTCTTTGATGAGCGGCTGTGTTTCCTGACCGCGCATCTTTTCGCCGCCAAACGACAGCGCCCAAACTGGAACGAGCGACTGAACATTGTCGGCGTTCAAAGTTTTCAGCGGGCTGAAACGTTGACCTTGTGGACCAAGACCGTTTGAAACGACATCTTCAACGGTCGTAGCATCATTCACGATGTCATCGATCGTGACATCGGCGAGAGTGGGCTGAGCGAGAGCCATCGAGAGCGCAACAATGCTTGCCCCCGCGAGCCAATTCCATTTTTTCATGGGCTTCCTCTGGTTTTTCGGTGTTCTCGGCATAAACGAAATCAGCGGAACCGACCGCCGGACGAAGTTAAGCCTGTGTGACTGTATTACACAGCGACACACCGTCTAA
Source organism: Pseudomonadota bacterium (assembly GCA_039819785.1). Lineage (GTDB taxonomy): Bacteria > Pseudomonadota > Alphaproteobacteria > Rhizobiales > Hyphomicrobiaceae > JBCBRD01. Next base: position 55,099 of record JBCBRH010000021.1, on the reverse strand, counting down.
TTATCAAATCGTATTAGTCGCAATCCAGCTAGAAAACGACCTGAGAAATATACTGACATTTCAAGGACTTGAACACATGTGCGCAATCGCCCTATAGGCCATTGGGATATACCCCAGACACTTCTAAAATTGTCAGAAAAACAAGATCCCACGCAGCGAACCCGCACAATACAATGGACGCTGACCATTTGCCGTTCAAAAGCAAAGCAATCAACGATCAGCGAGCGCTACTCAATCGAGGTGTCGACGCGCGGCCAAAGCTCTTCTTCAAGCTTCGGATAGAGGTGCAGGACAGATCGCTCATACTCATAACGCGCTAGTGCGATCTCCGTCGTCCACGCCGGTAAAGGTTCGGCAATCGCCTCCGTCGCAGACAAACCACGATCAAAGCAGTCGCGGATCTGGGCCTCAATCGTGTCCAGCCAGCGCAGCGTTTGTTTGGCTGCAACTCCGGCAGGCTGAACCGGGCCATGACCCGGCATCGTCAACATGGACCGCCCATCATGCAGCTCGCCAAAGGCTGCCAAACTGGTTCGCCAAACCGCAAGATCAGCATGCGGTGTCGTCGGCGCGCGATCAGCGAAAACGAGATCGCCGGCGAAGATGACGCCTGACGTCTCTTCGGCCACCACCAGATCACAATCCGTATGGCCCGCCAGGACATGCGTCGCAAACCGCCGCCCGCCGATCTCTTCCACACCTTGGCTTACGCGCGTTGCCGGGAGAACAACTTCGGTGCCTCGCATCCAATCGCCAGCGACGTAGTACATCGCAGACGAGAAGTCTTCGCCCATTTGTTGCAGGCCGCTGATGACTTTTTCAGGTGCCGCAACGACACCTGGTGCAAACGCCTGATTGCCGAAAACATGGTCTGGATGGAAATGTGTGAGATAGGCCCGCACAACCGGCTTTCCCGTCAGGCTTAAGGCAAGCGCAACAAGCGCCTCCCCAAATGCCTTCGAAGGCCCGGTGTCAATAATGACAGCGCCGTCTGCCGTATCAACAATGCCGATGTTGGCAATTGCACCGCCATTTTCGCGAGTGATCGCCTCTTGGGCGCCGCGAACCACCCACACACCATCCGCAACACGCTCAGGCTTGAGGACATAGGTAAGCTTGGCAGCCTCGCTGCTGAAGACCGGCATAAGCGCGGTCACAAAGGGGACTGCAGCACCGATTGACAGCGCACGAACCATGTCACGCCGATCCAGGCGTAAACCGCGCGTCATGGAAATCGTCCGGTCGGATTAAAGCCCTGAACAGCGACCAGGGAAAAGGAGCAGAAGCTGATGCGTTCCATCACGAGGGGCGGCCATCGGTTGGAACGGACGATTTGAAAATCGATCCGGAATTGTCGCGGCCATCCACGCGAATCGCCGGTGATGACAACGGCATGCTCAACTGAAGTGTAAAGGTGGGGTCTTCGCTCACAGGCTCTGCAAGCCGGACACGGGCAAGAAGGTCTCCCGCATCAGACCGCATCTGCAAATCTTCAATGAAGAAAGCAGGTGTCCCGTCCATGGCAAGGCCCGTATCCATCGGATGCTTGACCCTCATCCGCAGCCGGGATCGGCCATCGGGTTGACGCCAGATACGCGCCTGCGTCTGTCCCACGGTATCAGCCCAGTTGGCGACACTCCGCGCCGTCGCCGGAGCCGAACACCCACCACCTGCCGCCTCGAGATAAACACCGCCGACGTGCCAGACACCATCAGAAGTCAACGCTGCAGCACGAACCGGTGTGCCCTGTTCGACCTTCATGCGAAACGAAATGAACGCATCGGCTTTTTCAGGCATCAGCGTCAGCACATGCGGAATGGGGTTAAGGTCTGCAAACACCACCAGCCGCTGAACATCGCGAAGGCCGCGCGCGTCCGCCGTGACAGGCACTTGGGCTTGGTTCTCAACAATACTGGGCACGTGAACGACGACTTTGTCGTCAAACACAACAGGCTGATTGCCGAAAAACTGCTCGCGCATTTCATCCCACATCACGGAATTGAGTGGAACGCGCACACCATCGGCAAGTGCTTGAGACTGTGAACTGAACATCAAAACGGCACAGGATACCGCTGCCAGCGCAAACTGAACCGCCCGATTGCTGCGAATACGGATTGCCATTTTGAGTCCTTTCCAAAAGTGCCAATTCGTTCGATCCGGCACTACAGTAACAATAATGCAGGTTTTTCGCCACTACCTGCCTTCGCCAGCCCGAACCAGCCGTTAACGCCGCGTCGGCGGTGCCACCCGTGTCACACCGTGCTTTTTAAAGATCTTCGCCATTTCACCGGACGCTTCGAGCTTCTTCAACGCCCGTCCAACGGCATATCCAACATCACGCGCATCGGTATGGACGGCGGTACCGACATTCCACGCACTCACCAAAGTGGCTGGGAATTCCGGCGTGATGTATTCAACATCCAAACCTGATCCGGTTAACGCTGCTTCCACATCACCACGCGGCCCCATCAGTCCGGCAACTTCACGCTTTTTGAAAACATCCACCGCATCATTGAATTGCATATACGGACTGACATTCGTCTTCAGCTGGCCATCCATTGTGAACGCCAGAAAATAATGCCCGGCATTGGAGAACCTGACAGAGACTTTCTGGGTCTTGAAAGCATCAAGGCTTGACGTGTCGGTAACCAAGTCGGGATGTACGGCGATGACAAACTGCTCGTGATGATAGGGGTTTGAGATTGCCGCCATTTGGTTTCGGCCAATGAACTCCCGGTCAGTCGGCACGTGAAACATCACGTCGCCCTTCAGTCCGCCGGTTCGGGGCCCCTGCCAGATATTGGAGCGAACATCGTCATCGGCGGACTCGCCCGCGATCCGGACCAGCAGGTTGAGCTTCAACCCCATCTCGCGGGCAACAGCCCGCGCCAGATCGGCTTCAATCCCGCGGCCCTCTCCGGTCTTAGGATCTTCCCAGGAATAGGGCGGGTTGTCGTAATAGACGACGGCGTTAAGGACACCGCTTTCCTTAACGTCATCCAGCTTGCGGGCTGGAGTAGTCGCGGCCGCCAAACCGAATGCGGTTAGGGCGACCACGATTAACCTGAAGGCTCGTGTCATATGATGGATCAGCACACTATCTAAGACCAGCGACTAGGAGCGGGCCCATAAAGAACATCGCGAGGCAGACCTTAGCTGTCGTCGTACTCGCTTTCGATGTAAGCACGGATCGCCCAGAGTGCTTCCTGGCTCAAGACGCCTTCGAATTTCGGCATTCTGGTAATGCCGTTGATCGAAACGCCGTTGCGAACCCGCTCCATGTACCACTCATCGCCTTCGAGCCCTTTTTCAAGATAACGAAGGTCAGGTGCCAGGCCGCCGGAAATGACTTGAAGGCCGTGACAACGGGCACAGTTCTGGTTGTAGCCGGACGAGCCGATTTCAATGGCAAGGTCATTGCCGGAGTAGGGGTTTTCTTCAACCCATTCGTCACCAAGTGGTTTGAGCCCATCGGTTGCGAGGGGCTGTGGTGTAACATCACCATGTGACCAGGCGGTTGGTTGGAACGGGACAATCAGCGTCGCGGCGAGCGCGACAAGCATAGCAGAACGAAGCATCGACATTGAAGAGCGGTCCTCGAGTTGTTCTTGATTGGATTGAATCGAACGTACCGCCCTTCGACAGCTGTTATAAGATAGCAAATAGTCGTGAAACAATTCGCCGATTGTTGTGGAACACCAAGGCCTTCGCTGTGCACGAAAGTTGAATACGGCCCAGCCCATTTCGTTACTAAGTAACAATCGGAACCAACCCTCATGCACACACGTCGCATGCAGCAGATAGGAATGACAGAATGCGCCAACTTCTGCTCGCCACAGCATTGATGACATCAGTCACCATCAGCGGAGCAAATGCGGCTTACGAAGTTTATATCTCGAACGAAAAAGACAATACCATCAGCGTCATCGATACCAGCTCGATGGAAGTTGTCCGCACGTTCGAGGTAGGTGAAAGACCGCGCGGGATCACCTTTTCGCCCGACAACAAATATTTCTACGTTTGCGCAAGCGACAGCGACACGGTCCAGGTCTACGACGTGGCGACAGGCAAACACCTGCATGACCTGCCCTCAGGCGAAGACCCAGAACAGTTCGCCGTCTCACCATCGGGCGACAGGCTCTACATCGCCAATGAAGACAACGCGATTACCACGATCGTTGACCTGGAGACACGCAAAGTCATCAAGCAGATCGATGTCGGTGTTGAACCCGAGGGGATGGCCGTCTCGCAAGACAATCAGTTCGCCGTCACAACGTCGGAAACGACCAACATGGCGCACATCATCGACACTGACTCGCTAGAGATCGTGGCGAACGTTCTGGTCGACCAACGCCCGCGGCATGCCGAGTTCACCAAGGACAGCTTGAAACTTTGGGTTTCGTCTGAAATCGGTGGGACTGTCTCAATCATCGATATGATTTCATATGAAATCGAACAGGTTTTGCAGTTCCCCGTGACCGGCGTCACCGAAGATACGATCCAGCCGGTCGGCATCAAGTTCGCGAAGGACGAAACCATTGCGTTCGTCGCGTTGGGCCCGGCCAATCGCGTCGCTGTCATCGATATGAAGACCCGCAAAATTCTAAAATATATTCTGGTCGGACAGCGCGTCTGGCATATGGGATTGACGCCGGATGAAAAGTTCTTGTTCACAACCAACGGCGTATCAAACGACGTCACCGTGATCGACGTCGACAGCTTGAAACCTATCAAGTCCATTCCTGTTGGCAGATACCCATGGGGCGTTGCAATCCGTCCGGCGGGCCAGGGGCAAAATCCAGGCAAGCAATCGGCCATCGCGCCAAGCACCACATCAACGCTGAAGCAATGATGGCACGGGCCAAAAGCACCCCCGCATCAATGGGCAAAATGGCCCGCGCACTTTGCATCGCCGGCGTGGCGGTGAGCTTTGCCGTTGCATTCACGTTCACGGTAGAAAGAGCCACAGCCGAAAACCTGACCGGGCTCTACGATGCGAAAACTGGCTATCGCCTCAAGCATTACCGCTCAGCCGTACCAGATGACGTTCCAGGCGGCACCCGCATTTACATCGACGACATCGATGCGCTGCGCAAAACGGACAACGCGATCCTCGTTGATGTGATGCCATCGACAGGCTTCAGCTATCACCCCGAAACCGGTCATTGGCGCCTGTCAAAAGTCCATGACCATATCGCGGGCTCAACATGGCTTCCGGATGTGGGCAAAGGTCGGGTAACGGCGGAACTCGAAGCCTACTTCAAGGCCAATTTAACGAGGCTCACGCAAGGCGACAAAACCCGCCCGCTCATCATCTATTGTCAATCAGACTGCTGGATGGCTTGGAATGCGGTCCAGCGCGCTGCGTCTTACGGCTACACCAAACTCTATTGGTACCCCGAAGGCATCGACGGCTGGCGCGACTATGACCGCCCGCTTGTGAAAGCCAGCCCCGTCCCCGTCGACATCACTGCCATCAGCGATGAACCAGCTGCACGCAGCCAAGGGCAATCATCACAAGTGGTCAGGCCCGCCGGGCAATGATCGCTGGCATCGCTGACGCCAAAGCCTCCTGCCAGTCCCGCTGGGTCACGCCATACACATCCACGAGCTTTGAGCAGTCCAGCACCGAATAAGGCGGCCGGGTCGCAGCCGTGGGATATTCCGATGTTGGAATGGGATTGGCGATCGCCATCGGCTGACCACCCGCTCCGGCCATGTGAAAAATTGCATTGGCGTAGCGGCACCACGTTGTCTGTCCGGCATTGGAAAAATGAAACGTGCCAAATAGCTCTGAATCTTCAGATCCAGCGACCTTCCCAGCAACGGTCAAAAGCACGTCGGCAAGGTCATCTGCGAACGTCGGCGCGCCCAGTTGATCATCAACAACAGACACCTGCCCCTTTTCCGCACCGAGCCGGAGCATGGTCTTGACGAAGTTGTTGCCTTCAATCCCATAGACCCACGATGTGCGCACGATGACGTGTTGCGGATGGGCGATCCGCACACCCACCTCACCAGCCGCCTTCGACGCACCGTAAACACCCAAAGGCGAAGGGTCTTCTTCTTCCGGGTAGGGCGCAGTCGTCAGCCCGGAAAAGACGAAATCCGTTGAGACGTGCACAAGCGGTATGCCTGCAATCGCACACAGCGCCGCGAGATTGGCAGGCCCTTCGGCGTTTAACGCCACGGCGGCATCCGCCTCAGTTTCGGCATTGTCGACAGCCGTATAGGCTGCCGCGTTGATCACCACACTCGGTTTCGTTTGCAATATGAAAGTCTTGATCGACCCAACATCTGTCAGGTCAACATCAGGCCGGCCACCAGCCACGACTGGCAAACCATGGTCCGTTCCCCGCCGCACAAGCGCCTCGGCCAGCTGTCCGGACTTTCCGATCACAACGATCGGCCGCTCTTCGGATATCGTCGTCATGGCGTCCCCCTCAGGTCCCATTGCCATACAGGCTTGCATGCCAATCTCAGGCACGTTTCTCCACCAGTCGCGCCCGCGCTTCAACCGCTTGATGCTCCAACACCGCCGGTTGCACACCAAAAACATGCACGATCAAGTTCACGCGCGCGGCTTGGCCCGCGATGTCGGCCGCGCATTGGCGGGATCGTCTGGCCAAACATGCTTGGGGTAACGCCCCTTCATGTCCGCTTTGACATCTCCCCATGAGCCCGCCCAGAACCCCGGCAAATCATCCGTGATTTGGATGGGCCGGTGTGCAGGCGACAACAGCTTGAGCGTCAACCGCATCCGTCCCCTGTCAATCGCCGGATGCGCATTAAGTCCAAACACCTCCTGCACGCGAACCGAGATCGCAGGCGCGCCTTCACCCTCATAATCAATGGGTATGCGTGAGCCCGTCGGCACCTCAAAATGCGTTGGAACCGCGGTTTCGATTTGCCGTCGAATGTTAATTGGCAAAAGTCCATCCAGCGCCGCCGCCAGCACATCTGCGGTGATTTCAGACCGCCGCGTCAAGCCGGCCAGATAGGGCGCAAGCCAGTCCTCAACCGTCGTTGCCAGATGAGCCTCCGAAACATCGGGTAGCCCGTCATGGGATTGTCCGTCGATACGTTTCAGGAAACGGGCGCGGGCGAGCAACTGCCGCTGGGAGTTACTCCAGCTTAAGTCCGTGATGCCCATGTCAGCAACGCCTCTTGCCAACACATCCTGAACGTCGGGGCCCTGAACGTCGGGGCTTTGAAGGACCGGCGTCGGCTGTGCATCCAAAATGAGTGCATCGAGTTGTACGACGTCACGCCCGACAACCGCCTTTGTGGCCGGGTCAAACCGCACATCCTGACGGCGTACGATCCGGTCCTCTGCCATGTGCTCGACCAATTCGCGCGTCACAGGGGCCGCCAGGAGCACCCTGGGGGCCTTGGCCTGCCCTTGCAGATCCGCAACCACAATGAACGCTTGGCGTGCAAGCGGGTCAGCCTCGGACACGTGCGCCGCTCGCCCGTTCGTCATAATGAACTGCCCTGCGGGAAGCGATTGAACCGACTGAGGAGCTTGATTGCTCTGTCCACGAGCCATGGCAATGCGATCGGGAAACGCCATCATCAAGAGCCCGGAAACCTGTTCAGGTTCCGACATCCCGGCCAACTCGTGCCCATCGCTACCACCGTCTGCTACACCCCGTCCCACGTCTTCGCCAACCAGTCGGCTAGCAGCCGCAGCCCACGTCTCGGCAAGCCGATGCAAACGCGCGTGTCGCCCGTCGCGAAGCCCGGCAAACGAACGGACACGCACTGCTGCATCTGTGCTTGAACCGCCGACACCGCGCTCAACCAGCACGACCGACAGACGCGTTGCCAGCCGCAGAACGTGCCTGCCCTGTTTGGCAGCCTGCAGAACCATTCGCGCTAGCCGCGCAGGCATCGGCAGTTGCCGAATGCGGCGGCCCGCATCGGTCAGCCGTCCGCCACGATCCAGAGCCCCCAATGCCATCAACTCAGCTTGCGCAGCCTCCCAAAGGCCATTGGGAGGTGCATCCAGCCACGACAATTGCACAGGCGTCGTGACGCCCCACTCGGCACAATCAAGGACAAGACTCTTTAGATCGCTCGACAGAATTTCAGGCTGATCAAACCGCAAAAGCGCACGCGTCTCAGGCTCATCCCACAGCCGGTAGCACACACCAGGTGACGTCCGCCCGGCCCGGCCCCGCCGTTGGTCCGCACTTGCAAGTGACACCCGAACCGTGTCCAGGCGATTGAGGCCACAGCCCGCGTCATACCTTGGAACACGCGAAAACCCGGCATCAACGACGATCCCAACACCGTCGATTGTCAGCGCGCTTTCAGAAATCGCCGTGGAGACAATCACCTTGCGCACAGTCTCGCCCACACGACGTGCAATGGCGCGGCGCTGATCGGCATAAGGTAGTGCTCCATAAAGCGGCACCACATCCAGGTCTTGCCCGCTACGTCTGCCAACCCGAACGGAGATCGCATCGATTGCCCGTTCAATGTCGCGTTGGCCCGGCAGGAACACCAGGACATCGCCGTCATACCGGTCCATCGCTTCCAGGACCGTTGCGGCCACATGATCCTCCAGCCGCCGGTCCCGTGCCCGTCCCGCATAAACGGTCTCCACGGGAAAAGCGCGCCCCTGGCTTTCAACAACACAACAGGATGGAAGCAGAGCAGCCACCCGGGCTCCATCAAGCGTGGCAGACATCACGATCAGCTTGAGATCATCCCGCAAGCCCGCCTGCGCATCGAGCGCCAATGCCAGACCGAAATCCGCATCCAGGGCGCGTTCATGAAACTCATCGAAAATCACGGCCGCGATCCCGTCCAGCGTTGGATCATCCAGGATCATGCACGTGAACACACCCTCGGTAACAACCTCGATACGTGTGTCCGAACCAATCTGGGTATCAAGCCGTGCGCGCAAACCAACCGTTCCACCCACGCGTTCACCAATCAGAGCGGCCATGCGTTCAGCAGCGGCCCGCGCAGCCAGTCGCCGCGGTTCAACCAGGATCAAACGCCGGCCCTGACACCACGGTTCTTTCAAGAAAACAAGCGGGAGACGGGTGGTCTTACCAGCACCGGGCGGCGCAACCACGACGAGCGACGGCCCCGCCGCCAGGACGGCCCGCACGTCATCAACCACATCATCAATGGGTAACCGTTGATCGCCAGCCGTATCAGCCGCCTGGGTCATGACAAAACCGCTTCCCATTGGCGCGGCATGAGTGGCAGCCCCCGCCGCCACGGCCGCAGCAGGCGCGAACTCAGATCATGCAGCGTCTGCTGCCTTCGAACGTTCCGCAGCATCCCGGATGGCCGAAATATTGGCCGCGTATGCGTCTTCGCCACCACCCTTGAACACAGCAGAACCCGCGACCAGGACGTTCGCACCGGCAGCCGTAACAGCCGCAGCAGTGGCCGGTGACACCCCTCCGTCAACTTCGATGTCGATCGGGCGATCTCCCACCATGTCGCGCACACGCGAAATCTTATCGAGCATCGGCTCAATAAAAGACTGCCCGCCAAATCCTGGATTGACGGTCATCAGCAAAATCAAATCCAACCGGTCGAGGACATATGAAATTACATTTTCAGGTGTCGATGGATTGAGCGACACCCCCGCCTTCTTGCCAAGCGCTTTGATGGTTTGCAAAGACCGGTCGAGATGCGGGCCAGCTTCAGCGTGAACCGTGATGATATCCGCTCCAGCCTCCGCGAACGCTTCGATGTAGGGGTCAGCTGGCGCAATCATTAAGTGACAATCAAAGACCTTCGCCGACGCCGGTCGGATGGCTGAAACGATCGCTGGGCCAAACGTGATATTCGGAACGAAGTGCCCGTCCATGACGTCGAGGTGAATCCAATCCGCCCCTGCGCGGTCAACGGCGGACACTTCTTCACCCAGCTTTGCGAAATCCGCCGACAGGATGGATGGTGCGATCAGGATGGGGCGTGAACCACCAGCGCTTGGTTTCAATGTCATGTCCTGTAACCCCTGTGATGTCAGCCGTGTATAACGGAAGCAGTGTCGCCAGAAACGCCGCAAGACTGCCAACACGCCATCCGAAACGGCTAATCTAAAAGACCCGCCGCCTGCGCTCAACCAGCTGCAAGATGATGGGTGTGAGAATGAGTTGCATGGCAAGGTCCAACCGGCCACCGGGCACGACGATGCAATTTGCTCGCGACATCATGCTGCCGGAGATCATCGAAAGCAGGTAGGAAAAGTTAATGCCACGCGGGTTGCGGAAACGTATCACAACCATTGTCTCGTCCGGCTTGGGCATGGTGCGCGCCACAAACGGATTAGACGTATCGACCATCGGCACACGCTGGAAGTTGATGTCCGTCTCGGAAAACTGCGGGACGACATATTTCACATAATCAGGCATGCGCCGCAGGATCGTTTTCGTCACGTCATCGGTCGTGTACCCGCGCGCATCTTTATCCCGGTGAATTTTTTGTATCCATTCCAGGTTGATGACGGGCACCACGCCGATCTTCAGATCCGCATGCCGCCCGACATCGACACGCTCTGTTTTTACAGCCCCGTGCAGCCCCTCATAAAACAACAAGTCGGACCCCGGTGGCAGGTCTTCCCAAGCCGTAAACGTACCTTGTTCAACCCCATGCTCGCGTGCTTCACGCTCATCGTGAACGTAGTGTCGCGTGCGGCCCGTGCCCTTATCGCCATACTGCCGAAACGTGGCCTCCAGCTCGTCGAACAAATTGGCCTCAGCCCCGAAGTGCGAAAACCCGTAGTCACCGTTTTCCTCGGCTTCATCGGTGCGGCGACGCATTTCCTCGCGGTCGAACCGGTGAAACGCATCACCGCTGATGAAAGCTGCGTTGACGTTTTCACGTCGAAAAATCTGCGCAAACGTCTCGCGAACAACAGTGGTCCCAGCGCCCGAAGAACCGGTAACCGAAATGATCGGATGCTTTTCCGACATGACGCATGTTTTTCCTGGAGGGTTTTATCCTTGAGGCGGGTCTTTTACGACGCACCCGCCGATGATGTCCTGCGCCGCAGCCCGTCAGCAACGCCAGTCCGTCAGCAACGCCAGCCCGCAGTCATACGCGAAACAGCCCGCGGTTTCCAAACAAAGGGGATCGCTCGCCCAGAGCATGCGGCTGACTGTAGAGCCGCGTGACATACTCCACTTCGGCGCGCGAGCCCACAACGATCGGTGCGCGCTGGTGCAATGTCTTGGGATTAATCTCTAAAATGCGCTGCCGCCCAGTTGTTGCCGCCCCACCTGCGTTCTCAACCACCAGGGAGATCGGGTTGGCCTCGTGTAGGAGCCGCAGTCGCCCCATGGCGTGCCCATCGCGCCGGTCTGCCGGGTAGAGGTAAATGCCGCCACGCGAAAAGATCCGATAGATTTCAGCCACCAGCGATCCGATCCACCGCATATTGAAATCAGTTGCCCGGATCCCTTCTCGCCCCTTCAGGCAATCATCGACATAAATGCGGGTCGCCTCGTCCCAATGCCTGTAATTCGAGGCATTGATGGCATATTCGCGTGCGAGAGGGGGGATTTGAACGTTCTCGGTCGAAAGATAGAACTTGTCGTCCTGCGGATCGCGCGTGAAGACGTGCGTACCCTCACGAACGGTAAACACCAGGCTGGTCCGTGGACCGTAAACGACAAATCCCGCCGCCAATTGCTTTTCGCCCGATTGCAGGAATGCCTCCGGGCTATAGATGTCGATATCTCCAGACGGGCGAGGCAAAATCGAAAAGATCGTGCCAATCGCAGCGTTGGTATCCAGATTGGTCGCCCCATCCAGCGGATCCACCACAACCAGGACACGGCGATTTCGATCCAGCCCGACCGGTTCGTCCATCTGCTCGCTGACGACACTGGCAACCGGCGCCTGCCGCAAAGCTTCTAAGATTTCAAGCATCGCGTCATCATCGAGCGATGAAGCACCATTCCCGTCAGGCGTACCGGGAACCTGCAGCCCGGCCTCAGCGTTGGCACCGCGATCGCCCGATTGAATGTTCGCCGCTTGCGCGTCTTGCCCCGCCGTGCGCTCCCGCAACTGCGCGTGGCATTCCAGGGGCGCGCACGCGACCCGTCCCCTGATCCTCAGACTGGCCCGCGCCATCCCAATAATCGTTAACGCCACATGCGACCGCAGCTCTGAACCGCTCGCCCAGGCATCAACAAAGCTTTCCAATTCTTGCCGTTCATGCATGACGTTGCCCCGGTAAGTGTATCAGCTGAAACGCCTTGGCATGATCCAACCGGTTATGGCGCTGGTCGGTCAAACCTGTTAAAAAACCACGGATAATGCCGATAAATTCATTAACCAGACTGCAAAACTGGGCCGCCGCCGACAGAACGCCTGTCTGTCATAAGCCATCCACCCGCCGCTTTGGAATGCCCTGTAAATCCTCTCAACGATTGTACCGATGAGTCCGACACAAAGTTCGCGCCAAGTAAACTCCAAGAAACCAAACGCGATGGTCAATGCCTTACGCCGTTTGCGTCGCGTCTTTTTGGGCGTTGGTCTGTTTTCCGGCGTCATCAATGTTCTGGCGCTGACCGGTTCATTCTACATGCTGCAGGTCTACGACCGCATCCTGCCATCGCAAAGCGTGCCGACGCTGATCGCCATGACCGGCCTGCTCATCGGGCTTTATCTCATCTACGGCGTCCTCGACATGGTACGCCTTCGGGTCATGAGCCGTGTCGGCAAACGCATCGACGGTGAAGTCACCGAACGCGTCTTTTCGGCTCTTCCCCAATTACAGCTGAAAACCCGGCAGGTCGGCGACGGTTTGCAACCGATGCGTGATCTGGACCAGATCCGCGGCTTTCTTTCATCCATCGGACCAACGGCGCTGTTCGATCTGCCATGGCTTCCGGTCTTCCTGTTCGTCGTTTTTCTGCTCCACCCTTGGCTCGGCATCTTCGCAACTGTAGCAGCACTGCTGTTGGTGATCACCACAGCTTACACTGAAGTCAGTAGCTTGGAGCCGAGCACGCGCGTGTCGGCTTCCGGCGCGGAACGCTTCGGTCTTGCCCAGGCAGCCAAACGCAACGCTGAAGCCATTCAGGCCATGGGCTTTCAAGACAACCTCAACACGCGCTGGCGCCAGCTGAACGAGCAGCACACAACAGCGCAGTTGGAAGCCTCCGACATTGTCGGCGGCATGGGTTCACTCACACGGGTGATCAGGTTCTGCGCTCAGTCCGGCATCCTCGGTCTTGGAGCCTACCTCGTCATCCAGGGTGAGGTCTCGCCAGGCACCATCATCGCCGCCTCAATCACCATGTCGCGTGCCCTTGCCCCGATCGAAACCGCCATTGCTCATTGGCGTGGCTTCGTCGCCGCCCGCCAGAGCTACGGCCGACTGACCGACATTTTTGCCCATCTGCTTCCAAACTCGGATGCCGATGAGGGGATGCATCTGAGCCTGCCTGCCCCTAAAGAACGCCTCGACATCGAACAGCTGACGGTCGCCCCGCCGGGGGAAACCAAGCCAACGTTGCTGAATGTGGAATTCGCACTTAACGCAGGTGACGGCCTCGGTATCATCGGTGCCAGCGGAGCTGGCAAATCGACACTCGCCCGCGCACTCGTCGGTGTTTGGCGTCCTTTGACCCCGCACGGCGGCGTGCGCCTCGACGGCGCCGAGCTTGATCAGTTTACAGCCAAGCAACTCGGCCGCCATATCGGATACATGCCGCAGGAAATAGCGCTGTTCCAAGGCACCATCGCAGAAAACATCTCACGTTTTGACCCCGACGCAACCTCGGAAAACGTCATCGCTGCAAGCGTTGCAGCCGGCTGCCACGACATGGTCAAGCACCTCAGCGGCGGCTATGGCACCGTCATTGGGGACAACGGTCACGGGTTGTCTGTCGGCCAACGTCAACGCATCGCCTTGGCGCGCGCTCTATATAACAACCCATTTCTGGTCGTCTTGGACGAACCGAACGCCAACCTTGATGCCGAAGGCGAAGTCAGCCTGACATCCGCCATCAAGTCCGTCCGCGCGCGGGGCGGGATCGCCATCGTCATCGCCCACCGGCCAAGCGCCATTGCAGCCGTCGATAAGGTTCTCGCGATGCAAGGCGGCCGCGTCAAAGCCTTTGGGCCCAAAGAAGACGTCCTCAAATCCGTACTGAAGGCGGCACCATCCCCGACGGACGCTCCGCCCGCAAAAAAGTCAACCACGCCTCCTGTCCTTGATCCCCTTGAGCCACGCAAACCAATGGGCAAAGGCGGTCAACGACCCAGAACCGATCGCTCACCAGGCGGGAAATCATCGGCATGACCAAAAAAACAACGCCCGGCGCACCTTCAGGGGACCGGAAACCGCAAAAATTCCTCAAGATCAATCCAGCGTCCATCCCAAGGGTGGAAAAACGCCCAGAGCCGGACGCCGATCTCGCAGCACCTTTGACCAGGCCAACAGGTAGCGCGGCAGGTGTCCCCCCTGCGAACACCAACGACGGCATGCGTGGCTATCTCACTTTGGGCGTCGCAGCAGTGATCCTGCTCGTTGGCGGTGTCGGCGGGTGGGCTGCGACAACCGAAATCTCTGGTGCCGTCATCGCGCCCGGCGTTCTGGCGGTCGATTCCAACGTCAAGCCCATCCAGCACCCCACGGGTGGTGTGGTCTCCGAAATCAAGGTCCGCAATGGCGACCGGGTCAACGCAGGCGATCTCCTGGTGCAGCTGGATGAAACCGTCCTGCGCGCGCAGATGCAGATGTCCTCCAAACAGATCGATGAACTGCAGATCAGATCCAACAGGCTCAAGGCAGAACGCGATGAACAGGAGACGCTCACGTTTCCAAGGCATCTGCTGCGCCGCCAGTCGGAAGAACACATCGCCGACGCCGTGAATGGCGAGGCACGCCTATTCAAAAGCCGGGTCCACTCGCACTCCAAGCTCGTCGAACAGCTTCGCGAGCGTGTGACACAGCTCAAGCAGGAAATCTCCGGCGTCGAAGGCCAGATTAAAGCCAAGGACCAGGAAATCGAGTTGATCCAGGACGAATTGGAAGGCCTCGAAGAACTCGAACAACAGCAGCTCGTCACCAAGAACCGGATTACTTCCATGCGGCGCCAGGCGGTGCGGCTGAAAGGTGAACGCGCACAGCTGGCGTCCAGTGCAGCCCAGTCACGCGGGCGGATCGCGGAGATCGAGATCAACATCCTGCAACGCGAGGAAGACCGCAAAACGGACGTTGTGAATGAATTGCGCGAGGTACAAAGCAAGCTGTCCGAGCTGGGCGAACGAAAAATCGCAGCACTTGATCAGCTAAGGCGCGTCGACATCACCGCCCCCCAAGGCGGCATCATTCATGAATTATCCGTGCATTCAAAAGGCGCCGTCATTCAGCCCGGCAACCCCATCCTCATGGTCGTACCAGCTGAAGACGATCTGGTGGTCACAGCGCGCATCCCACCGGCACAAATTGACCGGGTCCGCATCGGGTCGACAGCCTTCCTATTGTTCACCGCACTTAACCAGCGGACCACCCCCATGATTGAGGGCATCGTCAGGCGCATTTCAGCAGACCTGACACAGGACAAAGTCACCGGCGAATACTATTATTCAGCACGCATTTTGATTGAAGACGACCAACTGAAAATGCTCGGCGACGTGGAGCTGATCCCCGGTATGCCGATTGACGTCCAGATCCGTACCGACGACCGGACGGCATTGTCTTATCTTCTGAAACCGTTCACCGATCAGGCCATGCGCGCGTTCCGCGAGCGGTGATTGCGAGTTGGGAAAACCCAGCGTTTGGCGTGACCCTGACAACGACTTTGACGCTCGGCCTTCGCAAAGATCAGCCCGGCAGGAAGCAAGGAAGCATGTGCCTCAGGACTGGCTCTGCGTCTGAGACCCGCTCTGGTTCGAGGGGTCTGACGTCGATGCGTCGCCAGCACCGTCTCCAACCTGCGAGTGATCTGTGTCACCGGCCCCAACATCCTGCCGGCTTTGATGCTCATCCACTTCCGGATCCAGATCAGGCAGTGAAAGTTCGACCGTCTCGGTCACGCGCCCCAGGTCGTCTAAACCTGGAACCGACCGCAACATGACGGCACCGTTCCCGTCCAGGGCGCAGGACAACCGGACATATCGATCCGTCGGGCACTGATTGAGCACAGGATCGAACCCGACCCAACCTAGACCCTCAATCCAAACCTCAGCCCAGGCATGGCGTCCCGGTGGAAGGAGATCGCCGTTCGTCTCGGGTTCTTCGTCTATTTTCGGTCGCGCCAAATACCCCAGCACAACGCGCGCCGGCAGGTCCAGATGGCGCGCACCCGCAATGAAGACATGCGCGAGATCAATGCCGTCCCCACACCCCAGTCGGACCACGTCTCCAACCGGCAAAGGCGAAGACTTGAAGGCGGGATTGCCAACGCCCGCTTCGCCTTCACTTTGGATCGCATTGTCGTCAGTTAAAGCACCATCGGCCCCAGCGGCGTTTGCATCCGGACTGCGCGTTCCACGTTGGCCTGCCTTCTTCCGCTTCGATTTCTGCTTAGGTTTGGACACCTCGGGGTCTACGGCCCTCTCGTAGGCCCAGGTCCGGTGCACAAACTCATTCCAGGCGTGCATCACCGCCAACGGGCTGTCCTGCGAAATGGCGCTGACCTTCTCGGCAATATCGTCTCCCGGCTCCGTCAGCTCGGTCGTCCGCAGATACACATGGGGACGGCAGGGTTCGGCCAGCCCCTTGATCATGCCGAACGTATCGGTGCGGTCCACTTTTCCAGAAATCTGCACGACAATCTCGTGCTGCTGGTGTGGCAGTGAGATCAACCGAACGACATTGCCAAAGCCGTCGACCGCAATTGGCGCGGTCTCAAGCCCTGGCGCGACCACATTCCAGGTCTCGATATCCTGGCCGTCAAACTGCGAAGCGGTGGCACGCAACGCCAACACGGCATCAAACACCGGCTCGTTCAGTTCAATGCGGTACGTATGACGAAGTGTAATCTGCATCAAAGCCTCTTGGCATCCTGATGAAAGAGCATCCTTGCTTGGAACGGGATCGAAGACTGGACGAACCCGGCCCCACTTGGCTCAGCTGGGACTGGCTTGGCCGAGCCTTCTCCAGCCCAAACGACATGAGTCCAGCCTAGCCAGGCCTGACGGTCTCGAAGTGATAAGCGTCGGATATGTCCGCGCCCAACCGATTATTGCGGGCAATCAGGTCAGACAGAAATTCATGAAGCCCCGTTGAAAAGATCGCTTCGATGTCGCCATTGCGAAGCAGGTTTTCCGTCGTCGAGGCCGTTTGAAGGCACGTGGTTTCCTCGCCGTAAAGCTCGTTTAACCCATACAGCGACTGTGTGATGTAGCCATAGCAAGTCGCAAGCGACCGTGGCATCTGGTCGTTTAAGATCAGGAATTCGGCAATGTTCAAAGGACGGTAGCCTGCCCGATAAACGTGGTTGTAGCTGCGATGGCCCGCCACCGACCGCAGAACCGTCGCCCACTGGAAATTGTCGATCCCGCTTCCAATCGCAGCAAGGCTCGGCAACAAAACGTAATACTTCACATCCAGAATACGCGCGGTGTTATCAGCCCTTTCCAGGAAAGCACCGAGCTGCAGAAAATGAAACCGGTCATCCCGCAGCACAGTATTGAGCATCGTGCCGCGCCACATGGCGGATGCCTGCTTTACGCTATCCAAAATTTGCAGCAACTGATCTGATGTGACGTGCTGCCTGTCATAAGCTGCAAACTCAAGCCATGCGAGGTTTAAGGCCTCCCACATTTCACGCGTCATGGACGTGCGCTGAGACCGTGCATTCTGCCGGGCCTGATACAGACACGACCTTATGCTTGAGGGATTCTCAGGATCAAACAGCAGATAGTCCACAACCTCACGGGTTTGGAGTTCGTCATGCTGCTCCAGGAAGCCATCCAGACAGCCCGCGCTTTCCAGCGTAGAGCGCCACTCGTTGTGGTTGCCAGTACCATCGCGCGGCAACAGCGCCAGCCGGTAGCCCACATCGATAATGCGCGCCATGTTCTCGGCCCGCTCCACGTAGCGCGCAAGCCAGAACAAATCATTGGCTGCGCGCCCGAGCATTCCTTTGTTGCGAACGCGGACTGGGTACGTTTTTTGTTCTTGGTGCATCACGATGAGTGTTTTGCAAACCTTTGCGAAGGAGGAAACGCGTCTAGCTATTCGATCAGAACCCAGGTGTCTTTGGTCCCGCCACCCTGGCTCGAATTGACGACCAGCGACCCCTCTTTAAGGGCCACCCGTGTCAGCCCGCCAGGCGTAAGCCGGACCTGATCCCCCAGCAACGCAAACGGTCGAAGGTCCAGATGCCGGGGTGCGATACCATCATCACAAAGCGTCGGACATGTCGAAAGCGAAAGCGTTGGTTGACCGATGTAATTGTCCGGCCGGGACAACAGCTTGGCCCGAAACGTCTCGATTTCATCTTTCGTCGCGGCAGGGCCGACAAGCATGCCGTATCCCCCCGACCCGTGCACTTCCTTCACGACGAGTTCCGCCAGATTGTCGAGCACGTAGGCGAGTTCATCGGGCTTGGCGCAGTTGTAGGTCGGCACGTTGTTCAAGATCGGCGCACGACCCGTGTAGAACTGAATGATCTCAGGAATGAACGTATAGATCGCCTTATCGTCTGCAATACCTGCACCCGGTGCGTTGACAAGCGTGACGCGGCCAGCACGATACGCTTCAAAAACGCCTGGCACGCCGAGAATAGAATCCGGTTTGAAAACCAACGGATCGATAAAGTCGTCGTCGATCCGCCGGTAGATGACATCGACCCGCCGAAGTCCACGCGTGGTCTTCATATGCACAAAGCCGTCGCGCACGACGAGGTCCTGCCCCTCGACGAGATCCACGCCCATCTGGTCGGCCAGAAACGCATGTTCGAAATACGCGCTGTTGAAGATGCCCGGCGTCAGAACCACGATCACGGGGTCATCATCGAGATGCGAAGGAGCGACGCTTTCCAGCGTCTGCCTTAGATTTGTTGGATAATCATCAACCGGTGCAACGCGGTTGTCCCCGAACAAATCGGGAAACATATGCATCATCGCTTCACGGTTTTCGACCATGTAAGACACGCCTGATGGTGTTCGGGCGTTGTCCTCCAGAACAAAAAAATCGTTTTCCCCGGTCCGCACAAGGTCAGTCCCGACGATGTGAGCGTAAATCCCAAGTGGTGGATCAACGCCGATCATCTCAGGCAGGAAAGCCGAGTTTTGAATAACCAGATCCGTCGGGACCCGACCTGCGCGCAGAATTTCCTGACCGTGGTAAATATCATGGAGGAAAGCATTAAGCGCGCGGACACGCTGTTCGATACCGGCGGACAAGAACCGCCACTCTTTCGCAGAAATGACCCGTGGCACCAGGTCGAATGGGATCAGCCGTTCGTTGGCGGTCGTTTCCCCGTAGACGGAGAAAGTTATACCGCTGCGCCGGAACACAGCCTCAGCCTCGGATCTCTTGCGTGCCAACTCGTCAAGTGACTGATTTTTCAACCACGATGCCACCTGCGCATACGGTTCGCGCACCTCACCATCGTAATTCTGGTCGCCCGACATTTCGTCAAAAGGTTTGGGCACGTGAAAGATTTGCTCCCTGGTTTGCCGTCGTCGCCAAATTACGCCTCAGTCAAGACAAACAACAACGGCCTGAGGTTCCAAAGTACAGATTTGTTGTGTGCTTGAACACAGACCAGGCATATGCCTATTTTGGACATATCTTGCGTTTAACTGTGGCGGACGGTGACTTCACCATGAGCCCCCACACAAACCCAGCACATCAACATAAGTCCAGCTGAACGACCTATGCATTGGCCTCGCGCCTGAGCCTAGCAAACTCAAAGACACGATTCAAAAACGTGTGGTCACCCACTTTGAATAAGCTCTTTAAGCGATATATGGCATATGATATGCCATATACTCCTCAAGGCGGTTTATCCGACCCTAAGCTGTTCAGATCGAGTGTCTCGTCCGCGTCTGCCAAGACGCGGCTAGGCTTTCACTCATTCGAACCGGTGCATGAGCGAAGACATCCAAAAGCCTGAAGTCGGGAGGCCATGGGCTCAAAAATCGCTGGCGTGTTCGGTCCAGTCCATTCCCGAGGTCAAGTCTCTGGCCCACGTCAATACGAATACTGGAACGACACCCCCATTATCTCGAACACCCAGTATCTCGAACACCCAGTATCTCGAACGCCCAGTATCTCGAACGCCCAGTATCTCGAACGCCCAGTATCTCGAACGCCCAGTGCCATGATAGAACTCGGACAACAAACGACATAACCATTGCTGGGCAGCTGCGGCTCTGGCCACCACCGTTTAGACAGACCTAGGATAGTGAGATCGGATGGCAATCCTTGTTGGTCCACAGACGAGAGTGCTCTGCCAGGGCTTCACCGGCAGAACGGCAACCTTCCACTGCGGACGGATGATGTCGTATGGCACGAAAATCGTTGCCGGTGTGGTGCCGGGCAAAGGCGGACGGAAACACCTCGATCAGCCAGTTTTCGAAACCATCTCCGAAGCCGCAAATGAAACAGGTGCCAACGCATCGTTGGTCTTCGTGCCGCCGATAAATGCAGCCAGGGCGATGATCGAAGCCATTGAGGCCGAACTTGATCTCATCGTCTGCGTCACCGAGCGCGTGCCCCTGCTCGATATGATTAAGGTCCGTCAGGCTCTGAGCGGCACAAAAACGGTTCTCGTCGGTGCAAACTCACAAGGCGTTTTAGCCCCAGGCGTCGCACAGCTCGGCGTAATGGCTACGGTCGACGCCCGTCCTGGCTCGATTGGCATAGCGTCGCGCTCAGCCTCCCTGACCAGCGAAATCGTCCTACAGACGACCGCGGCGAATCTCGGCCAGTCCACCACCGTCGGCGTCGGAGGCGACCCAATACATGGCCTCGATCTTAAAACCTGCGTTGAGCTCTTCTTGGACGATGACGAAACCGAAGGTATAATTATTATAGGCGAGATCGGTGGCATTGAGGAGCAGGCGGCAGCCAAGCTCATCGCCGAACGAAAATCGAACAAACCGGTCGTCGCATTGATAGCTGGACGACACGCGCCGCCGGAACGACGCATGGGGCACGCGGGAGCCCTCGCCAACACAGGGTCCGACGCAGCCGCCGAATCCAAAATTCAGGCCCTCAAAGCTGCAGGTGTGATCGTTGCAATGAATGCAAGTAAGGTTGGGGAAACCATGCGGGATGCTTTGAAGATTGCGAAATCGGCATAACCACCGCAAAAGATATAACCCAAAAGGCGCAGACCGGAACGACTAGCGCACAACAAGACATGGGTCGAACCGCCAGACGGAGCCGACCTTGGAGGAAATCGATGAACGACATGTCCACACCAGGTGGCAACGGCGGCTCAAACGGCAAAGGCCCAAAGCGGCCGATCCACCCCGGGGCAGGCAGACGTCAGGCGCTGTCACATCCTAAAGGTCGCGTCCTTCAGGCTGGCGAGCGCGAGGCGGTTGAAAAGCTGATCGGTCCGGGACCTTACGAACGCGCGCTGTTAATCGAATACCTCCATCTGATCCAAGACGCCGAAGGCTGCCTCCCAGCCGGACACCTTCACGGACTTTCCGAATGCCTGCGCATCCCCATGGCTGAAGTCTTCGAGGTTGCAACGTTTTACGCGCATTTTGACGTTGTACCAGATGGTGCCGAGCGCCCAGCCCGCACCACCATCCGCGTGTGCGACAGCCTATCATGCATGCTGGCGGGCGCCGAAGATCTGATCACGGCATTAGAGACCAAAGCCCCATCGGACGTGCGCGTTGTGCGCGCCCCCTGCATCGGCTCATGCCACACCGCGCCAGCTGTCCACGTCGGACACCGTCACGTTGACCACGCAACGGCTGCAAAGGTACTTGGCCTTGCAGAAACTGGCGCGGTGGAAACACAAATCCCAGAGTATCAGGACTTTTACGGTTATGCTTCGGTCGGTGGATATAAGACGCTGAAATCCTGTCTTTCCGGAGCGATGTCCGTCGATGATGTCATCGGCCTTCTCTCCGATGGTGGCTTGCGCGGCCTCGGTGGGGCCGGCTTCCCGACGGGCAAGAAATGGGGCTTCGTTCGCGCCGAAAAAGGCCCACGTCTCATGGCAGTCAATGGAGACGAGGGCGAACCCGGCACCTTCAAAGACCGCCATTACCTGGAGACACGCCCGCACCAATTCCTGGAAGGCATGCTCATCGCAGCCTGGGCCGTCGAAGCTGAAGAGATTTTCCTCTACATGCGCGACGAATACCCAGCCGTCATCAAGATCCTCAAAACAGAAATCCAGAAAATCGAGGCCGCGGGCCTAACGGCACATACCAAGATTTCAATCCGTCGCGGGGCTGGGGCTTACATCTGCGGCGAAGAAAGCGCGATGATCGAGTCGATCGAAGGAAAGCGCGGACTGCCACGCCACCGCCCGCCCTACGTGGCACAAGTCGGGGTTTTCAATCGCCCCACCCTCGTCAACAACATCGAGACGCTCTACTGGATTCCGCAGATCATCGAAAAAGGCGCCGACTGGTTTGCAGACCAAGGCAAAAACGGCGCCAAGGGCTTGCGGTCATACTCCGTGTCGGGCCGCGTCAAAAACCCAGGCGTCATTCCTACCGCTGCTGGGACTACCGCTGAGGAACTCATCGCCCAGTGCGGCGGCATGGTCGATGGCCACACGTTCAAGGGCTATCTGCCCGGTGGCGCATCTGGCGGCATCCTCCCAGCCTCCATGGCTGACATCCCGCTCGACTTCGGAACCCTGGAAAAACACGGCTGCTTCGTCGGCTCTCACGCCGTCGTCATTCTGTCCGACCAGGATGATATGAAAGCTGCCGCTTTAAACCTGATGCGCTTTTTCGAAGATGAAAGCTGCGGGCAATGCACGCCATGCCGCAACGGCACCGAAAAGGCCGTCAAACTCATGCAGAAAAACAAGTGGGACGTCGACCTCCTGAACGACCTGGCACAGGTGATGCGTGACGCGTCCATCTGCGGCTTGGGTCAGGCCGCATCAAATCCATTGGCCAGCGTGGTCAAGTTCTTCCCAGATGACTTGAAAAACTGACCACGTCTCAAACTTCAAAACAGCAAACGATGGCGAAAACCCAACACCGGGACGCACCGATGACTGACAAGAAAATCACATTCGAACTCGACGGCCGCACGGTTGAGGCAGCTCCGGACGAAACGATCTGGCAGGTTGCAAAACGCGAAGGCACCACCATTCCGCATTTGTGCTGGAACCCTGCACCAGGGTACCGCGCTGACGGCAATTGCCGCGCCTGCATGGTCGAAATCGAGGGTGAACGTGTGTTGGCCGCATCGTGTCAGCGCACCGCCGGTGAAGGCATGAAGGTCAAAACGGCCTCAGAGCGTGCCAAGAAAAGCCGTGAGATGGTGTTCGAACTTCTCATCGCCGATCAGCCCAACAAAGAAGACAGTCACGACCCGGCCTCCAAGTTCTGGAACTGGGTCTCAGACATGGATATCGCCACGACATCCAGGCTACCGGGCGCTGATCGGCCAGAAGGTGACGTGACGCATTCAGCCATCTCCGTCCACCTCGACGCCTGCATCAATTGCGGACTGTGCGTGCGCGCATGCCGTGAAGTGCAATCCAACGACGTCATCGGCATGGCCTATCGCGGCCACGGCTCGAAAGTCATCTTCGACTTCGACACCGAGATGGGAGACTCCACGTGCGTAGCCTGTGGCGAGTGCGTACAGGCTTGCCCCACAGGCGCGCTGATGGAAGCCAACCTGCTGGACGACACCGGCAAGCGCGTTGCCTATGAAGAAGAAACCGTGGACTCGCTGTGCCCGTTCTGCGGTGTTGGCTGCCAGACATCGGTTCACGTCAAGGACAACAAAATCCTTTATGTAGATGGCCGCGACGGACCCGCCAACGAAAACCGCCTTTGCGTGAAGGGCCGCTTCGGCTTCGACTACATCCACCACGAAGACCGCCTGACCAAACCATTGGTCCGCCGCGATGATGCGCCCAAGGCCTGGGATATGGAAATCCCACGCGGTGATGTGGACAAGGTCTTCCGCGAAGCAACCTGGGAGGAAGCTCTCGAACGCGCGGCTGGCGGATTGAGAAAGACCTACGACGAAGACGGCGGCAACGCGCTCGCCGGGTTTGGGTCCGCGAAAGGCTCCAACGAAGAAGCCTACCTGTTCCAGAAGTTGATCCGTCAGGGCTTCCACACCAACAACGTCGATCACTGCACTAGGCTCTGTCACGCGTCCTCCGTGGCCGCACTCATGGAAGGCCTGAATTCCGGCGCCGTGACCGCGCCATTCACAGCCGCCAAAGACAGTGACTGCATGATCGTCATCGGTGCGCGCCCGACACAGAACCATCCAGTTGCAGCCACCTATTTGAAAAACGCAGCCAAGCGCGGCGCGAAGCTCATCATCATGGACCCCCGCGGCCACCAGGACGGCATGGGCCGGTACGCCTCCCACATGCTGCAGTTCAAGCCGGGGACAGACGTCGCGATGTTGAATGCGATGCTGCACGTCATCATCGAAGAAGGTCTCTACGATCTGCAATACGTCCAGGCGCACACCGACGGTTACGCCGCGCTCAAGGACAAGATCAAAGACTTCTCACCTGAAAAGATGGAAGCCGTTTGTAACATCCCAGCTGAGACCCTTCGCGAAGTCGCGCGGATCTATGCCCGCTCTGAACGCTCCATCATTTTCTGGGGCATGGGCGTCTCCCAGCACACCCACGGCACCGACAATGCCCGCTGTCTCATTGCGTTGGCGCTCATCACCGGCCAGATCGGTCGCGCAGGCACCGGCCTGCACCCTCTACGCGGACAAAACAACGTCCAAGGCGCATCGGATGCCGGTCTGATCCCGATGGTCTATCCTGACTATATCTCGGTCAAAGACCCCGCAATCAAAGCCAAATACGAAGCACTCTGGGGCACGGAGTTGAGTGACCAGCCCGGCCTCACCGTCGTCGAAATCATGCAGGCAATCCACAACGACGACGTCAAAGGCCTGTACGTCATGGGCGAAAACCCCGCGATGTCCGACCCCGATGTGCAGCACGCCCGCAAAGCACTGGCCAAACTCGACCACCTCGTTGTCCAGGATATCTTCCTCACTGAAACGGCCTGGCATGCCGACGTCGTACTGCCGTCTTCTGCGCACGCTGAAAAATGGGGAACCTTCACGAACACCAACCGTCAGGTGCAACTGGCCCGTCCGGTTGTGTCACCACCGGGTGAAGCACGCCAGGATTGGGAATTGATCCAGGCGCTTGCCAATCGCATCGGCGTCAAATGGGACTACAAGGACGTCGATGAGGTCTTCAGCGAAATGGCATCTGTCATGCCGTCATTCGACAACATCACATGGGAACGCCTTCTCCAGGAAGACAGCGTCACCTACCCCTGCGATGCACCCGACAAGCCCGGCAACGAAATCATCTTTGCAACGTCGTTCCCAACACCTTCCGGCCGGGCGAAGCTGGTGCCCGCAGAGCTTTTACCACCCGATGAACTTCCAGACGCAGACTTCCCGATGGTTCTGACCACCGGCCGCCTGCTGGAACATTGGCACACCGGCTCCATGACGCGCCGCGCATCGAACCTTGACGCTCTCGAGCCTGAAGCCATTGTCGGTCTGAACCCGCGCGATGCGGAGCGGCTGAACATGGAAGCTGGCAGTGACGCCATTGTCGAAACCCGCCGGGGCAAGATCACACTCAAAGTCCGCGTTGACCGGGACATTGCCGAGGGAATGCTGTTCATCCCCTTCTGTTTCGCCGAGAGCCCGGCGAACTTCCTGACCAACCCGGAGCTTGACCCGATGGGGAAAATCCCGGAGTTCAAATACTGCGCGGCACGGATCCAAAAGCCATCGGACACTCAATCCGTTATCGCGGCCGAGTAGGGCCATGGCAGCCGACAAAACCCATCCACCCAAACCAGAAGGCGGGCGCTTAAGCCCGCCTTTTTTGGATCATTCGTCCTCCGCCGGCCGACAGTTCAGCCCGACAAGTCTTTGGACGGCGACAAACCCAGCCACGCCCTCGCTGCGCGCCGCACTCGCCACGCAAACCAGCAATGAGAAACCAGGCGACGAGGTCATCAAGGCAGCAACCGATCACCTTCCGACAGTTGAAAAAATCTTGTCGGTATTAACCCCTTCCGTTCCTCGCACGACTCGCGCATTGGTCTTATCCAAGGCCATTCTCGCGGCATTCGACGCCTACTACGCCGAGTCCCGCAACGTGCCCTACGAAGCAAAGCGCGCATTCGAACAGCGACGCTGGGCCAGATCTTTCCAGCTCTCAAAGGTGCGTCTTGGCGAATACGGGGTCAAACTCAACCACCTTATCCCGCTGCTGCGCACCCACTGGACCGAACTCCCCGACGAACGTGGCTTCTGGGTGGAACTTGAAGCCCACTACCTCGACCTGATCCACCGCCGGTATGAAGCCGACCTCGCGTTCGCCTTCCTCCGGTCAGCCAGACGCTTGATGAGGCGCGGCGAGTGGGCACCTGTTGCCTACTTCGCCGGTCGCGTGTCCGACGCGCCGGACTACGACATGGGCGTTGATGTCGTCCGCACATTCCCGGTGGCAGGCTCCATCCGCCCAAAGGCAGTGGAACACATCATCGAAATCGCCAAGATCGACGCGCCGTTTCGTGACCTGCAAGCAGATGCCGAACTGATCGCCACGCGCATCAATGATGAATTGAACCGGCTTGGCGCAAGCGTAACACGCGCCTGCGCCCTCAAGGTCATCAACGCCGGCTTCTTTAGAAACCGTGGCGCCTATGTCGTCGGCCGATTGGACTTCGATGCCCCGGTGGAGATCCCATCCGAAACCGGTGCGGGCACCGTAAAAATGTCGAGCCTCCCGCTTGCAATCGCTTTCCTGCATAACGACGACGGCGTCTTCGCGGACGCTGTCCTTCTGCGCAGCGACGAAATCCACGCGGTCTTTTCGTCCACACTGGCAACTTTCCACGTCACCGAGGAACACTACCGGGAACTCGCGCGCTTCTTGAAAACCATCATGCCGCGCCGCGCACTTGGCCTGCACTACTCGACAATCGGGTTCAACCACGTGGGCAAAGTCGCGGTCATGCGCGAACTGCAAAGCGAGTACAACGCCGGCAATGAAGCCTTCGACTTCGCACCTGGCAAACACGGGACGGTCGCCATAGGTTTCACGCGGCCCGGCTCCCGCTATGTTTTGAAAGTCATCCGCGACCACCCGACCGACGGCTACAAGTGGGGCGAATTTGATGGCGTCGAAGCAGTGTTGGACAAATACCGGATCGTGCACGAATCCGACCGCGCCGGATCGATGCTCGACAACATCATGTATGAAAACGTCCGGCTGGAAAAATCATGGTTCTCTCCAGAATTGTTGCAGGAGCTCATCAACGCAGCACCTTGCAGCGTCGTGATCCTCCATCGCTATGTCCTCTTCCGCCACTTGATCGTCCAGGCCAAGATGACGCCACTGCCGATCTTCTTTGCAAACGCACCACAACAGCTGGCTGAAGAAGCAATACGCAAACTGGGCGACTGCATCAGAAACAACGCCGCCGCCAACATTTTCAATCGCGATCTCGACGCACGGAACTACGGCATCAGCGGCATCAACAAAGTCTATCTGTTTGACTACGACGCCGTCGAACCCCTCGTTGACGTCAAGATCCGCACCAACGTGAACCGCGAAGATGGCGAGGAGGACATCCCGGACTGGTTCTTCGAAGAAGGCTACGTATTCCTGCCTGAGGAAATGTTGGTTGGACTACGCATCGACGACAAACATCTCAGACGTCTGTTCCGCCAGATGCATGCCGATCTGATGACGATCGACTATTGGGAAGGTATGCAGCGCGCGCTTCGGTCAGGGTTGTTGCCAAAGGTCAGATCCTACCCGCCAGACCGTCGTTTGCGTCGACCTGCGCGAGCCGCGTAGACACGCAGCCTCAAACACCCTGGTTCATTTGGCGCAACCGTTTCGCCATCAGCGACATGACCGACAACGCAAAATCAGGATTTTGCTGAACCAGGATGCGGAAAGCACCACGGTCGATCTTCACCAACTCTGTTGGCTCCGTCGCAATGGCAGTGGCGCTGCGCGGCTCCCCATCGATCAGCGCCATTTCACCAAGCATGCTGCCCGGCTTAACGACCTCAAGAATTGTCCCGAACATGACGATCTGCACCGCACCGGTCTTAACGAGAAACAGACAGTCGCCCGCTTCACCAGTTGAGAAGACCTTCGCTTCGGGTTGAAAAGTCAGGTGCGGGAACTGTCCTGCGTCAAGGCTGTCAACATCCACGATCTGCGCCGCTTGATCGCCCTGCTGGTTTGCCATTGGGGCACCTCCTCAACAACAGGCTTACTTTTGGTATCTGCAGGCCTGTCTCAGCCGTTTTTGAACCTGTGCATTGGTATGCGTAATCGTCTTGCAGTCTTTTTTCTTCTTGTCCTTGGACGTGCTGCCGCCCGTGTATTGCTTGACGATGCCCCGGATTTTCTTCTCGTTCCAATCCGCAACGCGAAGCTGCATTATTTCCGATGCACGCGCTTCAGCGGTCACGCCAAAGCCTGCGCCACGCTCAGGATCACCCAGCCCGGCTGCAGCATGCGCCTGCCCGATACTGAACACAACAGCAACACACCCCGAGGCAGCCGCCAAAAACCGCAGACCTGAAAAGGATTTCACAAGCATCACACCATCCTTGAAATTCGCCTGGGCCTCGCTGGCTCAGCCACGTCAATGATCTCAAAGCCAATTACGACAGACAAAATGACAGAAAAACTGAACGCTGAATAGCCGTCTGAAACACCCATGGCTAATGCCAGGCGCTTCAGACAGCCAACACGGTGTTTAAACTTAATCAGCGCCGCTAAAAAAGCCCGTCGATTTGGCCGTCCGCGTTCAGACCGATCTGCTCTGAAGATGGGTTGCGTGGCAGCCCCGGCATCCGCATGATTTCACCGCATACCGCCACAACGAACTCAGCCCCAGCCGCCAGAATAACTTCGCGCACCGGCAGCGTGTGGCCGCTGGGCGCTCCCCGCGCGGTCGGATCGGTTGTGAACGAGTACTGCGTCTTCGCCACACAGATGGGATAGGCACCGTAACCAGCCGCTTCGAACTCTTTCAATTGCGCTGCCACCTTGGGCGGAATGTCGACACCATCAGCGCCATAGAGCTTCGTAGCGATAGCTTTGATTTTGTCTGCAAGCGGCAGGTCATCGCCATAAATTGGGTTGAACGATGCAGCTCCACTGTCGCACACGCCGACCACGTGCTTGGCAAGGTCTTCAACGCCGGCACCGCCATCCGACCAATGCGTGCAGATGAAGGCCATTGTGCCATAGCTTTCCGCCACCTCTTGGACAGCAGCAACTTCGGCATCCGTATCCGTGATGAAGCGATTGATCGCAACGGTCGGTGGAACCCCAAACTTGTTCAGGTTTTCCAGGTGGCGCTTCAGATTTTCACACCCCTTGCGGACAGCCTCGACGTTTTCAGCCTTCAGGTCATCCTTGGCGACACCACCGTGCATCTTCAAAGCGCGCACAGTCGCAACGATCACAACCGCGTCGGGTTTCAATCCCGCCATACGGCACTTGATGTCGAAGAACTTTTCAGCCCCCAGATCGGCACCGAAGCCTGCTTCCGTCACAACGTAATCACACAATTTCAATGCCGTCTTCGTCGCCAGCACCGAGTTACAGCCATGCGCGATATTGGCAAACGGCCCGCCATGGATGAAGACGGGATTGTTCTCCAGCGTCTGAACCAAATTGGGCATCAACGCATCCTTAAGCAGGACGGTCATGGCACCATCAGCCTTCAACTCGCGCGCAAGCACGGGTTTCTTCTGACGCGTGTAGCCAACGACAATATTTCCAAGCCTGCGCTGCAGGTCCTCCAGGTCGCGGGCCAGACACAGGATCGCCATCACTTCCGACGCCACCGTAATGTCGAACCCATCTTCTCGCGGGAAACCATTGGCCACACCACCCAGCGAATTGACGATCGACCGAAGCGCCCGGTCATTCATGTCCATCACACGGCGCCACGCGATGCGGCGCTCATCAAGCCCCAGCGCGTTACCCCAATAGATATGGTTATCGACCAGGGCCGCGAGCAGGTTGTTGGCTGAGGTGATGGCATGGAAGTCGCCGGTAAAATGGAGGTTGATATCCTCCATCGGCACCACCTGGGCATAGCCTCCGCCAGCTGCCCCGCCCTTCACACCGAAGCAAGGTCCAAGCGATGGTTCACGCAGACAGCTCATGGCTTTCTTGCCAATCCGAACGAGACCATCTCCAAGTCCGACGGTCGTCGTCGTCTTGCCTTCACCAGCAGGGGTCGGGTTGATCGCCGTGACAAGGATAAGCTTGCCGTCTTTTTTGTCAGCTTGCCCATCAACGAATTCAGACGACACCTTGGCTTTGTAGGGGCCGTAGTTCAAAAGCGCATCGGCCGGCACATCGATTTTGGCCGCAGCCGCAGCGATGGGTTTCATTGTTGCCTCTCGGGCAATCTCGATATCCGATTTAACGCTCATTGTTGTTTCCTCCAGCCGAAACGCAGATGGCACCAGTGCTTCTTTTTTCTATTTTTGAACTTTGATTTGGTTTTGCATCACAGGCCAGCAGACGTAAAGCCGTTTGGCTGACCTGAAGATTCAAACAGACACTCGGATTTCCAATCCCTTCCAGCCACACGCGGACAATCGACGGACCATCATTGGTCCCTTCCTCGCCAGAAGGCTGTTGCCTCAATCGCCGAAACGATCGCCGACCTTCAATCCTCGCTGCTGAATAAACCCGCCTCCGCTGACCTTCTTCTCCTTGCCAACGCGCACGCGGTTCACGCGTAAGCCGCCGCCATCAGCCGCAACCACGAAACCATCGTCACTGATGTCCAGGATTTCACCAGGCGTACCCGCGGCATCGACCTTACGGCTGTCGAAAATATCAACACGGTCTTCACCCAGCATCGTCCACGCACCCGGCGCCGGATTGGTGGCGCGGACAAGGTTGTAAACGTCATCAATCGACTTCGACCAATCGATCTTGGCCAAGTCCTTCTTGAACCAGCTCTCGTAAGAGCCCTCTTCCAGAACTTGATGATGCTTGAGAATGACACCAGCCTTCACGAGGTCCAGCCCCTCGATCATGGCGTCGACCCCCATCGGGAACAGCTTGTTGAAATAGACATCACCAATGGTTTCATCGGGACCAATTTCGCAAGTCTTTTGAAGCATGATCGGACCTTCATCCAAACCATCATCCGGCCAAAAGATCGTCAGGCCCGTGCGCGTCTTGCCCATGGCGATCGGCCAGTTGATGGATGAAGGCCCACGGTGAAGCGGACACAAAGACGGGTGATATTGGAACGTGCCGTACTTGGGCGCATCGCGAACAGCTTCAGGCACGAACAACAAGACGTACGCCATCATGCAGACATCGGCTTCAAACGACTTCATGAGGTCCAACGCTTCTGGCGTTTTCCATGAAGCTGGCTGATGAACCGGAAGACCTTTTTCACGGGCAAGTTCGACGAGAGGGTCTTCGGGTTTGCCCTCCTTGGTGGGCGCGCAGCACACCGCGACGACATCCTCGCCGCGTTCAATCAGACGCTCCAGAACCGCTTTGCCGAAAGCCTGCTGCCCATGAACTACAATACGCATAAGTCCTCCCGGCCACCCTTTTCGAACGTTAGGCAGCGTGTGCTGGTTTCAACATCATTGTTTTGCGAAGGCGCAACGAAATAAGAGTGTGAGAGTGAGTGCGTCGCGCCCCAGATTATTCAGTTGGTCCGTCCCGTCCTGCGGGGCTAATCCGCCGATCCGGGATTTGGTTATTCTGCGGCAGCCTTACGCACAACCGACGTTGCACCGATCTCGCGCAGCTTGCCGACCTCATCGGCGGAGTAGCCAAGAACCGTTTCAAGGATCTCATCAGTATGTTCACCAAGCAGCGGCGAGCGCGTCACTTCGACGGGGCTGTCCGACATCTTGATCGGACACCCTACACTCAGGTAAGCCCCACGCTCGGGATGATCGACTTCGACAATCGTGCCGGTTTCCCGCAGACTTTGATCATCCGCCAGTTCCTTCATCGAAAGGATCGGCCCAACCGGAATGTCGTGCGGATTGCAGATTTCCATGACCTCGAACTTCGTCTTGGTCATTGTCCATTTTTCAATGGTCTCGAAAATCAAGTTGAGCTTGTCGAGCCGGGCAGGTGGTGTCGCAAAGTCTGGATCGTCTTTCCATTCAGGCTTCTGAATCACGTCGCAAATCTTTGGCCACGCCGCAGCTTGAGTAATGAAATATGTATAGGCGTTAGGGTCGGTCTCCCAACCCTTGCATTTCAAGATGCGTCCAGGCTGTCCACCGCCGGAGTCATTACCAGCCCGCGGTGTGGCTTCACCAAATGGGATGCCCTCGCCGAACTGTGAGTATTCTTTCAATGGCCCGTGCTGCAAACGCTGCTGATCGCGCAGTTTCACGCGGCAGAGGTTCAACACACCATCTTGCATTGGAGCCAGAACCTTCTGTCCCCGGCCGCTCTTTTCGCGTTGGAATAGCGCAGCAACGATGCCAAGCGCGAGATGTAGACCTGTTCCGCTATCGCCGATTTGCGCACCGGTCACCACCGGCGGTCCATCCAGAAATCCCGTCGTTGAAGCCGAACCGCCCGCACACTGGGCGACATTTTCATACACCTTACAGTCTTCGTAAGGACCAGGACCAAACCCCTTCACAGAGGCCATGATCATCTTGGGGTTCAACTCTTGAATGCGTTCCCAGCTGAAACCCATTCGGTCCAAAGCACCCGGTGCGAAGTTCTCCACCAGCACATCACATGTCTTCACGAGCCGCTCGAGAACCTCTTTGCCCTCAGCCGTCTTGGTGTTCAAGGTGATGGACCGCTTGTTATGATTGAGCATCGTGAAGTAGAGGCTGTCAGCCCCTTCAACATCCACGAGTTGCTTGCGCGTCGCGTCTCCAACGCCCGGCCGTTCGACCTTGATGACATCGGCTCCGAACCAAGCAAGGAGCTGAGTGCATGTCGGCCCGGACTGGACGTGCGTGAAGTCTAGGATTTTAACACCTTCAAGGGCCTTCATCTGTCTCTCAGCTCCTGCATTCTTCCTAAGGGCCCGAGCCCCAAAAGCATGTGCGGCATCGGTAGTGGCATCAGTGGTTTGACTGACAAGGTGCGGGCACCACGGCCCCCACAATCACGCTCACCAACAAATCACTGAGAGCATGTTTACGTTCAAACGGAACGCAACCATGCCCCAGCTCTAACGAACCGTTATTTGTACATCGTCTGGGCTTTGGTGCCCGGTGCGTATTCGTCCGGGTCGATCCAGACATTGACGACGGCGCACTTACCGGTCTTGGCAATCGCCTCGCGCGCACGGTGAAGAGCTGGGAGAATTTCACTGGCCTCCCGGACTTCTTCACCGTAGCCGCCGATCATCTGCCCGAACTTCGAAAACTCCACATCGCCAAGCTTGTTGCCGATGTCACCGCGGTTCTCGCCGTACTTCGTGATTTGACCATAACGGATCTGGTTCATCGCCGAGTTGTTGCCAATGACGGCAAGGAACGGCGCACCGAAACGCTGCGAGGTTTCCATGTCGAATGCCGTCATCCCGAACGAGCCATCTCCATAGAGGCACAACACCTCCTTATTAGGATGGGCAAGCTTTGCGGCCATGGCAAAACCGGTTCCAACGCCGAGCGAACCCAGCGCCCCGGGGTCCATCCACTGGCCAGGGTTGCGCGGCCGGACAGCTTGGGCCGAAATCGTCACGACGTCGCCGCCATCGCCGATGTATATCGTGTCTTCGCCGAGGAATTCATTGATGTCATAGGCCAGACGGTAAGGATGGATCGGCGACCGGTCCGACGTGAACAACGGCATCAGCTTTTCAAGCTTGGACGCTTCGATCTTACGCAAATGCGCCATCCAGTCCTGGCGTTCTTGACGCGCCGAGGCATCGACGATGCGTCCCGATGCAGCCTGTGCAACAGCTCCCAAAATCGCTCCGGGATGCCCGGCCAGGCCCAATGAAATGTCGCGGTTCTTGCCGACCGTCCGGTAATCGAGATCGATTTGTACAAGCGTCGGCGCAGAGATCCGCTTGCCATAGCCCATCCGGAAATCAAAAGGTGTCCCGACAATCAGGATTACGTCGGCTTCCTTGAAGGCATCACCACGCGTCCGGTCGAAGTGGTGCGGATCGTCCTGACGCATCATGCCGCGCGCTGCGCCATTCATGTAGGCTGGAATGTCCAGTGCGCGAACAAACTCGATGCACTCTTCATGCGACTGTGATGCCCACACCTGCTGACCGAACAGAACGGCTGGCCGCTTGGCTTTCAGCAGGATGTCTGCGAGTTTCTCAATATCATCGGGATCACCAATGGAACGCACAGATCCGCGGTAATGCCCCGGCTCTGGAATACGAGCATCCTTGAGAGAAATCTCAGCATCGAGAATGTCACGCGGAATTTCGAGATAGGACGGGCCGTAGGCACCGGCGAAACACTCGCGTGCAGCCATGGAAATCATGTCGGCGACCCGGTCGGTTGAAAAAACACCCGACGAGAATTTTGTAATCGGCGCCATCATATCAACGTGCGGCAGGTCCTGAAGCGAACCCATCTTGTGCTGGGTCAGGCTCGACTGACCGCCGATATGCAAAATGGGGCTCTCCGACCGGAAGGCCGTCGCAACACCGGTCACGGCATTCGTACACCCAGGCCCCGCCGTCGTAACCACACAGCCGAGCTTTCCTGTCTGGCGCGCGTACCCGTCAGCGGCATGGGCAGCAACTTGCTCATGCCGGACATCGACGATCCGGATGCCCTCATCGATGCACCCGTCATAGATGTCGATGATGTGTCCACCGCAAAGCGTGAAGATCGTATCAACGCCCTCGGCCTTGAGCGCTTTGGCAACCAGTCGGCCACCCGAGATGATACTCGGGTCGCTACTCTTCTGTGCCAGTGTATCATCAGCCGTTGAGGACAGCTGGGTCGGCGCCGCTACGTTAGCCATGGCAATATACTCCCAATTCGGATGATCTGCATCGCCCTGCAGCATCCGGTTTCTGCTTCTTCAAGGTCAGCTGATGTCGACGAACATGGCGACGTGTTCGCGCAGCCTGAAGGTATGGTCTCGCACAAGCTGTTCAGCTTTCGCGGCGTCTCTTTCGACAAGGGCATCGACGATCGCCCGATGGTCTTCGATCGACCGCTTAGCGCGATCTTTTTCAAAAATGGTCCGGTTCCGAATGGCGCGAACGTGCCGCAACAATCCATCGGCCGTCGTTTCTAACAGCGGACATTTCGCGAGCTTCAGGATGGCGCTGTGGAATGCGATATTTGAATCTGAGTATTCGCCCATCCGAAGAGCAATTTCATCCTGCCGGTAGTCATCGATCAGGAGATGCAGTGCGGCGAGTTCTTCGTCGGTTGCGACAGCCGTTGCAAGTCGGGCCGCCATCGCTTCCAAAGCAGCCCAGACCGTAATCATGTCCAGGATTTCAGCCTTGGTCTTGCGAACGATGAAGATCCCCCGGCGGGATACGACCTTTACGATCCCCTCCTGGTCCAGCTGCGCCAAAGCCTCGCGCAAGGGCGTCCGCGAAATCCCGAACTGAGCCGACAGATCCCGCTCATCCAGTTTTAATGGTGCATCCTCGTCATAAATGTTCATGGCCAAAATGGAGTCCTTCAAAGCCTCATAAGCGCGCGCTTTCAGGCTTTGGCTCTCTCCAATGGGAACAACGCGGAGGTTTGCAGAAATCATCTCGGTCTTTTTGTCCGATAGTTCGGTCATGGCGTGCACCTCGCAGGCGCCGTGCCGAATGACCCTTCCAGTCCGTCCAACCGTTGTCGCATCTGGCGAAGCAACACCATCGACGGACCGAACCAACAATGCCTTACCGACGCAGAACTATCCCGCCCGACGTGCGCTGCCTTCAACGTTCGGTGACCGGCGGAACATCTCCGTGGCATTCTGTATACCACGAAAAACGAGAGCACAAGTTTCATACGTTGCGAAAGCACAAACCGCAGATTATGAACCGGCCCCGAAGCTGCCGAAAGCACCAACACAGCTGGTTGCGCTCGACCCAGCCCGGCACGCAATCCGCGCCGCCACAAACGTGTTTGGGAAGGTATCATTTCATGAGGACTGAGGACTGAGACGCAACGATTGAACAACACGGATCAAACAGCCTCGCCCTTTGCGCCATTCCGACCTTTCACTCTCCGATAGATCAGCTGGAACACCGGCAGGAACAGAAGAACCAGCGCGCACACCATGATCGGTCCCGAATAGGGGCGCGTGAAGAAGATCGAGATGTCACCACCCGATATGATGAGGGATTGGCGCAAGGCCGGCTCAGCCAACGGACCCAGCACAATGGCCAGGACGGCTGGCGCCAACGGATAGTCAAGCTTTCGCATGAGGTAGCCGACAAACCCGAACACGAGCATCAGCCAAACATCAAACATCCGTTGTGTCGGCGCATACCCGCCGACGAGACACAACACGAGAATGATCGGGGCGAGGATCGTAAACGGCGTGCGCAGCACCCAGATAAAGGCGGGAATGAAAGCGATGTTCAAGATCAGCGCAAACAGATTGGCTGCATAAAGCGATGCGATCAGACCCCACACGAAGTCCGCATGTTGCGTGAACAAGCGCGGCCCCGGTTCGAGCCCCCAGATCACCATACCGCCCAGGAGAATGGCAGTTGTCGGTGAACCCGGAATGCCCAGCGTCAGCATCGGCAACATCGAACCCGTGCTGGCCGCATTGTTTGCAGCCTCCGGCGCAACGACGCCCTCAAGTGATCCTTTGCCAAACTTCTCCGGCTCTTTAGACATCTGCTTGCCCACGCCATAGGCCATCAACGCACCAGGCGTCGCCCCGGCAGCTGGAAGAATCCCGACGAAATACCCTAGGAACGAACTCATGACAGCGGTCTTCCACGCTCCCAGAACTTCGAACAGATTGGCCTTCGTCCGCTTCCAGGTAACGACGGCTTCAGACAACATGCTCCGGCCGCTGTTGCGTGCGTTTTCTTCCACGGTCCAGAGCATCTCGCCGATGCCGTAAATGCCGATCGCGAGAACCAGAAAACTGATGGCATTCAAGAACCCGCCCATTCCGAACAGCTGCAGCCTCGGCTCGCCTGAAACGATATCGAAACCGACGGTTGCCAACACCAAACCGATGCAGATCGAAAAGATGGTCTTAAAAATATCATCGCCGCCGAGGCCCACGAAGGTCGCAAAGGCGAGCATCATCAAGGCGAACTCTTCCGGGGCTCCAAACGTCAGCGCAACGGACGCCAGCGGTGGCGCGAAAAACGTAAACAGCACAACAGAAATCGTGCCGCCGACGAACGACGCAACAGCCGCCGCAGTCAACGCCTTGTCAGCCAATCCCTGCTTGGCCATCGGGCGCCCATCAAACGTGGTCGCAACCGCCGTCGATGCGCCTGGAATACCGAGCATGATCGACGACACCGCACCGCCATACATGGCGCCATAGTAGATCGCGGCGAGGAAGATAATTGCGCCATCTGGTGGAACGAGGAAGGTGAGCGGCAGCAGGATCGCCACCCCGTTGACCGACCCGAGCCCCGGCATTGCGCCGATGAACAAACCAATGGCGCAACCGCTGATCACCAGAAACAGGTTGAGCGGCTGGAACACCACCGCAAAACCGCCAAGCAGCAATTGAAAGATCTCGATCACGTCCTGAACCCCTTGGCGTCAAAGCTGGCATTTATCGGAACTGTCGGCGGTCAGACACCCGCCTGAGAAATCGCTTCCGGTCGGGCCCGGTTGGCCCATCCGTCAGTAGAACAATCGATAGATTGGATAGAACAGAGGTTCGGTCATGCCTTTCGGCAAGGTGATGCTCAGCGCGATCTCGAAGAACAAGAACGTGCCGACCGGCACGAGGATCATGAAGGCCAGCGTAATCCACCAGGAATGACCACCGAAGATGCGCAGATAAACGAACAGAAAGACCGGCAGCATGCCGTAAAATCCGATCCCGCCGAAGCCGAACAGACCGATGCCCTCAATCAAACCGACACACACCGTCAGCAAGAGGGCGACCGCACCGACTTCGCGCAACATGCCAGGTGCCCAGAAGTATTCAGTCGAGGTCGCAATCGGTCCGATTTTCCGGACCCAATTCACCAGGATGCCCACGCACGACAAAAGCATCGCAGCGGAAAGCCAGAATGGCCAGAACCCGCCGCCAGGCCCCTCACCCGTCACCCATCCGATATTGAGTTCCGTGCTCTTCCACATCAAATAGGCGGAGAACACGGCCATCGTGAGAGCCATCAGGAGTTCAGCGGTGCGTACGGTCATCGCAAGTCCTCAACGCGATTGGGAGGCAAAACAAAAAACAAAGCGCCAGGCAGTGATCGAGCCCGCGAGGCGCAAAGCTTCAAGAACGACCACAATTGAACCGCCGGAAACCAAAAGTCAGGATCCCGTCCTGAGGTTCAGTTGGCAGTCTTGAGTCACTGGCCCGGTAAAAGATCGAAGACCAAGGAACACAAAAGACAGGCAGTCAAAGCTTTCACGACAAGCACTCTGTAGCGTCCGAAAGAATGACCAAACAGTCGTTCCAACCGGCCCAAGGATCGACCAAGGCGTGATCGTCCCGGACGGTGAAGTCACTTGGTCCAACCGCGAAACGAGATCCCACGTTTCAGGCTGCCATCGCACGGATCAATCGCTGATTGTGATGCGCATTGGATCGAGGAGTTTGGATGAGAGGCGGACGCATCGACCAGAACGCCGGTGCCCGCCTCCCTATTGTGCAGATCTTGAAGTTGATCGATCGACGGCCAGTCAGACTTCAAACGACAGGCGGCATGACCAGCCAACTTTGGATCGGAGAGACTCTGAACTCAGGCGCGAAGTCCAAGTCGGGGACGGACCTTCAATCTCCGGCCCGGACTCCCACGCTTCAGTGTCCGATAAACCGGTTAGTTGAGGGCGCCCATTTCCTTGAGCATGGCTTGGTGAACATCACGCTCTTTTTTCCAATAGGCCATCAAAGCGTCACCACCCAGAGGATCACCCTGAAGCGCTTTTTTGGTCCGGTACGTCTGCCACTCTTCCGAGTTGAAGACCTTCGTGAAGAGATCATTGTAATAGGCTTTGGCTTCGTCGCTCATGCCCGGCGCGCCGACAACAGTGCGCTGCATGTAGTACTCAAAGTCCTTGCCGATTTCCTTGAACGTCGGTGAATCCTTGAACAGGGCCAAACGCTCGCCCGTGAAACACGCCAACGGCTTCGTGGTGCCAGCTTCGAAGAAACCGAGCTGTTCAGATGGGTTGTTCACGGTTGAGTCTGCGTTCTTACCAGCAAGTTCTTTGGCAACCTTGCCGCCGCCCTTGTACGGAACGTATTTCATCTCAAGACCGTATGCGGTGTTCAGATAGTCGGTCAGCAGGTTGTCTTCAGACGCCTTGCCCGTACCCGCCATGATCCAGCCAGAGCCCTTTGCCTTCGCCGCTTTGACAAAGTCATCGACCGAATTGATGTCTTTGCGATCGGAATGAACCCACAGACAGAATGTGTCTTCGGCCATCCGCATAATCGGTGTGAACTCTTCAATGTTCACATTGAGACCTGGCTGGCGAAGTGGCGTCGTATAGAAAGAGTTGAGGGTAAACATGATCGTGTGATCATCACCCTTCTTGCCGTTCAGGTAGATGAGCGCTTCCGCGCCAGACCCGCCCGGCTTGTTCACCGGTGTGACTGGAACCGATGCCATTTTGTTTTTCGCAATGATGGACTGAAGAAGTCGAACCGCTTTATCAGCGCCACCGCCCTTGCCTGCCATTACGACAAATTCGACTGGCTTTTTCGGTTCCCACGCTGCGCTGGCTTTGTCAGCCAAAGTCATCGAAAGCGTGCCCGCGCCGACAGCGCAGAGACTTCCAACCGCTAAGGTTTTAGTGAGTGAACCCATTCGTCTAACCTCCAAAGTTTTCCTCCCAACCGGTGCCCGGTTGAACGTGTTTTTTAGGTGCCGAAAACGACACTCTTAAGGTGCCTAGCCTGCGCCGCCTTCTGTAACATCTGACCGTCTGAAGGTAGACTTTCGTGCGGCTTCTGGTAGACCGTATGCCACACTCGACTGCAAAAGCAATCGAAGAAACATGCTGCAAGAGCGAACCCGCCAACAATGCTGCAACGCAACCAAGGCTATGAAAAACAGTTCAAAAGGCCGGTCGCTGTTGCATTTCGCAAAACCGGAAGGGGTGTCGTCCCGCAACACTGAAGGCGAGCCTGGGCAAAACGAAGCGTCATTCCCAACTCCTCGACTTTCGTATAGCAGTCCAGAATAAGCAACTCGAATTTTGCGAAGAGTTAAAGGGAGCAGGCTTTCAGCCGACCGATCGTTTCTTCACAGCGAAAGAGCGGTCAGGAGCGCACGCAAGATGTCGCGAGTTCTACGCGCGAGCCTCACATCACAAACACCACCCAATGGGAACAAGAACCAGCGTAGACCGCGGCGGAATGTGAACTCGGCCCAACAGGAACAGCATAATGGATCTGCTCGAATTCCAGGCCAAAGAACTCCTCAACCGGTACGCGATCCCAACGCCCATCGGCCGGATCGCCGAGACACCACGTGAAGGCACGCGAGCTGCCGAACGGCTGAAATCCGGCCGGTTCGTCGTCAAGGTTCAGGTTCGCGCCGGCGAAAGAAAAGGCGCTGGCGGCATTCGCTTTGCAGCATCGCCCGAAGGTGTCGGGGCAACATGCGACATCCTTCTTGGCCGCAAATTCAAAACCACCCAGACAGATCAGGCAGGCGAGCTGGTGCGATGGATTCTCGTTGAAGAGGCCGTCGAAAGCATGCGTGAATTGTACGTTGCAATCGTCGTCAACCGTGACCTCGGCCAATTGGTCTTGCTGCTGTCCAAAGATGGCGGCGATGGCATTGAGCAACGCGCTGAAACAGCAACCGACCTCATCAGAAAAGTCCCGTTAGCCATCCAGGACGGAACAGCCACCGGACCCATTGAAAGCGCCGTAGCGGACTTGGGCCTGGACGACACCGCCCGACAATCA
The DNA here is from genome assembly GCA_039819785.1 of Pseudomonadota bacterium. Lineage (GTDB taxonomy): Bacteria > Pseudomonadota > Alphaproteobacteria > Rhizobiales > Hyphomicrobiaceae > JBCBRD01. Next base: position 13,907 of record JBCBRH010000021.1, on the reverse strand, counting down.
GTGATCGACGTCATCAAGAACATGAGCCGCTTGGCCGTAGAATTGGATGCGGTCCAGGTCGAGATCAACCCGCTAGCCATCCGAAAAGACGGTTCGGCGATTGCGCTGGATGCCAAACTGAGCCTGGACGACAACGCCATGATGCGCCACCCGGCCCTTGCGGCGCTGTCACAGGCTTTCGATGCCGAGAAAAGCGACCCCTCAGAGCGCGAAGCCGATAAACACCGCATCAACTATGTCGGTCTCGACGGCGAAACGGGCGTCATCGCGAACGGTGCGGGTTTGGGCTTGACCACCCTGGATCTCATCGCCGATTGCGGCGGCAGTGCTGCCAATTTCATGGACATCCGCACAACGGCCACCAGTCTGGATATCGCCTATGGCACCCGGTTGATCCTGGACAACCCACGGGCCCGCGCGATCCTCGTAAACGTCCACGGTGGCGGAATGCAAAGCTGCGATACCATTGCGGAAGGTATTGCCGTTGCCATGAGCGGCACGTCCCGCCGCCTCCCAATCGTGACCCGCCTGGCAGGCAACAACGCACTGTTTGCCCGAAAGCGCCTGCTCGATGCAGGTCTCGACGTCACCTTTGCCGACACCATGGAAGACGCCACCCAAAAAGCCATCGCGGCCAGTCGAAGCAACGCAGCCTGACCCGTCGCACAAAGATAATACTGCAAAGGACGCGAACTCCGGGGAAGCCGAACACCCTTCGCAATCCACCAAGACAACAACCGACAACAAAACGCAAAAAGGAAACACACCAATGAAGATCTGCATCTATGGCGCGGGAGCAATCGGTGCGCACATCGGCGTTCTGATGAAATTGGCAGGCCTGGATGTCTCGCTGATCGCGCGGGGAGCTCATCTGGCCGCCATCAAGGAAAAAGGCCTCAAGCTGATCATCGATGGTGAAGAAAAAGTCGCGCACATGCCCGCCGCGCAAGAACCATCCGATCTGGGTCCGCACGACGTCGTGATCGTGACCGTGAAATCGCATCAGGCCTGGGATGCATCTGAACACATTCAGCCACTGCTGGGGCCGGATACGACCGTCGTTACGGCGCAAAACGGTATACCGTGGTGGTACTTTTACGGTGTCGAAGGCAAGTACGCGAACCTGCAGTTGGAGAGTGTCGATCCTGGCGGCAGACAGTGGAAGGGGATTGGTCCCGAACGCGTCATTGGGAGCACGGTCTACCCGGCAGCGGAAATTGTCGAACCCGGCGTTATCAAACACACGTATGGCAACCGCTATGGATTGGGCGAACCAACACGGAAAGAAACACCGCGCCTGAAACGTCTTGCAGAGGCATTCGAGAAAGCGGGCCTCGAGCCAAAAATCTATCCGGAAATCCGAAATGACATCTGGCTGAAACTATGGGGGAACCTGTGTTTTAACCCCATCTCTGCCCTGACGCATGCCACGCTCGACATTATCGCAACCGACCCCGACACACGTCCCATCGCCCGCAAAATGATGGAAGAAGCCGAAGTGATCGCCCGACGGATCGGCGCAGACTTCCGCGTCGACATCGAAAGACGTATCGATGGCGCGGCCCGCGTGGGAGCCCACCGGACCAGCATGCTGCAAGACCTCGAAAAGGGGCGCAAACTGGAACTGGATGCGCTTCTCACCGTCGTCCAGGAAATTGGCCGCCTTGTGGACGTGCCGACACCGACGATTGATGTCGTCCTTGGACTGACCAAACAGATGGGACGCGTCCAAAACGTCTACCCGGTTTTCCCGGAAGTCAAAACGGAAGACGAAAAGCTGGCCAGCGTTGTGTGACGCCAAGCATGGACAGCGGCTGGGCCGCTCCCCGGTTGCCGTGCAGTCTACGGTTCAAGCAAAAATGTGCGCCAGAAACCGCGTGCACGTCTTATCCGGATCGCCGTTGCAGCCGAACCACAACCACTGTCATGCACAGCCCCGGCAAAGTTGTGCATGACCTGTTGACAAAAACGACAGCAACTCAGTTCCGACCTATCAGACGAGACGCACACGGCCTATTCATCTTGAAAAATCATGGCACTAGCAACACGCTTCGCCATCAATGATTTTGCAAACAAATTTTAAAACTTGCGCACACGTCTATTCACCGGACCCTGAGCACGGCGTAAGTCCCGTTCAATATGTCAGTTATACAAACATGATGGTTGCAACCTGATCCCGGATTTAGGATTGTCCGAAGAGTTCGAACTGTGGTCGTCCAAGAGGGCGAACTTTGGAACGACCAGAACCACCAAAGAGCAACGACATCACGAAAGAATTGGATTGTTCTAGACGGTCCAGGGCGGGGGATATCGGTGCTGAAGAATAAAACTTCGAACTATTAGCGGGGAACTCCAAAAGCCTTGGCGCAAGCCAGGGCTTTTTTTTGCAGATGCCGCACCGCACCTCCTCTCTCAACCTATGGAGCATGTGCACCACGATCTGCGCCAACCACCCGCCCCTGAGATCTGGCGTTCGCCTCGCGGCGCGCGATATAAACGGACGCGGCAAATACAATGCCACCGCCGATCCAGGCATACATCCCGATCGTCTCGCCGAATGCGAGATAGCCGATCCCAACCGCAAACGGCAGACGCACAAACTTGTACGCCTGCACCAATGACGCATCGGTCGCCGCATAGCCGCGCACCAGCGCCATATGGCCGACAACAGCACAAAAACCCATCAGCAGCAGCAAGGGCAGATGGCTCAACTCAGGCCAGCGCCACACAAACACAGCGGGGACAAGGCTGAGCGGCGTTAGCAGCACATTGGTCAAGAACACAACCCGGTCTGGGTCATCTTTTTTGGTCAACGTTTTCACCAAAGGCCCAATGAGGCCCAGCGCCAACGCGGACATCAAGGCAAATGCTTGGCCAGCACCGAAGCCACCAAAAAAATCGCCACCCGTGTCACCGTCAGGACTTAGCCATAACGTGGGAAGCAACATCACGATCGCGCCGCCAAAACCGACGATAAGCGCTGCCCACCGGCGCGGACCGACGGTTTCGCCGATGAGCAAAACCGCAAAGACCGTCGCGAACAACGGGGACAAAAACCCGATGGCCGTGACTTCGCCGATGGGGAGCAACGCAACGGCGTGGAACATGCCCAACATGGCCGTGAAACTGAGCCCGACCCTTAGGCCGTAAAGCCCGAATTGGTCTGTGACGAACAAAGAGCGCCCGCGCCACACGAGCAACGGCAACATCCAAAGGACGCAAAACAAATTGCGGAAGAATAAAATCTGTAATGGGTCGAAGCCCAACTTGGAGAAATGGCGGCCAAGCGCGATGAGACCCGCCAGCATAAACATGGCGATGAAAACCCACATCGCACCAGCCAGATGCCGAGGTCCTGAAGCGCGCCCCAACAGCAAGTCAGCAAAGACAAAATCATAAAGCTGCTTGGCAAATGGGATGTGCCGGCTCAAGACCGGTTGCCGGCTTCAAAAGTTGCAGCGTCGCCATGATCAGCGGTATTGCCAGAACCTGAGGAGACAGCCGGGGCAATGGCGCCATCGCGCGCGGGACTCCGGCCCGAAGCCTTTGGCCCTGTCATCGCACGGACAACAACGACTGTGGCATTGTCCTGATGTGGATCACGAACGGCTTCGACAGCACGGATGAGAGCATTGGCAACAGCGGCAGCTCCATCTCCACCATACCCCGAGATGATCCGTTCAATTTCCGACGCTTCGAGAGTTTGCAGGCCATCACTCGCCAAAACCACATAGTCACCGGCTTCAAGTTGCAACGACATGCGGGACTGATCAACCAACTCCAGATCATCACCTGTCACGGCTGAGCGAAGCATGTGGCGACGCGGGTCCCGCAACGCCTCCTCTTGAGACATGAGTCCCGCTTCAGCCATGCGATCCAGTTCAGGGGCCAGCGAATGATCTTCGTTGAGCAGTGCGATCTCACCACGCCGATAGAGCAGCAAGGGGCTATCACCGACACTGACCCAATCCACACCAAGATCCGAAAACGCAACGCCGATCACGGTCGAGCCCATGCCCGACAAAACCGGGTCCGATTCGACCTTTTCGGCCACCGCTGTGTTCGCAGCGACAAGTGCACCGTGCAAATGGTCTCGCAGCGGTCCGGAGCTCGCATCAAGTGTTTCGAAAAAGACCTCGCATACAGTCCGGCTGGCCAAGGCCCCACCGGCATGTCCGCCCATGCCATCGGCGAGAACGGCCAGCAACCTGGGTTGGTGTTCTGACAACGTACCAACCGCCTGACCAGACACAACCGGTGCACCGGGCACGGTTACGCTATCCTCGTCCGATGCCCGTTGTTCGGCCGCATCCGTTCGCACCGCCCGCGCAAGGGCCATGTCTTCCTGATACTCCCGGGCCCCTTGCGTGGCACAGGTCGCAAATTCAAAATCCAGCATTAGCTCTTGGCGTTGACCAATTCCGACCAGTCGAACTCAGAACCGCAAAACGGCACGAACACCAGCTGCGTCCGCCCAATTACGATGACATCCATTTGACGGAGTTCAACCGCACCTGTTGGTCGTTTGTCGTTCACTGAAACAACGTTTGTCTTAGCAAGGTTTGGAACAAAGAGAAACGAGCGATCCGACGAGTCATAGCGTAGGTAGGCCTGCTCCTCAGATGAAATGGCATCGTCTCCAAAATCCAAGGCAATGCGCTGCGTGGACGATCGGCCCATCGTGTTGTTGCCCTCGAAGATCGGCCTGTAGTTGCCAATCCCCGGGCCACCCACAATGACGAGCCAGCCAACCACCGGATCTGTCTTCAACCCGCCGCGCTCAACCTTTTGTTTCCCACGGACAAATTGGGTTTGAGCCGCCCCTGGAGCAGCGGGCGCCTTCACGACGCGCGTTGTCGGCGGCGGCTCCACGTCGCCAGCAGCAGACCGCCCCCCAAAACCAGAGGCTGAAACGGCTGCCTGCCCCGAATGAGATGATCCCGGCTCCGATAGTGTTTCACCGCGCGCCGAACGTGCGGCATCCGCAGCACTCAAACTTCGGCCACGGGCAGCTGGGTCGGCGCCGCCCAGTTGTCCATCCTGTGATTGCCGTTGAGCATCAGCCGCATGTGCCACAGCTGCAGGTGATGGCAGTTGGATCGGCGGTGGAAGTGACTCTGGTGCAGACAGGCCCGCTTCGGGTGATGATGGAGCGGAAGCGGCTTCCGCGCGGCCGGCGGCCGCCAGTGCATCTTTCAAGGAGCCAAGCAGGCCCGGTTTGTGAACCGTTGACGAGGCCTCGCGTCGTTGTGTCATTCGATATCCCTCCGAAAAAGTCCCGCTTTTGGATTGCCAGCTTGTAGATTGCATGGCCGGAAGGCCAAACACCAACTCCGGCAAATGAAAATATCCAGCAAACTCAGACACCTTGCGAACAAAGCCGCCCAATTCTTTGCTGACCGCATGTCATGGCGTTGCGCGCGACGCAGCTGTGGTCTCGCGACGATTGCGTCGAGATTGCATGTGAATCGCGGCGCAAAAAAGAGCATTAACCTACCAAATCTTTCCACCCAGCACTGTTTACAGGCGCCAAGGCCCCATCATCGATCGATGATAAACTTCAACTGGGCCATGCCCAAAACGATTTTGTCACCGCTGCGCAATTGGGCATCAAGAATGCGCTCACCATTGAGCTGAATGCCGTTGCCACCGGCACCTGACAAATCCATCAACACGTAACCCGCATCCCGCGTCCGCCGGACGACGGCATGGTAGCGATGCACGGTCTGGGATCGCAGAACGATGTCATTGTCGCTTTCTCGCCCGATGCGCAACATGTCTCCCTTGGCGAACACATAAACGTCAGGTTGGGCATCCCCCAAGCGGCCATTATCGTCGCGCACACCACCGGTCGACACCTCAAGCTTCGACCCAGCAGGGTTCGGCGCAGTCCGCCCCGTAACGTCGTCTGCATCTACGGGTCCGCCTGCGCTTCTGTCTGAGCCTTTGCCCGATCCCGCACAGCCATCGTCCATCACCAGAATGCGTGCACGTCCGGATCGCGGCGGAGACCGCAAGGCCTGCGTCGTCAGCCGTCTTGGTCCAACATCGTCACGAGAGGCAACCGGTGGTGAAATCAGAGTCTGAGATGATGGGTTCGCACCCCCTGGCCCGTCAGGCTTGTTCGAAAGGCCCGTTGCGCTAACCGGAGCAACGCCTGGGTTTGAAACAGAAGTGTCACCGCTGGCTGGAGCGGCCTCTGCCCGGTTGGCGCTGCGGTATAAAAAACCAACAACGGCAAGGCATGGGATGATCAGCAGCACCGCCAGCCCGACAAGAAACAGCAGTGCCACCCCGTCAACGTCAGACACCGCATCAAAAAAACCTTGAACCCAACCAGGATCATTGGGCGATGAGACATCACTCCGCAAAGCACCCACGCGGGCAACGTCTAACAAGCTGTCATAGATGGTCATACTGCACCGCCTCAATCCCCGCCTTGATCAGAAAGGTGATTTCCAGGCGACATCATGGCGGTAGCCCACAAACGTCATGCGCTTTGCCACCATTTAGATCACACCCGGCTGCAGAATCAGGCGATATCGCCTTGAAGTGAACATGCCCCCGCTCACGCCACAATGATGCGGCAATTTCTCCACAACACGGGTGTGTGTGACGTCACAGAATGAATTGAGCGGAAAGCAAGCAGCAAAAAAAGTTGGCCGCATGCGACTTCCACCAGCCGGCATACTGGATCTTGAGACCAGCGGGGAACATGTCGAACCTTATCGCCCTGCCTGCGGGCATCGAACTCGTAAAGGACTATCGGGTCGAGCGCGTTCTCGGCGCGGGCGGGTTTGGCATAACCTACCTCGCCGACGAGATCGCGCTTGCCCGCTCCGTGACGATCAAGGAATATTTCCCCAGCGACTTTGCAGCACGCGACGGCGTTAGCGATGCAGCCCCTCGCTCGCAAGACAGCTCCGGCGACTATCAATGGGGTCTCGACCGGTTCATCGAGGAAGCACAGATCCTCGCACGGTTTTCACACCCAAACATCGTGCGCGTGTACCGCTACTTTAAGGCCAACAACACCGCCTATATGGTGCTCCACTTTGAGGAAGGCCAAAGCTTTAAGGCTTGGCTGAAATCCTTAGGGCGGGCCCCACGCCAAAAAGAACTCGATGCAATCCTGGCCCCGATCCTCGATGCCCTTGCCGTCATCCACGAAGCGGATTTTCTGCATCGTGACATCGCGCCCGACAACATCATCATCCGCAACGACGGCTCTCCCGTCCTCATCGATTTCGGATCGGCCAGAGGGGAAATGGCGGGGCATTCAAAAACGGTTTCGGCCCTCGTCAAACCCGGCTACTCGCCCTACGAGCAATATGCGGAGACAAGCCGCCAACAAGGCCCGTGGACCGACATCTACGCGCTGGCAGCCACAATCTACACCGCAATTGCCGGCCGCCGCCCCCCCGATGCACCATCCCGCGTCGTCCAAGACGATAAGCCGTTGGCCAAAGACGCCGCCCTGAGCGCCTACCGAAAACGCTTCCTGAGCGCCATTGACCGTGCCTTGAGCCTCTCAATCGAAGATCGCCCGCAGTCGATCGCGGAATGGCGCGGTGAACTGCTGGCTCCCGACGAGATACCGGCCAAGAAATCCGCAGCAGCTGGTTCCTCAAAACCCGGAGGCTGGTTCAAGAGCGGCGCAAAATCGAAGGCACCATCCGCAGCAAATCCAAAGGCTGCATGGGGCAACGCAGACCATCCAGATCTTGCAGCCATTCCGCCCAGGCCCGATGAGCCTGGCCGTCCAGGTGGTTTGTTGGACTACCTCGACAACATCAAATCATCTGACACCGAAATCGCGGCAGCTCTGGGCCACGACCAAAAGCCGAAGGGCTTCAAGACGTTCGCGACACCGCAATCACCGCGCGCAAATTTGGACCAACCGCTGACCCCGCCACCGGCGGATGCAGACCAGGGTCCCAATCGCAATCGTCTGGACAATGATCTGGACCTCAAGTCCCGCCCACCGGAAGCAACCCCGGCGAGCCGTAAAGCTGCGGAATCACCTTCGCCAACGCGCGCGGTCGGGACCGCCAAGTTGACCAGCCCACCCGTGTTCGGGTTCAAGGGATTTAAGAAAAAGCCAGAGCCCCCTCAGCCCAGCGCTGCACCGGCGACACCAGCAGCGGAAAAACCTGACCGGCGCGTAGCCCGCGAGAAGGATCGCCAGGACAGCGACCATAATCGCGCAAATAGATCAGACGACCAGGCGTCAAGATCAAAACCGCGCAAAAGCTGGTTCGGCGGCACTCCTAACACCGACGCAGAACCCAGACCTTCAAAAGGTAGCAAAAAGCCACCGCGCGCCGGTAAAGCGGTGAAGGCGGCCAAGGCGTCGAAACCGGCTGCATCCAGCGCCACAAATCAGCAAGGGTCTTCAGCCCTGCCAGCCCTGCGTCCGCGTTCGCACCGCCCCTACCGGCTCATCCGGACCCGCGCCAACTCGTTGGGCTCGGGATGGCGCGCCCTCGGCATCCGGCTAGCGATCGGCATTATTGTTGCGGGGTTGGCTGTGACCTATCAGGACCGATTGCGCCTCGTCATGACATCGACCGCACTTGCGCCAGCCACGGATGATGGCTCAACATCGCCAGACGCACGCCGCATCGCCCAGCGCGCCGTGGCAACACCTGTTTTGCCACCACCGGCACACCCGCGAACACTCGACAATCGGACCCGGGCGGCGTCATCGACCGGGGCGTACGAACGTGAAGCACAACGCGAGATTGGTCGGTCGGCATCGTCCGTCGCGGCAGTCCAAGGCAGCGGTTCTCAAAAAGGCACCGGGTCTCAGAATAGCAGTCCTATCGGTCAAATCGGCAAGGCGGGCGAATTTCAAAGCCAACCCGAAATGACCACTTCGGCTCCCTTCTCAACCGCCGCCATTACAGCACGGCCTGTCGGAACGCCGCTGAGCAACTCGGCCTATGACATCACCCGCCAACCGCGCCAACAGACCCAATCGCCTGGACCTTCTCTAGCGCTGACACAGCCCAGAACCACGCAGCAGCCGCAGGTTCAGGTTCGTCCTGAAACGATCGAGAAAAACCCGCTGACGAGGGTCATCACCGGGCATGCAGGTGGGTTGCTCGCACTGGATATCACCGCCGATGCGAAGACTGTGATCACATCCGGTGAAGATGCCACCCTTCGGATCTGGACACTGGCCAACGGTGAAATCTCGCGAGTGATTGCCCTGGAGCATGGCCCGGCCGTCACCATCACAACGCAGAAAACGTGGCTGGCAACCGGCCATCGCGGCGGCTTCATCAATGTCTACAACATGGAAACGGGCGTCAAAGTCGCGTCTTTCCGGCGCAACGAGGCCGACATCTGGGCTTTGGCCTTCACAACGACCGAAGGCCGCTTGGCCGCCGCTGCCCACGACTGGAAGATCGCGCTTTGGGACATCGCCGAACCTGCCCAACCAAGGCATGTCTTCGATGCCCATGAGAGCGCAGTACTGTCACTCGCGATTTCACCGGACGGTCGTTACATGGCAAGTGGCGGAGCCGACCGCCGCGTCAAACTGTGGAATCTCGACACACTGGAGCCGACCAGAACCTATTCGCGGCAAAAGGACTTCATCAACACACTCGCATTTTCACCCGATGGAAAAACGCTAGCCGCTGGCAATTTAAGAGGTGACGTCATCGTCGGCGCAACGCGGACACGCCGCCTGTCGCGCCGACTTTCGGGTCACCGTGACAGCATCAACGCGGTAACGTTTTCACCTGCGGGGTCGGTTATGGCAACCGCCAGCGATGATGGCACAATCCGCCTGTGGGACATCGCCAAACGCCGAACGGTGAAAACCCTGGCTGGCCACACGGATAAAGTCACGGCCCTGGAGTTCACCCCATCGGGACAGGAACTCCTCAGCGTCGGAAAGGACGGTGCCTTACGCGTCTGGTCCATGCAGGCCGCACTTCAGTAAGCCCAACACTGCAATTCCTGAAAACTGCATTAATATCCAGCAGGATTGCGCGGATTATTTTACGGTATTCCCATCTAATCTCATCAAAACTTGCAAGGGCAATATTTCCCAGATCTTCATCGAAACGGCCCATCATCGACCAGATAGAATTCTGGTAAAGGTGCGTTTTGCTCAATGTCATTTCCGCTCAGCACAAAAATAAACCTGGCTATTCTGGTCCCGGTTTTTGTTGCTCTCGTTGTCGGTGCCACATCTTTTCTCGGCATGTCGCAAGTCTGGCGCGTGACGAGAGAGCCGATCCCCGAAAGCCACGCTGTCGAAAAAGCAGTTGAAATCAGTCGGCTTGTAAATGACATCCAGCGGATCCTCTACGAGCCCAGCCTCCAGACGAAACTCCACAGTCAAATCAACCAACGCGTTGATGATCTGGGCCACCTTAGCGGCGATCTGGCAAACCATCTTCAACAATCAGACGTCGCGCTGGCTACGACCCTGCGCTCAAACATTGAGGACGTCGGTCGCCTCATCAAGAGGGCAGCCGTCGCGCGTCAGATACGAACCAGCAATGCGGTCTTGTTTCCATCGACCACGGCGTCGCTGAGCATTGCGTCGGCAAATTACGCAGCCGCGCTTGAAGATACCCAATTGCCATCCGCGAAATTTGATGCCCGGGCATTCTTGCTGCACTCAACCGAACTGACGCGCGCGATCGCCACCGCAAACCTAAGACAAACACGGCCGAGTTGGGACGCAGCCCGCAACAGCCTCTGGCAGCTCTCCACCATTCTCAAACAGCATCAGCAGATCTATGCAGATAAGATCGAGAACTTTGCGCTTTTGAAACGGAGCGTGCATGGCCCCCGTGTCGATCTGCTGGTGCTCGCAAATCAGCAGGACTGGGCGCGTTCGACGTTCGAGGCCGTCGACGTCGGGCTTCATGCCATTGAGACCAACGTCAGCGATGCAACCGACAGGCTTGCACAACAGGTCGCAAACGCCACCAAAACGCGCTTGAACACGATCACGAACTGGGTCCATGGCATTCTGATCAGCTCTGCCCTGACGTTTGTTTTCGGTTTCGGCCTTGCGCTACTGGCACCTCTTTTGGTGCGCAAACTCGTAACGAAACCACTGCGCCATCTCGCGTGCACAATGCGCGAACTGGCAGCAGGCAACACCGATGTCAAGGTCATGGCACGACCACGCTGCGATGACATCGGCGACATGGCATCAGCACTCCAGGTCTTCAAGGAAAGCATCATCGAAGCCGAGCGGTTGCGCGTTGCACGCACTAAAGCCGAAGCCATGCTGAAGGAAAAAAGCTACCAGCTCAGCAAGTCGAACACGGCGTTGCGGCAGGTCAATCAATCCCTTGAGGTGACAGTCGCCCGTCGAACACAGGAGCTGGAACATGCACTTTCACAGGCCCAGCGCGCGACCACCTATTCCACTCACATTGCGCTGCATGACCCCCTGACCGGCTTGCCCAATCGCCGCTTTCTCCGCCAGATGATCGACGAAATGCTTAGCGCAGACGAAGGTGAGAACAAGGGCCTCGGTATTCTGCATATCGACCTCGACCATTTCAAAGAAATCAACGACACACTCGGTCACGCAGCCGGAGACTTTGTGCTAGCCCATACCGCCAAGTGCCTGCGCCAACTGACCGCCTCACCCGCCTTCGTTGCGAGAATTGGCGGCGATGAATTCGTCGTGGTCTCGCCGGTCACAGAAAACATCGACAGCTTGCGGCGAACCGGCGAGCACATCATCAACAGGTTGCACCAACCCGTTATATTCGAAGGCCGCAAGCTTCGCTTCGGCGCCAGCGTCGGAATGGCTTCCGCTTTCGGAAAAAAAATCGATCCTGGTCAGTTGTTGATCAATGCGGACATCGCGCTCTACCAAGCCAAAAACAATGGCCGTGGGTCTTTGGAATGCTTCACCCCAGAACTGGAATTGACGATCGTCAACAAGAAGCGCCTCGCCGATGAAATCATCGAAGGGATCGACCGAGGCGAATTCATTCCATTCTACCAGCCGCGGATCAAATCGCACACGCACGAAGTTGATGGAGCTGAAGCCTTGGCCCGCTGGAATCATCCCGTCCGCGGACTTTTGGCGCCTTTCAGTTTTCTGGACATCGCCGAAGACATCGGAGCCATAAGCGCCATCGACCAATCGGTCCTGGAACAAGCCATGCGTGACCGCAAGGCTTGGTCGGGAATCTGCGCTCAGCTTCCCCGGATCTCGGTCAACGTCTCCAACAAACGCCTATGCGACCCCGAGTTGATTGCAAAAATCAAAGACCTCAAAATCCCAAACAATGCCGTCAGCTTTGAACTGTTGGAATCGACATTTCTGGACGATGCCGACGCTGCGTTACTGGGGAAGGTCGACGCGCTGAAGAAGCTTGGCATCGAAATCGAGATTGACGATTTCGGAAGCGGCCATGCGTCTATTCTAAGCGTCATCAAAATCAAGCCCAAACGCCTGAAGATTGACCGTCAGATCGTCGCCGCCTCCACCAAGAGCGACACCCACACGCGCCTCATGGCTGCCATCGTCGAAATCGGTCAGACACTCGGTGTTGAAGTGATTGCGGAAGGCGTGGAAACACACGCCCACGTCGATATTTGCGAAAAGCTGGGCTGCAATGGGCTTCAAGGATATCTGTTCGCCAAACCTATGCCATTTGCCGAAATGACTGACTTTTTGAAAAAGCATTCCGCTTCCAGTCAAACGCCGCAGCAACGTGCGCCGATGCACGGCATTGCCCTGGCGGGCAACAGGAGTGACGCCGCCATCACTGCTCCGTCACTTTTCAATGGGCTTCAGTCGTAACCCGGCAGATACCGGGGAGGCATAAAAGATCAACCATGAGCCATTAAGGTGAATGGCGAATTCATTGCGGCCAATTTTAAAGTAGAACGCCCAAACCCCTAAAATCCAGCCCCTTTTCAGATCCGGTACCACAAACGAGGTATTGGAAAATACGAGCACTTTGGCGCTAGTTTCAGCATCGGAGCCTAAACTTGCGTCGATAGTTGCACCCCCGCGTCCGCATGCCGGCCCATTGGTGCAGCAACGCACGCCATTTCCTTGGTCTAGATCCCACTGGCCAGTTCGGCCTTAAATACTCAGCCCCAGTTTTCAAACCGCAGATTCAGGCGTCCAAATGCAAACGACAATCGGTCCAAACCTCATCATCAACGGTGAATTCGAAACCCACCCGACGCTGCAATTCGGAGGCTGGGGCTTCTTTCAGTCCATCACTGGCTGGACAGCCTTGGCTGGCGAAATTGAGATCCAGGAGATCTCCGGACCGTCTGGAAACCAGGCGGGTGATGCCGTGGTCGAACTGGATGCTGAGCAAAACAGCACCATCCAGCAAACGGTCAGCGTTGCCGAAAGCGGAACATACGTCTTCTCATTTGAATACGCACTTGGCGGTAACCCCGCGACCAACGGCATGCAGGTCATCGTCGACGGCCAGGTCATCGACACCCTCCAGCCGACAACACCCGGATACCAAGCTTACACGATCGAACTCGAGTTGGCCGCTGGAACCGTCGATATCGCTTTTGCAGGCATCGGTCCAAGCGACGGACGCGGCACCCACATCGACACCGTCTCACTGGCACTCAAAACGACGACAGGCGGCGGCAACCAAAACCCATTCGCCGTCAACGACACCGCACAAACGGACGAAAACACCGCCGTTCAAATCGCAGTCCTCGCAAACGACAGCGACCCCGATGGGGACACCGTGGACCTCGACGGCTTCAGCCAGGGCGTAAATGGCAGCGTCAGCCAATCGGGTGACACCCTGTTCTACACACCTAACACGGGTTTTTCGGGTACTGACAGCTTCACCTACGACATCACGGACGGGCAAGGCGGAACAGCCACCGCAACCGTCAACGTTACGGTCGATGAGGCACCAACCCAG
>JBCBRH010000020.1:0-71181 GCA_039819785.1 Pseudomonadota bacterium | reverse complement strand
ACCCGCGCCAGAGATGTTGACGTGCGCACCAAAGCTGTCCTGGTTTGGGAACACCACGCCAATACCATCCGTCTTTCCAGACAACGCGCGCACATCTTTGCGGAGTGCCCGAGCAAAATAGTATGTATTGGCCACAGCAATCCCACACTCGCCCGATGCCACGCCGCGCAGCTGGTCTGTGTCGCCACCTTGCGGATCACGGGCCCGGTTTTCGTAAACGCCCTTCGCCCACGCCTTGGCCGCATCTTCACCCAGATGCTCAATCAAACCCGACATCAACGACAGCATATAAATGTTCGAACTCGACCGCGTGCACACCAGCCCCTTGTACTTGGGATCAGCCAAGTCTTGATACGTTTTCGGCGGCTCTTTCACTGTCGCCTTATCGTAAAAGATCACGCGCGCCCGGCTGGAGACCCCGTACCAATGCCCATCCGGGTGGCGAAGGCTTTCGGGGATGGCATTGTCCAACACATCTGACTTGACCGGTTGGAACATGCCATCTTTGTCCGCCTTCCAAAGCCGACCAACATCAACCGTCAGCAAAACGTCGGCAGGGCTGTTGGCCCCTTCAGCCTTGATACGCTTCATCAGCGCGCTAGCCTTGTCTTCGATCCGGTTGATCTTGATCCCGGTCGCTTTCTCAAAATCGGAGTAAAGCTTCTCATCGGTATCGTAGTGGCGCGCTGAATAAAGGTTCAACTCCCCTTCAGCTTTGGCCGAAACCGAGCCCGACACCATCGACGTGACCGCGACAGCAGCAGCCGCTCCAATCCCAAATACTGTCCGCAAACCGCAACCCGAAACGCGTTGAAACCCCATGTCTGCTCCTAATGCAATGCGAGGTGAAAGACAGGCTATGCGCCCTTGATGGCCTTACCGCTACAATTCATTACCAAATAAGTCAACAAGTGAAAACACACCCCGCTCAAACGTTGCATGGGCGACCAAAAGTCTCCCACAAACCAACAACAATGCGGCCTTTGTCAGTCTGCAAACCGTATCTCGGCTTTCATCTGGCCACTGCCAAATGGGCATGATACGCCACCCAACATCACACTAAAGGTACGTTGCGGGAGAACGGGACATGTCGCATATTTTAGTCACCGGAGGGGCGGGCTACATCGGCTCACACGTCACTCTCGACCTTTTGGAAAACGGCCACCAGGTCACCGTCATCGACAACCTCGCGAACTCAAAACGCGAAGCATTGAAGCGCGTCGAAAAGCTGACCGGCAAACCCGTCGCCTTCCACAAAGTCGACATCCGCGATGAAGCAGGCCTGCGCGAAAAACTCAGCGGCCAGACCTTCGACGGCATCATCCACATGGCCGGTCTCAAAGCCGTCGGCGAGAGCGTCGCCGAACCCCTCGCCTACTACGATGCGAATGTTGCAGGCACCACAACCTTGATGCGCGTTGCCGAGGACCTGGGCGTTAAAACCATCGTCTTCTCATCCTCCGCCACCGTCTACGGCGGCGATGCCGTTTGCCCAATCGATGAGAGCGCACCAACCGGACCAATCAACCCCTACGGCCGCACCAAGTTCTTCATCGAACACATCCTGAATGACGCTGCCGCAGCCGACCGCGGCTGGCGTGTCGTGAACCTGCGCTACTTCAACCCCGTTGGCGCGCACCCGTCCGGCCAGATCGGTGAAGACCCACTCGGCCGCCCGAACAATCTGTTTCCCATCGTGGCCCAAGTCGCCGTCGGCCGCCTCGATAAGGTCAGCGTCTTTGGAGACGATTATGACACCCCGGACGGCACCGGCGTGCGCGACTACATCCACGTATCAGACCTCGCGTCCGCCCACGTGAAAGCCGTGACCTTCGCGCTCGCGCAAGACGAAAATATAGCAACAAATATCAACCTGGGCACTGGCCAGGGCTACTCTGTTCTTGACGTCATCAAAGGCTGGAAGGAAGCAGCCGACAAAGACATACCCTACACACTCAGCCCCCGCCGCCCCGGCGACGCGGCCACCTGCTACGCCAACCCCGCCACCGCCGCCCGCCTCTTGGATTGGAAAGCCACCCTCGGCCTTCCCGACATGTGCCGCGACCACTGGAACTTCCAAAAGAACAACCCGCAAGGTTACCCCGATGATTGAGCTATAAACGCTCTCACCAAAATCTACACTTGATCCGGCACTGAAGCAGCTAATCGATGGGCCATTCAAAGACAATGACGTCAAGCTCGTCGCGCAGGGTGTTGGCGGCAAGGCCAAGGTTGAAAGCCTAGCAGACCTGTTGGCGCGTGGCGCAGAAACCGCGACGGCATTCCAAGAAGGGAACGCGTGAGTATCATGGAGAGAACTCCATTTGCTGCAGTTGCCTGGCCATCAAAGCAATCGAGCTTCCGGAAGAGTGGTTGCGAACTTTGCGAGCGACACGTTGGTAAGCACGCGAAACTGGGCAGTTGGCTATTAGCTGTCGGAGTTTTATTTTCTGCTGGCAATGGCATTGTTTTGATAACAAATCTCTCGATCCAGCCCGCAATGAGCGCCGAGAAAAGAGATATTTGGATTCCGGAAATCAAAGGCACGAAACTCTATATTCCACGATCCTGGCTGACAAGAAGGCCTGACGTAGAGCTCCCGCCGGATGGTCCCAAAGACGCCAAAGGCAGAAGGTGGAGCTCCGTTACTTTCGCCATTTGCCACGCCATAAACCGATCCTCCAATGGCCCTGATTATAAGAAATTCAGTGGTCCGCGAAATCGGCTTGTGCCAGCTCCGGAAATTCCGAAAGACTGGTGTGTCGGTCGCGTGGACATAGGTCCATACCCTTCCCCCAGTCCGCTTGATGTTTTTCGAGTCGGCCCAGCACGATTGCCACCTGCTTTGATCAATGAACTTTTGCCTATTGACGAAAATGGTTTTCGAAAGCGCTGGTATAAACCAAAAACGAAAGAGGGGGACTACTACGGTTTTCGACGAACGGACGTCACCAAATCAGGCGATTGGATCGACATTACTTGTTCTCGACGACCGTCGACAGTTGGATATAGCTGCAAATTTGGACAAATCCAGACCCAAGGGGTCAAGCAGCGTTGGTTCGAATGGTGGATTACTGAAATACGGCCTCATGAGTTTCGCGATTACCATCGACGCAGTCAGGCTATTTTGGAGTGGTTGGTAACACCGCCAGATCAACGTCCTAAAAAAGTGCCGTCAAAACCAGCAAACGCGCCCACTGCTACCGCACCTCCGTAGTCCCGCGACAACAACGACTGACTTGCGTCAGATCAAGTCACCGCTGCACGCGCCGGGCTAACCAAATGTAGCAAAGCTTCTGAGCCAACCCGGTCATCGCGGCGGTGCCAATGAACCCGATCCTGTTGTGTGCGTTATATCTCGCAACCGTCATGCTCCCACTGGCCCTTAGTTGGATGAGCGCAAAACCCCCGCGCCCCTTCTGGGATGAACTCGCCTCAGGCGCGGGCATGCTCGCCTTCGCAATCATCCTCACCGAGTTCGTATTATCCGGGCGCTTCCGCACCGTCTCACGAAAGATTGGCATGGACATCACCATGCGCTTCCACCAGCTCCTTGCGCGCACCGCTCTGGTCCTCGCCGTCCTCCACCCATTCCTCTACCAATCTCCGTTCAACCGCGTGCAACCCTGGGACACAACGCGCCAATTCGCCATCACCTCAGACTTCACAAACCTGGCCACCGGGATCGCAGCCTGGATTCTACTCGGCGCGTTCGTCCTCCTATCGATCGGGCGCGACCGCATCCATTACACCTATGAGACATGGCGGTTAGCCCATGGGCTGGGCGCACTGTTGATTGCCGCACTCCTCCTCCACCACACACTTGAAGCCGGGCGGTATAGCCAAGACCCAGCCCTTGCCGCCGTCTGGATTATCCTGTTCGCCATCGCCCTCTTCACCCTAATCTGGGTCTATGCCATCAAGCCCAGTTCACAACGCGGAGAACCTTGGACGGTCCAGTCGGTCGAACGTCAAGGCTTGAAAACCTGGCAAGTCACACTCTCGCCTGACGGCCACAAGGGCTTGGACTATGAAGCGGGGCAGTTTGCATGGCTCAACACCAACGACACGCCCTTCACACTCAACGAACACCCGTTTTCGATAAGCTCCGCGCCCGCCTCAGGCCCAAACCTTGAATTCATCATCAAGGAACTCGGCGATCACACCGCCAAGACCGGTCAAATCAAACCCGGCACACGCGCCTTCGTAGACGGCCCCCACGGGCATCTCGTGATCACCGATCGGAACGAACCCGGTATTGGCCTCATTGCCGGTGGCGTTGGCATCGCACCACTCATCGGCATCATGCGACAACTCAAACTGGAAGAGGACACCTGCCCACAAATCCTGCTCTACGGAAATCGAAGCGCTGAACAGATCGCCTGCAATACGGAACTGGAAGACTTCGCCCAAGCTGAAAACCGTGACGTGATCCACGTCCTGTCCGAACCGCCCGAAAAGTGGACAGGCGAGACCGGCATCATGGACGCGGACTGCATCGCACGTGTCTTTAACAAGCCGGATATGAAGCAGTGGGTTTACGTGTTGTGTGGACCAGCCCCCATGATGGAAACGGCAGAAGACACCCTCATCTCGCTCGGCGTGCCTGCAAATCAGATCCTGTCAGAGAGGTTCCAATATGATTGAGTTGTTCAGCCGCAAGACAGCGCAGCGGACCCGCATCGCCATTGTATACTGGCTCCAAAACGCTGCGCTCGTGATCGCCCTACTCGTGTTCGCCGCACGCGGGCTGCATTAGCCTGCACGACGGGTTGCCTTGCAACCGAACCCGCCCTAACACCTAGCGCTATGCGCATCCTGCTCATCCATCAGAACTACCCCGGTCAGTACCGCGAAATCGTGCCGCGCCTGGCCGCCGATGGCAGCCACGACATTCATTTCCTGACCCAGCGCAAAACCTTCCCCGACCCACACGGCCACAGCGTCCACCGCTACGAACCCACCGAGCTTCCAGCGGACAGCCATCCCTTCACCGCGTGGTATCAACGCTGCATTGCCAACGGCCTGGGTGCTGCAAAAGCCGCCGCGAACCTCAAAAAGAAAGGGTTCAAGCCAGACGTGATCGTCGGTCACGCGGGCTGGGGCGAACTCATCTTCATCAAAGAGGTTTGGCCTGACACACCGCTCATCGGCTATTTTGAATACTTTTTCATCCCCAAATGCGGCATGATCGGCTTCGATCCTGAGTTCCGCGAAGCCCCGGATATTTCAGCCCGGCTGCGCGCCCGGAACGCGCCAAACTACCTGAGCTTGGAAGCCGTCGACACCGGCTACACCGCGACCGAGTGGCAAAAACAAACCTACCCCGCGCTGTTCCACCACAAGATAGATGTTTTCCACGAAGGGGTCCGTACAGACCTTCTCAAGCCGGACCACACCTCGCCCATCACCGTCACGCTGGATAACATAACCTTCAGCCGAGACGATGAACTGGTCACCTACATCGCCCGCAATCTGGAACCCCCGCGCGGCTTCCACGTCATGATGCGCGCCCTGCCTGAATTGCAAAAACAACGCCCCAACGCCCGGGTTGCCATCATCGGCGGGGATGACGTCTCCTATGGCGCGCGCCTTGATAAAGGCGACACGTTCCGCGCCAGGTTAACCCGCGAACTGGGCGACCAGGTGGACTGGTCACGCGTTCACTTCCTGGGTCAGATCCCCTACACAAAGCTGATCGACCTGTTGAAGCTGTCGCGCTGCCACGTCTATCTCACGGCCCCATTCGTGGTGTCGTGGTCCATGTTGGAAGCGATGGCGTTAGAAAAAGTCATCGTCGCCTCCGACGTCGCCCCCGTCCGCCAATTCATCGAAGACGGCAAAACCGGCCACCTTGTTGACTTCTTCGCCCCAGACGCCCTGGCCGCAAAAATCGCTGACGTGCTGACCGACCCTGCGGCGCACCACCCCATCACCAAAGCCGCCCGCCAAACGATCGTGAAACACCACGACTTCCAAACCGTCGGCTATCCAAATTTCATGCGCATGCTAGAAACGGCCCACACTTGGTAGTGCACCCTGCTGCAGCATTCGAACTACAAAACCGGCGGGCTTTTGGGAAACTCAGCCTCCGCGCGCGCCAAGCTTTCAACGTTACCGATATCGCGGTGATAGCCGTCCGTTCGCCAGATTTGGATTCTTCCGAGAAATTCCGGGATGACTTCAGTCGATAAATCCACAAAGTCACGATCGAAAGCTGCAATAAAACGAAGAACCTCCGGTTCGAGGATATAGACGGCGCCGTTGGCGAGGTTGCCAGGTGGTTGCTCGACTTTTTCATGAAATGCGATGACACGATCTTGTGCGTCACACTCCACAATACCGCAAGAACGAGGGTCGTCTGTTTCGAACGTGAGCATCGTAATGGCAATGCCATCATGCCTGTTGGTATGGGCTTCAAGAAAGGCACTGCAGGTGAAGTTGATCAGATTGTCGGCGTGAGCAACCAGCACCGGCTGATCACCGAAGTACTGATGATTAGCTCGCAAGGTGCCGCCGGTACCAAGCAGTTCGGGTTCATAAACGAGATCGATGCGTTGCTGGTGGGGCGACGTGTCGACAAAGGCATCAACCTGCGGGGCCAGCCAATGCGTATTGACCAGCGCCCGTTCGATGCCTGCGTCAAACAAAAGCTCGAACCAATACGCTAACAATGGTCGGTTATGAATAGGAATCAGACACTTGGGAGTGTGCTCAGTTAAGGGGCGCAGCCTGGTGCCCAGCCCACCCGCCAGCACTAATGCGCGCATCCTCTGCTCCTGAAGTCGTTTTAATTTCCGGCGACTGACTGCTGAGTGTTTCAATTCCTGCCAGCAGGTCGGTATGCGAAAGCGGAGCATTGCCCACTCGAGAGACCTGGCACGCAGCAGCCACTGAGCCGAGATAAACACTTCGCCAGATATCAACGCCTGCACAGCGAGCCAGCGACACCGTGGTGAAGAGACTATCTCCGGCTCCGGCAACGTCTAACGGTGTTGAATTGAAAGCAGGCAACCGATCGACGGTCTGTTCGCCGGTGACAGCATTCTTCGCACACACCAGAAGCCCTTCAGCGGCGAGCGTGATAATCGTGTTGTTCGTCGCACTGGTATCCAGAAGCCTTTGGGCCAAGGCAGCCAAGCCAATCTGGTCATCGCGCATTGCGAGCCTGGCCTCCCGTTCCGTCGGCGTGATCAACTCCATATGTCTGAAGCGCGAAATATCCGCCATTTGTGAGGATGCCTGGCTGTCTGCAGCCATCATTACACCGTTTTCCTTCGCACGCGCCACAATGGCGCTCACAAGTCCTTGTGGCAGACACCCATAGTTGAAATCGGAGAACAGTATAAGGTCGATATCATTGAGCATACATTCGACTTTGCGAACGACAGATTTGACGATCGACAGGCTGATCGGATGCTGGCGAAGCCGATTGACACGCAGAAGCGTTTTTCCGTTGGCCCGATACCGCTCTTTAACTGTTGTCGGCCGCGTGTTGTCAGTCAGCAGCGTTGCTTCCACACCTTCAGACTTCAGCCAGTCACCAGCAAATTCTGCAGTCTGATCATCTCCGACAACCGACAATAGCCGAACATCAGCCCCAAGCGCGCGGGCATGCGCAGACACAACCCCGGCACCACCGACATACCGATTGGTCGCGATCGGCATGACAACAATGGTCGGATCTTCCTGAGACATACCAAGCGGCGAACACGTAAGGTAATCATCAATAATCAAATCACCGATGATGAGCACACGGACGTTCTCAAGCTTGGCGACGTCCGATTTTAAACTTGGGAGAGTAATGTCATGCCGACGCAAGAATTCGACCGGTGCTCTGACATTGAGTTGGAACCCGGCTTGAAATTCGCGTTCGATCAATTCTATCGATGAAAATTGAGTTTCGCCCGAGCCAAATACCAGTCGACCGCCGTAGCCTTCTACAATCGACTGTTCCGGGTTGTCTGCATCCGCAAACTCGTAACCCTTGACAACCACTTCCGGCTGCAGAGCTGAGATGAAACTGAGCGGGTCACGGTCGAGCGCCACCACATGATCAACAACTGCGAGAGCACGCAAACTTTCAGCGCGGACGTCATAAGATACGGTAACGGCTGTCGCCCCGTCTGGCAGCAAACCCACCACAAGTTTATCACAAAGCTCGGACGCGAACTGAAGCAACCGCACGTGCCCGGGGTGAAGGACGTTGAAGTTACCTGAAATGAACCCGAATTTTGTGTGCGGATCGGCATCAAGCCGCAGTTGAACGCCAATGCTCATATTATCGGCCAAGTCCCATCCTCAAAGTTTCACCTGAAGCTGCTCAAACGCAGTACGCCCAGTTCAACTCGATCACTTCACCGACGCTTACTTGGCTCAATCGTCCCGGTATGTCGCGTGCAGAATGATGGATTGAGACGAAGACGAGAGTCAAGACCGCCCGTCTGGTCATCAAGGGTTTTCACGCGAGCGCACGGGCGTAGTCGCAGCCCGCACCCACTCACCCGGCGCGGGAACCGACTAGGAGCACTTATACCGGCCAGTCGCGTACCGGCAGTTGCGCTGATCGTCGGTGTGCAGGAGCGGCAAGCTGCGACAGAACAACGGCGTGTTCCAATTAAGTCACAATCGCAAGCCGGTCTGGAAAGCCTTTTCAAGGCGGAGCGGACACTCACAGGCAGATGATCTGGTCGCACCGAAATGTTGTGAAATTCTCGGGGCACACGCAAAAAACAATCTCTCGTCAATCTCGGTTTTCGGCTTGTTAAATTGATTTCAAACCCCGCTTGCCAGCCAACAATTATCCCCAGGTTCCCGAACTGCAGGTCGCTTTAGAACCAAAAAACAATCACGATGCGCTTGCTTTCATGATGGCGGGTACTTAGAGCGATCAGCACATCAAAGATTTCAAACCTAGGCTGACATTATGAAAATTCTTGTGACCGGCGCGTGCGGATACAAAGGTACTGTCCTCGTACCCAAATTGATCGTAGCGGGGCACGAAGTGGTTGCCTTCGACATCCAGTGGTTTGGCAATCAGCTTCGCGACACCGATGCACTGACGGTTGTTAAAGGTGATGTCCGCAACCCAGATGAAATTCCGCTGGATGGCATAGACGCCATCATACATCTTTCATCGATCGCAAATGATCCAGCCGGTGACCTGAATCCCAAGCTCACTTGGGAGGTCAGTTGCCTCGCAACAATGCAGCTGGCTGACAGAGCCAAACGGGCTGGTATCAAACGCTTCATCTATGCATCATCCGGCAGTGTTTATGGCGTCAAAGAAGAAGAACAAGTCACCGAAGATCTGACACTTGTTCCGATCAGCGAGTACAACAAGACCAAGATGTGTGCCGAGCGGATTCTATTGTCCTACCAGGATGACATGACCGTTCAGATCGTCCGCCCTGCAACGGTTTGCGGGTTCTCGCCAACGATGCGGAATGATGTCTCTGTGAATATGCTGACAATGTTCGCGTTGAAAAACAATAAGATCACCGTGTTCGGCGGCGATCAAACACGCCCGAACATCCATATCGATGACATCACCGATCTTTACATCTTCCTGCTCGACAACCCGCAGGTGTCAGGGATCTTCAACGCCGGTTTTGAGAATATCTCCATCCTCGATATTGCAAAAATAATCACCAAGCATGTCGATGCTGAGATTGAGGTCACACCCTCGAATGATCCGCGGTCTTACCGGGTGAATTCTGACAAGATTCTTGAGGCAGGTTTCAAACCTAAGAAAAGCGTCGAAGACGCGGTCAAGGAATTGATCGGTCTTTATCGTCAGGGAGCCTGGAAGGACGAACCCAGTTTCCACCGGATGAATTGGATGCAGTCGGACATCCTCTAACACTTTCATTTCAGACTTTGCAGGAGCCTGCACGATGCCGACCGACGTTGCACATTTCGACGACTATGCCACGAGGCTTTCATCCGTGTTGAAGTCTTTTGACTGGAGCGATGTTGCCAAACTCGCTGACGACATGGCTGACTGCGCCAAGACCAACCGCCAAGTGTTTCTGTGCGGCAACGGTGGCAGCGCCGGCAATGCAATCCATTTGGCCAACGACTTTCTGTACGCATGGTCCAAGCGACCCGGCCAAGGGCTGAGAGTGCACGCATTGCCCGCCAACGCGGCTGTGGGGACGTGCCTTGCCAATGACGAGGGATACGATCAGATATTTGCGCTTCAACTATCTGTCCAAGCTGATCCTGGCGACATACTAATCTGCTTCTCGGGCAGCGGAAATTCCCCCAACATCATTTGCGCCCTGGAGGAGGCCAAGCAAATTGGCATGTCGTCCTATTCCGTCCTTGGCTTTGACGGCGGCAAAGCTAAGGCACTGTCAACGGTGGCCATCCATTTTGAGACAGACGACATGCAGATCGCCGAAGACGCACAACTGATCATTGGCCATATGATCGTTCAGTATCTTCACAAACGTCGCGACGAATTGGCAAAGGCAAAAAATTGATGGCAGATCCTAAGTTTCTTGTACTGGGGTCAAACTCGTTCTCCGGCGCGACGTTTGTCGACTACCTCGCCGAGAAGGGATACGACGTCACGGCAACAAGCCGTTCACCAGAACCGCATCCAGCCATGCTGCCCTATAAATGGCAAAAAAGGCCGGGTCATGTGACGTTCAAGAAAGTCGACATCAATCACGACCTGGACGCATTGGCAGATCTCGTAAAAGCAGAACGGCCAACACATGTCGTCAATTTCGCAGCACAATCGATGGTCGGTCAAAGCTGGGACCACCCCGATGACTGGATGATGACCAATGTGGTTTCTACTGTCCGATTGCACGTGCTGTTGCGCGATCTCGACTTTCTTGACCGCTACGTCCACGTCACAACGCCCGAGGTCTACGGTTCAACGGAGGGCTGGGTGCGGGAAGATGCGCCATTCAACCCTTCCACGCCCTATGCCGTGAGCCGGGCGGCAGGCGACATGTCGTTGAAGACCTTCTTCGACACCTATCAATTGCCAGCTGTTTCCACACGTGCCGCGAATGTCTATGGAGCAGGACAACAGCTCTACCGCATTATTCCACGAACGGTATTTGCTGCGACCACCGGGCAAAAGCTAAGACTTGATGGCGGCGGCAAGTCCGTCCGCGTTTTCATCCATATGCGCGATGTTTCCGATGCCACCCTCAAGATCGCACTCAAGGGTTCTGTTGGCGAAACGTATCACATTTCGGGCTACGAGCTGGTATCGATCCGCGAACTCGTGGAGATCATCCTGGCAAGGCTCGGCAAGTCATTCGACGATTGCGTGGAAATCGCACCTGAGCGTCCGGGCAAAGACACAGCGTACACGCTCGACTCATTCAAGCTCAGAACAGAGTTAGGCTGGCGAGACGAGATCTCTTTGGAACGTGGCGTGGATGACGTCGTGGCATGGACAGAGACATGGAAGGATAGCCTCAGCGAGCTGCCTTCGACATACGTCCACAAGCCTTGATTTAATGCCCCACCGATCGGGAACAAATACAACCGGTTGAATGGGCACAAAAAGGAGAATGCCAAGATGAGTTTACTGGCGAACAACTCCGCGCCGGACATAGACGCCCTAAATCGTACTGCCGCCGAATTGCGCGGTCGCGTCATCCTGATGTCCCACAAGGCGAAGGCAGCTCACCTCGCGTCCTGCCTGTCATGCTGCGATATTCTGGCGGCAGCCTATTGGTCCGTTTTGAACGTAGATCCGGCCACCCCTGAAGACCTTGATCGCGATCGTTTCATTCTATCGAAAGGGCACGCCGCAGCAGCACTCTATGCCACGCTTTCGAAACGCGGCTACTTCCCGGACGAAGAACTAGAAACCTATTGTCAGGATGGCGGAATCTTGGCCGAACACCCGCCGGCCAATCTTCTCGCCGGTGTCGAGGCGGCCACGGGCTCTCTCGGCCATGGCCTACCCATTGGTTTGGGGATGGCCGTTGCAGGTCGCATCGCTGGAAAGAAATACCGCGTTTACGCGCTCCTATCAGACGGTGAATGCAACGAGGGCTCGAACTGGGAGGCTGCGATGTTCGCCGCTGGCCAACGACTGGAGAACGTCTGTGTGATTATCGACTACAATAAATGGCAGGCGACCGCGCGTTCCAATGAGACACTGATGTTAGCCCCTCTGCGCGAAAAGTGGGCCGCAGCGGGTTGGGACGCACACGAGATTGACGGCCATGACATGCAAGCGCTCGTTGACCTCATGTGGCAGGTGCCAAATGGCAGCGGCAAACCCGTAGCGATCATCGCCAACACGATCAAAGGCCGCGGCGTGTCGTTCATGGAAGACGACAACAATTGGCATTATCGCGCACCAACCGCGGAAGAAGTCGAACTCGCATACAAGGAGCTTGGCCTCAAGTGAGAAATGCGTTCGCTGACGAGCTTACGAAGCTTGGTGATACAGATCCCAGAGTCATGATGTTGTCGGGCGACATCGGCAACCGTTTGTTCGACAAATTCAAAGCTGCTCATCCAAACCGTTTCATAAACTGCGGTGTGGCCGAGCAGAATATGACCGGCGTCGCAGCTGGTCTGGCAATGTCGGGAATGAGACCCGTAACTTACACAATCACACCATTTGTGACCACGCGCTGCCTGGAGCAAATTCGAACGGATATCGCCTATCACGATGCACCCGTCATGGTTGTCTCAGTCGGTGCTGGTCTTGCTTATGCAGGGCTCGGTCCAACCCACCATGCGTGCGAGGACATTTCGTTCCTGAGGTCAATCCCCAACATGACGGTGGTTTGTCCAGGCGATGCCTGGGAGGTTCGTGCGGCATTGCGGGCCGGATTGAAGCTTGATGGGCCGATGTATTTGCGCATGGGTAAAAAAGGCGAACCGATTGTCCATACAGACGTCCCAGCCGACTTTGAAATCGGCAAAGCTCTGGTGATCTCCGACGGTGAAAAAATCGCACTGCTATCGACTGGGAATATGCTGCCCATGGCGATTGAAGCGGCCGACGATCTTGGCGCCCAGGGGCTCTCGGCCGAGGTCGTATCGTTCCACACAGTCAAACCACTCGACACAGACTATTTGACAGCAGCTTTCGCGAAGTTTGATCGGATCGTCACGATCGAAGAGCACTCGCTGATAGGCGGGTTTGGCTCAGCTGTCGCGGAGTGGGCAGTCGACAATCGCGTCGAAACAACGAAGCTTTTGCGGATCGGTACGCCCGACTATTTCTTTAAGAAATCGGGCGAACAAGAATACGCCCGTGAAGAGCTTGGCCTCGCCGGTCACCAGATTGCTGAGAAAGTCTCGGCCTCTCTGACCCACTGACGACACCAACAGGCAGACCAACACTGCACACGCATTCGACCAGCCAATACAGGATATCTTTTCGCAATGAAGACAACCGCTGCCCT
Source organism: Pseudomonadota bacterium (assembly GCA_039819785.1). Taxonomy (GTDB): domain Bacteria; phylum Pseudomonadota; class Alphaproteobacteria; order Rhizobiales; family Hyphomicrobiaceae; genus JBCBRD01. The sequence goes on along the minus strand of JBCBRH010000020.1, from coordinate 57,781 downwards.
CCTTGTTGAGACAGGCAAACCACTCGTCGTCGTCGACATTGAGACCCCCGAACTCAAGCCCGGACAGGTCCTGGTGGAAATTGCCTACTCCGGCGCCTGCGGAACACAGCTCTTGGAGGTTGCAGGCGACAAAGGCGAAGACAAATGGGTGCCGCATTGCCTCGGTCATGAAGCAACGGGAACGGTCCTTGAGGCAGGTGCAGCCGTTACCCGGGTCAAGGAAGGCGACAAAGTCGTGCTGTCGTGGATCAAAGGGGCCGGCAACGAGGCCGGAGGTGCCGTTTATGATTGGGACGGGAAACGTGTGAACGCTGGTGGCGTCACCACATTCCAACGTCATGCAGTCGTTTCCGAGAATAGATTGACGCCATTGCCGGAAGGCCTGCCCATGGATGTCGCCGTCTTGTTGGGATGTGCCGCGCCAACGGGCATGGGTGCCGTTTTCAACGTGCTCAAACCGCGTGCCGGTGACTCGGTCGCCGTTTTTGGAACCGGAGGGATTGGCCTCAACGCGCTGATGGCGGCGGCGTTTTCCTCTGCATCACCAGTGATTGGTGTCGATCTAAATCCGGCGCGCCGCGACTTGGCGATGAAGTACGGTGCAACGCATACACTTGATCCAGCAGCTGGTGATGTGGTGGCCGCGATCAATGAAATCGTCCCCGGCGGGGTCGATATTGCAGTTGAGGCAACTGGCCTTCCAACCGTCATGGAGCAGGCCGTTCGCTCCACGCGGCAGCAAGGCGGACGGGCGGTTGTCATTGGCAACTCGCACCACGAAGCGCAGCTGTCCGTGAGCCCCAGTATCTTCAACCAAGGCAAGAGCCTGATGGGCACCTGGGGTGGAGACAGTGATCCCGAGCGCGATTACGCTAGGCTTGGACGTCTCTTGGGGAACGGTCGGTTCCCCGTTCGCGAGCTGCTTTCCAAGCCATATAAGCTGGAGCAAATCAATCAGGCTCTGGACGATATGCGCTCCGGCAAGATCAGCCGGCCATTGATTGACATGTCGCAGTAAGCATTATCGCTCGATCACCAGATACCGCGAGAAAGCCTCGTCTCAAGTACTTTCAACCACAGACCAAGGCGCCGTTCAGAGGGTCTAAGATGAAGTGCTCAAGCCTGCTGTTCTGGATTGTGCCGCAGCCCCGGCTCGTTGAGATTCTGGACCCGGGCACATCGGCTGGTGGTTTCCAAGGCAGTGGAGGAGCAGCCGCTTGAAGATTGGAATTGATTTCGACAACACCATCGTAAATTACGATGGCGTCTTCCATGCAGCTGCGCTTGACCGTGGTCTGATCGATGCCAGTGTCGGCACTGACAAGAATGCCGTGCGCGACCATCTCAACGGCAGCGGGCGCAACAATGAATTCACCGAGCTGCAGGGCTATGTCTACGGAGCTCGCATGGATCTTGCCAAGACCTACACAGGGGTCAAAGAATTCGTTGCGAAAGCCTTCAAAGCAGGACACGCCCTATACATTGTCAGCCACAAAACACGCCACCCGATCGCAGGACCGCAATACGATATGCATGAAGCCGCCCGCGGTTTTCTCATCAATGCAGGCTTGATGGGTGAGAGCGATGGTATGATCCCACCCAACCAGACATTCTTTGAAATGACCAAAGAAGAAAAAATGGCACGCGCAGGCGCTCTTGGTGTCGACGTGTTCATCGACGACTTGCCTGAAATCTTGGACATGCCGGGGCTCAAGTCTGAAGCCACCAAGATCTTGTTCGATCCCCTATCGCGCCATACACCAGCCACAGATGTAGAGGCGGTCGCCAGCTGGCATGACATCACTGCCCTTCTGCTCGATGGACGAGCGCACTGAATGTTGCAAGCGACCCAGAAGAGCCTGAAAGATGCTGAGGCGTTGGCACAGTCTTTATCGCGAAAGGCAGGCCTCCCAGATCCCAAGGGCCTGACCCGCCTCGCTGGTGGTCGCAACAATCAAGCCTTCGAAGTCGCCTTTGACGAGGCAGAACACGTTGTTCTGAAGCGGTATCATCACGATCCTCGCGACCCGCGCCATCGGCTCCAGGCTGAGTGGTCGTTTCTCAATTACGTGTGGGAGCGAGGTGTACGCAACGTTCCAAAACCCATCTGCAAGGACGACGCGGCACATGCAGCATTAATCGGTTTCGTAGCAGGCCAAAAGCCAATTGCGGAGCAACTGGACAAAGCCGATATCGATCAAGCAGCCTTCTTTATTGCCACGATCAACCAGTCGCCGCGGGACGTGATGAAATTAGCACCTGGGTCTGAAGCCTGTTTTGCACTTGATCAGCACATCGCAACGGTGGACCGCCGCGTTGAGCGCATCCGCATCTTAGATCCAACCGTGCCTCATGCGAGCGAAGCCCAGCGTCTCGTCGATACCGGCGTGCAACCTGCTTGGGCTGAGATTCGCAAGCACCTGTTGCAACGCATAAAGGCAGACGGTTGGACAATGACTGCCGAACTCCCAACCCGGCAAATGTGCATCTCACCATCTGATTTTGGATTTCACAACGCGCTGCGAGATAATCAAGGCAACATCACATTCATCGATTTTGAGTACGCAGGACGTGACGATCCAGCAAAGCTGATTTGCGATTTCCTGTGCCAGCCTGAAATCCCGGTCCGAGCCGAACTCATGAATTTTGCACGCGATCGTTTGTCCAGCGCATTGAACCTTGGTGAAGATGAAATAGAGCGGTCAAAAATGCTGTATGAGACCTACTGCATCAAGTGGATCTGCATCATGCTTAATGAGTTCTTGAGTGTCGGAGGAGCACGACGCGCATTCGCTGAGGGTGCGGCACCAGACGATCGCTTTGCTGCCCAAATTCTCAAAGTGCGCAGAAGCTTGACCCGTCTATCTGAGACTGCCAGTAACTGACCCGGCGAGATCAACCGTTCACCTCATAACCAAAAAGCATTCCCTTTAAGGAGCCTTCACACATGGCCTATCGCGAATTCGTTGGTCTCATCCACAAATCTACCACCCGCGATTATCTTGCGCGTGTCACAGCGCGTGACAAGGCTGAAGTCGCCGAATTGGCCATACAGTGGGACTACGACTATTGGGACGGAAGCCGCGAAACCGGTTACGGCGGATACAAATATGACGGTCGTTGGCGCAAAGTCGCGGATGCAATGATCGAGACCTATGGACTGACCGCTGAAAGTCGGATCCTTGATGTCGGGTCCGGCAAGGGCTTTTTGCTCCATGACTTTACAGAAGCCTTGCCCGGTATCGAAGTTCACGGTCTTGAAACTTCAAAATACGCCATTGAGCACACGATGGAGACTGTGAAAGACAACATCGTCTACGGGAGCGCAAACAAGCTTCCCTATCCAGATGACCATTTCGACCTGGTGATCTCAATCAACACGTTGCACAATCTTTATAACTTCGATCTGTTTGCAGCTTTGAAGGAGATCGAACGCGTCTCACGTGGCAACAGCTATATCTGTGTCGAGGGTTACCGCAATGAACGCGAGAAAGTGAACCTGATGTACTGGCAGCTGACGTGCCGCATTTTTCATACGCCAGAAGAGTGGGACTGGGAATTCAAGCAGGCTGGATATACCGGTGATCATGAGTTCATCTACTTCGAATAGGTGCGATGTTCGGCTTGTTCAAAAGCCGCCCACGACTAGCCTTCGTTAGTGAAGCCAGACAAGGGTTGTAAACTCGTAGGACAGGCTCCATCCACGCTCTGGGCCAAATGCAATAAAGGACCTCAAGATGGCAACTCTGGAATACACACCGGATGAACTGGCCATTATTAAGCACTGCAACCAACTGATGGAGCGCGGCGAAGAGGTCACCGTCGAACAGCGCAGGAAGGCGCTCGAAGCCCACGTCAGGGTCGAGCCGACCCGGCTGGATCTAGCGGCGCAACTGACCAGTGTTTTGGTGGAACTCAAAGAACCCGTTCCCCTGGAACTCGAGGAATCTTCACTCCTATTCTACGTCGAACAAGATGAGACTCGCCCAGATCTCAAGGAACGCCTCAATGACGTACAGCGCCTCCTTGGGCGCGGAGAGCCTTTGAAACCGGAGGTCACCCAAGATGGGATTGAAGCCTCTCAGTCTGAGATCAACTTCCAAGAAGAAGCTCGAACGTACGAGCAAACCGCCAACTACGATGACATGCCGGTTGAGTTCAAAGAAACCTTGGAGCAGTGTCGCGAATTCACGATGACATCGGTAGAGCGCATCTATGCGATGCATCAGTCGGTTGAATACATAACACGAAATCAGATACCCGGCGCCATCGTCGAGTGTGGAGTCTGGCGTGGCGGCAGTATCATGGTCGCCATCAAGACGCTCCAAAAACTTCAAGAAACGTCCAGGCAGATTTATCTATATGACACCTACGACGGTTTGCCAAAACCCGATGAAAATCTTGATGTTGATATGTTTGGCAACAATGCCATCGATGGCTGGATAAAGTTCAACCGCGGTTACAAAGCGAGCAATTGGGCTTATGCCAGCCTGATGGACGTTAAAACCAACGTCGGCTCTTTGGGGTATCCAGAGGACAAAATCGAATTTGTGAAAGGGATGGTCGAAGACACGATACCTGCGACGATCCCAGACCAGATCGCATTACTTCGCTTAGACACGGACTTCTATGTGTCAACAAAGCATGAACTCGAGCATCTGTACCCACGCATCACTCCAGGCGGCGTTCTGATCATTGATGATTACGGGCACTTCCTGGGAGCCAGAAGTGCGGTGGACGAATACATCTCGACGCTGAAAATCAAGCCCATGTTGACGCGGATCGATTATTCGGGTCGTCTTTCAATTGTTGTTGGCCACTGAGCTAACCAAAGTGGATATTCATACGAATTGGAGACAGGGTTTAGCCCTCATGGCCAGAAGAACCTGTAACCTCTTGTTTTTTTAGCGCACGACAGACGTTGACGTCTCGAGACCTGCTATAAACGGCTTGTCCCGTGTCTTACGCAACAAAACATTCAGCGAAACAGTAGGTATCGCAACGCTCGGAGCTGTCTTGATGGTTTGCTTCAAGGCAGTAAAATACGTCGAATAATCTTCTGCACACTTCGTAAGCGGTTCGTCACCTGCGTGATCATACCAACAAGCAACAACTTCGTATTTGTTATGACCGGCCATATCGAAAAAGAAACGGCCGGTGTAAGTGAAATAACCGTGGTTGCTATAGCCTGTATGCGGAAGCTGGTGAAAAAGCATACCTCCGGTTTTGGTGGCATCGTGCAGCGTTGAGAAAGCATTCAGTTGACCGATAAGATGTTCGGTAGTGCCGCAATTTATGATGAGGTCAAAGGATGACTTCAACTTGGGATTCAATTTTTGCGTATTGAGGTCAAACACCTCTGTTTTGTATCCTTCGGCAATATCAAAAGCGAGATAGGAAAAGCCGGCGAGGTCAAATACCTGCCCAGCCCAGGCTTCGTTTTTGCCGCCTAACCCCTGTTGGTAACCAGAACCAGCTGCAATGTCAGAAACGACTTTCGTATCCGCCTTCACTCCACTATATTTTTCGGTAAAGCTAGAAACACCCGCTTCGCTAGCGCCGTATAGATTGGAAGATCCGACATCAAGTAGCGCTCCTCCTTTCTTAAAGGCCCCAAGCGTGTCCAGTTTCTCAATAACACTGAATGCGATACCCATTTGCTCTTCCTTTTCACTCAGGCACAAAGGCCCGCATATTCGCGTTTGCTTCTGAACAACAAGCCCTCGATGCCTAAACGGCTGCATGGCTCAAACAAATTGTCCGCGTTTCCAACAGGCCAGAAAGCCCAGCGTAATATTTTCGTCGCAACAAGCTGACCAACCGATTAGGCCCTGCACCTAAATAAGTCAGGATCATTGTTCGACGCAGTCTTCAGTTTGCATTCATAACATCAGTCACCTTGGTCCGAAGCTCAGAATTGAGTTCGGCTCCGCATGTCTCCATAAGCGATGATAGACGCTTCTTCATGTCTTTGCGCTCCGGTTCTTTTGAAAGTACGCGCAAGACTAAATCGGCCTCAATTTCTGGTTCCAACCGCCTAGACTGGTTTTCAACCACCCGGAAATAACGCGTAATCATTGGGATATCGTCAGGTGCAATCTGTAAGGCATAGCGGAGAGCTTGTTCTTCGAGCGCCAGAGAAGGCGTCTGCCCTTTTTGAACCATATCGGTAGCAAGCTGGTAGGAGTGAAGCAAGCCATCCTCGTCGTCCTGACGAGCACGAGCAACGACAGAATTCTGGTAATCGTGGAGCACGGTTTTTGGGTGCCCATCTCCAACGATACGACCATGCTCCATCAGCAAACAACGCGTGCAGGTATCAGCAAGCAATGCTTGCGAATGCGATGCGATGACAAGGATAGCCGCACTCTTCATGAGTTCAGCCATACGCTGTTGGGCCTTTTTTGCGAAATGAGCGTCGCCGGTCGCAAGGCCTTCATCTAGCAGTAGGATTTCCGTATCAACAGCCGTCGCGATCGAGAATCCAAGGCGGGTTACCATGCCTGCTGAATAGATTCGTACTGGGAGATCAATGAAATCACCCAACTCCGCAAAATCAGCGATCTCCTCCATTTTCGAATTTATGTGTCGGTAGCTCATGCCAAGGTGAAGACCGCAGGTGACTATGTTTTCGCGCCCGGTTCCATCAATATTCAGCCCAGGCGTCGCGTTCAACAATGTCGAAATACGCCCTGATGAGACAACCCGGCCGCGGGTTGGCGCATAGGCGCCTGCCAAAAGCCTCAGCATGGTCGACTTCCCAGCGCCGTTATGCCCCATCAGGCCAAGCCGATCGCCCGACTTCAGCTCAAAACTGATATCTTCAAGCGCAGTAACGATGCCACGATGCTTGTCCAGCCGCCCCCCCGTAAGCGACCGGTGCTTTTTCGGCGAGGACGTTTTAGGAACACTGAACTCGACCCAGGCATGTTCGACTTTCAAGCTTGGCATCCGTCCACCCTCAATACCAATAAGCCATGTGGCGACGGTAGCGCCCGTACAAAGCCATTGTAACGATCGTACCAATGATCAAAGACGCAACCGCCCAATACCAGCTTTCGATCGCAACGGGCTCACCAAGTAGCGGCTGTCTGATAATTTGAACAAAGTGGAACAGAGGGTTCAGATCCGTCGCCCATGCCAGTTCGGGACCGAGCATATCCTTAGGCCAGAACACGGGCGTCACGAACATCATGACCTGCATGGCGCTCCCGGCCAACGGTCCAAGATCACGCCGCCGCAAACAGAGCATCCCACATAGCATACTCATCCAAACACCGTTGGCGAGAATGAGAACCAGCGCCGGTATGGCAAGCAATACACCAAACCCGGGTGACGACTGCGTACCAACCATAACAAAAACGTAGAGGATGAGGTGATGCGCAAAAAGCAGTAGGGACTGCCAAACGTGGCCGAATGCAAAAGCCACATAAGGAAATCGCATCGACAGTGCGGTCGCATGTCCATTGATCAAGATCCCGGAGCCGCCAGTGATCATGGAAGAAATCAGCATCCAGATCATCAAACTCACTGTCACGTACTTGTAGTAAGTACTCGGATCCTGCTTGAGAATGACGCCCCAAATCGTCCCCATCACAACCACGAAAGCGGCAAGCCCCAAAGTATGCCAAAGCGGGCCCAATACAGTCCGACTATAACCCTGAACAATCGTGAACCAACCGGTGCGCAGCCAAAGCGGGGCCAGCCTTACAGCATCTTGGATGTCGGCAATAGCGATATCAAATACGTTTCCCTTAGCCGGCGAGACAACCACTTTTTCGTTAGCTTGATCGGTTTGAGAAATGTCCGTCATTGGCTCGCTTTAGTACCTCGATAGCTCTCAACATACCCAAATGTAGGTCTCTAGACTTGGCTACTATTCAGCAACGAGCGCGGGCTGGCCTGGAATATGGACCGAAAATGCCCCCCCGAGTCGACATACCCCTGCTGGCGCTTGATAACGGCGTCTTCGTTGCTAATCGACAGAGCTAAAAGGCACATCTTGATGTTCTGGTCGACCAACTCCGTTGAGGAGACAATAGGCAATCGCGAACCGGGCAAGAACTTGTTTTGCTTTTGCGGCGTGTCGTCGGCAACGAACTCAATCAGGTCCGAAAGATCTAAGAAATTTGCAAACGCACATGCGAGGTGACCGGCGCCAAACAACGCGATTGGCCCGACATCTCGCCGAATTCGTTCAAGCTCGCTCCTGGCCTTGGCGCGCATGGGGCCAAATTGATTAGCGTACGTTTCGAGCATACCGCGCTGAGCAAGCGCCTCGTCGCTTATCCTCACGGGACCCGGCTCTCGCGTCTTTCGGGCAAAATGCACGAGGCAGTTTTCAAAAGGCAACGGATAGATTTCCGTACGGATTTCCTCGAACCCGCCGATTGTCGACAACGGACGAAAAGTTTCGGGCGTCAGGTACAGCGAATGCTCTTCCCAAACCATGCAGAAATCCGCCAGCTGCAGGTTCGCTGTGCAATCGGGAACCTCTATCATGACAATGCCGCCGGGTTTTACGGCCGCGGACAAACCCCGAATGAATGCATGAAGATCCTCTGCGTGTTCCATGATATGGCGGACGATAAAGATATCCGCCGAGCCTCGTTTCGCGGCAATGGCAGACATACGTTCGGGGGTGTTGAACTTTTGGGCTGTTTCGTAGCTTGCAGCCGGGTTTGTCACACCCAAGTCCTCCTGCAAGTCGACGCGCCAAGTGTTTCGAAAACCTTTTTTTCGGAACCGCTCAAGCGTCGTGTCATCTTTGGCGGTCAATGCTGCAATCACACTGTCCGGCCCGATCCCGGACGTCTCGATTAGCTGCTCAACGACGACGTCGAGATGGTCTTCAGGTTCGCGGGCAAAAAGCCAATCGTAGGGCGGAACCAGCGCCTCGTGGGGGACAATATTGGTTGATTGGATTGTGCCGCAGGTATCACACTGCCCGAGCGCGAGACGAAAATTCCGCTCCTTCGCATCTCGATCGACGAGGTAAAACGACGAGACCGGATGTGAGCCCATGTCGAGATGCTCCGTTACATCCTTCCCGTGGCAAACGAGGCACGCCATCGCGTTCTATCCTTCCAGAAATCACCAAATTGGAGAAGAAATACCGCCACGACCGCGCCGGCGGATAATGTCGAAGCGCCTCCGGCAAACCGAAGAATCGACGCGACGGGCGAACCTACAACGGTGATGGGGAAAGGCACAAGCGATTGCACATTCGGTCCACGTTCATCTTCAAAAGTGCAACACTGGTAGTGTGTCTTTCACACTCCGCACAGTCTAACCTCGCTATCACGTAATCCAAGCTAGACAGAGACAAAGCAGCACCGAAACTCTGTCGGGGTCTCAGGTGCGTTCAGCGCCACAGATCAAGAATCTTTCGACATATATCACTCATCTGCAGGTGCGGCAGTTCGATTGTGTGCAACCGCACACTTTCTGCCTAGACGTCTACCGGACTATCAGTAAGCCAAACAAGCCCGATCCCCTCGACACTCACGTTGGTTATCCGATGACGCCAGAAGTCTCACGCATTTGCCAAGCACTGTTTCTGGATCGGGACGGGGTCATCAACGTCGATTCGGGATACGTGCACCGCACCGAGGATTTTCAATTCCTTGACGGCATCTTCGATATCGCACGCGACGCACGGCGCTTAGGGTTTGAGATCATCGTGGTGACAAACCAATCCGGAATTGGCCGCGGATACTATACGGAAGACCAGTTCTTCGAACTAACGAGATGGATGTTGGAAAGGTTCGCCGAAGCTGGTGCACCTCTAACTGCGGTCTACCACTGCCCGTTTCATCTTGACGCCCGCGTCTCAAAATTTGCCATTGCCGATCACCCTTGGCGCAAGCCCAATCCGGGCATGCTAATGGCGGCAGCAGAAAACCATGGTGTTTCTCTTGAGCACTCGCTCCTGATCGGAGACAGAGCATCCGACCTTAGAGCCGCGATATCTGCGAAGCTGGCGATGTGCTGTCTCGTCGGCGATCATATGAATATTCCACCAGACTTGGAGAATACCGCACTGGTCACTGTGCCGTCAGTTCTTGCACTCTCAGCGAAGTTCAAAGATTTGCTTGCCGACCTGAAACAGCCATGATGCTGCCACCTGACGTGAACAGTTTATCCGCTTTGGTCCGCACGTAAGACAAATCTGCATTGTGGCGACTGCTGCATCGGTACCAAGGCCGCGCAATGTCGTTCTTACATCGCTCAAACGAGCCGTTCCGCCATGGCGAGCTGTTCGCGGCGAACTTTCGCAATCTCTTGAGGATCATCGAGATCGGGGCCCCAATCAGGAAACAAGGTGGCATCACGAGAGAACGGGCCAATCGTGGTCTCAACATACACGAGCCAGTCTGTCGATATCCATAGGCCGTGATACACCTGCTCAGGCATTCGATAAAAGAACGTACGGCCACTGCCAGTAGGACCTAGCGAGATAGCATCAACGATTGCCCCGTCTTCAGAAAATATCGGCGCCGTTGCTTGACCATCGAGAACCAGCAGGGTCTCACCTTTCCCGACATGAGCATGCGGACGCACATAACTGTCGCCGCGCATCACTATGACCATTTCCTGCTGGATCGCATCGGGTGTCGGGTGAAGACATAGGCGACACCGCCCACGCTTCGTTTCGCTTGCCCGCTCTTTCAAGAAGTTAAGCACCTCATTGTCTACCCGACCGATACTGAGGTTTGAATAATAGACCTCGGGGCTTTCGGCGGTCATTTCAGTCAACGACATGCAGCGTACATCCTCTGATCCATAACGTGATTCAACAAAAGCAATGCCTGTTGCAATTTCGGCACAAAACCTAGCGCTGACTTCGACACCTCACTGGAAGCAAACTTTACCTGTACCGATTGTGCATCACGTAATTCGTGCGATCGTACCGACCGTTTCTACAGCTCACCGCCCCATCTCTAAGACACCCTATACTGAGACGCTAAACCCGGAAAATCCCGCCGTTGAGCGGAACCGTTTGCGCGCAGAAACCACAGTAGTCCAAGGCATTTTTACAGAGTTGGCGAGAGCAGGCATGCACAATCATAGGTCAGGTCGCAAGCCGGTCTGGCCGGGCGCTTCAGGTTACATGCGCAGACAAATGGTTGCAGCAGGTTGAAACCTAGAGAAGCGGGGTTTTTGCTAGAAGCACTGCTGTGTCAACCTATGTTCGTGTGGCAGTTTCCACAATCCTCAAAGTGTTGCGGGGTATATTTGTTTCTGTCGGTCCGTTAAGCCACACAGCAGTCGTCAAACCGCTCGGAGACACAACGTGAGCGGCTGTCTTCGTTTGCCGACGGGCGACCATTTCTGAGTGCATTTCGCTACAGCGAGACAAACATGGCAGAACGCTTAAGCGTCACGTTTTTAACGGCGATATGGGGCGAACGGTACGTCAAGGAGTTCGCCTCGGTTTCGTTGCCATCCTACCTGGCACCCGACAACCTCGACTTACTTGCCCGTGAGACAGATTTCGAAGTGGTCATTTTGACGACGCAGGACAGTCTCAGTTTTTTTGACAAACAACCTGCGTTTCGACGTCTGAAATCGATCAGTCCAGTCAGGTTCTTGTTAATTGATGACCTTGTGGCACCAGGAAACTACGGCGTTACGCTGACCTTGGCCTATGCAAGAGGTATCAGAGACAAAGGTGACGCGCAGACCAGCACATATTTCGTGTTCATGAATTCCGATTTTGTGATGGCAAAAGGCTCTTGCCAAGCGCTCCTTGAAGAAATGCGCGCAGGCCGCGGCGCTATCATGGCTCCTACCCTGCGGGCCAGCGCAGAAAAAATCTTACCAACACTGCTCGAAACGGTAGATGAGCAAACCCATACGCTGTCTATCGCACCCCGTGAGCTGGTCCAACTCACCTTTGAAAATCTGCATCCGACAGTCATGGCCAAGACTGTAACCCAAAGCCTTTTAACCTGTATCACACACAATCAGGTCTACTGGCAGGTCAGCAATGATACCCTGCTCGCGCGCCATCATTTGATATTCATGCTTGCCATCAAGCCTGAGCAACCGATGGGTCCGTCACTATCCTATTGTGATTATGGTTTCGTACCCGATCTCGTCCCCTCGGGCGACATTAAGGTCTTGGACAACTCGGACGCATTTTACCTGCTTGAATTGCAGCCCGGGGCGCAGGAAGGAGAATTCCTTATCAGCGGAACCAAATCACCAGCTGCTATTGCCCAAGAATTGTCAGGCTGGACAACCAAAGAACACCGCACCTACGCACAGACGACGGTCAGGTTCCATAGTGGAAACCCGCCATCTAATCTGGCAGCAAAGACAAAGCAGTTCGACATTTACATGAAGGATCTTCAGGGTCGGATGAGCAAAACGCCGGTCCCCCATGAACATCATCATTACTGGGTCCCCGGCGTACAAGCCTGGCTGCAGCTTAGAAACGCGGGGATGTCCCTATCGCAACAGCTTGAAAACGGGCTGCCGCCTGAACTCCCACAAACCGGCGACTCAAACCCGCTCCATTCACACATACAAGCTAGCCAAGCCCCAGCCAAACAGTCACCGCTCCGGGTTCTGATCACCGAAAGCATCAGCCAAAGAGTACACACCAATTACAATCAGTTCGTCGGTTACATCAAACGATCCCAAGGTGCTTTTCCAGACGTGCCGATCTGGCATGGAAGTTGGGCCGATGCCCGCCTTTTCTCTCAGTGGATCGGCAGGCATTCAAATGGCAGCGGTTTGCTGGTGAATCTCGCCGCTGACCCGCTTACAATAACTTTCATCGATGGGCTTACGCAAAAGCGACAAATGCCGTTGCTTCCCGTCAAGCCATCGGAGATCTCAGAACTTTCAAGAGCCAAGCTTCGGCAGCAGTTTCCCGAACCATTTAAAACCGTACTGATCTATACCCGCAGAGCGCACTGTCGGGACCTGGCACAACTGGTTGGCGTGCTTGTCGATCAGGTCAAACCAGATGGCAAAGTTTCAATCTACATCGATCATAAGGACGGCGAAATCAACCCGACGAATTTCAAATTTGAATTGGCTCAGTATGCAGCTGAGATCTTGCCACCAAATTGGATAGGATATGACGTCCAAGCAAAATTCATTGGCGGTCGGGTCAAGGGCCAACTCGCCAGAATTGAACAACGGCTACGTCGCAAAGTCCTGCCGCTAAATCTTTACAAGTTACCGCTGATCCTCTTCGCATCTGCTGGCTGGGTCAGCAGCTCGTGTCTGATCGCTTGCAACAATATGCGCTTGAGAAATCCGTCTTCGACATGCCCAAACGCCTGCACAAGTGCAGTGGTCACGTTACAAAGGCTGAACAACTGACAAGTGGTGGCGAACAACAACGGACAATGCGGCGCGTCTTTTCCTGGTGACAAAGGGCACACAGCAAACGCCCCCGCATCAAGTCGATTGCGCCAGGCGATGCTTCTTTGCTACTCAAATTCGCTAGCTCGACCGTAGGACGTTCGTTTGGGCCATAAAACTAGCAAGTGGGGGGAAACATGACAACGTTGGTGGTGGGTGGCGACAGCCTGGTTGGCGCTAGCGTGGTGCGCGCGTTGCGGGAGCGCGCTCAAAAGGTCGTTGCAACGACCCGCCGTGAAGGCACGGTTTCCGAGGACCGTATTCTGCTCGATTTCGAGCGACCCGAGACGTATCAGGTCGGCGATAGTATCGAAAGTGCGCTCATCATTGCAGCAGCCACGAACTATGAACGCTGCGAGACAGACCCGATGGCCCGTACGATCAATGTCAAGTTGATCCCGGATCTCGTTCTGTCGCTACTGGACCAAGGGAAATTCGTTTCGTTCATTTCGACAAATTCCGTATTCGGCGGGAATCGCCCGTGGCCGCATGAAGATGATGAGCATGCCCCAGACATTGCCTACGCGCAGCAAAAGTCGGATGGCGAAAAAGCGATCAGACAGCGACTTGTGCAAGGTGGCACCGCCGAAAGATTCAGCATCATCCGGCTTACCAAGATTATGAACTCCAAGGTATCGCCGCTCCCCGCATGGTTTGCAGCTTGGGAGGCCGGCCAGCCCATAGAGCCTTTTGAAGATCTGATCTTTGCGCCCATTTCGGTACGCTTCGTTGGGGATGCACTGGCGGAGCTCTCGCAGAAACGGTTATCTGGCAATCTACATTTGTCAGGTGCCGACAACGTTTCCTACGTTCGGTTTGCCCATGCGCTCGCAAATGAGCTGGGTATCGACCCATCGCTTGTTAAACCGACAACTTCAGAGGCTAAGGGAATTCATATTGCGTTCAAGCCGAAGTACAGCGGGATCGGGATGGAGCGAACATCGGAGCTTAGCGGACTTGCCCCACAGGCTGTTGAAAGTCTCGTCAAAGACATCATTGCCGACCATTTCGCCGCAACAGGAGAAAGTTGATGACCGCTACGGTAAAACATCGGAAGGGTTGCAGGCTCTGCGCCTCGATGAAAGTGGAGCGTGTCGTTGAACTCGACCCAATTCCGCTGTCTGAAAACTACAGCACCGACCGTGAGGTCGCACGCAACACACCCCGTTTCCCTGTAGACGTCTACATGTGTGCAGATTGTAGCCACGTCCAGCAGCTCGATGTCATTGACTCGAAAAGTCTCTGGGATTCGTACACCTACTACTCCGGTGACGCCAAGGGGATGCCGGAACACTTCAAAGAAATGGCAGCCAAGTTCATTGCCAAAGCAAAACCGCCTGAAGGCGCACTCGTGGTTGATATCGGTAGCAACGACGGGTCGCTGCTGAAGCCATTTTTAGCAGCTGGATGCCGAGTGATCGGTGTTGATCCAGCGACTGAGGTCGCGGAAAAAGCCAACGCGGATGGCATTCCGACAATCGCATCGTTGATGACCCTAGACGTAGCCGAAAAAATCCGCGCAGAGCACGGGCCAGCACATATCATTTGCGCATTCAACGTGTTTGCACATGCGGACGATCTTGGCGAAATGGTCGACTGTGTACGAACCATGCTTCATCCAGACGGCTTGTTTTTCTTTGAAGCGCAATACCTGCGAGACATCATAGATGGAGTGCTCATCGCGACCATATTCCATGAGCACATGAGCCATCATTCGGCGACACCCCTGGCGCCTTTCCTCGATCGTCATGGTT
The DNA here is from genome assembly GCA_039819785.1 of Pseudomonadota bacterium. Classification (GTDB taxonomy): domain Bacteria; phylum Pseudomonadota; class Alphaproteobacteria; order Rhizobiales; family Hyphomicrobiaceae; genus JBCBRD01. The sequence goes on along the minus strand of JBCBRH010000020.1, from coordinate 42,644 downwards.
TGGAACTCATCGCGACCGAACATATGCCAATCCAACATGGCTCTTTGGTCGGCACCGTCCAACTCAAAGGTGGTCCAAGAAAACCGGATGCCTCACTCTCAGAACTGCTGGAGGATGAAAAGACACGAGGACTGACGGAACTCTCAACATTGCGCGCGTTCAATGATCAAATTCAGGGGCTTCGTCGAAAAACGGCAGAATTGACCTCCAAATGGAAGAGCGAAGGGAAGTCGATCGCAGGGTACGGGGCGGCCCGCAGTGGTCCGACTTTGATCACTCAGCTCGGTCTCACTGGAAAGCTCGATTTCATCGTTGACGACCATACGCAAAAGGTTGGGAAATACGAGACCGGAGACGGGATTGTCGTTGTTCCGACTGCCGAGCTGCTGGAACGCCAGCCCGACTACACCGTCATACTTGCATGGGTACACTCGAAAAAAATCATCGAGTCGAACCCTGAATATCTGAAGCGGGGCGGCAAGTTCGTAGTGTTGTGCCCGGCGACTCGAGTTGTCAGCAAGGATGGTGATATCGCGTTATGAGCATTGCAAACGGTTGCTGGCAAAAACATAATGTCTGCCGGATGGAGAATTTGAGATGACAGACGCGGTAAAGACGAAAGAAAAGCAATATCAAGTTATTGTTGAGGCAGCCCAAGACCGTGGATACGAGCGAATGGGTCTGCGCAGCAGCGAAAGCTGGCACGAAGATCCCAAGCATCTCGTCTTTCGACTGTCCCGCTACAAGTTTGTTTCAAAGATGCTGTCGGGAAAAGACCACGTTCTTGAGATCGGCTGCGGTGATGCATTCGGCACACGGATCGTCCAGGCCGAAGTCGGTCGGTTATCCGCCCTTGATTTCGATCCTGTTTTTGTCGAAGACGTGAAGCATCGGATGATGCCGAAGTGGGAATTCGACGTCTTTGTGCATGACATGCTTGATGGTCCGGTCCCTGGCGAATACGACGCGGTCTACGCCCTCGACGTGCTCGAACACATTGACCCGCCGCAAGAAGACCTGTTTCTCAGCAACAGCTTTGCCCCACTTGGCCCAAACGGTGTAGCGATTATCGGTCTTCCGTCGCTGGAAAGTCAGCCTTACGCGTCTGTTCAATCGAAAGCGGGACATGTCAATTGCAAGTCCGGGCCAGATCTAAAAAAGCTTTTGGAACGTCACTTCCACAATGTCTTCAGCTTCAGCATGAACGATGAGGTTGTGCACACCGGGTTCCACAAGATGGCGAACTACGTATTCACGGTTTGCGCCGGAAAAAAAGAGACCTGATGGATCGTTCACCATGTGACAAGTGTCTTGTCCGAGCTGTTCGGCCTGCAACACTCGCAGCGTGAATCATCAAAGTGTTGGGATCGTCGGTGGTTGGCGATGCCGGTGATGTTCTCAAAGCTTGGCCCACAACAGCTGACAAGCAACGCGTCTTTTGGTTGTAGAAAGTGCCTTCCCAATGAGCATCGCCGTCATTCTGCCACTGTACAACCATGCAAAAACACTTCCCTTAAGCGTGCACAGCGTGATGAGCCAAACGCGGCAACCAGATCAAGTCATCATCGTGAATGATGGTTCGACCGACGGAGGCGGAGCGGTGGCCGACAGGTTGGCGGCGGAACATCCGGCAATTCGGGTCATTCATCACGGGAAGAACAAGGGCGTCGTCGCGGCTCTGAACACAGGTCTGAATGCGGCAGAAACCGACTATGTCATCTGTTCGGCTGCAGATGACGCCTTACTGCCCGATCTCATCGCCCGAGCCACGACCGAACTGGCGAAGTATCCTGAGGCAGGCCTATTTTGCAGCGAAGTTGCTATCGTCAATCCCGAACTCGACGTCATAGGTTTCCGGCCAAGCGTGCTGCCAACTTTCCGGCAACGGTACGTCGATCCAAATGAGGCACGCAATCTTCTCAAAACGACCGACAACTGGATTGTCGGATCCGCTGCCGTCTACAAACGCGCGCATCTTATCGATATCGGCGGCTTCGATGAAAAGCTGGGATCGATGTGTGACGGATTGGCGTCGCGCTACATAGCAATGCGCTACGGCTTTATCTTCTCTCCAGAGGTCCTGGCGATTTGGCGCGTCGTAGCCACCAGCGTATCGCATTCGCGTGCCAACGATAAATCGCAACTCGACGAAACCATTCGTCTCGCAAACGACTACATCGGTCGTCACCAAGACTATTTCCCCAAGAACTATGAAAGCCTTTTCGAACGCCGCTACATTTTTGCATCTGAGAGGGTACGCCTCGCAGCCTACAATACGCAGCCGATCAAAAGATTCGCACGTCTTGCACGCCTCTTTTTAAAATATGCGCCAACGTCATTCACCCCAATGGCAATGAATGCCGTCCGCCTCCGATGGCTCGCAGGACGTGGGCGCGAGGTCGAGCGAGTACTCGCTCGATATATGCGTGAAACGGCTTCACACGAACCTGGTTTAGAGGCGAAGTCCTAGTAGGCTCATCCCGTAACACCGCCCGCCAGGCTGTGCATGATGGCCGCCCCGTTCCCTGTTCCCCGTTCCGCCCTTCCCCAGTCCCACCGTTCAAACGACATCGACGACGTGGAAAAACGTGCCGCTGACTGAACCGGAACGGCTGCCAGCCTCGGGGACCGCCACACCACGGGCATCGACACAATCGACAAGCGGTGTCGCGCCGGGATGCTGGGTCGACGCATAGTGGAATTCATGACCGATCACCTTGCCACCCTTCCGACCCAGAACACCATCCGCCAACAAGGTCCCAACCCGGTAGCCAAGGTGCAGCTTTCGTTTGGCATAGGATGTCTCGAGGTCTAAGAGACCGAGCATCTCGTGGGTGTGTCCTTCGGCATCTTCCAGGCCGCGGCCAAGCACCATATAGCCGCCGCACTCGCCGTGGATCGGAACACTTTTCGCAGCCAGATCGCGCATCCCCTGCTTGAATGTCGCGGCAGCCGCCAGACGACCGGCATGCAATTCGGGATAGCCACCAGGCAGCCAGACAGCATCGGCATCTGAGTGCGGCGCATCATTCGCCAGTGGTGAGAAAAATGACAGTTCAGCCCCCCGATGGCGCCACTGCCACAACATATGCGCATAGATGAACGAGAACGCATCGTCGCGCGCAATGGCGATGTGTTGGCCCGGTGGCTGTATCCCGGAACCAGCTTCACGGTGATCATCCACTGCGCTCCGAAGGCCCAGATGATCCGGTCGCGCGAGCCCCACCAGCGCATCAAGGTCAACCTGGTCGGCCAAAGTGTCCGCGATCGCGTCAATGTAGTCTCCCACATCGTCTGCCGCTGACAGCTCGCCAGCCTGCACCAGACCCAGGTGCCGCTCCGGCAACATCAACCCTTTGCCGCGAAAGACCGCCCCAAGGACCGGAATGCCAACGCGTTCAAATCCTGGCTTGATGAGCCTCAAATGCCGCTCACTTGCCACACGATTGAGGATGATACCGGCAACACGCACATCATCGCGAAACGTTGCACAGCCCAGCGCAACCGCCGCTGCCGTCTCCGTCTGCCCGCTGACATCGACGACCAGCACAACCGGCCACCCCAGAAACGCCGCCAGATCCGCCGTTGAGCCCGACGCCGTTTGACCATCCGATCCGGAGCCATCGAACAGGCCCATCACGCCTTCCGCAATACAGATGTCGGCATCGCGGCCACGCGCCGTCAACGCCTCGACCAACGCAGGCGCCATCGCCCAGGTGTCCAGGTTGTAGCTCGGCCGACCGGCAGCAGCCGTATGATGGGCTGGATCAATGTAGTCCGGCCCGCATTTGAACGGTTGGACAGATAGGCCCCGACGTTTCAACGCACGGCACAGCCCCAACGTAATGGTCGTCTTGCCGGAGTTCGACGACGGAGCGGCAATCACCAGCCCAGTCGCTGGCGCGTTTGGAGACCCCAGCGTCCCGGTCATTGCCAGCGGACCATTGTTTTGAGAAACTGAGACCGCAACCCAGCCGTCGCGCCGACGACAACGATGGCAGGCGCGCAAATCTCGCCATCGAACGCGTCCTTCACGACGTCGCCGAGCCGCGTCTCCAACACGCGCTCATCCCGCGTTGTCGCGGAACAAACGATCGCAACAGGTGTCTCTGACGCCATACCCGCGTCCAGGAATGCGGCCACAATGCCAGGCAAGTTGGAAATCGCCATGTACATCACGATCGGCTGACCGGTTTGCGCCAGCCGGATCCAGTCCGCGATGGCACCGCTGTCGACGGCCCGATGCCCAGACGCAAGAATAACCGCATGGTTGGTATCCCGCGTCGTCGCCGGAATGCCAGCGAGCGCCAGCCCCGATAACCCGGCCGTGACACCCGGGATAACCCGAAACGGCACGCCTGCGTCCACAAGAGCCAGAGCCTCTTCACCACCGCGCCCGAACACAAATGGATCACCGCCCTTGAGCCGAAGTACCCGCTTGTTGTCCCGAGCCAGATCGATCAACCGCTGGTTGATATCACCTTGCTTGGCGGACGGCTGTCCCCCGCGCTTACCGGCAAGCGTCAACGTGGCATCAGGGCGGATCAAAGTCAGAATGCGCTCATCGACGAGGGCATCATGTATGATAACGTCGGCCGTCCGCAGGGCATGCAGCGCCAACAACGTCAGCAGGCGCGGATCGCCCGGGCCGGCACCAGCCAGCCAGACTTCACCCGGCGGAAACTCCGGAAAATCGAAAACCGCGGCATCAAGAGATTGAAAAGGCACGTGCTTTTGGGTCCTCACAAATGAGCCATAGCAAATTCACCAGTCCGGGTTCGCCGGGTCTGGATACGGGCGACATCGACGCCTCCGACCTTGCAAAGCCAACCGGCCCCCTGCGGCGTGGATGGACGACGGGTGCCTGCGCGACAGCCGCAACGAAAGCCGCTTACACAGCGCTTGAGACGGGTCAGTTTCCCGATCCCGTCGACATCACGCTGCCGGGTGGCAAGACGGCGATGTTTTCGCTCGCCCGCCACGAAAGCGCAAATCAGACGGCCACCGCTGCCGTGATCAAAGATGCTGGCGATGACCCAGACGTCACCCATGGTGCGCTTGTCATCGCGACTGTACGAACTGGAAAACCTGGATCTGGGGTGACGTTCAAAGCAGGCGACGGCGTTGGCACCGTCACCAAACCGGGTCTGCCTATCCCACCGGGAGAGCCGGCCATCAATCCGGTGCCGCGAAGTATGATGCAGACTGCCATCGCGGAAGTCGCGCAGATGACCGACGCAACCGGCGACGTCGAAATCGAAATCGCAATCCCCGGCGGTGAGGCACTGGCCGCCAAAACCATGAACCCCCGGCTCGGCATCATCGGTGGGTTGTCCGTGCTTGGCACGACCGGCATCGTCGTGCCCTATTCGTGTGCCGCCTGGATCCATTCGATCCATCGCTCCGTCGACGTCGCCCGCGCGACCCATATCTCGCACATCGCAGGCACCACCGGCTCGACCTCGGAGCGCGCCGTCCAGTCCCTCTATGGGTTGCCGGAAAGTGCGCTCGTCGAGATGGGCGACTTCGTCGGCGGGTTCCTCAAGTACGCCCGCAAACATCCTGTCCCACACATCACCATTGGCGGTGGTTTCGCAAAAATGACCAAGCTCGGACAAGGTTTTCTGGACCTGCATTCGCGCCGCGGCAACGTCGACTTCAATTGGCTCTCGGAGCAATTGACCAAAGCTGGCGCACCCGATGACCTGATCGCTTCGACCGCTGAGGCAAATACAGCCCAACAGGTTTTGCAGGACAGCGCGAGACGAAATATCCCACTTGGAGACGTGGTTGCTCAGGCCGCCTTCGATACCGCCAGACACGTCGTCGTCGGAACAGATATTGCCATAGACATCGTCGTGTTCGACCGCGACGGGAAGATCGTCGGTCGCGCGGGCAGCCCGGTTGAGACCTGACATCATAGCCCCTCGCGCCCCCGAAAACGCCGCTGATAGTCGACACTGTAGAGCGCGCTTTCACGGAAGGTCTGATTGCACAGCGCTTCGCCGACAAGGATGAGCGCGGTCCTCTCAACCGGATCTTCCGCCAACAGGTCCCGGATTGTTGCCAGTGTTCCACAGATCACGCGTTCATCCGGCCAACTCGCACGATAGACAATGACGGCTGCACAGTCGGTGCCGTAAAACGGGGTCAGCCGCTCCACCACATCGTCAATGGCATGAATCGACAAATGGATGGCAAGCGTCGCCTTGGAGGCAGCAAAAGCTTCGAGCGTTTCGGTTGGTGGCATCTTCGATGCCCGACCCGTCGTGCGGGTCAGAACCACCGACTGCGCGACCTCCGGCAGCGTGAGTTCCTTCGCCAGGACGGCGGCGGCAGCCGAAAACGATGGCACACCCGGCGTCACTGAATAGGGGATACCTGCCTCGTCCAGTCGACGCAGTTGTTCGCCCATCGCACTCCAGATCGAAAGATCACCTGAATGGAGCCGCGCCACATCCTGTCCCGCCGTCGTCGCCGCCTCGCAGGCCGCGATGATCTCGTCCAAAGCCATCGGCGCGGTATTCATGACCCGCGCACCCGTTGGGCAATGCGCTAGCAATTCCTCGGGCACCAGCGATCCAGCATAAAGGCAGACCGGACACCGTGCGATCAGATCACGTCCGCGAACGGTGATGAGGTCAGCCGCCCCTGGGCCAGCACCGATGAAATGAACCGTCATCCAGCACCCCCAACTGCAAGCGCACACGTCGCAACGTCATTCGAGGTGCGCGCACCCAGCAAGGACGCATTCTCCCCGGCAGCTGCGAGCGCTGCGCACTCGGCCAGCGAGGGCACACCGATGAGCGCCTGAACGCGTTGTGACGATGAAATCGCCCGCGCACTTTCCGCTTCGAGCGCGGTATCCGGCATCCCGAGAAGGGGCACGGCCAACGCCATCGCAGCCGTCTGCGCACGGGCATCGGAGGCCTTGGCAAGTGACGTGGCGACAGCTGATAAATCACCCAGCTCCAACTCGCGTGCTAACAGCGTCGCCCGCACGACCTCGATAATGCAGTCCGACGTCGCCTGCGAGTTAAACCCGATCCCAGCTGCAATCATGACTTCACCACCCGCCACTGAGTGACTGGCATAGCAGGCCGCCACCCCATGAACCGCCCCACAGGTTCAGCGCGTGAAACCGCCAGGCGAACAAGATCCCCACCGTGTGTCTTTGCAAGTTCAAGCACGCGCGCTTCACTTTCCAATGTCACCGCATTGGCCACCAGCCGTCCTCCGGGCCTGAGGTGATGCCAGGCGGCTTCAAACACACCGGGACAGGTGATCCCGCCACCGATGAAGACGGCATCTGGTGCGGGCAGATGCGACAGCGCACCAGGTGCCTCGCCGCGGACAATTTGAAGTTGCGGGACACCAAGCGTGCCAGCATTCCGAGCCGCCCGGTCCGCTCGCACGTTTTGCGCCTCGACCCCGATGGCTTTCAGCGAAGGGTGCGACAGCAGCCACTCGATAGCCACCGACCCGGAACCAAGCCCGATATCCCACAGCATCTCATCGCGGCGCGGTGCAAGGCTGGAAATCGTGACAGCCCGAATTTCCCGCCGCGTCAGCTGACCATCGTTTTCAAACAACGTATCGTCGAGCCCGGCAGAATAGTTGATCACACAGGCTTGCGCATCCGCAGCCACTTCAACGGCCACAACGTTTAACGGATGGATGGCGTCGACGTCGAACTGATCGCTCGTCGCCACACGCACGCGTTCGTCAGGCCCACCGAGCGCTTCCAGAACATGCACCCGCGAACGCCCCAGTCCACGCTCACACAACAGTGTTGCCAGTTTCGCTGCCGTCGTCTCGTCCCAGGCGAGCAACATCAGCCGCGCACCGGGATGCAGATGCCGGATGACACCTTCCAGGGCACGACCGTGAACGCTGAGCGTCTCGACATCCTGTAACGCCCAGCCAAGCCGCGATGCCGCCAACGAAAACGAAGACGGTTGCGGCAGGCTGAACATCTCATCAGGTGAAACGAAAGACGTCAGGGCCTTGCCCACACCGAAGTTAAAAGGATCACCGCTGGCCAGAACAACGACCGACTGACCACGACGCGCAACAATCTCCGGATAGGCCGCCGTAATCGGGTTCGGCCAGACCAGCGTCTCACCGGCAATGAGACTGTGCGCCAACTGCAAGTGCCGCGATCCCCCGACCACCAGTGTTGCGCGCGCCAGAAGGTCCCGCGCGACAGGAGAAAGCCCCGCCACGCCATCTTCCCCAATGCCAATGATGGACAACCACCGCCCATCCGGGCAGGGTTGCGCATCCGTTTCCACAACCGGCTTTTCAGCCTCTGACATCACCATGCGTGTTCTCATCCTAGGCGGCACAAGCGAAGCCATGGCGCTCAGCCGACGGCTCGCGACCGACCGGCGTTTCGACGTCACCATCTCGTTGGCCGGACGCACCACGTCGCCGTTGCCACAGGCTGTGCCTGTGCGTTTCGGTGGCTTCGGTGGGGTTGAGGGGTTCAAGACCTATGTGCGCAACGATCGGATGCAGGCCGTCATCGACGCCACCCATCCGTTTGCTGCAAGCATGTCCGCGAACGCCGTCAGGGCCTGTGGTGACCTCAATATGCCGCTGATTTCGCTGACCCGCCCGCCGTGGATGAAAACACCAGGCGACATCTGGATTGACGCTTGCGACTACGACGCCGCGGCAGCATCGCTCGGCTCGCGACCCAAAACCGTGTTCTTGAGTGTTGGACGCTTGAACCTCTCCGAGTTCGCAAAAGCGCCCCACCACACCTACATCGCGCGCACCATTGACCCGCCAGGTGACATCCCTCTGCCACCTCACATCCGCTTCGTGTTCGACCGTGGCCCGTTCGAACTCACCACTGAAACAGCCTTCCTTCGCGAGGTGGCCATCGATGTCGTCGTTTCCAAAAATTCTGGCGGCCCCGCGACCTACCCCAAGATCGAGGCTGCGCGCAACCTCAGCTTGCCGGTGGTCATGATTAGCCGGCCCAATAAACCCACCGGCAACCATGTTGTAGCCAGTCAAGAAGACGCCATCGCCGCGCTCGAAGGTTTGCGTGATCATGCCGCAACACCCTTCTCACTGCGCGGTGTGTAGATCCAGGCTGAGGCCCCATCGCGCAAGATTCGCCGCGTTGCCGATGAGCCGATGATCACAAGCGTGCGCATATCAGCATCAGCAGCGTTTGCTTCCGCGAGCGTCGTCTCGATCACACGTGCATCCGGCCCGCCTGCCGCGCGCACAAGCAGCACGATCGTGTCCGGCGCACGCACATCCAACAAGAGATCAAACGCCTTCTGCAAATCGTCCGGTCGCGCCTTGGAGGCCGGGTTGTAGAGCGCAATCACAAAGTCAGCCATGGCAGCCGCCGTCAGACGCTTCGCGATGGTCTCCCAGGACTTCATGTTGACCGACAACGAAATCGTGCAGAAATCACCACCGAGGGGCGCACCAACTTGGGCAGCCGCAGCCAGCATCGCCGTAACACCAGGCTCGACACGCACATCAATCGCGCGCCACGCAGGATCACCGGCCTCAATCGCCTCGAACACCGCTGCAGCCATGGCGAATACGCCGGGGTCACCCCCTGAAACGACGGCCACAGTCCTACCGGTGGCAGCCATCTCCAGGGCCGCACGCGCACGATCGATCTCCACGCGATTACCCGTCGCGTGCCGCACCTGTCCCGACTTGGAAGCATAGCGGTCGAGATAGGGACCGTAACCCACAAGATCACTTGCATTCGCCAAGGCTTCGGCCGCCGACGGTGTCAGATACCGCGCATCTCCAGGGCCAAGCCCGACAATCACCAACGAGCCGGTCATAGGCGCCGTCCTTGGCCTGGAATAATGATCATGGAGAAATAAGGCCCGCGCCCGGTCTCACATTCGCTAAGCGGCAACACCTTCTCATCAGCCATCGTCCCGCGCTCAACATACATCGCATCGGCCAATCGCCCGGCAACCGTCACAGCACGCTTCACCTTTTGCAGATTGCGGCCAAGCTTCATGACAACAGCGGCATCCGTTGCCCGAATGCGCTGTGTCAGACGTTCCTCATCGAGCGTGCCCGGCAACACCGTCAAAATGTCATCGCCCCACGTGATGGGAGCTTGCGAGCGCGTCCAGCACCCCGACATTCCAGTCACGCCCGGTACCACTTCAACGGCGGCCTCGTTTTTCAAGCGCCGCCACATATGCATGAACGAGCCGTAGAAAAACGGATCACCTTCCGACAGCAACCCGACAGACTTTCCAGCCGCCAGCATCGCCCCCAAGTCAGCGGCCATCTCCGCGTAAAATGACGTTATGGAATGACCATAGCGCGCATCCTTCACGGGAATTTCTTCCGTGACCGGGTACTCAAAACGCTTCTCTTCGCGCCCAGGCTGGATCAGCGGTGCAACGATTGTCCGGGCGTTGCCAGGTCGGCCACTCTTGGCAAAGTAGGCTACAACATCGACGGACAAAATGAGCCCAGCCGCCCGCAGCGTCAGATATCGCGGATCTCCAGGTCCAACCCCGATGCCATAAAGAGTGCCCGGCATAGCCCCACCAGCGATGTCATTGAGCACACTCATTCGACCGTTCTCGCAACAGCATTTACCGCAGCAACCGTCATCGCACTCCCGCCACGACGGCCCTTCACCACGACAAACGGCACGTCGGTTCGCGCCGCAAGCGCGGCTTTGGATTCAGCGGCGCCGACAAAACCAACCGGGATGCCAATCACCGCGGCAGGACGAGGCGCACCCGCATCAATCATGTTCAATAGGTGAAATAGTGAAGTCGGCGCGTTTCCAATGGCTACAACGGCACCATCGAGATGTGGCCGCCAAAACTCCATCGCCGCCGCTGACCGAGTATTGCCCATCTCAGCTGCCAATTCCCGGACGCCATGGTCCTGCAACGTGCAGATCACATCATTATTCGCCGGCAGACGTGTCCGCGTTATCCCGTTTGCAACCATGCGCGCATCGCACAAGATCGGCGCCCCAGCCATAAGCGCTTTGTGTGCCGCATCCGCGAATCCAGGCGACATGACGACGTCGCGCGGAAGGTCGGTCATTCCGCAGGCGTGGATCATGCGAACGACGACTTTTTCAGCCAGTCCACTGAAGCCGGACAGATCGGCCTCGGCGCGAATGATCGCAAATGACCGCGCATAGATTTCACCGCCGTCCTTGACGTAGGTGTGCTGTGTAACAGTTGCAGCCGTATTCCCATTGGAAGTCATAAAATGTCCTGTGTCCCGCCCGGTTGCTGCACCCGGCAATAGGACTTGGCCTCGACCTGAATTGGCAGCGCTCATCCCTGCATGTCCTCCAGCTCGGACTTCGCCAGCAACATATCAATGGCTGAGATGACATCATCGGCGTCTCGAACCGGTTCGCCCGTCGCATCCGACGCCGTCAAACCGAAGTTGAGCCCATAACCGTCGGGCTGACCGACGACAGTGAGGTCAGCGGCAGCCGACGATGCGCAGGATTTTGAGCATCCCGAAACATGAATTGAAAGTGGGGGCACTTCAAAAGCACCTGATGCAAAACCCGCACCGCCAGCGAAAACATGATTTGCGGCGCGCCGGATTGATCCTTGAGCCAACCTCTCAGCCAATCTTCTTGCCAAGTCGCGTGTCTCAATGTGCGCCTGGGGGCAACCGGGCTTGCCCGTACACGCCGCAACACGAAGCAGTGGATCAGAGGCATCTGTGATCAATCCGGCAGCCCGTGCCGCAGCAATAACGCGGTTCGACATCGCCGCCTGACAGACGACATAGAGCGCCCGCCATGGCGACACCCGGATGGTCTCAACACCAGCATCGCCAGCATCAGCCAAATGGTCTGTAAGAGCGCGCACCTGTTCCGCTTCAATGCGACCGAACGGAACATCAATCCGCACTGCTAAAGCTGTGTCAGGCCGCCCCACCACGGGGGCGCAACCATCCGTCATTTGGTGCAGCAACCCCGTCAAATCGAGCGCACGTTGCAAGTCTAATGCGATGTCAGAATGTGCTGTGACATCCCGAAAACGACGACAACCCCTTGGCATGCAGTGGTCGATAAATGCCCGTGCAAGCGCCATCGCGGCTGCGACAATGTTCTGATCGTCAGCAATCCCATAGGCGGTATCCCCACCGTACACGGCCCAGCCGGTCTCGCCACGATCCGCATGATCACCCGGACCTTGGGATGCAAAGGCGACGATGCGGACATCGGCTGAGACATCGGTCAAAGTCGGGCCGGATCCATCATCAACGAGAAAACCGAATTTGCCCGGCAGCGCCCATAAACGCGAGTCACTGACTAATTGCCGTTCCAGACCCTCGGCAACGGCCATGCCGTTCAAAGCAGCCATCGCCTCCAGCCCGGCCAGCGGCGAAACGATGATATTGCGGACAGCCTCGGCATCCGCAGAACCGTCCAGCAGGTCCAATTCAGATAGGCGCTGCCACACGTCAGGCAACCGGTCAGTCGTCAACCCTCGCAGTTGCAGGTTTGCCCGACGGGTGAGATCAATGTGACCATTGCCATGGGTTTCCGCCAACGCCCCAATCGCGGCAAACGCATCAATCGACATCCCGCCAATCGGTGGGCGGACACGCACGATCAGCCCATCCCCGCTTTCCATCGGGCGCAACGCACCCGGGCACCACCCCCGAACGTTGAAAGCGTCATTCGGCTTGTTTCGTAAAGCCCCCCCGGGCGCGGTCTGAACAGCGTGGGTCATTCGGCAGCCTCCACGCCAGCGCGGCGTCCCAGGACAGCCTCAAGTTCGACGCCGACGGAATTGCGGCGGGACACCCAAAGGCCGCGCTGCATTAAATCGTGAAAGCGTTCTGCCATGCATTGGACAGCAGCCGGGTTAGAAGACATCATCCGGTCGCGTACATCCGCATCTGCCAGCAGCGCTGCATGTGCTATGTCCAGCAAATGCCCGGGCACACATTCAGCGGTCGCCTGAAACGCATAGAGCGCGTCCACAGCCTGGGCAATCTCAGCCACCCCGCGAGCCCCATGCCCAAGCATACCCTCGATCCAACGCGGGTTCACCAGCCTGGCGCGAACCAGCCGCGCGATCTCTTCTGACACCTTCCGCGCAACCGGTGCATCGGTTGTGCTGGTGTCAATCTGATAAAGCTCGGGCGACACGCCAAGCGCCGATGCCGCGGCCGCAAAACCACCAATAAAGTCGGCAAAACCATCACCATCCAGCATGTCGCATTCGCGATCATCTTGCGCATGGACAAGCGCGTCGCTGGCCCGCACACGATCTTCGAATTGAGTCCCTGCCGACGCGTGATCGCCATCGGCGGAAAACGCGTGCGTGGCATTCGCCAGATAAGCCTGTCCCAATGCATCGCGGTCGGTCCAGTCCGTATCGAGCGCGGCGTTGCCCGCCCCGGCCCCATAGGTTCCAGGCGAGCTGCCAAAGATCCGCCAGAGATCACCACCACTGCGAAGAACCGCCGCCAGTGGATTGTCGTCGTCAGCCTCATCGCGGGCCGCAACCTGCCGCACAGCTAGATCAAACAGCGCAATCTGGCCTTCGAAAATATCGCGAAACAGACCTGATACCCGAAGCGTCACGTCAATTCGCGGTCGCGCCAGTTGCGCCAATGGGATCATCTCAACACCAGTGACGCGGCTGGACGCGCTATCCCAAACCGGCCGCACGCCCAGATACCAAAGTGCCTGGGCGAGATCATCTCCACCTGTCCGCAACGCAGCCGACGCCCAAAGATCCACCATCAAAGCGCGCGGATACTCCCCCTGGTCCTGCAGATACCGGCGGATGACCTCTTCAGCCGCACGTACACCAATGGCCGATGAGACGCGCGTTGGCATCGCCCGGGGATCAACAGACGTAATATTGCGCCCCGTGGGCAACACATCAGCCCGCCCCCGGCTTGGTGCTCCTGCCGGTCCAGGCGGCACACGCTGCCCGGACAAGGCCCCTACAAGCCGGTCCAATTCGTAGGGTCCGCACGCCTCCAGACCCGATCTCAATTGTTCGCGCGCATCGCCTGATTGAAACGCCGGTTCAGCCTTGCAAATCGTCTCAACCAAACGGTCTTCCGCATCCTGGTCCGGCGAAACACCAAACACATGCAACCGGTCGCGGATCGACAATTCCTTCAGGTCACAAAGCTGGGCGTCCAGTTGTTCGATGGCTTCGCGTGCTGAAATATCACGCGACAACCCGCAGTCTTCAGCCAGTCCCGCGCTCCACATTCTGTCGACAATGGCCTGCTCAATATGCATCACCCGGCGCGGGTCCATGCCTTCAGCCTCGGCATACTCTTCAATGAGCGCTTCCAGCTCCGCCATGTCCGGCGTCAGCCCGGCTGCAGAAAGCGGCGGCGTCAGGTGCCCCAGCGCAATCGCTCCCAGCCGGCGCTTGGCCTGTACAGCCTCACCGGGATTGTTGACAATGAACGGATAGATCACCGGCAGCGGACCAAGGACAACTTCAGGCCAGCACGTTTCTGACAAGGCGATCGCTTTGCCGGGCAGCCATTCCAGCGTTCCGTGCGTGCCCATATGGACAATCGCATCCGTCCGTTCATGCGTCCGGAGCCACCAGTAAAAGGCAACATACGCATGCCGTGGCGGCACCGTCATGTCGTGATAGGTGGCCTTGTGATCAGCGGCCAGTCCGCGATCCGGTTGCAGCGCCACCAACACGTTTCCCGTCCGGATAACTCTGAAGACAAACGCGTCTTCCCTGACCGCGCAATCGTCAGCGGCTTCACCCCACGCATCGCGCAACGAATTGCAAACTTCGGGCGGCAGCGTCTTCAGGTGCGCTTGGTAGGCCGCAACAGGGACCCGCAGCTCAATTGCCGTTTCGCCGCGAATAAGCGCGTTAACGTCTTCGGCATCGACTGAGTTCTGCCCCAGATCGTAGCCGTCCGCTGCGAGCCGTCTGCATATACCTTCCACGCTGCGCGGCGTATCCAGCCCGACGGCATAACCGGCGCGCCCACCGCGAGCGGGATAATCCGACAGAATGATAGCGAGCTTCTTTCGAGGCTGAGGTGTCGTCTTCAGCCGCGCCCACGCCGCCGCCTGCTGCGCCACGAATTCAATACGCCCCACATCGGCCTGATGCCGCGCCGACCCGAACTCAAGTCGCTGATCAGCCTCTTCCACCGCCTTGAACGACACAGCTCGCGTCATAAGCCGCCCGTCAAGCTCAGGCAGCACCACATTCATCGCCATGTCGGTTGCAGAAAGTCCACGTGCCGAGGCGACCCACCCCTCGTGGGATTGGCCGGATAGGATAACCTGCAACACCGGGGTATCAGCCGCGTCGAGGACCGTAGTATTATCATCACGCAAACCGGAAAACGCTGTCGTATTCAAAATAACTGCGGGCTTGCGTTGCCGGATGAGCCGCGTCAGGGCTTCTGCGATCGTTGGGTCTTTGAGACTGGAGACAGCCACGGCGATCGGCGACAACCCCGCCTCCCGCAACTTTGCCATCAACGCTGTAACGGGCGCCGTATCTGCCGCCAGCAAAGCCGCGCGATAAAACAGGACGAGCGCCACAGGCTGTTGCCCGACGCAATCACAGGTCTCACACCCCGAGAGGTTGGCCGTCTCGCCATCGGCTCGCAAGCACACGACGGATGGAATGAGTTCAGGGGCCTCATACGCGCCACCGCGACCCAATAGTTTGTCAATAAACCGCAACGCCCGCGTCGCATTTGCCTGCCCGCCAGCCCGCATTAACCCATCAAGCTTGGTCAGGTCATCCGCAGACATCGTCGACATCTCGACGAGGCGCGGATCATCACGATAGTCCCCCGGCAAAGCGGCAAACAGAATACCGCGCGCCTTGGCGGCCTGAGCAATCTGCGCCAACCCATAGGGCCAATACTCGACACCGCCCAGGCACCGCACAACGACGGCCTTCGCCTTGTTGATCACCCGCTCGATGTACATGTCGACGGACATGGGATGCCGGAGCAGTTTCAGGCTCGCCAGCCGCAACGACGACAGATCATCCGCCTTACTGGCCCACGCCGATGCGAACGCCGCCAAGTCGCTGTCGGCAAACGACAGCACGACCACATCGGCAGGCGACTGCTCAAGGTCGATGGCCGTTTCGACCTCGTCCAGCGTAGTCACCTCTGACGCGAGCAGATGCATGCACAGTCTTTCTGTTCAAGTCTCGTTCTGGCCAATTTATGGGCCCGGCCAATGAGACCATCTTCCAGTCCAGGCAGTCCTTCGGTCGCCCAGCCGACAGTCTTCAGCCGGCAAGCGCAGCACGCACGGCATCGATGTCCAGCCCATGCTGTCCGATCACCACGAGCCGCCCTTGTCGGTTTTCATTGGTTGCCCACGGGCGGTCGAATTGCGTCGCGATCCGCGATCCCACGCCTTGGACGATCATGCGCATCGGTTTTCCAGCAACATCGACAAACCCTTTGATGCGCAAAATGTCGTGTGCACTAGCCGCCATTTCGATGCGTGCAACAAGGTCGGCAGGTTCTAAAATCTGCGCCATATCCAAAACGAACGTGTCGAAATCATCGTGGTCATGGTCATCGTGATGA
This sequence comes from Pseudomonadota bacterium, assembly GCA_039819785.1. Taxonomy (GTDB): domain Bacteria; phylum Pseudomonadota; class Alphaproteobacteria; order Rhizobiales; family Hyphomicrobiaceae; genus JBCBRD01. The sequence goes on along the minus strand of JBCBRH010000020.1, from coordinate 26,075 downwards.
TGGTGATGAGCGTGGCGCCCGGCGATGTCGGATTCGCTGGCAGCCTCAAGTCCCAGCAACACGTGCTGTGGCACCTGGCCGTGCTGCGCCTCGACAACCTTGACGGTTCTTGGAATGGTTTTCGAAATCTCGTCCGCCACGCGCGCCCGATCAGCGTCCGGCAAAAGATCCGCCTTATGCAGGATCACAAGATCGGCACACAGCAGCTGATCCTCGTAGACCTCTTCCAGCGGATTATCGTGATCAAGCGTTTCATCCTCAGCCTTTTGTTTCGCCAAGGCATCAAGGTCGTCAGCAAACCGGCCAGCGGCCACCGCGGCTCCATCCACTACGGTAATCACGCCGTCAACCGTCACCTTTGAGGCGATCTCGGGCCAGTTAAAGGCTTGAACCAGCGGCTTGGGTAGCGCCAACCCGGATGTTTCGATGATGATGTGCTCAGGCGGATTCTCGACATTCAGAATCCCATTGAGCGCAGGAACGAAATCGTCGGCAACTGTGCAGCACAAGCAACCGTTCGCCAATTCCACAATGGCGTCTTCGGTGCAGCTCTCGATGCCGCAGCCTTTGAGGATCTCTCCGTCAATCCCAACATCGCCGAACTCGTTGACGATGACCGCCAGCCGCCGCCCATTCGCGTTCTCAAGCAGATGCCGGATCAATGTCGTTTTGCCAGCCCCCAAAAAGCCGGTGACGATCGAACAGGGCACCTTGGCCAATGAAGCACCAGGAGTTGCAGACATCGCTCAGCCCTCCGTTTCTGTTTCAAGTGCCGGCTTCAAAACGCTGGCATCGGGCGCGGAACGGGCCCCCGGAAACGGTGGAACACGCCCCACCACTTTTTTCATAACTGCGGGACGCGCCTTCCAGGGCACAATGCCGTTATCGGTCGCGCCGTAGATCTGCAATCCCGCCACCAACTCCAAGATATCCGTGTCCTCCGCAATGTCGCCGAACAGAAAAGTCCACTTGTCGGAGCCCGAAACAGCAATTGTGGCTGGACGTTTGCACACCGACAGGCACTCAACACCAGCGATTTCAATCGCCTCGTCCGCACCGCGTTCAGCCACGGCTGCTTCAAGCCGGGCCAGAAGGTCGACCCCAGGCCGCACGCCCGTGTCGTCACCGGGTGGGCGGCAAGTGGTACAGACAAATACCGTCGTCTTGTCGGTCGTTTTCTGAGCGGCCAAGGTCATCGGCTCCTGATACATTTGGGTTGTTCAGATTGATCGGGCGCGGGAACGGTCGTTCCACACGCCCGCCAAGGGGACACGTGGTCAGACGGTCAGGCCATAGCGCTCAAAACGAACGAAGCACCCGCCGCGAACACGGCGACACCCGCCAATCGGGGGGCAAAGCCTGACACACTCGCGGCACCAGTCGAAACGCCCGCATCGTGCGCCATCACCATCCGCGTCAGGCCGTATGCCGCAGCGGCAATCGCAAACTGCACAATGACCAGACCTGCGACATAGGCCGAGATCACACCGATTTCAGCACCGATAATCGCTTCGGCGAAAGCATAGCCATGAAGCGATCCAGCCAGCCCAAACAGACCGCCCAGAACCCAACCGCTAGCACCCGTACGGCCAAGCACACAGGCAAGCCCGACAGCAACGACCGATAGCGCAATCATGAGTTCGACCGCGGGAACCCCGATCCCGGCCACGTGCACAAAGAGCCCGGCACCCATGAACACGAGGAACAGCGCCGGCATGGCCAGCCCGAGCCCGGCAATAGCCGCGAACAGTCCAACCCCAATCAAAAACGCCAAGTGGTCAAGCCCGATCACAGGGTGTCCCAGGCCGGATAACAAACCGTGCCAAAGGGTCGTTGGCATCGCACCTCCCGTCGGGTGGTGGGCGGATACGGGCGTCGCAACGGCTGCCATGAGGCCAGCGATTGCAAGCGTCACGGAAGAATTGAGATTAGGCTTGGTCATGATTGAGGCTCCAACATTTGGGTCGCGACGTCGTCGAATAACGAACTGCAACCGAAGGAGCACGAACACCTGAAGTCCACATCCGGCCAGCGGATGGTGGTCTCAACGTGTCGAAAACCCACCGCGGCACCCCGCGCGACGGTCCGGTAACAGCCTCTACGTGACGGCAGGTCTCCTGGCTCTCGGGTCTAAGCTCCAGCCGCCTTCCCGGTCTCCCAGTGGCAGATTGGCTTTCGCTCGCCGATCACAGTTGCGGGGGCAGCTGTGGAATTGAGGTCGATCTGGAAGATCGCAAATTAGTCGATCTGGAAGATCGCAAAGCAGACGATCTCAAAGATCGCAAATTAAACAACCTGGAAGGTTGCTGCTAAAACAACCTGAAAGGTCGCACCTCGCACCACATTCCCAAAATTCTCTTGTCGAGAACCGTCACCCGCTTCAATAACAACCGCTTAATCCCTCCGTCAACGAGACTTGTGTCTTGACCCCGAACCATCTTCCACATCTGACCTTTATCTTGGGCGGCGCGCGCTCGGGCAAGAGCCGCTACGCCGAGGAGTTGATCACATCACAGCCTTCACCTTGGACCTACGTCGCAACCGCAGAGGTTTGGGATGATGAGATGCGAAAACGCGTGGAACACCATCGCGCGCGCCGCATCGATGGGTGGCAGACCCATGAAGTCCCCTACGAACTACCAGAATTCCTGACCCAACGCGCTGACGGAAACGAGCCTATCCTGATCGACTGCCTGACACTCTGGCTCAGCAACGCATTGTTGGCCCATCAAGATCTTGACCAGCGCATCGACCTGCTCTTGTCCGCGCTGCAAGTGCCAACGGCGCCCATCGTCATTGTCTCAAACGAAGTTGGCATGGGCATCGTCCCGGAAAATGCTTTGGCGCGAAAGTTCCGGGATTTGCAGGGCAGATTGAATTCCAACGTCGCCGCATTGGCTGACCGGGCCGTCCTGGTGGCAGCAGGTCTGCCACTGGTCTTGAAAACAGAAAAACAGCAATCGAAGGACGCTTAAGCCATGGTCGACGATGATCGCCACAAAAAGAAGATGGCAAACCGCAAGGCCGTCCAGGACGCCAAAGTCGCGGAAAAAACAGAGAAAAAAGGCCTTCTCATCGTCCACACCGGCAAGGGCAAGGGCAAATCCACCGGCGCGTGGGGCCTGATGCTGCGCGCACTCGGACGCGGCAACAAAATCGGCGTTGTCCAGTTCGGCAAGGGCGCGTGGGAAACGGGCGAGCGCGAAGCCGTCAAGGCTTTTGGTGACCAGGTCATCTGGCACACACTCGGCGAAGGCTTCACCTGGGAAACGCAGGACCGCGAACGCGACGTGGTGGCTGCCAAAAAGGCCTGGGGTGAGGCCGAAAAGCTGATGAACGATCCAACGGTCAACATGCTAATCTGCGATGAACTGAACATTTCGCTTCGCTATGAGCACCTCGATCTTGCCAAAATCATTGCAAGCCTCAAGGCGCGCCGTGATGACCTGCACATCGTGGTCACCGGCCGTAATGCCAAGCCTGAACTGATCGAAGCTGCCGACCTGGTCACGGAAATGACCCCGATCAAACATCATTTCGCAGCCGGCGTTGGCGCGCAGGAAGGCATCGAGTTTTGACGCATAGCCCGCGCAAGCCATCGGCGAAGGCCATCATGCTCGCCGGCACAGGGTCAGATGTCGGCAAATCCATCCTGGTTGCGGGCTTGGTCCGGGCACTCACCAACCGGGGCTTCAAGGTCAAACCCTTCAAACCCCAGAACATGTCAAACAATGCAGCCGTCACGTCAGATGGCGGCGAAATCGGCCGTGCACAAGCCTTGCAAGCCCGCGCCGCAAAAGTGCAGCCAACGGTTCACATGAACCCAGTTCTCCTGAAGCCGCAAAGCGAGATCGGCTCCCAGATCATCGTTCAGGGGAAAATCTGGGGCAACGCCAAGGCGCGCGAATACCAGGGCCTGAAACCAAAACTGCTCGGTGCCGTTCTGGAAAGTTTTGATAAGCTGGCACACGATGCAGACATCATCGTGATCGAGGGTGCAGGCTCGGTGGCCGAAGTAAATCTGCGCAAGGGCGACATCGCCAACATGGGGTTTGCAGGTGCAGCCGGCGTCCCCGTGATACTGGTGGGCGACATCGACCGCGGCGGTGTCATCGCCCAGGTCGTCGGGTCTCAAGTTGTGATCGCGGCAGACGATGCTGCTGCAATAGAAGGCTTTATAATCAACAAGTTCCGCGGTGATCCAAGCCTGTTCAACGACGGCATGGCCCTCATCGCTGACACCACGGGCTGGTCCGCAATCGGCCTCGTGCCGTTCTTTCCAAGATGCAGCGACCTCCCGCCCGAAGACGCAGTTGCCTTACAAAACACCTCACCCCGCCAACGCCAGTCTGGTCAGCGGCTCCACATCGTCGTCACGGGGTATCCCCGCATCTCAAACTTCGACGACTTTGATCCGCTCAAACTCGAACCCGGCGTTGACCTGACATTTTTGCGCATGGGCGAACCCATTCCCGGAGACGCCGACCTCGTTATCCTGCCAGGATCAAAGGCCACGATTTCAGACCTTAAATCATTCTGCGAAACCGGCTGGGATGTCGATCTCACAGCCCATGTCCGCCGGGGTGGTTATGTGCTGGGTATATGCGGCGGTTACCAGATGCTCGGCCGCACCATCCACGATCCCGAGGGGATTGAAGGGCCACCAACGTCAATAAACGGCCTGGGTCTCCTGGATGTGGAAACCGAACTGACACCTGATAAAACCCTGACGGAAACCCACGGCATCAACCTTCTAACCGCTGCCCCGTTTCGCGGCTATGAAATGCACGTTGGGCAAACCAGCGGCCCAGATTGCGACCACCCTCTGATCCGCACGGACCGCAACGCGGCAGACGGCGCAACCGATAAAACCCGCCGTATCGTGGGGTGTTACATCCACGCCCTGTTCAACGACGACAGACAGCGCGCGTCCTGGCTGCATCACCTCGGCCAACCTCCCTCAGACCTCGATTATGAGGCGACCGTCGATCAAACCCTGGATGCGCTCGCGGCCCATCTGGAAACACATCTGGATATCGACCGCCTTCTCGAAATTGCCCGTGCCCCAAGCCTCAAAGCATCAACAAGCTAACGGCCACACCGAACACAGCGCTAATCTTGACCACGCACGCCAACAGAAAAACCCTGAGCGCCCGGCGGATGTCTTCAGCACCGGCCTCAATGCGCCCATCACCCATATACGTATCGTCAACCGTTTCGCCCTCATAGACCCGTGGCCCTGCCAGCCGGAGCCCCAATGCACCGGCCATGGCCGCTTCCGGCCAGCCAGCGTTTGGCGATCGATGGGCGCCAGCATCCCGGCGCACTGCCGCAATGGCATCGCGTCCTTTCAGTCCAGGCGTCAGTGCAGCTACCAATACAATCAGCGTAGCGGTCATACGGGATGCAGGCAGGTTAACCAGATCGTCGAGCCTGGCGGACGCCCAGCCGAAATCGCGATGTTTTTCAGTCAGATGCCCCACCATGCTGTCAGCCGTATTGATGGCCTTATAGGTTGCAGCACCCGGCAGACCGCCCACCAGCAGCCAGAACAACGGCGCAACAACGCCATCTGAAAAATTTTCCGACAAACTCTCAATCGCAGCGCGCGATACACCGGCCTCATCCAGCTGCGATGGATCTCGACCGACAATATGCGCAACAGCTTCGCGCCCGCCTTCGAGCCCTCGCGTTTCCAGCCCACAGGCCACAGCCGCCACATGGTCATACAGCGACCTTTGCGCCAGCAGCGAACTGGCCAGAACACCAATCACCAAAACCCCAACAAGCGTTGGAAAAAGCTGCATTGCGGCTAAATGCACCACCAGCCCGGCCCCAGAGCCGATAAAAACCAGCACGACAACCAGCAACACTCCGGCAACACGTCGCCGGGTCGCCGAGAGCGCTGCTTGGTTCCAGTTCCGATCACACCATGCAATAACCGCCCCCATCCAGGTGACGGGGTGACCGATCCGTGCAAACAGCCAAACCGGATACCCGACAGCGGCTTCCACCAAAAGCGCGATGGCCGCGATGCCGAAAAACATGCCAATTTCAGCGATCAACTGAGGCCCCACCCAACATGCCGATCACCGCCCTCAAGGCCAGCGTCTGCTCTCTGCCCGTTCCAACGGCATCGATAGCCCGCGTTCACCATGGCGGCAACTTGGATGAGGCGATCGCTGCGCATCCAAACGCACCCAAACCCTGGATTGATCTGTCGACGGGTATTAATCCGACGCCCTACCCCTTTCCTTCGCTGCCATCTGATGCATGGAGCCGTCTGCCGACAGCAACCCAGGAGCACGACCTGATCGAAGCAGCCGCCCGCTGCTATGGCGTCGATAACCCCGCAGGCATCGTGGCAAGCCCGGGGACGCAGGCCCTCATCCAGATCATTCCAAAACTTGTAAAAGCCCCAGCCGAGGTTGCCATACTTGGTCCGACATATGCAGAACATGCGCACTGTTGGAACGCCTCCGGGCATCGCGTCCGCATCATCACAAGCCTCACTGACATCGGACAGGCAAACGTCGTCATTTGCGTCAACCCAAACAATCCAACCGGTGCGATGACGCCACCTGCAAGCCTCCACAACATCGCGCAGCACCTGCACGACACAGACGGCCTACTAGTCGTCGATGAAGCCTTTGCAGACACGATGCCTGAGATCAGCTTAGCTTCAGCATGTCCACCAGGAACGCTGGTCCTCAAATCATTTGGCAAGTTCTACGGTCTTGCTGGTCTCCGTCTTGGCTTTGCTATCGGTGCTTCGAGCACGTGCAGCCAACTTAAGGCGATGCTGGGACCGTGGGCCATCTCCGGCCCGGCAATCCAGATCGGCAAGCGCGCCTTGTCAGACGACGTCTGGCGCCAGGAAACCATCCAGCAGCTAATACGCAGCCGTGACCACCTCACGCAGCTCTTAACGTCCGCAGGAATGAAGCCGATTGGCATCACGCCTCTTTTTCAACTGATCTCACATCCTCAGGCCGCACAACTGGCTGCAACGCTGGGCGCATCTGGAATCCACGTCCGCACATTCGAAGATCATCCGACATGGCTACGCTTTGGTCTGCCGGGGCCAGACAGCGCTTGGCTGAGGCTTCAGCGCGTATTGCAAACCTTCGCTCAAACCGCCCATCAGGAAACGTGACGTCCTCACATGAATGAATCTTACGACTTCGCGATTGTCGGCGGTGGTATCGTCGGGATCGCAACAGGCCTGCGCCTTCAGGAACTCCACCCAGCCTCCACCATTGTCGTGTTGGAAAAAGAGGACCGCGTCGGTCGCCATCAAACAGGTCGCAACAGCGGTGTCATACATGCCGGCGTCTACTACGCACCGGGCAGCCTGAAAGCACGCTTTTGCAGACAGGGCAAAGCCGACACCATTCGCTTCTGCAAAGAACACGGCATCGATTTCGACATCTGCGGCAAGCTGATCGTGGCCACCTCGGCTGACGAAGTTACGCGGATGGATCGTCTCTATGAACGGGCGAGCGCCAACGGCATCGAGATTGAAAAACTCAACGGCGACGAAGCCAGAGCCCTCGAACCCAACATCAATTCCGTAGCAGCACTTCTGTCACCCTCAACCGGGATCGTCGACTATGGCGCCATGTGCATCGCGATGGCCGAACTGTTCGAAAGCCGCGGCGGAACAATCAAGCGAAGCACCACTGTCATATCAGGCTGCGAGACACCGCACTCGGTGAACCTGGAGACAACGCATGGCGACATTGAAGCGGGCAAGACGGTCTTTTGTGCTGGCCTGATGTCCGACCGGCTGGCACGCATCTTCGGTGCTCCAGCTGATTTCCAGATCGTGCCGTTTCGCGGTGAATACTTCCGCCTGATCAACCAACCAGAAGGGCTCGTTCGGCATCTCATCTACCCCGTGCCAGACCCTGAACGCCCCTTCCTTGGCGTCCATCTGACCCGCAAGCTAGACGGCGGTTTCACAGTCGGTCCCAACGCTGTCCTCGCGATGAAACGCGAAGGATACAGCAAGCTCGACATCAGCCCGAAAGACCTGGCACAGACGTTCGCCTACCCCGGCTTCTGGCGATTATTGGGCAAGAATTTTTCTTCAGCCACTTCAGAACTGACAGCGTCCATGGCGAAAGGACTGTATCTTAAAAAAGTGCAACGCTATTGCTCGTCCATCACCGCAAATGACCTCGCACCCTATCGGTCTGGCATCCGTGCCCAGGCTGTAGCGCGCGACGGCACCATCATCGATGATTTCCTCTTCTCACAGACCCGCCACACACTGCACGTCTGCAACGCGCCATCTCCCGCCGCAACGGCAGCCTTCCCGATCGCGCAGCACGTCGTGAACCAACTTCTCGGTCTCGACAATCTAGACAAGACCGCATGACGGAAGTTGCACCCACTAGTGGGCGAGCAACCGATCAGTATTGCACACTCACCCGTCAACCTATCAGTTGACGGAAAGAATCTTTTTCACTCAGTTTTGCAATTCAAAACAATCGCATTGCGATTCCCGTGCTAGTCCCGCGCACAAAGCCGCTTGCGTATCTTTGCCCGTTTCACCCTGCAAAAATCCGCATTCAGATAACGGCAGATCCCCGCAACACTCAATTAGCTCCACGGCCCAAATCGAAAGACCCGTTTCAGATGACTTCCGACGGTTACGCGCCAGACAACGATGTGCTTGCAGCACCCATGAACGCGCTTCTCCGTCATCCGAAATTCGATGCGGCAGCTCTGAGCTACGTCGAAAACGTGATTGAATGGCGCAAGGGTCTCGGCCGCTTCAATCGCGTCGGCACGAACTTGGGTTTTCATATCATCAACTACACGATGTACTTGGACTTCGCCGGCCGTACAGGGGCGAACGACCACGGCGCAACATACTCAGCGCTGCTTGAAATCTGCGAAAATCGAGGTCAGTGCGGCAGCCGCGCCCTTCGAACAATTCTGGCATTGCTGAGTGTCCTAGGGCACCTGCAGACGGACCAATCCCGCAGCGACAAACGCATTCGCGCCTACGTGCCGTCACAGCGCCTCGTCCGCGAAGCAACTGACATCTACAGCTACGCCATGGGCGTCATCGACGAATTGAAACCTGGCACCGGCTACCGCAGAACCATCGAGTCCGACCCTCAATTTCTGTGGCACATCATATCCACATCGGGCAGGGCCATCATAGAAGACGATGTTCGCATCACCGAACACTTCCCACAACTCCATGATATCATTTCACGAGCCGGCGGCCTGCCAACGTCAATTTCTTTGGCCCACGCCCAAATGCTCAACCTCCCATCCCCACCTTCACGTGAGATCGCACGAAGCTTCAGCATTTCCGTGTCACAAGTCCGCGCCGTGATGAACGCGCTCGATGACGCCGAGCTGATCATCCGGGCACCCGACGGCACGATTGAGGACGCCAGCCGATTGGTGGCCGAGCATAAGGGACTGATCGCCCGGGAGTTGGCCTTGCACGTCAAATATGCGCTGGGACTGGAACACCATTTTCTGGCAGCTGCGGCCTGAGCGGTCATGGCCACTCAAAACACCGCGTGATCGCCACGCTCGACCTGGCTTTCGCCGCGGACCACACGGTCGTAATACTCAAACAGCGTCTCTGTCCCGAAAGACGGTGTCGCATCGGCATCGTAAAGCCCGGTCTCAGGATTGATAACCAGCATTGATTCTGTCGCGTAGTAGCGCCCTATGCGGGCAAGTTCGGCTTTGTCGGCCATAGCCTGATTGACCTGCCCGATCGCCCAAAGCCCGAACGCGATTGTATCGAGCAGCGCCACCGGAACGCGTTTGAACCGCGGTTCGCGACCAAGCAGCGCAAACAGGTGCTCGCCCTGATCCTTCGGCGTAATGGCAGGGCCGGGACCCCCAATTGGCAAAACGCGGTTCTGGCGTGACGGCTCCTCGAGACAGCTTGCAATATATCGGCCCAGATCCCCATCACTGATCGGCTTGCACGCGGTCGTCGTCCCATCCCCAAAGACCAGAAACGGTTTTCCTTTTCGGACCCGTTCGATCTGTCCGGACAGCGACTTAAAAAACGCCGTTGGACGGACGATCGAATAGGTCAGCCCCGACGCAACCAAGGCCTTTTCGAATGCAAGCTTCGCATGCTGAAAGCCAAGTAACGGCCTTTGAACGCAGATTGCCGACAACAACACGAACTGCGAAACACCTGCATCTTTTGCAGCTGCAAGCGCATGAATGTGCGCCTGATGATCAATCGCCCACGCATCCCGCGGCACACCCGTGCGCGACGCCATACAGGACACGACCGCATCAAAGTGTTCGCCACGAAAACCCTGCGTGGCGAACGAATTTGGATTGGTCACGTCACCAAACCGAACCTCGCAACCTCCGATAATTTTTGTCCGCTCAGCTGACGTCGTTTTGCTGTCCCCACCGCTGGGCGGACGCGCAAAACAGACCACCTCATGCCCCCGCTCAATCAGCGCGTTGACGGTTGCACGGCCGATCGTCCCGGTCCCACCCAGCATGAAAATACGCGCGCTCGACGGTGCCACGCTGCGAGGTTCAATCAGAGATGCAATAGGTTCAGTCATGACCGATGGTGGCGCTCAGGCTGTTCGAGGATCGACCCGTCAGCAGCAGGGGGCAACCGAACGACCAATCTCGCCAGGCCGCCTTCCGGGTCTTGACGTCTTCTTCGCTAGCACCACGCCTGGTGTCAACCTTGATTGACAAAGACATGGCGGATCATGTGAAGTGACAGAACGATAGAGCCCGTAAAGACGATCGGGGCGAAACCAAACCGATGGCGCCACTTTGCCAAGTGGCGCAACGTGTCGAGGGACAGCGCAAATAACGATGACAACACCGCCGGCAGGCACACACGCCTACCCAGCACCATCAGCCGTCCTGGAACTTCTCAAACCCATCACATGGTTCCCGCCCATGTGGGCGTTCGCATGTGGCGTTGTCTCATCGGGCGTACCCATTCTCGAGAACTGGACGACAGCACTTCTCGGCATGCTGCTCGCTGGGCCGCTGGTGTGCGCCATGAGCCAAGCCATCAACGACTGGCATGACCGCCATGTGGACGCCATCAACGAACCCCATCGCCCGATCCCATCGGGTCGCGTTCCTGGCCTTTGGGGACTGCACATTGCTGGAATCTGGTCGGTGCTGTCTTTGCTCGTTGCCGCTCTGCTCGGCACCTGGGTCCTGGTTGCCACCATGATCGGGCTGACGCTCGCGTGGGCCTACAGCGCACCTCCCCTTCGACTGAAGCAGAATGGCTGGTGGGGAAACGCAGCCTGTGGGTTTTCCTATGAGGGCCTCGCCTGGGTGACAGGTGCAGCCGCCATGCTCGGCGGCGCCTTGCCAGCCAATGAAATCCTCATTCTGGCGTTTCTTTACAGCATCGGCGCCCACGGCATTATGACCTTGAACGACTTCAAAGCCATCAAGGGCGACCGTGAAATGGGCATCCGCTCTTTGCCGGTTTCACTCGGACCTGACCGGGCAGCACAGGTTGCTTGCGCGATCATGATTGCCCCACAGTTGGGCATCATCGGCCTGTTGATCGTTTGGGGCCAGAGCATTCCAGCCGCCATAGTCGCAGCATTTGTCGTCGGACAACTCATGATGATGCGACACTTCCTTCGCGCACCGATCGCAAATGCCATCTGGTACAGCGGTTTCGGCGTTCCGCTGTTTGTGTTCGGAATGATGGCAAGCGCCTTCGCCGCCCGAAGTCTATCTGGCGGCTAGTGTTTTCGTTCGCAGCCGGCAGCAAATCAAAAGGCGACACCAGAAATGAAAACCCTGACCTTCATTGCGACCGGTCTGGTCCTGCTGATCGTAGCTGTGGCCCTAGCGCTTTTGCTACTCGGCGCGGATCGTTTTTGGCGCGTCTTCGGCGATCCCGACCTGGGCCCCGTGTCGTTCGAGCAATTGGAGCGGCGCGCGTCACCCAATGATGCCTTGGCCTGTCCGCCAGACCTATGTAAAGCGCCAACTGACATCACAACTGCGAGCTACCCGGCACCAGCCGCTGATCTGAGAACCGCATTCGCCAAGGTCATCGCATCCGAACCCCGCATAACCGCAGTTGAGACAAACAACAACACGCTGACCGACCGCTACATCCAGCGGACGCAGTGGCTCGGCTTCCCAGACACCGTCGTCGTGAAATTCTTGGATCAACCGGATGGACAGTCGTCGCTCGCCATCTATTCACGCTCTCAGATCGGCCACAGCGACATGGGCGCAAACAAAGCCCGCATCACGAGGTGGCTCACAAAATTGTCCGCGCAAATCCGGCCCGTTGAGTAGTGTTTTGCAGTGGCATAACAAACAATGATGGATGCCTGAAAACGGCAGTCGATAAACGCAATCAGGCCCGGACGCCATTGCCGCACGCGTGACGCACGGGAGGCTCTCCGGACATCCATCACAATATGAATTTCAGGAAGGCCCCCGACGAAGCCGAAAGCCTCATCCAGACGTCACGGGGGCAATGATGACGACCGGGACCGTTAGGCCGCCACCGTCTCAATCCCTTCAAGCCGGTCTTCCAGCTCCTCACCAGCCTGGATCAGCGCTTCAAGCGTTTCAGGATCAGGCGACCAATAATTGCGTTCGTGCGCTTCAATCAGCCGGTTGGCCATGCGTGCCGACGCTTTCGGATTGAGATCAGCCAGCCGCTTGCGCATAGCCTCATCAAGAACGAATGTCTCCGTCATCCGCTGATAAACCCACGGCTCCACTTCGCCGGTCGTCGCAGACCAACCCACCGTGTTCGTCAACTGCGCCTCAATCTGCCGGACACCCTCATGGCCGTGGTTCAACATGCCTTCAAACCATTTCGGGTTGAGCGTCCGTGTCCGTGTCTCCAGCGCGACCTGCTCAGAAAGCGTTCTGACTTTGCCTTCACCGCGGGTCTGATCACCAATGTAGGTCGGAGCCGCTTCCCCTTTGGCACACTTCACCGCCCGGCCAATTCCGCCCAGCGTATCGAAGTAGTGATCGATCGTCGTGACCCCGAGTTCAACCGACTCCAGATTTTGATACGCCAGATCGACTTTACTGAGCACACTCTTCAGCAGGTCAGGCTGCGTGTTGGCCACCCCATCGCGGCCGTAGGCAAAACACTTCCGCTTGGTGTAGGCATCCGCCAATTCGTCTTCTTCGCTCCACGCTCCACTGTCCACCAGCATGTTGACGTTCGAGCCATAAGCACCGTCGGCATTGGAGAAGACGCGCAACGCAGCCGTCTCAAGATCACATCCATTCTGCGCCATATGGGCCATGGCATGCGCACGAATGAAGTTGGCCTCGGCAGGTTCATCAGCCGAAGCCGCAAGCCACGCCGCTTCCGCCAGAAGCCGTGTCTGCAATGGCAACAGATCTCGGAAAATACCAGAAAGCGTCGCCATGACATCGATGCGCGGCCGTCTCAGCTCTTCCAACGGCACCAATTCAGCACCACAGACCCGACCATAATTATCAAAGCGCGGCTTGGCGCCCATCAGCGCAAGAGCCTGCGCCATCGGTCCGCCTTCAGACTTCAGGTTATCCGCCCCCCAAAGCACCATGGCCACCGTGCGCGGCATCGGCGCACCGGTTGACATGTGCGTGTCGATCAAGCGCTGAGCCTGCTTAGCGCCATCCTGCATTGCGAACGTGGACGGGATGCGGAACGGATCAAACCCATGGACATTGCGCCCGGTTGGCAAGACGTCTGGCGTCCGAACGATGTCGCCACCTGGAGCTGGCCGGATGAAACGCCCATCGAGAGCGGCAATCAATCCAGGAAGCTCGGTTTCCGTGGTCAACAGCTTGTCAGTATCGCAAAGCTTTCTCAGAACCTCTGCATCCACTTCGTGGACCCTGGCGACATCCTCTGGTCTCTCGCCAGCCACAAGCGCAATCAATGCTTCACGCGGCATGACAACGCCGTAGGCCGCCTCTGACATCGCCGACAACATGTCGACGCGCCCTTCCTCGTTAATGGGTTCACCGACCACATGCAAACCATGCGGGATCAGTTCGTATTCAAGCTCCAGGATCTTGACCGCTAAGCTGCTGGCCTCGGATTCTGGATCGGCCCATGCCGGTTCGGCCTCTGCAAGATCCACTTGGGCGGCCTGCGCCTGGATCAGTTCGACCAGATCGGCCCGCTCCTGGACCGCATCAGGTGGGGCAGCCCGCCAGCGCTCAAGCGTTGACTTGAGATCGACCAAGCCCCGGTAAAGTCCTGCCGCAGCAAGCGGCGGCGTCATATAGCTGACCAGTGTCGCGTTGGCACGTCGTTTGGCAAGCGCGCCTTCCGATGGATTGTTGGCCGCGTAAAGATAGATGTTCGGCAGGTTGCCGATCAATCGGTCCGGCCAGTCGGCAGCCCCAAGGCCGCACTGTTTACCCGGCATAAACTCAAGCGCGCCATGGGTCCCAAAATGCAGCACAGCATGGGCATCGAAGTCCTCGCGCACCCAGCGGTAGTAGGCGCTGAACGCGTGGGTTGGCGAAAAGCCCTTCTCGAAGAGCAACCGCATCGGGTCACCTTCATAACCGAAACCAGGCTGGATACCGACGAAAACGTTGCCGAAACGCTCACCCAGAATATAGATGTCACGGCCGTTGCTCAGCTGTTTCCCAGGTGCAGGGCCCCATTGCGCCTCGATATCATCAAGGTAGGGCTCCCGCCTGACATGATCATCAGCCGAAATCCGCGCATGCACATTTGCGTCCTGGCCCAACTGTTGGGCATTGCCTTCAAGCACCCGGGACCGCAACGCATCAACGTCCGCTGGAACGTCGACATCGTATCCTGCTGCCTTCAATACCAGCAACGTCTGATAAAGGCTTTCAAACACAGACATGTAGGCCGCCGTGCCAGTCGCCCCGGCATTGGGCGGGAAGTTAAACAGCGTGACCGCAATGCGTCGGTCCGCACGTTCAGAGCGGCGCAGCTGCACCATCTTGGCAACCCGCTCAGCCAATTTTTCAGCCCGTTCCGCACAGACATTCATATCACGCGATGAGGCACCGCCACTGAAATCACAGCTACGATCGCAGCCCTGGCATCGGCCTGTCCCGGAACTTGAACGCCCGCCGAAAACCGACGGCGTCGTCGCCCCGTCGATTTCTGGGATCGCCACCATGATGGTCGCCTCGATGGGGGACAACCCGCGCCCATCCGCGCTCCACTCCTCAAGGGATTGGAATTCAAGCGCATGGGCGGCAACGTAAGGCACGTCCAGCGTGCTCAGGATCTCTTCGGCAGCTGCCGCATCGTTGTACGCTGGTCCGCCAACGAGCGAAAAGCCCGTCAGGGAGACAACAGCATCCACCGTGGCCATTCCGTCTTTGATAAAGAACTTTTCAATCGCCGGACGCGAATCGAGACCCGTGGCGAAAGCAGGGACAACATTTAGTCCCTGCGCTTCCAGCGCCGCTATCGCACCATCATAATGGCGCGCATCGTTGGCGAGCACATAAGACCTGAGCAGCAAGAGGCCGACGGTCCCGTTACGCCCTTGGGCCGGCAAAACCTCTGGCGTCTCAGACATCCGGTCAGGAAGACGGGGGTGATAGACACCGACTTCGGGGTACTCCACGGGCGCTGGCACCTGATGGATCGGGGCCTTGGTGACGTATTTGAGCGCCAGCATCCGCAACATGTTGACGACGTTCTCATCCGAGCCCGACAGCCAGTATTGCATGATCAGAAAATAGATCCGCAGATCCTGCGCCGTACCCGGGATGTATTTCAGCAACTTTGGAAGACGCCGCAGCATGGCCATTTGCCCAGCGCCGCTTGTCTGCTTTTTGGACCCAGGCTTGCTCTTCCCGCGAAGCTTTTTGAGCAGCGCCATCGGGCCTTTTTGCTCGGCCGTCATATCGAGCTTGCCCATCCGGGTCAGCTGAACGATCTCCGATGCCGAAACACAGCACATCATAGCCGAGCAATGATCGCGGCGCGCCTTCAAGGCAGGCAGGATCGCCTGAACCTGATCATCAATAAACAACATGCAGCAGACAACGATATCAGCATTCAAGACAGCTGATTTCGCGGTTTCCAGCGCTTGCCGGTCACTGGCCCATTCAGCACCAGCATGCAACGAGATTTTGATGCCTGGGAAATCGTCGCCCAAGACCTCGCAGGCCCGTGCAACGGAAGCTGAAAGATGCCGGTCCAGCGTTACAATTGCGACTTTCACGCCTGTGTGCGTCTCTGCCAATGTCATCTTGTACTGCCTAGGCTGCCTTGCTCAATTCCGGCCAAACCGCCATCAAACAATCGGGTGTTTACCGATGGGAGCGCCCGGCGCTTCAGCCCTATGTCGACAGCCATGCGCGTTGCCCTTTGTGGTTCGCTCCGGCTTTGGACGCAAAATAGGAGGTTCGGCCCACCACAACGCCCGCCGTGTCTGGGCAATGGTGCAACACAGGTTAGCCGTGTGTCAAGCAAAGTTGACGCTAATAAATGTCTATAAAATATGACAGCTCAGACTTTTCGCCCCGTCGTCAGTAGTAGCCACCAAATGGCTCCCCAGATATCCACCTTGAAAATCGAGATGGACAAGCTCGAAGGAAATGGATTTCGCAAGCAATACAGAGACTTGATTAGGGCAGTAGTCCTTGGCAAAGGCCCCGACATTTGCCCGGCAGGCCAACGTCTGAGGCCAACAGCACGGGCGGGAACGGCACACATGAAAATGGCCACCTCAAAGGGCGGCCATGTTCGAAATCCTAAAGTGATGTCACCCGCGACGGTCACGCGTCGGCGATTGTACCAACAGCCAGTTTGCCCGAACGGCTGTCTGTCTCAGTGTTGAATGAGACTTTCTGGCCTTCGTTCAGTTCCCGCATGCCTGCGCGCTCGAGGGCTGTCGCGTGGACAAAGACATCGTTGCCGCCATCGTCCGGCGCAATGAAGCCGAAACCTTTTTGGGAATTATAGAATTTCACAGTACCTGATTGCATAAGTTTTCTTTCAGTTTGTTACGTCAATGCGAACTCAGGCCGCGCACAATGCGCAACCCGGATCGATGTTCGACTTTTGGATGGGATCTGAACGAGCGCCCGGCTAACGGGCGCAACAGCCCTGAACATGTGGCCAAAACTCGTAGCGTGTAAATGGCCCTAAGTCCGCTCAGTTACAAGGGCTCACTCAAACACGGTCAGATCACCCGACAAGGGCAACGGATCGAAGTCCACAAGAGACTAGCAGAGAATAAGTTCGAACAACGGACCAAGCATGAAGGGCTAAGGTAGCAAGTGCGACCCGGCGCGAGCGCCGCCCGGTCCGGAGCGCGACCTGCCCCTTCAAATCCAGTTCTCCAGATGCCTTCGGCCGAACAAACGGCCAGGGCTATCAGTTGCAGCCGCCCCTTGATGTTCCGTTTGGACCTAGGGGATGGCTGCGTAGGATGCCCCAAGGTGTCTGGGCTCCAGCGTCACCAATGTCAGGCCGATAGGGTCCAGTGACAGGTGACCATGGCCCGGGACTAGAATCTCACGGCATGATCGAGCAAACCTCTGAGGGGAAAACCGATTGACTTCCGAAACTGGCCCGAGTGAGCAAACCGAACTAAGAGGCCATGACGTCTCTTGCTGAGGGCCAAGCTGCTGAACACATCAGCAGTCTGTCAATGGCGAGTTTGACCCACTGCGGACCAAGCCAGATCTTGAGCAGCGCTCAGCCGCGCGTCCGCAGTGGGTACTCGCGGACACTCCGGGGGAAGTTCGAATTCAGCGTCAAAACGTGCTTTTGTGAGCGACTTCAAGTAGTTAGTTGGCGGTGGAGGCAGTCAGCTGCGAACCCGTCTCTGGCGGCAAATTGCCTGTTATCAGGGAAGAATCGCGATTTTGGCGGCGCTAGAGCCGTGCGAAGCCCCGCAAACTGGGGGCTTTCGAGGTGAATTCCCTAAAGCCGGAACAGAGAAATATATTCACGGTCCAGGCAAACTTGCCGCTTGAGTAGGGAAACGACAGCGAAGAACAGGGTGCGCTGAATTTGCGATAGTTTTGAGCACCACGCGCCTTGGCCTACATCTTGCTAACATTAACGGGCAGCGCGGGTGGTTAATGGTTGATAAGGAAAAAATGCCAAGCGATGATCGTGGCGAGCGGGCGGCAGCGATACGCCCACAGATCGTAGTGCCGGTCAGAACACCACTGCGCCGTCTTGATGACAAGCTTGTAGGCGGCGCTGATTGGTTGGATGCCAACGAGATGTTGCGAGCGCTGGAGGCCGAACTGACCGAGCCGTTGCCAGCAAACTTTCGTCAGCACCTGCTGGGTCGGCTGGAGGGAACCGCTCGAAAAAAGCGTGGCCCGAAATCAAAGCAAGTCATCAAACGTGAGATGGTGATCTGGGCAAGATATTACGGCATCCATCGACGGCTCAAGCGGCGGCGCCAAACGGTCGGTCTCGTTGGCTGGCCCGGGATCAGCGAGGCCGATTGGTGGAAAGGGCCGCCCGCCGAGCGCGCGGCCAGGATGGTCCGGCACAAGCTCGCACCGATGCTGACCTGGAAACAGGTCCAGGAAATCGCGCAGCGCGTCGGGCGTGAGCTCGGCTAAGGCCACCCCCTGCCCGGCGGCAAATCTGTCCGGGCTATTTCCCCGAAAACTTCCCGGACGTAATTGGCGGCACGCTCGCCTAAGTCAGATCCAAACCGTGGTTTGACGAAAGAGAGTGCGCGTGCCGACCAACCTCAATATTATAAATGTCCCACCGGGCGATTTGCGGCCCTATGCTCGCAACGCCCGAACTCACAGCCCCAAGCAGATCGCGCAGATTGCAGCCAGCATCCGCGAATTCGGCTTCAACAACCCCGTCCTCATTGATCGTGACGGTGAGATCATTGCCGGACACGGTCGGGTTGCTGCTGCTAAAACGCTCGGGCTTGAGACCGTGCCCTGCGTGCGGCTCGAGCACCTAACGAACGCGCAAAAGCGCGCCTACATTCTCGCAGACAATCGGCTTGCTGAAAAAGCGGGCTGGGATCGCGATATCCTGGCGATCGAACTGCAGCACCTGACCGAAGTCGGCATCGACTTCGACGTCACGCTGACCGGCTTCGAGATGGGCGAGGTCGATCTGCTTCTGAGCCCGGCTGACGACCGAGCCGACGACACAGATCCTGCGGACGCGACGCCTGAAATCGCGCACGGCTCCGCCGTCACGCGCCCAGGCGACATCTGGCAGATCGGCCGACATCGCCTGATCTGTGGCGATGCCCTCAAGCCAGAAACATACGATCAGCTGCTGGCCGGCGAGCCAGCGCAGATGGTCTTCACTGACCCGCCCTATAATGTGAAGATCGACGGCCACGTCTCAGGTCTTGGCGCCGCCAAGCATCGCGAGTTCGCGATGGCCTCAGGCGAGATGACGACCGACGCCTTCACCGATTTCCTTGCGCAGGTCTTCACGAAAGTCGTCGAGCACGCGATCGACGGCGCGATCCACTTCATCTGTATGGATTGGCGCCATCAACGCGAGGTGCTCGACGCCGCGCGTTTCTCATTCAGCGAGCTTAAAAACCTCTGCGTTTGGGCGAAGACGAACGGCGGCATGGGATCCCTCTACCGTTCGCAGCACGAGTTGGTCTTTGTCTTCAAGTCTGGCGCGGCGTCGCACATCAACAACGTCGAACTCGGCAAGCATGGCCGCTATCGAACAAATGTCTGGAGCTATGCCGGCGCCAACGCGTTTGGCGCAACGCGTGATGGCGACCTTGCCATGCATCCGACGGTCAAGCCTGTCGCACTCGTCGCCGACGCCATTCTTGACTGCTCGAACAGGAAGGGGCTGATCCTCGATGCCTTCGGCGGATCGGGCACCACTCTGGTAGCAGCGGAGCGCACCGGGCGGCGAGGCGCCGCCATCGAGATCGATCCACACTATTGCGATGTCATCATCCGCCGCCTGGCGAAAGTCGCCGACCTGACAGCGACGCTTGACGCGACCGGCGCGGCCTTCGACGAGGTTGCAACCGAACGCACGGGCGCACACGAGCAAGCGGAGACCGTTGATGGCTGACGAAAAATCGCCCGATGATGACTACGAGGTTGGCTACGGCAAGCCGCCAAAGCACACGCAGTTCAAGCCCGGCCAGTCCGGGAACCCGCGCGGTCGACCGAAAAAGTCCAAGAACGTCGATGCGTTGCTCGAGAAAGAGCTCGATGAATTCGTGACCCTTCAGGAAGGCGGCCAGACGAAACGCATGACAAAGCGGGAGGCCATCATCAAGCAGGTGGTCAACTCGGCCATCAAGGGCAACACGAAGCCGCTGCAGATGATGCTCGCCCACCTCGAAAAAACCCAAGAAGCCGAGCCGTTCGTCCCCTCTGCCGAAGACGACGCAGAAATTCTGCGCGCGTTCGGTGTAGCCGGAGCCGACAAAGCTTATGTCAAGGAGACCGACAATGGCGACTGCTGAGCAGGTGCAAGCGCTCTATCGCGCGCACTTTCCCGCCTTTATCAGGTTTGCGTTTCGCGAGTTGCATCCTGGGCAAGACTTGATCGACGGTCCGCATCTGGACGTGCTGGCCGACCATCTTGTGCAGGTCGCGAACGGCGACATTACGCGCCTGATCATCAACATGCCGCCGCGCAGCCTGAAATCGTTTTCTGCGTCCGTCGCGCTGCCGACCTGGTTGCTGGGGCGGGATCCGACAAAACAGATCATGTCTGTCGCTGGCACGCGTGAGTTGGCTGCGGACTTTGAAACGGCGACGCGGTCGCTGATGACGACGCCGCGCTGCCAGGCATTGTTTCCGCATTTGAAACCGGGCGGCAGGCGTGGCGACATCCTCCTCCCGCAGGGTGGCCGCCGGATCACTGGAACCGTTGGCAACTCACTGATTGGCCGAGGCGCGGATGTCATCGTCATCGATGACCCGATCGCGCCAGCCCACGTGCATGATCCGGCGCGGCGCAATGCGGTGAAGAAGTGGTTCGACTCGGAAGTCATCCAACGCCTCAACGACAAGAAGACAGGCGCCGTCATTGTCGTGATGCAACGGCTGCACATCGATGATCTAAGCGGTTACCTGCTCGGCGGAGATCAGCTCCAAAACCACCCCAAATGGGTGCACCTCAACATGCCCGTCGTTGCAGTTGAAGACGAGCGGTGGGACCTGTCTGACGGCAGGGCGTTCGTGCGCAAGAAGCGTCAGGTCATGGCGCCGGACATCGAGGGCCTTCGCGCGCTCTATGACCGGATGATGGATATCGGTGCCTATAACTTTGGCGCGCAGTACCAGCAAAAACCATTCGAACACATGAATGAAAAAGAGGTCCGTGGCGGTTGCTTCGGCGGACCCGATGATAAATGGGGCTTCCCGGATATGTGGTTCGGCACCGTCCCAGAAACGGCTATCATGGCGCATGAGGTCTTCGGCCTTGGCGATCACAATCCTGGTGCACCAGCACGCGAGATGACTGAGGAAGAATTCGAGCGGTACACCCGCTGG
Organism: Pseudomonadota bacterium; assembly: GCA_039819785.1. Taxonomy (GTDB): domain Bacteria; phylum Pseudomonadota; class Alphaproteobacteria; order Rhizobiales; family Hyphomicrobiaceae; genus JBCBRD01. The sequence continues at coordinate 4,610 of JBCBRH010000020.1, read as the reverse complement.
ACGAACGATTATCTGCGCCGGCTTCAGGACGATCCCAATGCGGAGTTCGGCCCACCTGCGGGCGAGCCATGGCCGCCCCGAGACCAGCCGGTCGTCCCGGATACGGATGACAAAACCGAACCAAAAGATGCTTAGTTCCGGTTCAAACCCAAATCGCGGGTGTGCAGCCGCCGCTTCCAGGACGCCTCGAGTTCGATGACGTCGGCTGGATCCATGTCGGGCGAGACACGCTGCAGGATCGAGAACCGCAATGGATGATCGACACGTTCGCGAAGGCCGACATTGCCACCGTGGCCGGTTCGCGCATAAGCCTGCCACCGACCGAGGATGTTGTCGGAGCCGTAGGCTGAGCCGACGTATCCTTTGCCATCCATCTCATCCGCAATGAAATAAATCCCACGCCATTGCGCCAAAGCGGCTTGCCAGTCTCGTGGCAGGCTTTTGAGGTCGGCTTGGGTTAGCACCAAGTCGTCCCAATCCGGCATGCGCTCCGCGAAACAGCTCGACTCGCTCAGCGCTTCAATTTCCAGTGTGTTGCGATCAGCCCAACGATACCAGGATCGGTCCGGTGGCGGCCATTTGCAGATCAATCGACCTGACCAGTCGGCCAGCGCCTCGGCTGGTTCAAGATCGAAGTAGAGGTGGCGACCGTTGGTCTCCTCCGGTGTTGGCTCGACTCCAAGGGTTGCGAGCACTTGGTATTCCGCGATGCTGTGAATTTCGCCGGCCTCAAGCTGGCGATGCCCGGCGATGCGATAGTGGCCCACGAAGGTAGCAGCTCCGGCGTCCTGCCCGATGAAGGAGGCTAGGTACGTCGCGCGCTGCATCGCCTTTTCGGCCTTCGGTTGAAAGCGCTGGTAGGCGTTGAACACCGCGTGACGCTCGCTCGCGAGCCATGGAAGTTGGCGCCTGAGCGGGATCTCGGGCGGCCGGTGCCGCATGATCAACACATCGGCTGGGTCAATCCTGTTCCGTTTCAGCGCGTCATTGAATTCGAACATGTTTGTTGTCCTCTCGTCGATCCGCGATGGCGCCAGCAACGCTTCCTTTGGCAAGGAAGTCGAGCGAAAAAGAGACTCATAGTCTGTAGATAAATAATCATCATTACCGGTTCGTTACCGCATGGATGTGCGGCGCCGAGTTGGCCTGAATTTGAAACAGTATCGGGAAGCAGAGGGTCTCTCACAGGAGGAGCTCGCGTTCAATTGCGGCCTGCATCGGACCTACATCAGCGGCGTCGAGCGCGGCGTCCGTAATCCCACTGTTCTGGTTCTACAAAAAATCGCTGATGCACTAGAGATCGAGGCTTGGCGATTGTTGGCTGAACCACTTGCTACGTAGTGCGTGACCATCGACGCGACGCCAGCGGCTTATTCGGCGAAATTTGCTACGATCATTCGCGATTCGGCAGCAACCTGAGGTGGCCAACGATGGCATCCCGTGGATACAGAAGACGCCTGAAACGCAACGCTTCCATCGGCTTCGGCAATGACTTTTTGGTTTGCGCGTCTTCGACGCGACCCGACGCGCATCATGCACGGTATGAAGCGTGCTGTTCGACGGGCCGAGGTTGGCAATCACCCGCGAGGTGAGCTGCTCCAGGCCGTCCTGCCGGAGGCGAGCAAGTAAAAAGTACGTGTAACTGCCACGTGTGCAATCGTAAAAACTGAAATTCTTATTCTAAAGGTTCATAACGCTTGTAAATTATTTCCTCAAGATAGTGAGGTTTCAATGATCCTGGCGCATCACACCGTACCACTTGCAGTTCGACCCTTTCGTCGTGACGAATATCGGCAACGAGATAACCTTCTACTTCCGACATGAGCTCCAGATTCAATTGATCTATTTCGCCATCGAAGACTGCCCGTAAAAGAATTGGATTAGAGCTATAATTACAGGAAACCAAACGGAGGTTAGGTCGAATCTGTCCCCAGAGTGCTCTCTGTAAACTTAGTAGAACCAATCTTCTTCTTTCAATTTCTTCTGCCGTCTTCATTTTGCCCTTCCCGGATATACGTGAACTCTACCATCGCCACCGTAAACGATTATACCTATTGTTGATGGTGTTCGTACTCCAGTGCTTGGATCGACGTGCTCGCCGATAACTTCACCATAATCAACTCGTTCCTTCGAGCCAGCTTGACCAACAGGCGTCGTACCAATCTGTTGTCCTGTACCCGCTCCTCGGTCGATCAAGTCCTGTGGATTAGGATGTGTAACTGTGCTTCTACCAGGGTCGTAATTATTGTGGTCTGGTGAATGTTTCCCTTGTTTGCCGTCGTGGATTTTCGGCGGTTGCTTGGCACCGTCTCCATCTTCACCATCCTTCTCAGGCTGTTCTGGACCATTTTGATCACCATCTCCCTCCATAATGGACGGCACAGGGCATATCCATGGACTATCCGCTTTTGGCGGATTTAAGTACGCTTGTACTCCTGCGATCGTCGCCGCAATCCCGCTCGCAACTGCCCTGACACACGGGCCCGAAGATGCGCATCTCGCCAGAGGTATCAGCAGCTGAGCTAACCGTCCATCCGGGTCGACATACATCTGTGGGTTGTTTTTTGCATACGCATACACGCTTGGTCCATCGACGAAGCCCAATGGGTCGGGTTGGGTATAGCGGCCGAGGGTTGGATCGTAGTGGCGGTGCCAGTTGTAGTGGAGGTCGGCTTCGAGTTGGAACCACTGACCTGGAAAGCGCTGCATCAGTTCCGGTGCAGCGGTTATGCTGTGCGGCGAACCCCAAGGTGCCCACTCCGCTTCCCAGACCATGGCCTTCGACGCATCCGACATGCGGATCGGTCGAGAGAGATGGTCGGTGTGGAGTTTTTATGTCCTCACGGCCTGGTCGGCCTCCGGACGGGGCGCTGCACAGGCAGCGGGGCAGCAGTCGCTGCCCTCCGCATCGCCTCGTCGGCGTTGCGGCATATTATGTCCTCACGGCCTGGTCGGCCTCCGGACGGGGCGCTGCACAGGCAGCGGGGCTGCAGTCGCAGCCCTCCGCATCGCCCGTCGGCGTTGCGGCCGAAGTGTGCTATTGTCAGTTCCTGTTCATCAACAATGGCGAGCGGCATGTAAGCTAATTGGAATCAGTGTGCTCTACGCAATCATCCGTGACACAGAATGAGTGCCCCGAACACATTGCATCACTACCGGACTCTTGCCTAATTGAGATGTCCAACCAGATGTATCCATGATTGTCTACGTCTGTAATTTTTAGAATTTGCCCTAGCGCCTGGCGAAGTTCAATCTGCTCTTCGATTGGGAGATCATGCAGCAACCAATCTGGTAAACGCAACAACTTAACTTTGTTTCCTTTTTTGAAATTCATCCGAATTAGCAACCTCCTTCCTACCTACTACCAGTTGGTCCAACACAATTGCACGACACGTGTTTGGGTTGGCACTTGAGATTGTGCGTGGCATTGGACTTTGCAATGTTCCTTGCCGTTCCTAGGCTGCGCCCCACTCCACCTCCGAATGCAAATTTATGTTTAGGAATCTCTGGTCAGGTTGAGATTGTCGGTGCGCGTGTGCGCCCGGTTGATGATGTCGGTGGTGCCATCGTAAATATTGGCTGCCCGTCGTTGCAAGCATCAATCGGAGAATCTTGGCGATTTATGTAATGTAGGCGTCGTCTTTTGTATGCCAATCGGGAAACACTTCAAAACCAAACTTCGCACCAATTTCCACAAGCTTTAAAAGCTGCTCGTCGCTCAACATAAACCCCCGATGCCTTGCGCCAGGCAAATGCACGTAAAGTAAGATGCTCCCACCAGTTGCTGTGATTTCTCGAAGAAAATCTTTTCTTTTCATCAAATGATTTAGCAGATTATCTATCTCATTCCCAAGCGAATTGCTTCCAGTGTACGCCTTAGAGAAAGAGCATTTGGTTTCATTATACCTACCTTCTAATGGTCTGCCTTTCGGCGTCATTCGCTGTGCACCTTTCTCTTGGCAGCGATCCGGGGCTAATTCTAGTGCTCCTAAGATATCCTGCGATTGTTTCTCAGGATGAGTAACCGAAAAAATAATTGTAAACACAGTAATGTTCCAACGTTTGGATTGTCACCTATTTCGTCCACGTCCTGGGCGTCCTCGATCCCCACCCCTGCGCCCAGATGGACGCCCGCTATTAGTGTAGTCGGCGGCAGGTCCATGATTGGTCCACGTTCCATCTGAGTCTTCGCCCCAGACATTTCCATCAGGATCGATCTGAGTATTGCCATCAGGCGGAATTTCAGCACCCCGCTTGATGTCCTGATGATCTCCAGACCAAGGTGTTTCACTTATCGGTCTTGATCCCGTTGGCGGTTTGGATTGAGAGTCTTCGCCTCCCTCCTCACCATCTCCCTCCATAAGGGACGGCACAGGGCATATCCATGGACTATCCGCTTTTGGCGGATTTAAGTACGCTTGTACTCCAGCGATCGTCGCCCTAATCCCGCTCGCAACCGCCCTGACACACGGGCCAGAAGATGCGCATCTCGCCAGAGGTATCAGCAGCTGAGCTAACCGTCCATCCGGGTCGACATACATCTGTGGGTTGTTTTTTGCATACGCATACACGCTTGGTCCATCGACGAAGCCCAATGGGTCGGGTTGGGT
>JBCBRH010000019.1:0-73150 GCA_039819785.1 Pseudomonadota bacterium | reverse complement strand
CGTTCCCGACAACGCTGTAGTATGGTTCGCCACCGACAGCGTACTGCATCTTGGCCTACTTCACAGTCGCATTCATGAGGTGTGGACCCGCCGGCGTTGACATGCGGGAATGGGAAGGGAACAAACACGTCGGTATGCTTGTAGCGTGGGGTATCGGCGACACCCTGATAGGAGCAGCGCCGGCGGGTCCACACCTCATGAATGCGACTGTGAAGTAGGCCAAGATGCAGTACGCTGTCGGTGGCGAACCATACTACAGCGTTGTCGGGAACGATTCGGGCATCGACGAAGGTGAAAACGCGATGTTTTGCACTGCGCGGCGTCGCGATGTATCTGCTGAGTGATGCGAGCTTCACGCGCGAGCTGTTGCGGCTGCGCCAGAACTGCCACCAAGTAGCAAGGGCGTCTTTCTGCGCCATGCGCGCCCTGTGGAGCTTGACCGGCTCGATGAACTTGAACGGCGCTGCATATTGCGCCGCCTGCTCTTCGGTGAGGCCGCTGAAATCGACAATGAAGCGCTCCTCATCACGGTCGGTGATGTCCTCGGCGACGAGGTAGCGTTTGACGACATCGCTGTTGGGATTGCCGTTCGGGTTACCGGGGGTAAGCAGCAACCTGCGTCCTTCCTCGCCGCTGACCGCGAAGGAAGCATCGGAGAGTTTGTGTTTTTCCTTGTCTATCTTTTTGACCTCGCTTCGTGGGACAATGCCTTGGAAGGCGATGCCCTTGTTTTCGGTGAGGGCGAGGATTGCCTCTTGGTCGAAGGCTTGCGCGGGATTGCGTTCATATAGATCGGTTGTAATGCCAGGCACTTGGCGACCGTCGAGCATGAAGCGATCTGGCGTCGAGCGACCGACGCAGATGATCGAAATGCGAACGGCGGCGAATTTGCCCGTGCCGCCGCGCGCCGGCGCCGTGTTCCAGAGCATGTTGCTCGTCGCGGCAAAGATGTGGCCTCGTTCAGCCATGAAGTCGATGGCCTTGCGGCTCACGCTGCGTGGAACGGAATTGGTGCATACAAGCCCGGCACGGTCGGCTTGTCCCTCCTCAAGATGCTTGGCGGCTTTGATGAACCAATAGCAGACGAAGTCGACGCCGCCTTCCATCCACGGCGAGAAGCGTTTGCGCACCGCGGCAGTATAATCCTCGCCGATCTCCGGGCCCATGTCGCGCGCAGCAACGAAGGGTGGGTTACCGATGATGACATCTGCCTGCGGCCACTCTGCCTCTGTACCGTCAGGATTAAGCAAGGCATCACGGCATTCGATGGTTTCAAGCGGCTTGAGAATAGGGTCTTTCGATGCGCTGAAATTGTGCTCGCGCATCCACTGAATTTCACCGATCCACACAGCCACGCGCGCGAGCTCAGCGGCGAAGGAGTTGATCTCTATGCCGGTGACGCACTCTGGACCGACCGCCGGGAAGGCGGGAGGGAGCCCTAGGCTCTCGGCCTCGAAGTTGACGCGGTACTCGATGTCTTTGAGCGCTTTCAAGGCTAGGTAGAGAAAATTTCCAGAACCGCAAGCCGGATCGAGAATGCGGAAGTTCTTAAGGCGCTCGATGAACTCCGCCTTCACAGTAGTGGCGGCCTTGAGAGCCTTGGTGCGCTCGCCCTTGGATCGGTGGGTCTTGGCAGTTTCAGCGAGTTTAGCGATCTGGGTACACGACTGCTCCCACTCCTTGAGCAGCGGGTCGATGATCGCAAGCTTGACGATCATCATGATCTTCTCAGCGTCAGTGTAGTGCGCACCAAGCTGGGAACGCTTAGAGGGGTCGAGGCCGCGCTCGAACAGCGTGCCCATGATCGAGGGGTTGATTTCGGCCCAGTTCTGTCTGGCGGCATCAACGGCGATGCGGATGTCGTCGGCCTTCAGCGGAAGAGCGCTGCTATCCTCGAATAGGCCACCATTAAACCAATCAATGCGCTGGTTTCCATGCAGGCCGTGCTTCTGAGCCATAGCCATGAAAAGGGATTCAGCACGCCCTTGGAAATAGTTGGGATCCGCCAAGCTCTGATCCAGCATCCGCTCGAACTCGCGATTGGGAAGCAGGTCGACGTCCTCGGCGAACATGCAGAAGACCATCTGGTTGACAAAGTGCGCGACCTTTTCAGGATCGTGGCCCCGGTTGCGGAGATTCTGGGCAAGGGCGACGAACTTTCTTGCGACTTCTTCGGTCGTCGCGTTCGCGGAGCGTTTAGGTTTGAGCAGTTCGACGGTGGCTTCGTCGAAGGCCCACTTAAGCCTCTGTCGGAGCCGGGCGTCTGCTAGGTCATCGAGCTGCAACACGTGCTTCTCCTGGACCATGCTCGTCCAGTTGGTGTGCAGCTCGATGCTCCGCATGTCGGAGACGATGAGCAGCGGCGGATTTTCGAGGTCACTAGAGTAGAGGCGGAGTTGCTTCAGCGCTTCGCTCAGGTCCTTACCGGGGCTCTTGTATTCCCACGCGAAGCAGTTGCGCTTCCAGGCATCGGCATAGCCCGCTCCGCCGCCGGTCTTATCAACGTTGATTTCGAACCCGTAGCCCTGGTCCATGAGGGAGGTGCCGGTGGGTTTCGAAACGCCAAGCAGATCGCACAATCCGTTGAAATGGATATGTGCGCCTTGCCGCTCATTGAGGTCGGAATTTTTCCAAGTGGCAATAAATTGATCGGGTATCACGGTAAATCCGGGGGCGGTGGATCATGCTAATAACGTAGACCGTGTTCTAAGCCCTCTGGCAACAGGGTTTGAAATATCCGTTGTGGGTCAATAGCCGTAAAGCCTACGACTAACAGAAAGCTTCTGCTTGACCCGCAGCAAGAGACGTACACTTCGGCAGTGAACTTATGCTCACATAATTCGCAGTCGGCTCTTTGGTGGCAAACCAGTTAAGTGCGTTCTTCCGTCAACAGCAGCTAGAGAAAACAGCTGGTATTGGCAAGAGTGGCTTCTGCGTCAGCGCGCAAGCCTCTGCCTTTGGGACACACAGGTCAAGGCACGGTATACATGCCCAGCGCAGACCCCAACACGTCCGCCCCCTAAGTCGATTGTCTCAGGATGATTACCGCAGATTGCTGGTTGATCGACAGGCATGCATTTCAATGGAAAACACTGATGGGTCACGATATCCGCCTGGCTGCTCTAGTGTGACCAAAACGAAGTCGACGCCGGGTGCAACCCCAGCGCCGCTACGCTAGTGCCTCACGACACGTCCTTACCCACTCGGCGTGCATGTCGCTGCGAATCAAGAGACGTGCAGACATTCGCTCGTCAAGTATAAAATCAAGAGGTACTAGAAAAGACTGCGCAGCTCATCTTTTTGCCCGAGTAAAGCCCAGGAGTTTGTCAACCTGGGTCTCCCTGGGCGGTCGTTGACAATCAATGACTTAGCTGTTGCTTGCATTTATACATGCAAACCAGACGCATCGGCCAAATTTCTCTTGGGCAGTGTTGGACTCGGTCCCGGGTCACCTGGGCAAGATGGGTCGACAGTAGGTCGCCGCCGCGATTGGCTGCACCGGTCACTCTATATGTGCGCTGAGGTCCATGCGCATGAGCTGTGCATGATCGTCTTGGGGGATGGAGTGGGGGATATTTAGCTTCAACGCTCGGAAAAGCCTGCAAAATAAGGGTCATTGGCTCCGCAGGTAGGATTCGAACCTACGACCGATCGATTAACAGTCGATTGCTCTACCACTGAGCTACTGCGGATTACCCGTCGGCGAAACGGGGACATAGCAGACTATCAAGCGCAGCCCAAGTACATTTCGCGCGCGTCCCTGACATTTCCCGCCCATCCACACCGTGCCTCGAGACTGTTCAGCGCATCCACTCCGACACCTCGCAGACAACAGTCGCGAGGCGGGGTTTCCCGGTGCGGCTTCGTCCAGCTTGCAGCCTGCGTGTGAGCTAATCTCTGAGATTTGGAGGCCACGCCCGGAATCGAACCGGGGTTAACGGATTTGCAATCCGCTGCGTCACCACTCCGCCACGTGGCCAATCCAACAAGCGCCGTGTCGAACACGTGCGTGCGTCGGTCAAATCGGGTGGGTGTAGGGTGGATATCCGGCTCGCGCCTTAGCATCCGCCCGCCGATCAGGCATCAGTGGGTATCACAGCGCCGTGATTTGGCGCAATAATGAATTTGACAGCCGCACTGCGAGTTAGCTTCGCACTTGTTTGCGTCATTCTGGCGATGCAGCAAAGCGTGCGTCTTGACCATCCACATAACACTGCAATCACAGAACATGAGGATGGCCCAAAGACCTTAAAGCGCCGAACGGCCCATGGAACCACCGTAGGCGACCAAAGGAGGCTGGACGATATCAACGTGGTGACGCAACTAAGTCATCGACGCGAGATGCGGGACATCCATCCTACAGCCTGTACCGTCGCGTTCTGGCCTAAGATGCGGAATGAGTGCCGGTCCGGCTCTAGCCGCGACAAAAAAAACACGACATTGGTGGTGTTGGCCTTAAAATGAGGACCGCAACCGCATGGAGATTTCGAAATGGTCGATGCAAGCCTGCAGCGCAAGAACATGGTGGAATCGCAGGTCCGTCCCAACGATATCACCGATCGCCGGATTATCCGGGCCATGTCGGCAATTCCACGTGAGCAGTTCCTGCCGCCCGCATTGCGAGCAATCGCATATATGGACGAAGACGTCAGGCTGTCGGACGAAGATCCCAATGGACGCGCGATGATGGCACCGCGAACGTTTGCAAAACTCATACAGCTTGCCGACATCCAACCGACCGACATCGTCCTCGATGTTGGCACGGCAACCGGATACTCGGCTGCCATCCTGGCAAGCTTATGCGAAACCGTCGTGGCGTTGGAAGCCGACGCCGACATGGCGACAACCGCCACGAAGCTGGTCGAGAGTTTGTCGATTGACAATGTCGTGGTGGTTCAGGGTGATCTTGAAGTTGGGTATGCTGACGAGGGGCCCTTTGATGCAATCGTCGTGGAGGGGACCATCGCCCGGGTCCCAGATGCAATCCTGGACCAATTGAAAGATGGTGGCCGTCTGGTGGCGGTTCTCAATGATGGGGTGGTCTCCCACGCAACGGTCTGGCAGCGCATCGGGGCCAAATTCAATGACCGCACAGCCTTTGAATGTCATGCGCCGGAACTCCCTGGCTTCGGGAAAACTGCCGTCTTCAGTTTGTAGTGATCCTGCACATACGTCCCGCGCGGTCATGCCGTCGATTGGCTAAGCCCAGCCGATCCGCAACGACCCCTGCCGACTAAAGCGCCCTCCATACATAACACGTTCGCGCCACAGGTACGGCCGGCCCCACTTAACGCTTCATTCAGCGAATCAGCGCCCAATCAGTCTGGGCGCGCAGGCTCTGTGCGCCTGACGTGTGCCCGCTTGCCAGCGAGAAGCACCTGCAGATCGCCGACAAGATGAACGCTCAAGCGTTTCTCCTCGAACACTGCAGGACCACTCAGTGGGGCAAGGGGTGAGCAGTGGGGTTTGGAGCAGTTGATGACGCGCGGATGGTCTAGCAGCCGCCCAAAACTGACGTTTCGACGGCCACCTGGTCGACGAGCGATGACCCTTGCGCCACCGCCCACGACAATCACATCCCGTGTCCTGATCGCAGTCTTCGGACAGACGGCAAAGCCCGCAGCACACCATAATAGCAGGGCCTGGTCCTGTTTCGGCCTTATACTTGTCGCGTTCGCAGTCCTTGCTCCACAAGATCAAGCCAACGCAGAAAGCCTTTCGCAGGCGCTCCATTCAGCCTATCAAAGCAATCCTGAGTTGGATGCGGAGCGGGCGCGCCTGAGGGCGACGGATGAAGAGGTGCCACGCGCCAAGTCCGGTTATCGTCCAACCGTCCAGGGCAGTGTCTCATATGGCCAGACACATCTGAATAGCCGGCCTGGAACGACTTCCGACGGGCGGTCAGACCCGGGCGCCTGGAGCGTCAGCATCAACCAGCCGATATTTACCGGCTTTCGCACCACAAACGCCATCAGCGAGGCGGAAAGCCTGGTGCGCGCCGGACGCCAGGATTTGCGACGCGTCGAAGCAACCGTACTCCTGGACGCGGTCACAGCTTACATGGATGTCGTCCGCGACAAAGCCATTCTGAGGTTGCGTGAAGCAAACGTCGGTGTCCTCAGCCAAGAACTCGAAGCAGCCCAGGCACGGCGTGCTGTTCGCGAGGTTACGCTGACCGACGTGGCGCAAGCCCAGGCGCGCCGTGCTCGCGCCGTGTCAGCAGCCGACCTTGCAAAGGCCAACCTGCGGGTCTCACGTGCAGCTTACCGGCGTGTGGTCGGTCACGCTGCAACCAAGGTGAGAGAACCCGGTCTGAATGTCGAAGGTGTCCCGGACACGCTGGATGCGGCGTTGGCGATTGCACGTGAAGAAAGCCCCAACGTGATCTCTGCGCTCTATCGCGAACAGGCATCAAAGTTCGCCGTGAACCGGACTTGGAGCGAGTTGCTGCCGCGCGTTGATCTTGAGGCGGCCTACGAACACGAAACCAGTTCGACGTCTTTGATCGAGGATCAGGAAAGCGCGAGCATAACAGGTCGCCTGACCATCCCGTTTTATCAAGGCGGTGAGGTGCGGGCTCGCGTCCGGCAAGCCAAGCATACGCACGTCAGCCGGCTGCAGCAGGTCGAGCAGGCGCGCAACGAAACCCGCCAGAACGTGACCTCGGCATGGTCCCAACTGGTCGCGGCCCGTGCTCAAATCAAATCCGACAACGTAGCCGTTCGAGCCGCCAGCACAGCCCTTGAAGGTGTCCGGGAAGAAGAACGCGTCGGCCAGCGGACATTGCTCGATGTGTTGGATGCCGAGCAAGAACTGCTCGACGCACAAGTCGCCCGTGTGACCACGCGGCGCAATCTTATTGTCGCTTCCTACGCGCTGCTCGCGACCATGGGCAGGCTGGAGGCGGAGCAGATCGCTGTGACAGATACGGTGTATGAGCCAACAGCCAACTACAACGAAGTGCGCAACAAATGGCTGGGAACTTCGATTACCCATCGTCGGGCCCCGCCGCTTCCAGACGCCCACCCGATGATGCCTGCAAGCCGCGAAATGTCGGAGCCCTACTATCGTGAGCCTGAGCCCCATGCCGCTCCCTCTGGATCGAGAGGCTTGGGTTTGAAGGGCGCGGAATATATCGATCACGGCCCTGAGTATGAAGAAGTGTCACCCGAAAGCATAAGGGGCACGGTGCAGCCCGTTTATCCACGCTTGCGGCCGTCTCGAGACCTCCATCCAGAAGCGTTTCTCGCCGACATCCTTCGCAACTCATTGCGATAACGTGTGAGAATCAGATCAACCATTGCCGGTCAGGCGCCTGGAAGGACGTGTGCGTAACATCTTGCCACCATCTCCGGGGACCTTATGGCTTTGCAAAGTGTAGATAAATTACAACACGGGTCATCAACACCGACTAGAAATTCCCCGATCCGTTCTGTAGTTACGAATCTTAACGTATGTAGTTAACCATGACGCAGCTTGTGTTGGGCGTCGAAGCAGTCGCGAGCCGCGGCTGGCGAGTACCAGTTTTGAAGTAAAGAAACCCACTGATACGTGCCATCCGAAAGCGAGCGCGATGCCGACCAACAACAAAAGAACCACGATCCGCCGGGCTCTCGGGCTAACGTTGGGCGCATCGATCATCGCGCTGGGGGCTATGACGCACACGGCTCCTGTAAGCGCCGACACCTTGAGCAGCGCCCTTGCCCGAGCTTACAAATACAACCCACGCATTGATGCTGAGCGAGCCAGATTGCGCGCAACCGACGAAAGCGCGACCCAGGCACGCGCCGGATATCGTCCCCGGATAACGGGTGATGCCGACATCAGCGGCGCGGAAGACCGATCCCGCCTAACATCGACCAACCCGTTTATTCCAGGCGTGCGCGAATCAACGCCACGCGGGTATTCAATCGGGTTCACACAGAACATCTTCGATGGCTTCCAGACAACGAATGCGGTTGAAGAGGCCGAGGCAAACATCCGCGCGGGCCGCGAACTACTGCGAGACATTGAGCGCGCTGTCCTGCTTGAAGCCGCAACGGCATACATGGATGTGGTTCGCGACCAGGCCATCGTAAAGCTGCAAGAAAACAACGTTCGGGTCTTGTCGCGGGAATTGCGTGCAACGAATGATCGCTTCTCTGTCGGTGAAGTCACCCGCACGGACGTATCGCAGGCTCGTGCCCGTCGAGCGGCATCGGTATCGGCGCTTGACCTCGCAAGGTCGAATTTGAAGACATCGCGCGCCGACTATGTACGCGTGGTTGGCTCCGCACCATCCGGTTTGCGCGAGCCCCGTCTTCCCAGTCGTATCTTGCCAAGGTCTTTACCATCTGCCGTAAGTGCGGCGCTGAACGAAAGCCCGACCATTATCGGGTCACTTTTCCTTGAGCAGGCCTCACGGCATACGGTGGATCGCATTCGCGGTCAGCTGCTTCCACAGGTCTCTCTGGAAGGCAGTTATTCGAACCGTTTTGATACCAGCAGCACGGTGGCCGAAACCGAATCAACAAGCATTACCGGCCGCGTGACGGTGCCGTTCTACCAAGGTGGTGCGGTTACGTCGCAGGTTCGCGCCGCCAAGCACACCCACGTCAGCCGCCTTCAGGAAATCGAAGAGGCGCGCACGCTCGTCCGGCGCGACGTAACTGCGGCTTGGTCACAACTTCAGGCAGCAAACGCTCAGTTGGAATCTGATCGTGTCCAGGTCGAGGCCAACCAAACGGCTCTCTCGGGGGTCCGTGAGGAAGAAAAGGTCGGCCAACGGACGCTTCTCGACGTGCTCGATGCCGAACAGGAACTCCTCGACGCCCAGGTTTCATTGGTGACGACGAAGCGGAACCAGATTGTTGCAGCCTACACACTGCTCTCGTCTCTTGGCAGACTGGACTCGGCAACGCTTGGCCTGACGTCAGACGTATATGACCCGGAAGTGCACTACCACGAGGTTCGCCGTAAATGGTGGGGCATCAGCATCACCCACCGTGACGGCCGTCAGGTGTCGCGTGACCTTTGGGACAGCCACGGGAAGAGCTACAAGTAAGGCATCACTTCACAAGCCTTCTCTATCCGATAGCAAAACCGCTCCACGCCATATGTGTGGGGCGGTTTTGCTTTTCGCCACAGCAACGCCCCAACCGGGGGTTTTAGTAAGAGGCATAGTCAGAATCGGTCATGCGGTACGGATGCACATACAGGCGTTGCTGGCGAAAAAACTGCCGGATAACACGCGCTTACGCACCAGAATCGCGTTGTGTGCGTTGCTTGGCCAGACGAGTGTTGTTAGCACTGAAAGCGTGATTACGGGGCGCTTGGGCAATCGCGCATAAAACCGTCGCCGTTAAGCAACCGGGGCATTGGCGCGTGGGAGCCATCTGATCGGATGGCGCGAGAGGGATATAGGGCATGACAACGAATGGATCGAATGGCGAACCGAGCATGGACGAAATCCTTGCTTCGATCCGGCAGATCATCCAGGAAGAGCCATCCGACAACAGCCAATCGGCTGGGGCACAGACGCCGGCAGGCGGGACCGCTGCGGTGACCAGCGGCAGCCAGACAGACGGTAAATCGGAAAGCCCCCAACAACCGCGCGCAGCACAGGCGGCTGGTCCCCTGTCCCGGCGACTGGCAGACGCTGCCAATGGTTCCGCATCAACAGACCAGCAGCTCCCGACAGAGCAAAGCAACACCGGCGGTGAACCAACCACGACACGGGCCGTCATCGATGAAGATATCGCAGACCTGTTCGAGGACGAAGCAGCCTCGACGAGCGCGACAGCGGATCAGAGTACGGCCACCACCGCAAAAGGTGCGCAATCCAACCCCGCATCTGAAATATCCCATCAGCCAACGCCAAGACCGGCCGCAGCGGATCTGAAAGCGCGCTTTCCAGACGCAGCATCGGGTTCCGCGCCAACCGATGGACCGTTGATCCCGCCAACCGCACGCTCGGTTGCAGCAATGTCGAAGTCCGCGGCGCAGCCGTTCGGAAGAAGTGAGGGCGAACAAAATTCACAGGCTGCCAAGAGTACGACGGTGCCTGCCAAATTCGAGCCGGAAACCGCAACGTCCGATGGACCAACTCTGATTGATCGCTTGACGGCAACGCCTGCGGTTCAAACCGATCCACTGAAGGCAAAGTCCGATGGCGATGCCGCCGCCGCGCGTGATCTCGGTCCGTTGAGCATTGATCCCGTGGCAGCACCGCAAGCCTCTGGCACGACGGAACCCAACCCCGGATTTGCGCCGGGTGAATTGCGGCCGTTCGGAAAAGACTTTGACCCACCAGCCGGCCTCAGACCCTCACGCGAACGGCCTTGGGATGGGGATGGAACAGGCTCGCAACCTGCTGTGAAGAATGACCTCACAGCGGCGGACCCATCGCCCGGTGGCATCGATTTCGACAGTATTTTTCCAAGCCAGTTCAAGGGCGCGGAAAGTGGGACGCCGGCTGGTCAATCGGTCAGTGCGACTTTGGACGGCTTGGCCACGCCCGAACGGTCTGAACCAACGCTCGGCGCAGCGAAACCAGAACCGAAATCAGCGAAGACCCAACCAACGGGCGACGCAGTTGCGCCGTCACCAGCAGCTCAGACAGCTGGATCGCCAACCAATATTACCGCGACCCAAGCCAAAGAGACACCAGCACAGCCTCAGCCAAACAACGAGGCTTCAGCCCAAACACCACAACCGGCCTCTGCTACAGCGGCATCTGCGTCATTTTCATCCATGACCGGGTTGCCGTCCTTCTCAGAAAAGCCCGTCTCTGCCACTGATCCGCTCCCATCACCAGGCGGACAAAATTCAGCGCCGTCTGAAGCTTTGGATCCTGCCACGCCCAAGAACGCTGATGAGGCCGTAACAAAGACCGAAACAAAGGAAGACGCGGGACCAAAGCTCGACCTGTCCGACGATAAAACTGGCTCGCAGCAGACAAAAACCGCAGCTTCCCCTACTGGAACTGACCCGAAGCCGTCAACGACTGCTGATAAGTCCGCCAGCGTGACACCTGCGCACGAGGCATCCAAGGATCCTAAGTCAGATCCTCAAAAAGGCTCAGCCGTGAGCGATCCGGCGTCACAATCTCTGGCCTCACAATCCATGTCAGCCGCTCTTGACCGTGTGACCGGCGGTGCAGCGCAGCCCAAACCGGCAACCACCACCCAAACGACCGACGAAGCAATCGAACGGACGCTCGATGAAACGGCAGCCGAGCTGCTGCGTCCCATGGTCCGCGAGTGGCTGGATCGGAACATGCCGCGTATTTTCGAAAAAGCCCTGCAGATGGAGCTTGCCAACGGCGTTGCCGCTCCCACCCCAGTGGATGCGGCCTCGAAGGAACCATCGCAAGAGGCGGCCGACACCAGCCGGCCAGGTCCCTCCAAACACTGATTGTGACGGATATCTTGCGCGTTTCGCACCCAGTTGGCACCGATCTGTTGACACCGGCTTGACGGCGGTCGTACCACGGCCGATCAAAGGCATCATGCCAGGGTCTTAGGCGGCCGCCGGCAGGTGTGGGCCGCTCACGTCCTCACGTCCATCGTTGCGCCCGTCCGCCAGGTGTGATGCCGCTCACCATTGTTGAAACGAGACATGCTCGACAAGACATATCAGCCGGCCGCCATCGAGCCGCGCATCAGTGCAGCCTGGGACGACTCCGGCGCATTCAAAGCCGGCGCGGGAACAAGCCCCGACGGTCAATCCGACACCTACTGCATCGTCATTCCACCACCCAACGTCACCGGCTCCCTTCACATGGGACATGCCCTGAACAACACGCTGCAGGATATCCTGTGCCGGTTCGAACGTATGCGCGGTAAAGACGTACTTTGGCAGCCGGGAACCGACCACGCTGGCATCGCCACCCAGATGGTCGTCGAGCGTCAGATGATGGAACGGGGAGAACCCGACCGGCGCACGATCGGGCGGGATGCGTTTCTGGAGAAAGTCTGGGCCTGGAAGGCTGAAAGCGGCGGAACGATCGTCAACCAGCTTAAGCGCCTGGGTGCGTCTTGCGATTGGTCCCGCGAGCGCTTCACGATGGATGAGGGGCTGTCACAGGCTGTTCTGAAGGTGTTCGTCCAGCTGCACAAAGACGGGCTGATCTACAAGGACAAACGGCTGGTCAATTGGGACCCGAAATTCCAAACCGCAATCTCTGATCTGGAGGTGGTCCAGGTCGATGCCAAAGGCAAAATCGATTGGTCCGCGGACGACGATGAAGACGCAACCGGCCCCGAATTCGCCAGCCTGGAAAAAGCACTTGCGCGAAGCCCCGGCGGCCAGATGTACCATTTCCGCTATCCTTTGAGCCAAGACGGCAGCCGCCACATCGTGGTCGCGACGACGCGGCCGGAAACGATGCTGGGTGATACGGGTGTAGCCGTGCATCCAGAAGACGAACGCTACACGACCCTTGTCGGCAAAATGCTGAAACTGCCGCTCGTGGGACGCGAAATACCGATCGTTGCCGATGAGTATTCAGACCCCGAAAAAGGCACCGGCGCCGTCAAGATTACACCGGCCCACGACTTCAACGACTTCGAAGTCGGTAAACGCTGTAACCTCGCGCGCATCAACATCTTCGATGAACACGCCGCCATCATCGACGGCGAAGAGGCTGACGAAAGCGACATCCCGGCAGCCTATCGCGGGCTGGACCGGTTCAAGGCCCGTCTCGCCATTATCAAGGACATGTACGAAGCCGGCCTCCTGGCCAAAATCGAGCCGACCACCCATCAGGTGCCACATGGTGACCGCTCAAGCGTTGCCATTGAACCGTTTCTAACCGACCAGTGGTATGTAAACGCTGCTGAACTGGCTAAGCCGGCGCTTGCTGCCGTGCGAGGCGGTAGCACGCGTTTCGTGCCGGATCGCTTCGCCAATGATTACTACCGCTGGCTCGACAACATCCAGCCGTGGTGCATCTCACGTCAGCTCTGGTGGGGCCATCAGATCCCCGCGTGGTATGGTCCCGACGGCGAAGTATTCGTGGCCCATGATGAAGCCGAAGCAGCCGAACTCGCGAACGCCCACTACGGCAAACAGGTTGACCTGTCGCGCGATCCCGATGTGTTGGACACTTGGTTTTCATCGGCCCTCTGGCCGTTTTCGACGCTCGGCTGGCCCGAAGAGACACCCGAACTCGCGCGCTACTACCCGACATCGGCCCTCATCACTGGTTTTGACATCATCTTCTTCTGGGTCGCCCGGATGATGATGATGGGGATGCATTTCCAAAAAGATGTGCCGTTCAAGGATGTCTACATCCACGGGCTGGTGCGTGATGCCCACGGCAACAAAATGTCGAAGTCGCGCGGCAACGTTCTTGATCCACTCGACATCATCGATGGCGTCACGCTTGAAGACTTGGTGGCAAAGCGCACCGCCGGCCTGGACAAAGAACGGACAAACCGCGTCGCCAAGGAGGTGAAGCGCGAATTTCCAGAGGGGATAAAACCCTATGGAACCGATGCGCTGCGCTTCACGATGGCCTCGATGGCCGCGCAAGGCTCCGACGTTAAGCTTTCGATCGATCGCATCGAAGGCTATCGGAACTTTGCCACCAAGCTTTGGAACGCATCCCGGTTCGCGGAAATGAACGAGTGCGTCCGCCAAACAGACTTTGACCCAGCCAGCGTCAACGAAACCATCAACAAATGGATCGTCGGCGAAACCGAACGCGCAGCCACCGCCGTCACGGCCGGCATCGAAGCCTACAAATTCAACGATGCAGCAGGCGATGCCTACGAATTCGTGTGGGATGTGTTTTGCGATTGGTACATCGAACTCATCAAGCCGATCCTCAACAGCGACGAAGAAAGCGCGAAATCAGAGACGCGCGCATGCGTGGCCTGGGTCCTTGATCAGGTCTTGAAATTGCTGCACCCGTTCATGCCCTTCATCACCGAAGAGCTTTGGGCCCATATGGTTGAGTATGGCGAGAAGCGGCAAAAGATGCTGGCTGTCAGCCGCTGGCCTCAGCCGACAGGGTTGCAGGCCCCTGATGCGGATGCGGAAATCAAATGGGTGATCGACGTGATCTCGGAAGTGCGTTCTGTGCGATCTGAGATGAACATCCCCGCTGGCGCAAAAATCCCGGTTCACCTCATTGGTGCGGACCGGTCGATCAAGGATCGCGCGAACCGGCATGAAGACACCATGTCTCGGCTCGCGCGTCTCGACGACATCCGCTTTGAGGACACCGCCCCGCGCGCATCCGCGATCATCATCGTCGGCGAAACAACAATCGCGATTCCGCTGGAAGGCGTCATTGATATGGATGCCGAGCGCGCACGCCTGAAGAAGGAAATCAGCGAGGCTGAAAGCGATCTTGCAAAGATGGATGCAAAACTCGCCAACCCGAAATTCGTCGAAAAAGCCAATCCGGCAGCCGTCGAAGAAACGCGTGAACGTAAGGCGGAACTCGAAGGTTTGATGGCGAAGCTGTCCGCAGCAATGGCGAGGCTGGACACCTGACGGGTTGGCTGTGCTGGCGGTTCCAGACGCCAGCTTTTTCAACCAGCGCATGTTTATTGCGGCCTCTGTAACCTGCGTCACAGGCATTGCGTCGACGGTTAATGCAACTTGGACGCAGGAGGTAACAGACCATGTCCAAGCTCATTCAACGTTTCGCCCCATGGATCATCGACCGCACAAACGTCGAGAATTATCCAATCATCGGTCGCGCCTACCCGCAGGCCGCCGGGAACAACCAGGCAAAGTGAGGACCGTGGTGGTTGACCACGCACAGACGTATCTAAGTAGGTCCGTCTGAAACGTTCCAACCACCACGCCCCAAAACGCCGCAGCTACAACACACCAAAGGTCCGATAGAACCCGCATACCAGACGACACGATCGATAAGGAGTGTGCGGTATGCGGATTTCATGCGGACGGTTGCGTCGCGGTTTGACATCCATTGCAGGTGTCATGGCATGTGCGGTACTCATCAGCTCAACGCTCAGTCAGCCCGCATCGGCAGCCGCATGCGGAAAAACCGGCTCAGGCTTCCAGTCCTGGCTGTCCGCCTACAAAGCCAAGGCCAAATCTGCTGGCATTTCGCAAAGAACACTTCAGCGCGCACTGACCAACGTGAGCTATGACCCCCGCGTCATCCGGCGCGACCGCTCCCAGAAATCTTTCAAGCTCAGTTTTAATCAATTCTATAAGCGCCGCGTCGGGTCATCGCTCATGAAGCGTGGTCGCACACGCATGAGAAAATATGCCGGGCTCTTAGGGCGTTTGGAGAAGCGCTACGGCGTCCCCCGTGAAGTACTCATTTCAATTTGGGGACTGGAAACCAACTATGGCAAGGATGGTTCAGGCAAGTACTCGATCATCCGGTCCATTGCCACGCTGGCCTATGACTGCCGCCGGTCCAAGTTTTTCACCGGCCACCTCGACGCGGCCCTGCGCATTGTGCAGAAGGGTGATATGTCGCCTAAGCAATTGCGCGGCGGCTGGGCTGGCGAGATCGGACAAGTCCAGTTCCTGCCAGGCTCATACGATAAGTATGCCGTTGATTTTGATGGCAACGGCAAGCGCGATCTGGTCCGGTCCATTCCCGACGCACTGGCATCGGTTGCGAACTATCTGAAAGCCTATGGCTGGCAACGCGGCGCGCCATGGGGACCCGGGACGGCGAACTACAAGGTCATCAAAGGCTGGAACCGTGCAGACGTCTACGCGCGCACCATCGCCGCCATGGCCAAGAAGCTGTGAGCCGGACCAAGAACGCTTTAAAACCCGCCGCCTGCCACCTGGTCGACAACATCGACCAGCAGTGCCTCGATTGCCCCAATCGCAGCGCGTGAGGCTTCAGACCGGCCAACGGGCGGCTTTCGATAGCCCAGGATGACTGTCCCAGGCTTGGCGCGTTCCTCATAGGCGAACACGAGATACGGGCACCCCTCCATGTTTGAGGGATCGGCTGCAGCCAGGTCATGTGTGAGTTTCGCCGAACAGAACTGCATGTATTGCGCGTGCAGATAAGGTGATGTGGCACCAACCGCGTCGCTGGTACGGTCAAGCATTTTTCCGACATAGCCGACGTGATCGATGACGAAGCCGCGGTTGACGATGGCGTCCTTCAGATCCTGAACCACCTCCTCATAGGCACCATCGCGTGTCTTGAAGTTGTCAGGCAATTCGGTTTCGGCAACCGCTGGCACGGATAGCCCAAGCCCGGCAGCAAGCACGACAGCTACCGCAGCAGCCATGGTGGACCAGATGCGAGAACCTCGGTTGCGCCCATATTCATGGGAACGTCGATGCGACTCTAGAGGGTTGAAACGCTTCATGCTTTTGTTTCCTTGTACGTCTTTTCCCAAAGGCTTTTTTTTGAAAGGCCGATTATGATTTGGTTTGGCCCACCCGCCAGAAAAATCCTGGCCGGTTCAGCTAACCTGAACCTCATCGGTGCGCATTGACACATCACAATCCCGTAACACGGCAAAAAGCCCCACGGCTCAATTGGGGCGCGCAGGGCTGAAATGTATGAATGCTCATGGCGTTATGGGCAGCTCAGGAGCGGGCCGAGGCAATCGCATCCACAAATGCGCCACCTGGCCGGAAACACCGATCCGGGTCCCAAAAATTAAGCGCTTTCCGGCCCGACCGCTGCAGCATCTTTGATCTGCCGCACACGCAGCTCTGTAAGCTTCCAGCCCCAATCACCCCAATGAAGTTCGAGGACACCAGCATAAAGTCGTGAGGGATCGTACTTGTCGGTCATATCGATCTCGAAGCGTGACGGCGTGATAAACTCAGCGCGCTGAATACGAGACCAGATGGCTGCCAGCTTTTCGGAAAACGACAGTCCTTCATCAGGGTCGGCCTTGCCCAGCACGTTTCGGCGAACCGATCGTCCATACGTGAAGAGCGTCTTGAACCCCTCTGGATTTGCATAACGCTCAACCATACTTTCCACCATCGACCGGCCATATGCTGTTTTCAGGCGCGACCACCAGCCCGTCGTCGTTGCGGCTTGATCTTGTGCAGCCCCAGTCGCACCGGGGCCGAGCGTGAAAGCCACGAGGGAAGACTTAAGGCTCTGTTTGACGGGAGGCCATGACACCCGTTCGCTCAAATAGTCAGTGTCGCTCGTCTTGACGGCTTCGCGGATGGCATACGCGGTGTAGAGCGGCGAGAACACAAAAGTGGCCGCCGATACCAGCAGTAAACCCGCCGCACAAATCAAACTGAGAAACACCCGCATCGTGAACTGAGCACTCCAAGATTGGTCAAATAATGAGCATAAGCCCAGTTAACCATGTCACGGAGACCCGGGCGTCATATGGCATGTCTTCAATAAAAAAGCGAAAGACCAACGGCGAAATCGCAACGGTTGAGCGTTAGCTGCTCGTTTGGCTGCAGATCGCTTTAAGTGCCGTCCAGTCACTGGCATTGAGTGCCGGACGCGAGGGGTAGGATTCAACGGCTTCAACCGCCCTAAGGCGTTCAGCCGTTTGGGGATGCGACCGCAACACATCCAGGCCCGCATAGCCGCCATCTTTGTTACCACGTTGATCAAGCTTACCGATCCGCCTGAAAAATACGGCCAGCCCTTTCGCTGAGACGTCGGCTTTCCGCAAAACATCCAAAGCGCGCTGATCGGCTTCCCGCTCAGCATCGCGCGAATAAGCCAGTTGCGTGAGCATCACCCCCAGGTTGCTCAGGTTTCCAGCTCCACCAAGCAGCAGTTGAGCCACTGCCGATAAGCCAAGCGACCGGACAATTCCCGTTTCCGGGTGCAACTCAAGTCCATGTCCCATCTCATGGGCCAGCACGCCGGCCAACTCATCCGGTGAGCCGGATTTCTTGATCAGACCATGCGTGAGGACGATGCGGTCGCCAGGTGCAGCAAACGCATTCACAAGGTCCCAGTCGACAACCACAACCTTGAACGTTTTGTCCTCTCCGGTTGCTGCCGATAACCGATCAATGAGCCTGTTCAAAGCCGCGATGCCCTGCGGTGCCGTGCAGGACTTCTGCGCCGACGTCATCGAGCCGACCACCTGTTTTCCCATGTAGTCCCGCGTTCCATCCGGCAGCCAGCCTGCGATTGTTCGCGCAGGTGAGAGCTGAAACGCATAGACCGCACCGATAATCAGCACGATAGCCGCCATGGCCCAGAGCAGCGGACGCATCTGCCGCCAGCGTTGTGCTCGAGGTGTCAGGTGGTTCGCTTCATGTGCAAGCGCACGGGCAAATTGAGGATTGGCGACAAACAACGTCGCACCTGGTTCGTAAGAATAGGTCACCAGCGCTTCAATCGCTCGTGGACCCAATGGTTCTGAGCTCTTCAGCGCACCATAAGGCCAGACTTTGCGTTCGGACTGCCCGGTAAACTCAATCTCCAGACCTCGGTCGAGTAGCCGTACACGTGCGCTATCCGACCCGGCACGTTTGCCATCGCTAAACGTTCCAAGGAACGTCTCATACTTGTGATTAGAACCCATCGACATCAAACGCCTGTGCCAGTCCTTCTCCGGTTTTCGATTGCTCGGCTGTGCTCTGCAAAATGTCTTCCACCGGGATATGCCCATCAAGGCTGAGATGTTCAACCAAATAGCCCATCGATCGGGCCTGGGTGACCGGCGAAAAGAGCGTGAAGGCGACAGCGATAATCACGAGAGATATGGGCAGAACAAACTGAGCCATTTGAGCGAGTTGTGCCGGCCCGGGTTCGCCGGTGTTGGGATCAACGGGCACAAGCGGTTGAGCAATACCAAGCCCGAAAAACAGCGCTGCTATTCCGCCGCCGACAAGCAAGACGCCAAACAACAAGATGATGAGGTTTGAGAAATCAATCCACAATAGCCCCAACCCTTTGACCCGTCCGGTAAACTGTCCGCCCTCAAAGGTTGTCGCATCCGCAAAGTGGTTGATCATTCGCGCCCGGTACCACGCACCCATCACCAGATAGAACAAATAGCCACCGACTAAGACCACAAAGACGGTCAAACCGACAAGTTGCTTGGCAGCCTCAGCCTCAGGCGTCGGCGCATTGATCCCACCCGGCACTCCGGTCGATGTGGCCGACATAACGGCTCCGCTGATGACCGAACTGCCGACAATGAAAATCGCCGCGACGCCGAGCCAGAGGACCGCGAAGGATTTATAAAGCGGCCCAGCCGTGGCGCTGAACTGAAACGCCCTGTCCCCGAAGTGCGTGTTCGACGTGATGATCCCTTGCAGCTTGGTTGAGCGCCACGGGACGATCCACCCAAGTGTTGGGAGAATCAGGAGCAACGTCCAAAAATGCGTCCAGGCATAGGTCGCGCTGTTGCCCGTCAGTGACCCGCGGATACCGCGCCACGTCGTCCGCGAAAGCCTATAGCGCTGGGCCCGATAGATACCCATGCCGATCAACAAGAACACACCGAAATAAATCGCGAGTTGAATGGCGGCGGCAGCGGGTGAGTCCGGCCCAAATGCAAAAACGATGATCGTCGTCAGCAACAAGATCGGCAGCAAAACAACAACGAAGATGATCAGAAAGCCGAACAGCAACTCCTGCCCCGTACCGGTGTAAACAAGCGGTTCTTTCTTGAACCGGACACTGGCCCACAAGCGCTGGCGAACTTCCGTTCTCCCCCAGAAGCTGTAGATCCCCAACGTCACGATCCGCAGCACAAAATTGATAACCGAAAGCCCCCACATCCCAGCGGGGTAACGCCATGCCAAGAGTGCCATCGTCCCGTCAGAGCTGCTGGATCCGGTCCGCTGGCCGAATGTTGGCGCGTTCGTTTGGCCAGCAGTCGCTTGCTGCCCCTGTTGATGCCCCTGTTGCTGACCCGGTTGCACCCACGGATTAAGCGTCTCGCTCGACATCCCCATTCTCCCGCTCAATCTGGCGCGAATCTCGCAACGTCTGAGTTGGGCATAGGCTAACACGACCTGCCCGCCGCTTTCACGACACCTCACCGCTTTCAACACGTCATGAACCTGTCAAACGGACAACACAGGTCATGCTTAACCACCCTGGCATCGCTTGGCAGGACACAACTAACGGCTGCCTTCGCGGAAGCCGAGTCGGCAAAATCTGACAAAAAACAGCGGTTGCTTTGATGCATGATCACGCAAGGTGCCATGATGCAACACGCACACGCCGCATCGGATTAACTGTCATGTGAATGCAACAGTCTTGGTGACCCACCGCCACCATTGGGCCACAAACCCAGACGACATTGACGACGGCTGAGAGGTGGAGCGATGGTCTGAAGCAATTCAGGTTCCTGAACTCCGCAGGTTTGCGTCTTGAGTTTCAAGACGCTTGGGAAACAAAGCGGCGCACCGGTCTCGGCTTGGTTGCGACGTGATGAGGTCTAAAGCAACACGAATGGACGCCAACACTTTCGACAAAAAGAAACTTCCAAGCCGTCACGTGACGGAGGGTCCGACTCGCGCGCCGCACCGGTCCTATTACTATGCCATGGGCCTGACGGAAGAACAGATTCACCGGCCATTCGTGGGTGTCGTCAGCTGCTGGAATGAGGCAGCACCCTGCAATATCGCGCTGATGCGCCAGGCGCAGTCGGTAAAAACCGGGGTCGACGAGGCCGGCGGAACGCCTCGGGAATTCTGCACCATCACCGTCACCGACGGGATCGCCATGGGCCACCAGGGCATGAAGTCTTCTTTGGTGAGTCGCGAAGTCATCGCCGATTCGATTGAACTGACCATGCGTGGTCATTCCTACGACGCCATGGTCGGCATCGCAGGATGCGACAAGTCTCTGCCCGGTATCATGATGGCGATGCTGCGGCTCAACGTGCCATCCGTGTTCATGTATGGCGGGTCGATCCTGCCCGGCACGTTTAAGGAAAAAGACGTCACGGTTCTGGACGTCTTCGAAGGCGTCGGAATGCACTCCGCCGGCAAGATGAGCGACGAAGACTTGCACGAACTGGAATGTGTCGCATGTCCATCCGCCGGCTCCTGTGGCGGTCAATTCACTGCCAACACCATGGCCTGCGTCTCTGAAGCCATCGGCCTTGCCTTACCCGGATCAGCCGGTGCCCCGGCACCTTACGTCTCGCGCGATGCCTACGGAACCGAAAGCGGCAAAGCGGTCATGTACGCCATCGCGCAAGGATTGCGCCCCCGCGATATCTGCACTCGAAAAGCGTTCGAGAACGCCGCGGTCATCGTGGCGGCAACGGGTGGTTCGACGAACGCAGCACTGCACCTCCCCGCCATGGCCCATGAGGCCGGGATTGAATTCGACCTGTTCGAGGTCGCTGAAATCTTCAAGCGGACACCTTACATCGCCGACTTGAAACCCGGCGGAAAATACGTCGCGAAAGATGTCTATGACATCGGCGGGGTGCCGCAGATCATGCGTGCGCTGCTGGATGGCGGTCTTTTGCACGGCGACTGCATCACCGCCAATGGCAAGACCATGGCGCAAAATCTCGAAAACGTGAAATTCAATACAGATCAAACGGTTGTCTATCCTGTCTCAAACCCCATTTCCAAGACAGGGGGCGTCGTCGGGCTGAAGGGATCTTTGGCTCCGGACGGTGGAATTGTGAAAGTCGCCGGCATGCACAAGCTCCAGTTTGAAGGCCCTGCCCGCGTGTTCAACAGCGAGGAAGATGCCTTCGCGGCTGTCGATAAACGACAATATGAAGAAGGCGAAGTGCTCATCATTCGCTACGAGGGGCCAAAGGGCGGCCCGGGCATGCGAGAGATGCTGTCAACTACCGCAGCACTCTACGGGCAAGGCATGGGCGAGAAGGTCGCGCTGATCACCGATGGACGCTTTTCAGGCGCAACGCGCGGGTTCTGCATCGGCCACGTCGGTCCGGAAGCTTCGGTTGGCGGCCCCATCGGGCTGGTTGAAAATGGTGACATCATCAAAATCGACGCCGAAGCCGGCACACTCGATTTGATGGTCGATGAAGCCGAATTGGAACGGCGGCGGGCAGTTTGGAAACATCCAGATAATCCGTACCAATCCGGCGTCTTGAGAAAGTATGCAAACGAGGTTGGGCCTGCGCGATATGGCGCTGTCACACACCTTGGCGGGAAAGCGGAAGTTGTTTGCTATGCGGACATATAATTTCAAAGTTGCGGTGCGAGCCGCCAAACTTACAGCATTTGCAGCTGCGATCGCGATGACGGGTGCAATGACCCCGTCGGCATCGTTTGCGGCAAATTCCGGTGTTGCCGAAACGTCGATGAATGCCGCGCTGCGTCGTGGCGTGACAGCCTATCGACAAGGGCAGTATAGCGCGGCCATTCCCCAACTGCAGCAGGCTGCCGAACGGAACCTGTTCTTCGGCCAGTACTACCTGGCACGGATTTACGCCGACAACGATGGTGGCCACACGGACCACGTCAGAGCCTACATGCTCTATCAACAGATCGCGCGTGACTTTGCCGATGCGGATCTCAACGACCCCCACGCGGCCTTCGTGGCCGACGCGCTCGTTGAATTAGCTGGATACATGCGCCGCGGCCTGCCCGAAGCCGGGCTCCGCGCGAACCGCAAACGCGCTGCCGAATATCTCCAGCACGCCGCTCTCTACTTCAACGACGAGGACGCACAATTTGAGCTCGCAAAGTTGATGCTTCACGAAGCCAAAGCGAAAACAGATTCCCGTGCACGTCAGGGCCTCGACTGGTTGTCGGCCGTCGCACAGCGTGGCCATGCCGGCGCACAAGCCTTCCTCGCTGATCTTCTGTGGCGCGGTAAGTTCACCGACTCAAACCCCGTGCGGGCATTGGCATTGATCTCCGTTGCCGCAAAGAACGCACCAAACAAAGACGCGTTCTGGATCGATGATATTTTCCAGAACATCTTCTGTGGCGCATCGGAAGGTGTGCGCAGTCAGGCAACCGGGCTCGTTGCGGAATGGGATAGCCGTTACGGACGAAAGCCACTGCCGCCTGGCTCTCAGAATCTTGAAGGTTTGTCGGTGCGCGCGATTAGGACCTGCGCTGACGGTCAGGAAGTACCAAGCCTCAAACGCTCCAGCTCTGGTGCGGCCGATGGCCAGAATGACCGGCAGTTCGGACAAAAGGGTTGGACGGCCAAATCGTCGCCGAACAGGAAGCCCGGCGTCGGTGTACAGGCCGCGAAACCATTGCCGGATGCTTCGGGTTACATGCGCGCAGGTGCCATGGGACTTGGACGCTAAGCGCTTCGGCGGGCGCGTAGATCCCTCGGGCTTCTGTCGGCTGCAAGACAGGATAGGTAGTACCTAGACTGTTAGGTATGACCTTCCTAAGCCTCCGTTTGCGCCACTTTCCATTGCGTGGCTCCCCACGCCTCGGGCGTAAGCAACCAGTGGGGTTCAGCTGTGATCTTCTTCAGGGGTGTAGCCGTCGAAAGCAGCCATGCATTGCACTTTGTCGCTACGATAAAGCAGTGCTTCCTCAGAAGTGCTGACGATGGCTTGAGGTGCGTGCCCATCGGCAGACGCATGAAACGCGAATTTTACTTCCCACCCGTTTGTTGCAGAGCCTTTGCAGCTGCTAAACCATAGCAGTTGATCTTCCCAAGCAACAAATCGGACCACGTGATTGAAGCAGTCGAAGTCGAAATTCAATCGCTCTTCGTTTTGATCTCTTCCCGCCTCAATGGACCATGAGTTCACCTTGTGATTGATTGCCTTTGACCGTTTTTGAAAGGCCGCTACCAACGCCTGTAGAAAGGGCGACTTTGGTTCTGGGAATTGCGGTGATCGTCGCATCATTGAACAGCCACTCGCGGCGATCGGGACAGATTAAGTGCCGGAAACCTTCATACCGCCAAGTCAGCAGATCGTCGATCCAACTTATCTTGTGTCGGCAATCCGTCCTAGAACATCAGCCAGCCAAAACTGCACTCGGACATCTTGGTTGAAAAACCGCGGCGGGCGCATTGAGATATCGAAGACAGCCGCAAGCCGGTTCTAACTTTCAGGCGTTGCCGATTTCCACCCACACCGGAACATGATCCGACGGCTTTTCCCAACCGCGCGTTTCTTTATCGATGCCGGCGGCAACGAGTAGATCGCTGGCCTGCGGTGACATCATCAGATGGTCGATCCGGATGCCATCGTTCTTCTGCCAGGCGCCCGCCTGATAATCCCAAAACGTGAAGACCTCATCATCCGGGTAGGTCGCGCGCACTGCATCGGTAAACCCCAGGTTTTCCAGAGCGCGAAACGCAGCACGGCTCTCTGGCTGGTACAACGCATCTCCTCCCCAATCCTTGGGATCGCGGCAATCGCGCGCTTCGGGGATCACGTTGTAATCACCTGCGAGGATGAGCGGCGTCTCATCTTCGAGGAGCGCGCGCGCATGCGTCTCAAGACGTTCCATCCACGCAAGCTTGTAGGGAAATTTTTCAGAGCCAAGAGGGTTGCCATTTGGCAGGTATAAAGAGGCCACCCGGATCAAATGTCCGCCGTTTGCTTCGTCGAGTGCGACGAGAGCTTCGATGTAGCGTGCCTGCTCATCGTCCTCATCACCTGGCAGTCGTCGCGTGACCTCTTGAAATGGAACCTTGGAAAATATCGCAACGCCGTTGAAGCCCTTCTGACCATGCGTGGCGACATTGTAGCCAAGCTCTTCAAAGCGCTCCGATGGGAAATTTTCGTCTATGCTTTTGATTTCCTGCAGGCACGCAACATCCGGTTGGCTTTCCTTCAGCCATGTGCAGACGGTTTCAAGGCGCGCCTTCACGCCGTTGATATTCCAGGTCGCAATTTTCAAGACGCTCAAAGCCCCCGCTCCACGTGATCCGTCACATACGCGGGTTAAAGCGAAAAGCTCGTTCCGCAGCCGCATGCCGCCGTAGCGTTCGGATTTCGGATCTGAAATGAGGCTCCAATCAGGTCATCCACAAAGTCGATTTCCGAACCAGCCAAAAACCCCAGCGAAACCGGATCGATCAACACGACCGCGCCGTCATTGGTCAGTTGGGTGTCATCATCCGCGATCTCCTGAACAAGATCGAATTTGTATTGAAATCCGGAACACCCGCCACCTTCAACACTCACGCGCAACACAGTGTTGGCGGGCTCGGTCGCGACAATCTCGTTGACCCGCTTTGCAGCACGGTCCGTCAGCACAACCGACGGGGCATCAGACCCCGGCTTATTCAGAACAGCTTGATCGCTCATACGTCTCACCTCAGTTGGGTGTCATGGAATCACTCCATCCTTTAGCATGTTGGCAACACAACAGCCGGATCGAGCAACGTTGGAGCTTAATGTGGTCGTTTCCGATCAGATGTCAAAACGCGCAGCCCTGGTCAAACGATCATCCCAGGCCGCAACGGAGGATGCACCGTCACGCCCGGGTCAGCCTGAGGAAGCAGGACACCAGGACTATGGTGCAGCCTTGAAAGCCGGCGCGCGTCAGCCGGCAGCCTATGCGGCAAGCGCCATCGCGAGCCGTGGCCGCACGCACACGGAGCGGGATTGCCCCACACGGTCGCCATTTCAGCGCGACCGCGACCGCATCCTCCACGCCTCCGCTTTTCGTCGTCTAACCTACAAAACCCAGGTTTTTGTGTTTCACGAGGGCGATCATTACCGCACCCGGTTAACGCATTCGCTGGAGGTGGCGCAGATCGCCCGAACCATGGCCAGGCAACTGCAACTTGACGAAGACCTCGCCGAGACGCTGGCCCTCGCGCACGACCTGGGGCATTCACCATTCGGACACGCCGGAGAGCGCGCGTTGGATCGCGCTATGGCTGACGTCGGCGGGTTTGACCACAACGCCCAGTCCATCCGGGTCGTAACGGCACTAGAGCGCCGTTACGCGGATTTCGATGGATTGAACCTGACGTGGGAAACACTGGAAGGCCTCGCAAAGCATAACGGCCCCATTTCAGACAGTAACAACCCGGTCGCCAGAGTGTTGCGGTCGCTCCAAGACTGGCAGGACTTCGAGTTGGACCAATACGCCAGCGCGGAAGCCCAGGTGGCCGCAATCGCGGACGATATTGCATATCTGAACCATGACATAGACGATGGTTTGCGCGCTGGTCTCTTAACAATCCCGCAACTGACCGATGCCCCCTTCACCCGGGACATCATCCAAGGCGCAGACGAGACACTTCAAAGTCTGTCCTCCGACCACGCCCACACAAGGGCTATCTACGAACTCACCCGCCGCATGATCACAACGATGATCGCGGACGTGATCTCCCAGACCCGGAAGCGCTTTGCAGCCGCTAACATTCAAACACCTGCCGATATCCGGATGGCCGGGCATCAACTTGTGGTGTTTTCAGATGATCTGCAGGCCAAGGTTTCGGCCCTGAAGGCGTTTTTGTTTGAGCACGTCTACCGGCACCGGCACGTGATGCGCATCATGGAGGGCGCACAATCCATCGTGCTCGACCTTTACGCGCATTACCAAAAGATACCGGCCGACATGCAGCCCGATTGGGCTCAGATCGCGACTGAGATGATCCGCGATGACCACAGCGCCGGCCATGATCGCAGACTGGCCCGCCTCGTTGGGGATTATGTGGCTGGGATGACCGACCGTTTTGCCATCGCTGAGCATCGTCGATTGTTTGACGCAACCCCGGATTTGCGTTAGCTCCCGCCAACCATCCAACACACATGATCATGCGCGGGCTGGACAGACGAACATCGTCCGTCGCCGCACGGCGTGTTTCGTCCTGACATTGGACCACCCAATCGATGAACCTATTCGAAGACATTGAGGCGCACATCGCAGCATGCCTCGACACACTGAAGTCCCAGGGCCAACTGCCGGCGGACGCTCAACCGGTCATCGAGGCCGAGACCCCGCGTGACCCCACCCACGGTGATGTCGCCACCAACATTGCGATGGTGCTTGCCAAGCCGGCAAAAATGAAGCCACGCGACATTGCAGCTTTGATCGCCCCGCTCTTGGAAGACCACGCCGAAATCGCCAGCGTAGATATCGCCGGGCCGGGCTTCATCAACATGACCATGGCGCCGTCCTATTGGGCGCGGGTCGTTTTGCACGTCGTCAATTCCGGCAAGGACTATGGCCGCCTGGACATCGGAAAAGGTCAAAAAACCAACGTCGAATATGTGTCCGCCAACCCAACAGGCCCCATGCACGTCGGGCATTGCCGCGGCGCGGTATTCGGAGACGCGCTGGCCAACCTCCTGGCTTTTGCCGGCTACGACGTCACCCGCGAGTACTACATCAACGACGCTGGCGGACAGATCGCCATGCTCGCAAAGTCTGTTTTCCTGCGATACCGCGAAGCGCTGGGTGAAGACATCGGTGCGATCCCCGACGGCCTGTATCCTGGAGACTATCTGGTGCCCGTCGGCCAGGCACTCGCCGAGAGCCACGGCGCCGATCTGCGTGACCTCCCCGAACATGAATGGCTGCCCATCATCAGCGATACGGCCATTGCGGCCATGTTGGAAATGATCAAACAGGATCTCGCAGCCCTCAATATCAGCCACGACGTGTTCTTTTCAGAAGCCTCCTTAAAGGCTGACGGACAGAATAGGATAGCTGAGGCGATCGAAGTTCTGCGCGCCAAAGACCTGATCTATGAAGGACGGCTGGAAAAGCCCAAAGGCCATGCCGACGACGAGTGGGAGGACCGGGAACAAACACTATTTCGTTCCACGCAGTTCGGCGATGACGTGGACCGCGCACTGGTGAAGTCCGACGGTAGCTACACCTATTTCGCAGCCGACATCGCCTATCATTACGACAAGCTGCAACGCGGTTACTTGCATTTGATCAATGTGTTCGGGGCCGATCATGTCGGCTACCTGAAGCGCATGAAATCGGCTGTGGCGGCCCTGTCTGACAACAAGGCCGACTTCGACATCCAGGTGTGTCAGCTCGTGAAACTGTTCCGCGCTGGCGAACCCATCAAGATGTCCAAACGCGCAGGCACCTTTGTCACCTTAAGAGACGTGGTCGATGAAGTCGGTGCTGATCCGGTCCGCTACATGATGTTGTACCGGAAGAATGACGCAAGCCTGGATTTCGACTTCCAGAAAGTCACCGAGCAGTCGAAGGATAATCCTGTCTTCTATGTGCAATATGCCCATGCGCGGGCTGCATCTGTCTTCCGGAAGGCCGCGGAAGCCTTTCCAGGGTTGGATGTCAGTCCGTCCGCGTTGGCCAGCGCAGACCTGTCACAGATCGACGATCCCGGTGAAATCGACCTCGTGAAGATGGTCGCCCGTTTCCCCAGGATGTTGCAAGGGGCCGTGCGCGCCCACGAGCCGCATCGTCTCGCGTTCTATCTTTATGACCTTGCCAACGCGCTCCACAGCCAATGGGCACGAGGCAATGATTCGCCACAATTGCGCTTTATCCACGATAATCAGGGGAAAACGTGCGCGCGTTTGGCGCTACTTGGGGCGGTTCAGAGCGTTTTATCGACAGGTCTTGGTATCCTAGGCGTGCAGGCACCGGACGCGATGCGCTAGACTTCTGAGTCGCAACAGGCGCTCGATCCGTGACATGGACGATGATGATGCGGGCGCACGAGAGCCGCTTTCAACATCGGCGAACGGCACAGGCGCGATTATGGGCCGGGACCAAGGGAAGAGTTTAGATGGCGCGATCGAATGGACCACGCGGGAATGAGCCGGGTTTCAACCCCGTTCCCAGTGACCATGACCAGGCCAATCAGCAGGCGTGGCCAGCCGGCCAGCAAGTTGGCACTCACGCAGCAGATCCGCATCTGGCAAGCTACCAGCACCCGCAGCATGCCCCAGTTCACCCGCAAGCACCGGTTCATCCGCAGTCTCACGGCTACCCAAATGCCCAGGGCTATCCCGGTTCTCAAGCTTACCCTGATAACCAAGCCTATCCAGGCAACGGGTATCGGGAACCCGATCCACGCTTTGCGCATGATCCCAACCTGACCGCTGGTCAACAGCATCCTGGGTACGGGCATCCCGAGTATGACGCCCGTCAGCAGGCTTTTGACCCCGCTGACGGCCAAGTTCACGGCCAGGCTCACGGCCAGGCTCAGTCAACCCCCGGACAGCCCTATCCCGCACAGGATTATCCAGCACAAGGTTATCCAGGCCAATCTCATCCATCAGAGGCCCATCCAGCAGGTGTGACGCCGCAATTTGCGCCCTTTGACCCAGCCGCTGCACCACGCCCGCCAAACGGCAACGATCCAGCGGGCGCAGGCGCGGCAAGCCTACGCGGGGCAAACTATGACGATTGGTTTGCAAACCAGGCCGCTGGCGCGCCAGCTGGGAATGGCCAACATGGGGCTGATCCATCCGCAGTTGGTCAGGCGCCTGGCTACCCCGCACATGCCAACCCGGCACATTACCCGGCCGACGTTGGTAGCGACTATGCCGCTGCGCATGCCTACCAGACACCGCCGGCAACCGGTCCGTACGGCGACTTTGCGACAACGCCAAACGGGTACGCGGAGCCACCAAACGGCTACCCCGAACCGAACGCCAACTACGGTGCCAGCAGCTACGACTCGCCTCCGGGCTATGCAGACCAGGGTTTTGGCGCGCAAGCATACGCGGGCGACCCAGCCGACCCCTATGCCACCGCTGGCCAGCCGGGATTCGCACTTGATCCAGGCCTCCAAAACGCGCCGGTAGCCCACGCCGCAGGCACCGCTCTGGATGCCGGCTATGACGATGATGAAGACGACTACGGAGATGTGCCTCAGCGCTCGACATCCGGACGGATGGTGATGATTGCCGGGGCCCTGGTTGGAGCCATCGTTGTCGGTGGCGGCCTCGCTTACGGTTACAAGTCGTTCTTCGGCGGCGGCGGTCAGCAGGTCGCCGGTCAGCCGCCCGTCGTAAAGGGCCAGGGCGGCCCAACGAAAGTGCGCCCGAGTGAGCCCGGCGGACGACAGTTCTCACATACGGACTCGAAGATGATGGATCGCCTCGGCGGCGGCTCAAGCGGCACATCTCGCGCTGGCTCCCAGCAGGTGGCCGCGCGCGACGCAAACGGTGCACGCAAAGTATCGACCATCGTCATTGGTCGGGATGGCGCCGTTCGCGATCAACGTCCAGCCGTCACACCGTCGTATCCAGCACCAGCCTCACCTGCGGTTGCAATTCCCGGTCTCAGCGTCGTTGGCCCACTGGGTGGCGGCACGACTTCGGTCAGAGCTGCAAACGTCAACACGTCGCCGAGAACATCAGACCCGCTCAGCCCGTCGCGCTCAGCCTCGCCTCGCATTATCAGGCCGCCCAGCGGCAATAACCCGTCTCCGCCCCGTCAGACGGTGACTGCAAGAGCCACGGCTGGGACTTCGGCCGTTGCTGGGATCAACACCTACAATTCGTCCACGTCGGCTTCAGCATCTCCACGACCTCAGTCGCTGTCGTCGTCAGGTTCGGCAAACGCCACACGGGTCATCAACCCCGTCACGGGACGCTCCGTTACGGTGCTGGCCCCCGATCGCAAAGGCACAGTTCCACAATCGGCATTGAGCCGCGTGGCCGTCTCAACAGTCAGGCCCGCACCCGCGCCCTCTGGTGTTGGTGCGATCACCGGCTCCACCAGAAGTGCCGCTC
Organism: Pseudomonadota bacterium; assembly: GCA_039819785.1. Lineage (GTDB taxonomy): Bacteria > Pseudomonadota > Alphaproteobacteria > Rhizobiales > Hyphomicrobiaceae > JBCBRD01. The sequence continues at coordinate 42,644 of JBCBRH010000019.1, read as the reverse complement.
CGGCAAGCCGGTCTTCCGGCACATCCCCCGGCTACGTAGTCGTGCTGGCATCCGTGCCGAAATCGTCGACCAGCCGCATGGAAGCCCTGACACGCTTTGCAGACCTTCAGCAGAACTACAGTGCTGTCCTGAATGGCAAAACGCCCGACGTGCAAGAAGCCAATTTGGGTTCGCGGGGCGCCTACCATCGCCTAATGATCGGCCCGCCGGGCTCGCGTGAAAGTGCTGCTGGTCTTTGCAGCAGCCTGAAACAGGCTGGGTATTCTGGATGCTGGGTGACAGCCTACTGATCCTGAACCTAGTCCATATGCAACTTCCGGCCTGGCGTTGCATCCCCGGATGCCAGACCGCGTGCTGCCTGCGATGAAATTGAACCTGATTGTTGGTCTTTCCGGCCCGGAATTGACACCGGACGAACAGGCGTTTCTGCTGGCTCGGCAGCCTGCCGGCGTCATTTTGTTTCGGCGAAATATCGACACCCAAGATCAGGTTCGCCGCCTGACCGACGCCGTCACAAACCTCCTTGGCAAGGACAGCTTGATCCTCATCGACGAGGAGGGCGGCCGGGTCCAGCGCCTTCGACCGCCCGCCGGTCGTGCATTGCCACCAGCCGCCGCCTACGGACGGCTTTTCCAGCAAAACCCTAAAGCCGCGTGCCACACCGCAAGCCTGATTTCGCAACTGACCGCACACGACCTTCGCGCGTTGGGCATCAACACGAACTGCGCCCCCGTGGCCGATCTCAGGTTTCCAGGCGCACACGACATCGTCGGTGACCGCGCCTACGGAGACGACGTCAAGACTGTGACCAGACTTGCCGAAGTCGTTGCCTCCGGCCTCGGAAAAGGCGGCGTTATCCCGATCCTGAAGCATATCCCAGGACACGGCCGTGCGCAGTGCGACAGTCACCTCGCCTTACCGGTGGTCGATGTGGAACCTGAAGTTTTATCAGATACGGATTTTGCGCCGTTTTCCGCGCTCATCCGCTGGCCAGCGGCAATGACCGCGCACGTTGTTTACACTCGGATTGATCCTCATGCCCCGGCAACCGTTTCACCGATCGTGATCCAACAGATCATCCGCGGAGAAATCGGGTTCGGTGGATTGCTGCTGACCGATGATTTGTCCATGAAGGCACTCAGCGGCACAATCGCGGAGCGGGCTGCGGCGGCTCTGAAGGCTGGCTGCGATATCGCGCTTCACTGCAATGGCCGCTTGGATGAAATGGAGGCGGTGGCCAACATCTGCGAGCCATTAACCGACACAGCGCTACACCGCTTTGAAACGGCTTTGGCCATCACGGCGGAAGCATCGGAGTTCGACCGAGGCGCAGCACTCGCACAGCTGGAAGAGCTTCTGCATCAGGAGGGCACATTCGAACCCACGGCAGGCCACGATCCAACCGCTTGAACGCAGTGCAGGCCTGCGAAGTCAGGTATTAGTCGTCGGTGAGCCTGGCGTGTCAAAGCTGAGCCGTTGCGCATGAATGTACGCTGCAGCCGACCAAGGCGCTTGCCCCTAAAACCAAGGAACGCCTCTCAAGCAAAACCGTGAAACTTGAACCGGCCACGGACTCACGCCAGTGTGGCTGCAACATTTTCCTTACTTTTGCGCCCGAAAGGCTTGGGTCTAAGATCATGACCTCCAAGACCAAAAACACAGGCAACGACGGCAGCGAACCCGCAAGCCCTGCCAAGTCGCCCAACACCGGGCCTGACGGTGAGGACTGGACGGCACCATTACGCGCATCTCAAACATCACGCCCCGATGACGATGGTACCGAACGGTTGTGTGTCGATATCGAAGGATACGAGGGGCCGTTGGATGTGCTGCTCGCTCTGGCCAGAACGCAAAAGCTCGATCTGGCCAACATCTCGATCCTGGCCATCGTCGAACAGTACCTGACCTTCATTACGGACGCGAGGAGGTTGCAGCTGGAATTGGCCGCCGACTATTTGGTCATGGCGGCGTGGCTCGCGTTTTTGAAATCCCGGCTTCTTCTTCCCCGCGAGGCCGAAACCGGCGAAGAGTTGTCGGCCGAGGATATGGCCCGTCGCCTGAGTTTCCGTCTGTTGCGTTTGGATGCCATGCGGGCGCGTGCCGCCGAATTAATGGCGCGTCCCCGATTGGACCGCGATGTATATGGCCGGGGATGGCGCGAAACCGTCGAAGTGAAGACAACCGTTCGCTACGACGCCGACCTCACCGAGCTATTGCAGGCTTACGCGCGTCAACGCCAAAAACGCGTCAGCGCCAAATCAAGGCATAGCGTTGCAAGACGGAAAGTCTGGTCCATCAAACAGGCGCGCGACCGGTTAGAGGACCTGGTGGGATTGACCATGACGGATTGGGTCGCACTGGACCAGTACCTGGATTACTACCTCGCAACACCCGAGGATCTAAAAACTGTGCGCGCAGCCTCTTTCGGCGCAAGCCTGGAAATGGCCCGCGACGGCAACCTGGAATTGCGTCAGGACGGCGCGTTTCAGCCGCTCTATATGCGCCGCTGTGAACCCCCTCAGAAGGTTGATCGATCATTGGGTGCTCGAAGTGATGCAGAACACGATGCAGAAGGCGATGCTCAATGACCGGTGACGCCGATGAGCCAGACAAAACAAACAGCGCACCACACCCCGCATTCTTGAAGCTGGTCAGCAAGGATGGCGCAAGCCTCGACAGCCAGGAAACCGAGGGTGACGAGCGGCTGGACACCGGTGCGCCGGAACGCCCTGTGCAAGGCGATCTGCCAACCACCCCACGCGAAATGGCTCAAGAACTCGCCCGTGCGCTCACCAAAACGCCATCAGCCTCAGCTGACGAGACGCACAACCTGCGCATCATCGAGGCGGTCTTGTTTGCAAGCCCCGTTTCCCTGCACGAAAGCAAACTTGCAGCCCACCTGCCGGAAGGGACCGACATCCCTGCATTGCTCTTGCAGCTCCAGGACACCTATGCGTCACGCGGCATCCATTTGAAGAAAGTGGCAGGCCGTTGGATGTTCCGCACCGCCGATGACCTGGGCCACCTCCTGCAGCGTGAGGTTCATGACGAACGCCGCCTGTCGAAAGCGGCCTTGGAAACACTGTCGATTATCGCCTACCACCAGCCCGTCACCCGTGCCGAGATCGAGGAAGTGCGAGGCGTTTCCACCTCATCAGGCACGCTCGACATCCTCCTGGAAACGAATTGGGTGCGAATGCGTGGCCGCAGGCGGGCACCCGGACGCCCCGTGACATACGGAACGACCGACATATTCCTGGAACACTTCGGCCTGGATACGATCCGTGATCTGCCAGGGCTGTCGGAGCTGAAAGGTGCGGGCTTGCTGGACCCCACGATGCCCGCCAACTTCGACATGCCGCAGCCCACTGATGTTGCAGAACTGCTGCCGGATGAACTTCCCCTCGACGATGAAGACGCCGAGGATGATGACCTGTTTGGTGAAACAGATGATCCAGACGAAGCTGACGACGACGGTGGCACGGAAGACAGGTCAGTCGCTCCAGAGCGGGCGCGGACGACAGACATGAGTCAGGATCAATCAGAGCCGATTCCGTCAGCGGCGAAAGACGCAGACCGGCCGACCGAAACGGAAAGTTGACTGGTTTTGGATAGTATGACACCGGTTGGAGCGTGAACGTCCTGGATGACGTGCTGCATCGGGCGAACGCGCTTTAGCTGAGAGCACCATCGGGCAACGCCCATCATCATCTAGAAAAAAGCGAACAGCCCACCTTGCGCCTCCGGCACTGGTTACTCGAGCAGATCACAGATGACGGCGAACCAGGCGCGGTCCTGGAAGCACGTGAACCCGCGGGGCGGGCACGCGCAACCTTTGCGGCGCGCGTTCACTTCGAAGACATAGGCCGCAAATTCGGTGACGTGACCGCACTGGGTGGCGTGACGTTAACCGTCGAGCCGGGCGAAGTCGTTTGCCTGCTGGGCCCCTCTGGCTGCGGAAAAACGACGCTGCTGCGCATTGCATCGGGAATTGAGCGCCCGACAAGTGGACGCATGCTGATCAACGATCGCGAAGTGGCTGGACCCAACACCTTCGTTGAGCCGGAAAAGCGCAGCGTCGGCTTGATGTTCCAGGATTTCGCACTGTTCCCGCATTTGACGATCCTGGACAACATCACGTTCGGTTTGCAGGCCCTTCCCTATGCGGAAGCCCGCCACGAAGCCCTCGCCGTCCTGGCCAGGGTTGGGCTTCAGGAGTTTGCAAATGCCTACCCGCACACACTATCGGGTGGTCAGCAGCAGCGCGTGGCCCTGGCACGCGCGATCGTTCCACGCCCGTCTGTCATGTTGATGGACGAACCATTTTCCGGCCTGGATGTGCAACTTCGCGATGCCATGCAGGAAGAAACGCTCAAGCTCCTCAAAGAAACACGCGCCACCTGCATTATTGTGACCCACCATCCCGAGGAGGCCATGCGTCTGGGAGACAGGATCGCCGTCATGCATCGCGGACGGCTCATGCAGGTCGGCAAGGCCGAGGAGCTTTATCATCATCCAGCAGCCCTCTTCGTCGCGCGAATGTTCTCCGAAATCAACGAAATCAAGTTCAAAGTCAGTGGCGGTGAGATCGACACGCCGATCGGCAGGTTTCCCATCCCAGGCGTCGCCGATGGTCAGGAGGCTGTCTTGGGCATCCGGGAACGTGGCATTGCGCTCTTGCCACCTGCCGCCAAGGGGGAGGCCGCAAGCGGGCCGCAGCTCCTGGGCCGCATCCTGGATGTGAAATTCCTGGGCGATCTCGCAAACATCGAAGTTGGCATTCAAGGCTTTGATGAACCGATGTCTGTTCGCGTGGCCGAAGCGCCCCATCTCATCAAGGGCAGCGACGTGACGGTGGAGATCGACACCAATCGCGTGCTCGTATTCCCCGCAAATGCGTCGGAAACGCTTTGATTACAAGGCGGTAACCTTAAATACTGTCGGGGTTCATGGCTTGCGTCCGACCGTGCGTTCGCTTGCCGCCTGTTGGACTTTCTGCGATACTTCCGAGCGAACAGCCGGATAGATTGCAGGTGCCTGAAACGCCACGTTTTTTGCAATCAGAAGGCCCATCGACCATGTATGGGACAGCGTCAGTGGTTTTCCCTGAAAACCTTGGTCCAAAGCAAAAGGCTCAAGACCGTCAGCGTTTTGTGAAAAACGCAACGTCCCTTGCGCCGCAAATGGAGAATTCCCGTGTATCCAGGTGTTTGGCAAATCCTGATTATCGTCTTGCTGCTCGTATTGTTGTTCGGGCGCGGCAAGATTTCCGAACTGATGGGCGACGTCGCCAAGGGGATTAAGAGCTTCAAGCACGGCATTGCCGACGACGAGCCGGCCAACAAGCCAGCCGAGGATGCTCCCGCGACCAAAACAATCGACCATGCCCCAACGGCAACCAGCGAGACGACCAAAGAGAGCACGCGCACCAGCTAGTGGGTTGGCAGAAGATATGCGGCTGCCCTGTGCTCTACAGCAGGTTGAGCAGCATGGCTCAACCTTCACAAACAGTCTCAGCAATTAAGCTGCAAACACGATAGGGCTGGGCCAAGCCAAACCAAGACGTCAACCGTCGGCGGCAATACGGCACCACCAGTTGCAACAGATTGACCCAGACGAACCGGAGCACCGACACCCCGCATGTTCGATATCGGCACCAGCGAACTGTTGATCATCGGGATCGTTGTCCTTCTGGCTGTGGGCCCGAGGGACCTGCCGGTCTTTCTGCGCACGGTTGGAAAGTACGTCGGCGCGATCAAAAAACAGGCCACCGAGTTTCGTCAGCATTTCGATGAGGCGCTCAAGGAAACAGAGCTGGACCAGCTGCGTAAGGATGTCTCCGGTCTGAAGTCCGATGTCGAAAATACGGTGCGTGATGCAACACGAGATATCGAAAACGACGTGATCGAGGCGCAACGGGCGATCAAGTCAGAGGCAAAGCCCAACGGGGCCAGCCCAGGGTCAAGTGATGTGGCGGCAACGTCCGATGCGGACACGGCGGCACCGTCAAAAAATCTGGCGGCCAAAGATCCCCCAGCCAAAGATCCCCCAGCCAAGGACCCAATGGCGCTAGAGACCGCCGAAGACCTCGCCGCTGCACTGAGTGTTTCAGAACCGGTTCAAGCACCCGACGGGCCGGCTGAAACGGCTTCCGTTACAGGAACAGCAGTGCCTGGCGCGACCCAGACGTCATTGCCCGACACTCCTGCTCAAGTTGAGAAAACAAACGCATAATGGCGGTACAAGACCCAGCAAACATCGAAGGTGAAAGCCTCGACGACAGCCAAGCCCCCCTGATGGAGCATCTGATCGAGCTCCGCCAGCGGCTCATCTATGCTCTCGTCGCGTTCGGCGTCATGTTCGTTGGCTGCTTCGCCTACGCGCAGGAAATCTACAACGTTTTGGTGTTGCCCTATGTGTGGGCCTCGGGCGAGCAACAGGTCAAACTCATCGCGACGCATTTCCTGGAACAGCTCTACACGCACATCAAACTATCGATGTTCGGCGCGGCCTTCCTCTCGTTTCCAGTGATCGCTGCACAGCTTTACATGTTCGTCGCGCCCGGCCTCTACAAAAACGAGCGCAACGCGTTCATCCCCTACCTCGTCGCGACGCCGGTCTTCTTCGTCCTGGGCGCAGCCATCGTCTATTTTCTCGCGATGCCGATCCTGATCCAACTCTCGATCGGGCTGTCTTTGAACACCGCCGACAGCTGGGCGGTGACGGAACTTCTGCCAAAAGTGAATGAGTATCTGTCGTTGATCATGACGCTAATCTTCGGCTTCGGTATCGTGTTCCAGCTGCCCGTGGTCCTCACGTTGTTGGCGAGAGCCGGCATGATAGGCGCTGACACCCTGCGCAAAGGACGTCCCTACGCCATCGTCGCAATCACCACGGTTTGTGCAATCCTGACGCCGCCAGATGCCATTTCCCTGATCATCATGGCGATGCCGACGGTCCTGCTTTATGAAGCCTCGATCCTGGCTGTCCAACGTATCGAAAAACAAAACGCTGCCCGCGACGCCGCTGAAAACGGCTAGCGCAGGAGAAGGTGGTGACACTTACGAAACCAGCGCCTGCCACGTACGCCGACATTGAAGCGCTGCCAGCCAATATGGTCGGGCAGATCCTTTATGGTGCACTCCACGCTCATCCCCGACCCACGCCCCGGCATACCGTTGCATCAAATTCCATCGGCGATGAAGTCACGGGTCCCTTCCAAAAAAACGTGGCGGTCCAGGCGGATGGTTGTTCATGGTCGAGCCCGAACTCCACCTTGGCAACCATGTCGTCGTTCCCGACCTTCCAGGCTGGAAACTTGAGCGGCTGACGACAATGCCGGACACCGCCTACGTCGAAACACCGCCAGATTGGGTCTGCGAGGTGCTGTCCCCATCGACCATGCGGATCGATCGAACCAACAAACTTCGCATCTATGCTGAATTCGATGTCGGCCATTGCTGGTACGTTGATCCCGATGCCAAAACGCTGGAAATTCTGGAGCGAACTGGCAGCAAGTGGATGCTGACGGCAGCATTCAAGGCGGGCGATGATGTCACCGCGCCGCCTTTCGAAGTCCACACCTTCCCAATCGACAACCTCTGGCCGCTCGATGCGCCAGAACGTGATGCTCCCACAACTTGATGCCACCACAGCTTGGTCCCCAGACACACACAGCGACCCGGGTACAGCCTCAGCCGCAACGTCCTATCCCTTTACGTTGACCACCTGCCGCAAGGTGTGAACCACCTCGATCAGGTCGGTCTGCGCAGCAATAACCGACGAGATGTCCTTATAGGCCGCAGGGCTTTCATCGATGACGGCTTTATCCTTCCGGCATTCAATGCCTTCGGTTGCAGCACGGTGATCTTTCAAGGTGATCGTCCGCTTGGCTTCACCGCGCGACATGGCCCGCCCGGCCCCATGCGAACACGAGCAGAAGCTGTCCGCACTCCCTCTCCCTCGGACGATGAAAGAGCCCGTACCCATGGAGCCTGGAATAATGCCGAGGTCACCGGCACGCGCGCGCACCGCACCTTTCCGCGTCACCCACACGTCTGCACCGAAATGGTATTCAACGGCTGCATAATTGTGGTGGCAGTTCACTGCCATGTCTCCGATCTGGAATTTCGGCAGATGATCGCGCAAGACACGAAGCACCGCATCCATCATGGCCTGCCGGTTTTCCCACGCGTAATCCTGCGCCCAGTTGAGCGCCTCGACATAATCATCAAACAGCTCCGAGCCTTCTGAAAGGTAGGCAAGGTCTTGGTCCGGCAGGTTCGACATATGTCGCTCCATGTCCTTCTTCGCAGCGCGAATAAAGTACTGACCAATGTTGTTACCTGGCCCCCGCGACCCCGAATGCAGCATCACCCAGACATCATCGCTTTCATCGATGCACAGCTCGATGAAATGATTGCCAGTGCCAAGCGAGCCAAGCTGATGGGCTGGCACCTTGTGCGAAATCTTTGGATGCTTATCGACGATGACGCGGTAGCGGTCCTCAAGCGCACGCCACCTGGTGCCAACGGAATTCGGAACCGTTTCCCAACCACCTTTGCGTGCCCGCCCCTGGGTTGAGACAAACCCGTGCGGGACCGCGCGTTCGATGTCGGAGCGGACTTTAGCGAGGTTGTCGGGCAGCTGATCCGCGCGCACCGTCAGCTTCCAGGCCATCATCCCGCAGCCGATATCGACACCCACGGCAGCCGGAATGATCGCACCCTTTGTAGGAATGACAGACCCGACGGTGGCCCCCATGCCCCAATGGCAGTCTGGCATCGCCGCCACATGCTTATGGATGATGGGTAGCATCGCCACGTTTTTCATCTGTGCGATGGCCACATCTTCGATGCGGACGTTCTTGGTCCACATCTTGAGCGGAGACCCACCGGGCACATCGATCTCATTGTAGTTCGTCATTGAAATAGTCCTTGGGAACGATCCCGGTCAGTCCAAAACGGCAACGACAATGCGTTTGCAGATTGGTGCTTGATTGGAGACGGCAACGGGTATTTCAAAAAAACCACGTCAGCCTTGACCGGCATTATGTCAGTTGAACAGGGAAAGAAGAGCTGGGCAGTGGCCACGGAACAGCGAAAAGCGTGTCCTGAACGAACGCGGTGTGAGCGCGATCAACCTCGTGAAGTTGTGGCCTGCGAAATGGTCATAACGAACCTGTTGCTCTAAAGGGGTGTCGACGGATCGGTCGACCAGCATGGGCCTTTTGCGCCGCACTGATCCCCGACGTGTGCCCGAACTGGAGTGGATTATCAAGTCGAAATCCTGGCATAGCGTGAACAAAAACTCGGCCATGACCACCCCACCCCCTGTCGTGATCTAGACCCGACCGCAGCGCCGTCCTATAGCTGCGGCCAGACCCAGATGCGCCATTCGCGCGCAATATCTCAACCAGATAAACGAGGCTGCCCGTGTTCGACATCAAGTGGATCCGCGACCATCCTGAAGCTTTCGATGCCGGTTTGAAACGGCGCGGAGTTGCCCCGAAAGCTGCTGAACTGATCGCACTTGACGATACACGGCGCGAAAACTTGACCAAGCTGCAGGAATCGCAGGCGCGGCGGAATGCGGCGTCCAAGGATATAGGCAAAGCCAAGGGCCAGAAGGATGAGGAAACAGCGCAAAAGCTGATGGCCGAAGTGGCGGAGCTGAAGGGGGTTTTGCAGGCAGGAGAAGAAGCCGAACGCGAAAACGACGCCGAACTCCGTGAGGCCCTGGCGTCGATCCCCAACCTGCCATTGGATGATGTGCCCGATGGGGAAGACGAAGACGCAAACGTCGAGGCCAAGCGCTGGGGGGAACCGAAGACCTACGATTTCGAACCCAAACAGCATTTCGAGATCGGCGAAGCACTCGGCCTGATGGATTTCGAAACAGCAGCCAAATTGTCCGGTGCGCGCTTCGTCATTCTCGAAGGCCAACTCGCCCGTTTTGAACGCGCCGTCGCCGCTTTCATGCTGGACCAGCACACTGGCGAAGGCGGCAACGGCTACACCGAGTATCAGGTGCCGCTCCTCGTTAAGGATGACGCCGCATTCGGAACCGCGCAATTGCCGAAGTTCGCCGAGGATTTGTTCCATACGGACGACGGTTTCTGGCTCATCCCCACCGCTGAAGTCTCACTGACCAACATGGTCCGTGATGCCATCCAGCCGGTCGAAAACCTGCCCATGCGCTGCACGGCCTGGACACCGTGCTTTCGCTCGGAAGCCGGCTCCGCTGGACGTGACACGCGCGGCATGATCCGCCAGCACCAGTTCTCCAAGGTCGAACTCGTTTCAATCACCACCGAAGACCAGGCGATTGAGGAACACGAGCGCATGACGCGCTGCGCCGAAGGCATCCTGGAAAAGCTGGAACTGCCCTACCGCACCATGGTGTTGTGCACCGGAGACATGGGCTTCGCCGCGCGCAAAACCTACGACATCGAGGTCTGGTTGCCCGGCCAGAACGCCTACCGTGAAATCTCCTCGTGCTCGGTGTGCGGTGACTTTCAGGCCCGCCGCATGAACGCCCGCTACCGCGCAGGCGACAAGGATACCCGCTTCGTCCACACTTTGAACGGCTCCGGGCTCGCCGTGGGCCGTACACTGGTCGCCATCTTGGAGAACTACCAGCAGGCCGACGGCACCGTCGCGATCCCTGAGGCGCTCCAACCCTACATGGGCGGGCAAAAGGTTCTAGCCGCCAAACCCTAAGGTCGGGAGGCTTGGTGCAACGGCCGGGGGAGAGGTGAAGTCTTTCCCCCACCGGAAGCCCCAATGGAAGGGGGTGACCTTGCGACCGTTGCCTGGGCCCTATGCAAACACCTATAACCGCGCCAGCTGACCACCAGTGCCTTCCCTGCCCAGACGCGAAGCACAACTCCTCTTCCATCAACCCCAGGCCTCACCCATGCGCATCCTTGTGACCAACGACGACGGCATCAACGCACCGGGCCTCAAGGTCCTCCGCGAAATTGCAGCCAAGCTGTCCGATGACGTCTGGGTCGCAGCTCCCGACACAAACCAGTCTGGCGCATCACATTCGCTCACTCTGCACGAACCCTTGCGCTGCCAAGAGGTCGCCGAACGCTGTTTCGCCGTGCGCGGAACACCGACCGACTGCGTGATCATGGGCGTACGCCATCTCCTCTTGGACACGCCACCCGACCTCATCCTGTCTGGTGTCAATCGCGGGGCGAATATCGCAGACGACGTCACGTACTCAGGCACCATCGCAGCGGCTATCGAAGGGTCCATGCTTGGCATCAATTCCATAGCGCTAAGCCAGACAACGGATTTCGCCAAGGGCGATGAGGGCATTCCATGGAATACCGCCTTGACGCATGGCCCCAACGTGATCCGAAAAGCGCTGTCGGCTGACCTGCCGCCGGAAATTCTGGTCAACATCAACTTCCCGCCATGTGCAGCCGACGAGGTGGCCGGCACCAAAACGGTTCGCCAGGGTCGCCGTGACCAGAACCTGATCCACATTGACGAGCGCCTCGATGGATGGAAGACGCCTTACTATTGGTTTGCCTTCGAGCGCGGCCGCTCCAATCCAGCCAACGACACGGACCTCTGGGCGATCTACAACAACTACATCGCTGTCACACCACTGCAATTCGATCTGACGCACCGCGAGACAATGGCCGACCTCGAAACGGCCATGGCCGCGAAAGCGGCTGAAAAACATGGCCGCGAAAGCGGCTAAAAACCGAGCCTGAAATCATGAGGCCGAGATCACCCACGTGACAAGTCCGTCACGAAGTGGCCGCAGACACGACAACACCTCCGCACAATGACGGCGTATCACCACCATGTGAAAGGCGGTTTCTTGCTTCACCCAAAAGGACTTGCGCCGGCCTGCAAAGGCCTGGAACGCGGGGCTTCGAGGGGCTGATCAAACCAACCGCGTCATGATGGCGGGATGGGGACCCGGGTCCGGTTTAACGCGCTGTTAACCGGTTAATTGTTAACAGTTGTCCGGGTGTAAAGGTGCGTATCATGGTTAGTGTAATGAGTATCCAACGAGAACGCCGACATAGAGCGTGGCGACCAAAGCCGCGTGGAATGCATACGGCAGCACTTGCAATCGCCGCTGTCGTGGCCGGTTGCAGCGCCGATGTAACAAGGTTCGAAGACCCGCCAGCCTTCGGGTTGTCAGACAGCCCCTCTGCGACAGGCGTGGGCGGGACAGGCGGCGGCTCAACATTCTCGCAGATCGAACCATCTTCCGCGCCCTATTCGGGAAGCCCGTATAAGCCAGCGGTGACGTCCAACGTCCGTCCCGTCGAAACTGCGGCTCTTTCGGACGCAGCCCGCGTCTATGATCGTGCGCCAGATAGACAGCCACCCCGGACCTACAACCCACCGCAGCAGACACCGACACCGTCGTTTCAGCCAGCGGCTTCCAGCGGCACGATTACAGTCGTGCGCGGTGACACGCTGTATGGCCTCGCGCGCCGCCATGGCGTAACAGTCAATCAATTGATGGCAACGAACCAGCTGACATCCAGCATGCTTCGGCCAGGCCAGGAGCTTATGCTGCCAGGCAATGGCCGCTCTGCGCCCGCCAGAACGGCCCCCGCCAGAACAGTGCCGCCAAGAACGCGTACGGTAGCTTCAACGCCATCGTCGCCCCCATCAGACTGGAGCGGAAACTACGCCATCGAACCAGGCGACTCGCTCTACACCATCGCGCGCAAGTACGGCATCAAGAGTTCCGAACTCCAACGTTACAACGGAATTGATGACCCGCGCCGTCTTCGCCCTGGGCAGGTCCTCAAGGTGCCTGGTCAAATGGGATCAGGCAGCACGAGCCGCTTTGCCAGCGCAGGCGGATCAAGTGCGGCCTCGCGCACCAGCATCACGCAATCCGATACAGCCGAAACGGCACAGCGCCGCATCATTTCCGCACCCCGCGTAATGGCACCGTCTTCACCCCAACAGCCGGCGATCTTGAATGGCGGAAGCAATCAGCGTGTGGCAGCCCTGAGCCCGAGCAACGGGGGCGTAACGAGCGATGCAGCCCCGACCGCGACTGCCAAAGTTAAAACGGTCAACGTCCGCCCGCCCAATCTGACCACCTCGACCGACACGGCGAAACTCGGCTGGCCGATCCGCGGCAAAATCCTATCCAGTTTCGGACAACGCAACGATGGCACGCACAACGATGGTGTGAACATCGCAGCCGAACTCGGGGCCGATGTTCTGGCAGCCGAAAAGGGCGTCGTGGCCTACGCAGGTTCTGAGCTGAAAGGCTATGGCAACCTCATCCTGATCCGCCACGACAACGGCTGGGTCACAGCCTATGCCCACAATGACAAGTTGTTGGTAAAGCGCGGCGATAAGGTCGAGCGCGGTGCGGTAATCGCAAAGGCTGGCAAGTCCGGTCAGGTCGACAAGCCGCAGGTACACTTCGAGCTTCGCCAGGGCGCCAAGCCCGTCGATCCGCTGCCATTCCTGGCGCGATCGTAAAGCCTGCAGACGGACGCAGAAACCGAGTTTGAGTTTGAGGGAAAGCGGCGGAGACACTCAGTGTCGCCGTCGTTTTTCTTTGCGATCAAGCCAGAGACATAAATGACCGACGAGGGTCGCTGCAACACCAGGCCCGCGGTCGAGAAAAGCCGGTCGGGCCAATCACCGATCCCACGGGGCATCGGACCCTGGACCCGTTTTGCGATAGACGGCCCGAGTAACGAGGTCGACGCAGAGTTTGAAGACCAAAATCAGCGGCACGGCGACAATCACCAATCCAAGAAAGCTGCCGATGCCCAACTGCTTGGCAATGGGTTCTGGCCACTCAAATGGCCAGGAAATCGGACTGAACTGGGGAAAGCCAAAAGCTTTTGGGAGCAACAGAAGGCCGAATGCAATTGAGGCGACAATGATCTCGATCATCGCATGTCGCGGCCTTTTCGAAAGCATGTAGACGCCAAGCAGGTAAGCTCCCAGCACCAGCAAAACAACGTACTCAATCGGCACCTGGCCCTCCCCCTCAGTTGTTCGTTCGTACGCATGTCACCCCCCTCTTCCCAAGGGCGGCAACCGAAACGCGTCATCCAAGTCAGTTCTGCCGTCGTTATCCAGTTGAGCACGAGGCATGCAGCTTACGGGTGGCAAGACCCCGCTGAATGTTGCCCCCTCCATAAATGCAAAAACGGCCCGGTGGCAAAGCCGACCGAACCGTTTTTTGATTTTTTTCCAGCTTTGCCCGCGCCTTGAAGGATCTCGACTGGTTTGCCGAACACCCCACCAGACGTGGTTGCCGATTAGTCCTGGTTCCAAAACGGGCTGAACACGGCTTGGTTATGATAGACCCGTTTTTTCCGGTACTTGTTCTTCCCGTACTTCACCTTCTTGTATTTCGGCTTCGGCTTGTTGGCCTGCTGGCCAAAGAAGCCCAGTGAGTATGTCGGTGGATTCATGAACGACGGCTGATCCCACGCGTTCTTCGGACGGTAGACCGGAATGTTGGCTGCAAGCCGTTTGATCTTCGCGTTATGGATCCGGGCAGGGTCGTTCCGCGCAATCAAATCCAGCGATTTCCCGTCGAGTGCCTGGCCGATGCGCTTGTCATGACCATACATGTCTTTGTAGCCGCGCAGTTGACCGGTCTCGTCAGCCACGAGCGTGAAGTAGGTGTTGTACACCGGGATCGGCTCGGACAGATCAACCCGCTGGCTGTCCTGCGCACGGCGACCCAGATGGGCGGCCACATCATTTGGCGACCAGCCAAGGCTCGCCTTCGTCAGGACTTCCGCGAGCCGCTGTGGGTTCCGGACACGAATGCAGCCATGTGAGTGGGTGCGGGTCTTGGTGTTGAACAGGCCCTTCTTCGGCGTGTCGTGCATATAAACAGCGTGCTTGTTCGGGAACATGAATTTCATGCGACCCAATGGGTTCGATGGCCCGGCACCCTGCACGATGGGGATGCTCCGGATATCGCGCTTAGCCCAGTTGATCGAACGTGGGTTTCCACTGCGCCCGTTGAGTGCAATGCGCATGCCCCGGCGCCGCAACACGTCGTAATCGCCACCAGCCAGACGCGGCAACAGGCTCTTGATCTTGATGGAGTTCGGTACGCCCCACTCCGGCTTGAAGATGATGTGTGTCATGCGGTCGTTGAAAACCGGCGTCTGCGTGGCTTTTTTCCCAACGATGATGCGTTCTGAATGGATAACTTCGCCATCGTTACGGACTTCGGTCCGGTAGGATGGAATGTTGTTCCAGATATGGAAGTTGCCAAGCTTGCGCGGCATCCAGCGCCACTTTTCCATATTCACGAGAAGCGCGCGTTTGGAGATCTTGGCGGGCTTGCTGGAACGGCCGTCACGATTGGCGTTGAGCTTTGCGCGAACCTTGTTGTCGTAGATGGTTTTACGCTTCCAGCCCTGCGTCCGCATGAACCGGTTCACAGCATTCATCACGTCGCGGTCATAGAGCGTTTCATAGTCACGTGACAGCGCAGGCACTTCGAGCCGCTGGCGAAGCAATGCAATCTGCGGATGCCGTTTGCCAAGCCGGATTCTCGGACCTTTAGAAAGATAAACGTCTTCCGGGCGCGGCTCAGCCGCTACCGGTTTGTCACGCAGAGCGACACGTTCGGGCTTGATAAGGTCAAGGTAAGCTTCCCGCAGAGCAACGAATTGCGGGTGGGTTGGGTGTAGACTGCGCATCACTGCGCTCGCGTCACGCGAACTCGAAAGCCGCGCCAAGAGCTTGTCGGCAACCACGCGCTGCGGCTTCATATCGTACCACAGGCTCAAATCGGTCGGGTCAAACCGACCGCCATTGGCGTGGTGGGCATAGGTCAGCGCCGCAAGCGTCAGGTCGATCTCTGCCATCGCCTGATCCGACTTTTTGGTCAGGCTGCCATAGGCACTGGGAACGTCATAGTCGATCGGCCGCAGACCCCAGTCGCCGGCGCGGCCCAGCTCTTCCATCAATTCACCGGCCAATGGCGTCAAAGACCCATTCCGGATCCAGAGCGGCTCATTGTCGGGGTCCGCATAGTAGCCACCTAGCTCATTCAGCCAGTGAACAATCCGTTCGTCACGGACACGCGCGCGCTGGACCGTGATCTCGCGCAGGATTTCTGTTCGAAGCGGTGTAATGTGGGATGTCGAGGCGGGCGGAAGCGCAAGAACCGGTGAGCGCAATAACGCGATGGCCTGGGGCTCTGCACGGTCGGTTTGCACACCCGTATCTTGAGCAAGAGCAGGAGTGATGCCCGCAAGCCCTGCCGTTGCGAGTGCGACCCATGCCAGTGATTGTTTACGCATCAACTTACCCCGAAATTCATATCGCTTTGATAAGGCCGTAGCAGACGCCACGCGGTTCTCTTTGCAACCGGTTAAAGCACGTTATGCTTAAGAAAGTTGCCCGCTTAAGACGAAAACTGTCTTTTTTTGACACCAAACGCTGTTCGGCAATCAAGTGAGCGTGATCCTGTGGCCAAGACGCCCCGCTAGGTCGGTAATAAACTGCCATGCAACACGGCCCGATCGGGCTCCCCGCGTGGCACTCCATTCCAGCGCTTGTCGCCGCAGGTCTTCGGGTGGAACGTCCAACCCGAAGTGCTTGGCATACCCGGTGACCATGGCCAGATACTGATCCTGGTCACTCCGATGGAAGCCCAGCCACAGCCCGAAGCGATCAGACAGCGAGACCTTTTCTTCGACCGCCTCGTCCGGATTGATCGCCGTTGAGCGCTCATTATCCATCATATCGCGTGGCATCAGGTGACGACGGTTCGACGTGGCGTAGAAAACGACGTTGTCGGGCCGCCCTTCGACACCACCATCCAGCACGGCCTTCAATGACTTATATGCCGTATCGTCATGGTCAAACGACAGGTCATCGCAAAACAGGATGAACCTGAACGGTGTGTCCCGCAGCATAGCGAGGCAATCGGGCAGGGCGTTGATGTCTTCGCGATGAATTTCAACGAGTTTGAGCGCCTGATGGGAAGTGGCCACTTCCGCATGGGCCGCCTTCACAAGCGACGACTTTCCCATACCCCGTGCACCCCACAGCAGCGCATTGTTGGCCGATTGGCCATCAGCGAAGCTGCGGGTGTTGTCCAGCAGATGGTCGGCAATGAGATCAATACCCTGCAACAGCGCCAGGGGGACACGGTTGACCTTGTAGACCGGCTGAAACAGATGGCCGCCTGGAGCAGATTGCCAGACAAAAGCCTGAGCGGCTGAGAAATCCGGCAGCGGCGGTGTTGGCGGTGCCAGTCGTTCCAGCGCCGCCGCGATTCGTTCCAGCATGTCGACGGGAGCCAATGCCATAGCACCGGCTTGATCAAGGGCCGCAGCGTCAATCATATCTGCGCCGACTTCGAGGTGGTGCGGTTCAGGCCGCGATGGTGACGACTTTTGTGACTTCGATTGAGACATGGAAATAGGCTGAAATCCAGTGTTTGTATTGATCGCCGGGGCGGAAGCAGGCGTTTATCCAGTCTGCCCACGGGCAAGTACGCCTCAAAAAAAGCTGGCTGACCGAAGGGCAAAGTGGTGTAACCCCGAAGAACGTATGATCGGGCAGTTGCATTGCCGATCCTGGGACTTATATTCCAGCCGCACTCAAACACCACGTCTAACGGCGTCTATTGTACCAAATAGCGCGTCGGAAGGCGGTTTTGGCGTTTGGGAGGTCTGAAATCGAACGTGGGTCGGAGAACAGGCGCTGACGATGACTGCTAAAGCTGGGTCCAGACCTAGTGTTGCAATCGGGCAGGCGCAGCTTTACCCCCCAGGATCGAACTGACGGACACAACGACGAAAACACACGCCATCCAACGACCGCTTGTGTCGGGCGTTCCGCACGACGAACACCATGCCAGCAAACGATACGGGCACGACGCCTTGATGTGTTTGGCAGCCCCACGACATCGATAACAACGGGAAACCTGAATGTTCATTACTCCAGCCTACGCCCAAGGTGCTCCAGGTGGCGATCCGCTTTTCAGCCTTCTCGTCCCCATGTTGCTGATGATCATCGTGTTTTATTTCCTTTTGATCAGGCCCCAGCAGCAGCGCGCTAAACAGCACCTTGAAATGGTCTCGAAAGTGAAGCGCGGTGACACCGTCGTCACATCGGCTGGCTTTGTCGGCCGTGTCACGAAGGTGCCCGGCGAAAGCGACGAAGTTGAAGTGGAACTGAGCGAACAAATGAAAGTCCGCGTGCTGCGTTCAACGTTGATGGATGTGCGTGCCAAGGGTGAACCGGTGAAGGACGCGTCCTAATCGAGGCTGGGCGCGCCATGTGATGTGCGCCAACGCTGAGACGTGCCCAATGCTTGGACGCGCCAAACGCTGAAACTTGAAGGTGCGACCCGACGCTAAGATATGGTCCCCGACATAAGGCTGGTCGGAGAGCAAAACGAAAAAGTGGCGCTGTGCCGGCCAGATAACTCGGCCAGCCAGTCAGCCAGCCCGCCCATAACGAGGCCAAACCTCAATGCTGTACTTTTCACGTACAAAGATCATCGCCATCGCCTTCGTCTGTCTCATGGGCATTGTTGGACTGGTCCCGAATTTCATTTCGAAATCGACTTTGGAAGGCCCCTATTGGCCGAGTTTTCTGCCCAACTCCCAACTCAGCCTCGGGCTTGACCTAAAAGGCGGCGCGCACCTCCTGCTGCGCATTGAGGAACAGGCCCTCAAAACCGACACACTGAAAACGCTGAGCGGCGATGCGCGAAAACAGCTGCGTGATGCCAGGATCGGCTTTCTCGGTGGTATCAGACCGGTGAACGATAACGTGGTCGTCCGTCTGCGTGATGCTGGCGATATGGAGCGCGCGCTGGCACAATTACGACTGTTGATTCAGCAGGTTGGAAACCCGCTCATCGGGACAACCGGTACCGATATCGAGGTCACCCAGGTCGACCCAACCACGATCCATGTCACACCCACGGATGCGGGCCAGACCCAGCGGGTGAATTCAGCCATCGCAGCGGCAATCGAGATTATCCGGAAACGGATCGACTCGGTCGGCACAACCGAGCCCACCATCGTTCGCCAGGGTCGTGACCGCATCCTCGTGCAGGTTCCAGGTTTCGATGACACGGCACGCCTCAAGGCTCTGATCGGCAAGACAGCCCGACTGTCGTTCCACGATGTTCACCCCAGCATGAGCGCAACCGAAGCCGAGCAGGGCCGGGTGCCGATCGGGTATGTCCTGTATCCCTCAGCCGACCCCGATGAGCCGGGTGTGAGCTACCTCGTGCGCGAACGGCCTGTTGTCCGCGGCGATGACCTGGTGGATGCGCAGCCCAGCTTCAGCCAAGAGACCAACGAGCCGATCATCAGTTTTCGTTTCAACCAGAAGGGCGCGCGCGCCTTTGCGAGCTACACCAGTCTGAACGTCGGTCGCCCCTTCGCCATCGTTCTAGACAACGGCAAGGATGAAACGGGCAAAGAAGACATCACCATCATCACCGCGCCGGTCATCCAAAGCCCCATTCTCGGCGGCAGCGGGCAGATCACCGGAAACTTCTCGGTCAAAGAAGCCAACGACCTGGCCGTGCAGATCCGTTCCGGCGCACTGCCAACGCCACTCGGCATCATCGAAGAACGAACCGTCGGGCCATCCCTTGGCGCGGACAGTATCGTCTCCGGTGAGATTGCAGCGTCCGTTGCTGCCGTGCTGGTTGCCGGCTTCATGTTCTTTGCCTACGGGCTGTTTGGCATTTATGCGCTCGCAGCCGTCCTCGTGAACCTCATTTTGATCGTCGGTGTCATGTCGATGATCGGGTCAACGCTGACACTGCCTGGTATCGCCGGGCTCATTTTAACGGTCGGCATGGCAGTGGATGCGAACGTTCTGATTTACGAGCGCATCCGAGAAGAGATGCGCAACAACAAATCGCCCATTTCAGCCATCGAATCCGGCTTTCAGCGCGCCTTCGCCACCATCATCGACAGCAACTTGACGACACTCATCGCCGGTGTGGTGATGTTCTGGCTGGGTTCAGGACCGGTGCGCGGCTTCGCGGTCACGCTCTCGTTGGGCATCTTTGCGACCATGTTCACTGCCTTCACCGTTACGCGCCTGTTGGTCTCCCTCTGGGTCGGCCGCCAGAAGACGCGCAAGATCCCATCACCGCTCTAATCACAGCGGCAGCATCTGTTTCCAGCGGCTAAGGCCGCAGACCCGCTAAGGACGTATTCGATATGAAATTCAAAGGCGTCGACTTCTGGCCCCACGGCAAGCTGTTCCCCATCATGCCGCAACGCTTCAGAGCCGTGCCCGTTTCAATCGTCGCCTTTGTGCTGGCCGTCGTCATCCTCGCGACCTCCGGCCTCAACTTCGGCATCGACTTCAAGGGCGGGTCACTATTCGAAATCCGCACCAAATCCGGACCGGTGGATATCGCACAACTCAGGGATGACCTCGGCCAACTCGGTCTGGGTGATGTGCAGATCCAGGGCCTTGATACGGACAATGAGGCGCTCATACGAGTGGAGGAACAGCCTGCTACCGAAGAGCTTTCCAGCGAAAAAGCCCAACAGGCCGCCGCCGCCAAAGTGACGGAAGCGCTGGGCAGCGACATCGAAATTCGTCGCAGTGAAGTGGTCGGACCCGCGGTTTCCAGTGAACTCAAACAGGCCGGCCTGATTGCGGTCTTATCCGCGATCTTCGGAATCCTGCTCTACATTTGGTTCCGCTTCGAATGGCAGTTCGGCATCGCAGCGATCATCGCGCTCGTCCACGACATCATCATCACGCTGGGCGTGTTCTCGCTGCTGGGCCTTACCTTTGGCCTGACCGAGGTGGCGGCGCTGTTGACCCTGGCTGGTTATTCAATCAACGACACCGTGGTCGTGTTCGACCGCATCCGTGAAAATCTACGGCGCTACAAAAAGAAGCCGCTGGATGAACTGATGAACCTGTCGATCAACGAAACCATGTCGCGCACCGTGATCACGTCCGGTACGACGTTTTTCGCCGTCCTCGCGATTTACATCTTCGGCACGGAAGTCATTCAGGGCTTCGCTTTCGCCATGTTGTTCGGCATCCTGATAGGCACATGGTCATCGATTTTCGTCGCCTCACCGTTCCTACTGTGGGTCGGTGTCAAACGTGACTGGAGCAAGGAAGGGGCCGCCACCGGCACCGAAGTCATCTCGAAAGCGTAATGACAACGTCGAGAGCTTTTTGGGCAGGTGCACGTGGTTTGAAGTGCTCAAGACAAGCGGTCTGAGGGTGCTGAAAGCAAGCAAGTTGCGAGCGCTTGGAACCGGCAAGTCAGGCGCGATCAACCTGGTCGATCAAGGACTTGATGCGGGGCAGGTGTAGCGCGTCCTCGCCGGCCCAAGCCAAAACCGGGCTCATCTCGCGGCCCGGTCTTTGCGCGGGGCAATGAGAAAAAAAACCGCCAACGCCTGAGGCATCGTAGAACCAACCATGTCTGAGAAACACAGCGCACCTACGAGCATCACACGCGGCGCGTCCGACGCCTTCTTCCCCGGCAGCGCTCCCATCGATGCCTATGGCAATGGCGGCTTCCGCTTCGCCGAAATGAGCCACAAGGGTTCAATCCTGTGCCTTCCCGCGGCGATCCATGCCTGGGACGCGCAAGACCCCGCGACCCTGGGGCCAGCAGACTTTGGCCGCGTGTTCGAAGCCGCAAACCAAATCGAATTTCTGCTTCTGGGAACCGGCAGCTTACAGGTTTTCCCATCGGCTGACCTGCGTCAGGCCTTCGAGGATCGCAACATCGGCTTGGAACCCATGTCGACGGGGTCGGCAGCAAGGACCTACAACCTGCTCCTAGGCGAAGGCCGCGCGGTGGCGGCAGCCCTGTTGGCCATCGATTGAGCGCAATCGCGTTGAAGGTCCCAGATAAATTGCGGGTTTGGTGAAAAGGCGTGATGGCCATGAGAAAGATGTGTCCAGGGAGCCAGACGCTTGAAGCCTGAGTTTATTGAAGCCGTCTTTGAAGCTGGAAAACAGCACGCGCGCGACAGATACCTTTCAGCCCTTTTGTGCCCGCCGCCTCAACGGGACGGACTTGTGTCGCTAGCCGCCGTCATCGGCGAGATCGAACGCATCCCAGCGATCGTCAGTGACCCCATGCTGGGCGAAATCCGCCTGCAATGGTGGGCGGACTGGCTGGCCAACCTGGGCCAAAACCCCGAAACGAAAACCGGCAACCCCATAGCTGATGCGTTTACCGAGACGCGCACCACGCACGCCCTTCCCATTGAACCGCTGCAGACACTGTGCGAGGCCCGCATTTCTGATTTTTACGCAGATGCGTTTGAAACCCACGAGGCCTACCACGCCTACTTATCGGCGTGTGAAGCAGGCCCCTACCGGCTCGCCGCAATCATTTGTGGCCATGATGAAAGCAGAGCCTCGACCCATGCGAGCGCCGCAGTCGAAGCCGCCGGTCGCGTAACAGGTGGTATTCGCGTCCTGATGAAGCTGGCGTTTTTCACCGCCAGGGGTCGCTGGCCGCTTCCGCTTCAAAACGCCACCAATGAAGGCCTTCCCGCGATCAGTGAAACAGATGCCAAAAGCCGC
Organism: Pseudomonadota bacterium; assembly: GCA_039819785.1. GTDB lineage: Bacteria > Pseudomonadota > Alphaproteobacteria > Rhizobiales > Hyphomicrobiaceae > JBCBRD01. The sequence continues at coordinate 20,094 of JBCBRH010000019.1, read as the reverse complement.
GACCTGCGCGCATCGGCAGTACGCGACGAAATGCGCCACATCGAACGCGCAGCAGCCGATGTTGCAAGCGCCATCAGGGCCGCAAACCCCGATGAGCGGCCGCCGCTGCGCAGTGCACTCAGGCCTGTTGCCCTCACACAGTCGTATTTAAAGCTCTTGAAGAGCGAGGCGTGTTGGTCATTGGAACCGGTGCAAGACATGGCACCGTTTTCCCGCGTCTGGGGATTGGGGATGGCAAAGCTACGCGCGCGCCCCTAGAGCGCCCCTAGAGCGCCCCTAGAGCGCCCCTAGAGCGCCCCGAGAGCGCCACCGGGAACGGCGCGACATGCTAACACGTGTTGTCGAACGAAACGGCCACGGGGGAACCAGAACTTGAAGCCAACAAGCCCTCTCACGTGCCTGCTTGCACTGTGTCTGGCGACGCCGGCCAGCGCACAAAACGCAACACCTCCACAGCCCGCGGAAGCGCCCCCGGCAGCCAGCAGACCACAAGCCGGAGCGACAAACGATGACACCCCGTCGTGGCCAGCTCTGCGCAGAAATACGTTTGGCATTGAGGTCGCGCCATTGCCGCCGGCCGACAACGGACCGCCACCGGCCACCCCGAAAATCACTTGGCGCGTTGAAAACCCATTTCGCTTGTTCGTCGACCCTGCCGATACAGCCGTCCACCGGGCCGTGCGCGAGAGGCTGTCCATTCAAGAAGCCAGGACACCCATCCTAAGTGCGGAACGCCAGTTGTCGGCGCGGATGGAAAACGGCTGGGCTGCAGAAGTGGTCGACAAGACCTGTTGGAACGCTGCTGAAAACCGCCATGTCTGCCCAAGCAGCGATGAACCCTATGCCTCACCCACGTCCCACATGGTACTCGCCGACGTCGAAGACCTTCCAGATGCTGCATTGGTGACCTGTACGTGGCGCGTCTTGTCCAAGGCCGACGCCTCCAAGGACACATCGGCGGACGCCGTCTCTGTTCCCTGCAACCAGCCAGCGCGCATCGAAATCCCCTATCCCTCCGGCGCCACGATCGAATTGAGTATCGGCGGCCGCAAGATTGCCGAAACAAGCGCCAAGGTCACAGACTTGTTCGTGGCCGGTTTCGGAGACAGCTTTGCCTCAGGGGAAGGCAATCCCGACGAACCCGTCCGGTTCTCGTCTGAACGTACGGCGACATACGGTATGGAGGAGGGCCCGCAGCGCGCTGATCTGATCGGCCTTCCCGCCCGCGTAGGCACTTGGGATGCCATTGGCGACCCAGAATTCATGAGCAACAACGCGCGCTGGCTCGACCAGGCCTGCCACCGTTCGCTTTATTCCCACCAGCTGCGCGCAGCCCTTCAGTTGGCGATCGAAGACCGCCATCGTGCCGTCACCTACGCTGGATTTTCATGTTCCGGAGCAGAGATCACGCGCGGGCTGTTCCTGCACTACAAGGGCAACGAATGGGTGCCCAACCCGCCGGACCTCTCCCAGATTTCCGCTGCGGCCCGGTTGCAATGCGGCCAGATCGAAGCACCGTTGAAGGATTTGCCGGAGGCTTATCACATCAATGGCGCGGTTCCCGATCTTCAAGGCACAGTGGTGCTGCACAAGTGCCCCAACAAGAAAGCACGGAAATTCGATCTGGTATTCGTCTCAATTGGCGGCAACGACATCGGTTTTGCCCGCCTCCTGGCCAACACCATTTTGATGGACCGCTCCTTGCTGCGCAGTCTGGGCGGTTGGCTTGGACAGGTGCACGGCCAGTCAGAGGCAACATTCGAGTTGGACACCTTGGATGAACGGCTCAAGGCGCTTAACCGGGCCCTTCACGGCGTCCTGCATGTGCCATGGCCGCAGTCAGACCGGATCATCCTGACCGCCTACCCTGAGATGGCGCTTCTGGGGGATGGCCGCAGAGTTTGTCCTTCGGGGAGCGCTGGCATGGAGGTCGTACAGGACTTCTCCTTGAACCAGGGCCGTGCGCGCGAAGGCGTGTGGGTGGCAGATCGGCTCAACCGCAAAATGGCGCAAAGCGCGCGGCGCAACGGCTGGACCTATGTCGACGCGCACCGAAGCAAATTTCTCGGACGTGGCATCTGCGCAGGGTTTACCCAATCAGCGTTTTCCATCGCCGATGACCTGCGCCTGCCGCGCAACGTGGATGGCAAGTGGGACCCCTATGATCCGTCACAGTTCCGGGCTTATGCATCTCGCCAGCGCTGGTTCCGCACGCCGAACGATGCATTCTTGACCAGCAACTTCCATGTGTCGGCGTCGTTGCTGCAAAAGGTGCTGAAGTTTCAGCGGCTGAAGTGGTTCCAGTTGATCCTCGCTTCGACATATTCGGGTGCGTTTCACCCGACGGCGGAGGGGCATGCGGCCATGGCCGACGCGCTGACGGACAAAGCTCGCGCCGTTCTGGAACGCTATGGCCAAGGGCCTAAAGCGCAAAGGCAATTTGTTTCTGATTTTTAAAAAGACATCAGCGGTTCGCAGCTTCAGGTAGCGCGCTACTTCGGCGGGGTCCATTTCCGCTGCACCAGACACCGGCGCTTACATGTCTCGGGACTAAGCCCGGATGCCCGGCATGGTCGGAAACAATCGTATCTATAGGAAGGACTGGCTTTGTAATAATTCAGCGGTGTTTTCGGCGCGACAAAGAACTGTTTGGGCTGCCGAAGACGCGGCGGGGGCTTGCTGCGGTCAACGCCCAAAAATGGGTTGGCACTGCGTTCGGGTCCAGCAGCTTGGACGCTGGTGGGTATGGCCGCAAGCATCGCTCCAACCAAAAAACCAGCTGATACGACGCCAGCGAAAAGCCCGCGTTTGAACACCACACAAGGGCGTCTGAGCTGGCCCGTCAGGGTCAGCTCAGTTGCCACACATCGATGTATTGTGTCGCGCTCTGCGGTACGCGGATTGTGTGTCATGCGACTAGTAACGGAAGCCGTAATAATGGTGGCGCCGTGAGTATCGTGGGTAGTAGTGGCGGCGGTGATTATAGTAATACCGACGCTTGTAGTACGGGCGGTGGTAGTGGTGACGGCGACGATATTTCCTCCGAAACCGGATACGTGGCCGGAAATGGCGAAATTTCCGATAACGCTTGAAGCCGATTTGCTGCGCCTTAGCCGCTTCAGTGGTCTCAGACACCACGCCAACTTGGCGCAAGGCATCCTGCATTTTGATCGCCTGAAGCGCTCCAGGAGCCGCTTCGGCGCGTGGGGAACCCAACAAACCCACGGTGAGCGCGAAAGTCATGACCGCGATCGCAGCCGACAGGCTGCGTCCGAGTTGTGCTTTGCGCCAGTTGAATAGTTTTGACATGTGCACCTCTTTTCATTGGAGAAGCCAAAAAACGCTTTCGCGCCTTAAAAGGTTTCTCTTGATGGAGGTTTGCGACTTTTTCCTTGAAATTTCAAAGGGTCATTTTCGGGCACGGCTGGTTGAAGTCCGCATTTTCCGACCACGAATGCGCCCGAAAAAGGCCGCAAAACCCCATGGTTTCTGGCCTTGCGACTGGTGGATGCCTACGCCAAGCCAACGGCGGGCTTCGATCTCAACTCATTTTGAGCCCGATCCAATCGCACCATTCAGGTTGCATTCAGCTTCAGCATCGCCAGCGTAATGGCAGGTTTACTCCGCCGCGATCGGCCCGCCATCTTGCTCGCCGCGGACCTGCTCGCCTCCGGTGCTTTCGTCCAAGCTGTCATCAGCGGTCGTTGCTCCCGCATGTCCCGCCAACCATCCTTCGATGTCCGCAAGGGCCCGCGCGCTCATCGCACGCTTCTTGGCAACGGTTTTCTGCTTGCCCCGTAGACGTTTGCCATCTTCGCCTTTGTTGGCGACTGATCCTGGCTCAGGTGCAGGAAACAATCCGAAGTTGACGTTCATCGGCTGAAACGAGCGTGGCTTTTTGCGTTTGCCCTCATCATCAGAGCCAGCTTCTGGGTCATCAGAAACCAGGTGCCCACCTGTAATATGACCGATCAACGCGCCGAACGCCGTCGTGGCAGGCGGCGGGGCCATGGCCACACCAAGCCGTTCGGCTGCCGCAAACCGACCAGCCATCAAACCGGTGGCAGCACTCTCCACGTAGCCCTCGACACCGGTGATCTGGCCGGCAAACCGCAATCGCGGCTCAACCTTCAATCGCAATTGGCGATCCAAAAGCTTGGGAGAGTTGAGGAACGTGTTCCGGTGTAAGCCGCCCAACCGGGCAAACTCCGCATTCTCCAAACCTGGGATCATCCGGAACACACGGGCCTGCTCTTGATATTTCAGTTTCGTCTGAAACCCGACCATGTTCCAGAGCGTGCCAAGCGCGTTATCCTGGCGAAGCTGCACGATCGCATGTGAGCGTGACCCATCCAGATGCGGGTTGGTGAGCCCAACGGGCTTCATCGGCCCAAACCGCAGCGTCTCCCGCCCCCGTTCAGCCATCACCTCGATCGGCAGGCAGCCGTCAAAATAGGGGGTGTTGGCCTCCCATTCCTTGAAGTCTGTTTTGTCCGCCTCAATCAACGCATCAAGAAACGCGTTGTATCCGGCTTCATCAAACGCACAATTGATGTAGTCGGCCCCCGTGCCACCGGGTCCGGCTTTGTCGTAGCGCGATTGCTTCCACGCCTTGGTCATATCGATGCTGTCGAAATGTACGATCGGTGCGATTGCGTCGAAAAACGCCAGTCCATCTTCATCTGTGAGTGACAGGATTGCAGCACTCAAACCCGGGCTGGTGAGCGGGCCCGTTGCAACGATGATGTTATCCCAGGCCTGCGGTGGCAGACCATCGACCTCGGACCGGTCGATCGTCACCAGCGGATGTGCTTCCAGAGCCTGCGTAACCCCAGCCGAAAATGCCTCACGGTCAACGGCCAGCGCGCCACCAGCCGGCAGTTTATGCAGGTCGCCCATGCGCATGATCAGCGATCCCGCCCGGCGCATTTCCTCATGCAGCAGGCCAACGGCATTGGTTTCGGCATCATCCGAGCGAAACGAATTCGAACAGACCAGTTCCGCCAGCCCATCGCTTTGATGGGCATCGGTTTTACGAACGGGGCGCATTTCGTGGACGATGGCGGGAATGCCAGCCTCGGCCAACTGCCACGCAGCCTCCGACCCGGCCAGCCCACCGCCAATAATGTGAACGGCTAATGTGTTTGTCATCGCGCCAACCTATCCAATCGTCTTCCCACTCTCAATCGTTCCAAGGGGGCTCAATCGTTCCACGGGGCTCAATCACGCCACGGGCAGCTGAAGCGAGGGAGCGGTCTCATGCCGAGCCCAACAGGTCTGAGACCCGAGTGTCGTGAAATGGCGCAGCAGCAACCCAAACGTTAACCAAATATGTATCATTAGGGGCACAATTAGAGGGGCAAGTGGAGGCATTTGACCGCCAGGTCATCGTCCATTCCGCTTGAATCAGGCAAGTTATCCACAGCCAATTGACCCACTGGAGATCTGCAATGATCGGGCGACGCTCCCTATTTTCTGGACTTTGTGCTGCATTCGTTCTTGTTGGCGCCGTTTTCGGCTCCACACAGGTCGAGGCGCACGGCAAATACGCATCAGTGAGCGGCCTGGCCGCCATGCATGACATCCGGTCCGAAGCTGGAAAACTGTGCTTTACAGATCACTTCCATTACAGTTCGAGCCAAAATCTTCCGTCCAAGAAATTGGCCATTCGCCAGGCAATCGCCTCCTGGCAGGACTTTACCGACCTTGAGTATGGCCCCCGCTGGGCGAGCTACCGTTTGGCGCGCTCAAAAAAGGTTAGCTGCAAAGTCGAATCTGGTGCATGGGGATGTGAACTCGAAGCGCGGCCTTGCGCAGCGCGCTAATCCGCTTCGAATGGATTGTATCATTAAGGTGTTCTGCTGCCTTGGGTTGAAATTGGCATTGCCGGTTCATCTGGCTATGGCAACAACCAAGGTGCAAAGCAGATCACCTGACAGGACTAACATCGCACGGCCGTCAAGACTAAAACGGGCGTGCGCACGATACGGACAAACGCGCCCGCGATGGCCATTTGTCTCTCTCTATCTCTGATATTCTAAACTTAGCCCTGACGCGTGCCCGCGCATCAGGGTTTTTTTGTTGAGCTCGGCAGCCAAATCCGAAACGGGTCACCTGTGCCGCCCATCCTTTATTTGGCCCGGCTCGACCTGGACCAAGTCTATCGGCCCAGGAACCGACGCAAGAACATCTGAGCGATCTGCCAACCATAGCGCATCACCACCATGCGGATGATCCAACCCATGATGCCCTTGCTCTGAAACCCAAGCGCCGACCCGACCGCATCCCGGATAACATTGGCGAGCGAACCACCTTTGGAGACCCGCCCGCCTCTGCGCCTGAGAATATCCGAGAAATCTTCATACGGATTGCTGCCTCCGCCGCGAGTGCCCCCGCCGCTGTCACGTCCTCGCATCTGCCCAGGCATCGGCAGAGGGTTTTGCCCTGAAAACGGGTCACTTCTGCCGCCGAATGAACCCGCGCCATACTTCTCAGTATTGTTCGCCGCCTTCTTGATCTGCCCACGGGTTTGCTTTGCAAGTTCCCCCATGAACAAACCTGCCAATGCCGGAAGCATCTCCTTGACCTTTTGGTCGGGCAACCCCGTTTCCTTGGCGGCGCGATGGGCAACCTTCCTGCTTTTGTGCTTCGTCCCGAAAACTTCGGCGAGTACCTTCGTGCCGTCTTCCCGAGCATCCGCATCGGTCAGCAACGCCGGGTTATCGACGAATTGCTCGTACTCGGCCTGCCCCATGGTGTTCACGAGGTCCGCCAAGCCGCCCCTCGACAGTGTCAGCCGCTCCAATTCGCCGCTCAACTCGGGCATCACGGCCCGCAAAGTCTGTTGCGCCTGATCAGGCGTAATCCCGAAACTCTGCGCCAAGTTTTGAACCACAGTCCCGTTTTCCCGGCCCGCCAGGGCCTGTAACACGTCCGCCACCCCTGAATTCTCCACTGATATCGGTCAACGACCGGAATTTAATGCACCGCAGTTCACGCGAACAGGCCTCACCCGTGCGTCGACAGCCAAAAAACCACGGCAAGCGTGACAAATAACGGGACGGGGACGGAAAAGCAGACCCATAGCCATCGGTTGATGTTGTCACGGTCAAGCAACTTTGGCATGGTCCGCGCGCTTTGTGACGATGCGCCGCACAATTAAAAAGGGTCGGCCACCCGGTTGAACCTCAGGCCCGTCGCACCATGAAAAGCGCCAACAACTCGGCCCGGAGGGGACCAGCCCATGAATGAAATTCTCTGGGGGATCATCGGATGCGGTGTTCTCTCTATCGTTTATGCGATTTTCACGATCCAATCAGTCATGGCGGCTGATCCAGGCAACGCCCGCATGCAGGAGATTGCAGGCAACATTGCCGAGGGTGCGTCAGCCTATCTCAACCGGCAATACACCACGATCGCCATTGTCGGTGCGGTCATCGCGGTGCTGGCCTTTCTCGTGCTCGGCCCACTCGTTGCAGGCGGCTTCATCATAGGCGCCGTCTTGTCTGGACTGGCGGGCTACATCGGTATGAACGTGTCGGTGCGCGCCAACGTTCGAACGGCCCAGGCCGCGTCCCAATCGCTCGCCGGTGGTCTCGACATCGCGTTCAAATCCGGCGCGGTGACAGGCATGTTGGTGGCCGGTCTCGCGCTGCTGGGTGTCGCTGTCTACTACTACATCCTGATCGGTCCAATGGGTTTTGCCCCTTCCGATAGAACCGTCATCGACGCGCTCGTCGCGCTTGGTTTCGGTGCATCGTTGATCTCGATCTTCGCAAGGCTCGGCGGCGGCATCTTCACAAAAGGTGCGGACGTCGGTGGTGACCTTGTCGGTAAGGTGGAAGCGGGAATCCCAGAGGATGATCCGCGAAACCCCGCGACCATCGCAGATAACGTTGGCGACAACGTTGGCGACTGCGCGGGCATGGCAGCTGACCTGTTTGAAACTTACGCCGTCACAGTCGTGGCCACCATGGTTCTGGCTGCGATCTTCTTTGTCGGGCAGGAGCAGCTGAGCGCACTCATGGTCTATCCGCTGGCCATCTGCGCGGCCTGCATCGTGACGTCCATCATCGGTACGTTCTTCGTCAAGCTAGGGTCAAACAACTCGATCATGGGCGCGCTCTATCGTGGTTTGATAGCGACAACGATCCTGTCCATTGCCGGTTTGGCCATCGCCAACTATGTCGTGTTCAATCAATATGACAACGGCTTCGGCGTGATCGCGACCACATCGACAGGCGTCGAGATTACCGGTCTCAACCTGTTCTACTGCGGCGTCGTCGGGCTTGCCGTCACGGGGCTCATCGTCTGGATCACGGAATACTACACGGGCATCGGTTTTCGCCCGGTCCGCTCCATCTCCCAGGCCTCTGTTACGGGACACGGAACCAACGTGATCCAGGGGCTGGCCGTGTCACTGGAAGCCTGTGCCCTGCCCACGCTTGTCATCGTCTTCGGGATCTTGATGACGTTCAATCTCGCAGGCCTGTTCGGGACCGCGATTGCCACCACCACGATGCTCGGCCTGGCAGGCATGGTCGTCGCACTCGATGCCTTCGGTCCGGTGACCGACAACGCTGGCGGTATTGCTGAAATGGCCGGTCTGCCCGCCGAAGTCCGCCGGTCGACCGATGCTCTGGACGCCGTCGGCAACACCACCAAAGCCGTCACGAAAGGCTATGCCATCGGGTCAGCCGGACTGGGTGCCTTGGTGCTGTTTGCAGCCTACAACTACGACCTGCAGTTCTTCATAGCCAAGGCCAACGAGGCAGGGTCCACCTCCTACCAGTTCTTCAAGGGCGTCGAACTCGACTTCAGTTTGTCAAACCCCTACGTCGTGGTCGGTTTGCTGTTGGGTGGCCTCATCCCCTACCTGTTCAGCGGCATCGCCATGACCGCGGTGGGCCGCGCAGCTGGCGACATCGTTGAAGAAGTTCGCCGCCAGTTCCGTGAAAAACCAGGCATTATGGAAGGGACTGACAAGCCTGACTACGCCGCAGCCGTGGACCTTCTCACGCGTGCAGCTATCCGGGAAATGGTCGTCCCAGCCATGCTGCCGGTTCTGTCACCAGTCGTCCTGTTTGGCGTCATCTACTTCGTCACCGGCGGGGGTGTGGAAGGCAAGTCCGCGGCATTCTCCTGCGTGGGTGCCATGTTGCTAGGCGTGATCGTGACCGGTCTCTTCGTGGCGATTTCCATGACTTCGGGCGGCGGTGCCTGGGACAACGCCAAGAAATCGTTTGAGGACGGTTTCGTCGACAAGGATGGCGTGAAGCACATGAAAGGATCGGAAGCCCACAAAGCATCCGTCACCGGTGACACCGTCGGCGACCCCTACAAGGACACAGCTGGTCCAGCTGTGAACCCGGCGATTAAGATCACGAACATTGTGGCCCTGCTTCTGCTCGCAGTTTTGGCGCACTGATCCACGTCGTTTACGATCGATGAAACTGAAAAAGCCCGGCATGCAAATGCCGGGCTTTTTCAGTGGCAGCACACGGGTGTTCCGCCTGAGACAGCACTCAGAATGAGGCCAACCCTATCCTGACAGCATCAAAGCCGGGCCGACGCCGACGTGCGGCCCATTCGATCAACTCTGTTGTCACAGGAGACCTCACAATGCTGTCCCACATGGTCCTCTTCCGCGAAGGCACAACACCGCGCCACACGCATCAGCCTGCCGAAAGTAACCCAGCACCAATTCACCAGATGTCCAACGGCACACACGCTATGCCGCTGCAGCCACCGGTGATTCAGAAGACGGGCAATCCCGCAAAGTCCAACGGCGTGCGGTCCTAGGATCTTGAGGCGGAACTGAGCACTTCGGCGCACGTCGCGCGCTGCATCATACGTGCCCATCATCAAACCGGCGAATGTAGTTTCACAACTGCCCCTGACCGGTTTTCCGCGTATCAACTGCGCGCGAATGGACCGTCGCGCTTGTCGACTACATGAGACCTCAGCCCTATTCGCCGAAGATCTGACGCGACCCGAGGTTGCGGAACAGCTGTTTCAACAGACCTTCATCCTTGCCGCCTGGTGCCGGCGTTGTGCGCGAGATGAAGTCAAAGACCTTGCCATCCTTGATGCCGTAGTTGGCGACACGGTCAACGCTGCCGAGTTGGTTGAAATAGACGGCAACCACCTTCCGGTCGACTTCTGTCGGCTTGAAGAACGCAGCCTGCGTCGCAGTACTTGAAATATAATAATAAGTTTCACCACCATCCGACGTAGCCGTAGTTGTCGTGGATGGGGAACCAAGCGACAGCTTGACCTGTTCTTTACTCATGCCCGTCTGCACTTGCTGGATGTCGCCATCGGCAAACTGCTGCCCATGTTTGAGCACTTGTCCCCCACATCCGGCGAGGACAGTCATCAGCAGCACAACAGGCAAAAGCGTCCAAGCGGACCCCAATTTACGTAAGCCGTTAGAGGCCAATTGATCTAAGCCGTTAGAGGAAAGGCGTGTGGAAGTCAGGTCTGGCATGGCCGCCTCTCGAGCAGTCGTGTTGGTCCGAATCATATGAGTTCCATCATCACCCGTCCCGATAACCATCACAGGCTGTCAATGCAATGGACACACCTGCATTGGTCGTGGACGCTTTTCCCAACGGACCTATCGGGTTAAAGCCTGTCGATAAAAGGGCAAACAGGACATCAAATGCTGAATTGGTGGAAGAAGCGGACGGCGCAGACCCAAAAAGCGGACGCCGTTTACACTGCAATCGTGGACCAGGCGCGCCATCCCGGTTTCTACACGACCTACAACGTGCCCGACACGATGTATGGTCGCTATGAATTGGTCGTTGTCCACCTGTTCCTCGTGATGGAGCGTCTGCGCGACGCCGATGAGGCAACCTCTGACATCGCTCGGCGCACATTGGAGCGGTTTGTCGAAGACATGGACGACTGCATGCGCGAACAAGGTGTCAGCGACACGCGCGTGCCAAAAAGGGTTAAACAGGCAGCATCCGGATTCTATGACCGCTCAGTGATGTTACGGGAAAGCCTCAACGCGGATGACGACAACGCCGTTGCCACATATTTCGCCCACGTTTTCGGCCAAGGCGAGGGGCCTGCACCCGCGATAACCGCAGGCGTCGAACCACCCGCTACGCCCAGTCACGAAGCTGGCAAAGATGGTTCGGCCGCAGATCCCAGGCATGACGTCTTCATCGATGCCTTGAAGCGCTATACGATTGCAGCGTCCGCGCACATCGGCAAACAGACAACTGATGCCATAATCGAGTCGGCACCGAGTTTCCCAGACCCTGCCGATCATCTGGCGCTCTAGATTATCTGACGGAATGACAGCAATGGCCGACAATCAAGACACCACCGATGGCGACGGCCCGGTCGCCCCATTGAAATGGTTGATCCCGGCTGCGAAAGCGGCGACCGAAGGCTTTGCGTCCCAAAAAACGGCGACAAAGCTCGAATGCGAAGCACTTGCAGAAGTCCTGCCGGTCGATGAACTGCAACACCTGACGGTAGACTTTCAACTTGCCCCCATTCCTGGAAGCCGCAAGGATCTGCGTCTTGAAGGCAACCTTGAAGCCCGCGTGGACCAGACATGCTCCGTGACGCTGGAGCCCATGTCGACCAGCATCAACGAGCCGTTTTCTGCCCGTATGACGTGGAAGCTGCCTGATGCCAAACTGGCATCGAGTGAGGATGCGGAGCTATCCATCCTTGATATTGAGGATGTCGAATTGATCGAAGACGAGCACGTGCCCCTGGGGCGGATTGTCTACGAAACACTCACGGCTGCAATCGATCCGTTTCCACGCAAAACGCAAGAGAGTGGAACGTGGGCGTCAGGCTGGGGGATGGATGGCGCGAAGGACAGTCCGTTCGCAAGTCTCGGCGCTCTGAAAAAAGCACCGTCCAACGACAATTGAACGACTGTCCGCTGCGGCGCAAGGCAGCATGAACAAACTGGTTGTGCTGAACCTTTAACGGGCTATTGTCCGGGCGAAATCGCTGCGCTGAGACATAATGCGCAACTTCGGCCACACCTGTTCACACTCTGACCGCCAATGGGGGCTTTGACCGCACACATGCTTTCGCAACGAACGATTGCGCTCGACTGCATGGGCGGGGACCACGGCCCCGATGTGGTGGTTCCAGGCGCGGCACTCTCGCTGGAGCGCCACCCCTCGCTTGAGTTCATATTGTGCGGAGACGAGGCAGCCATTTCATCGGCCTTGAAAGGCCATGCAGCCTTGGCCAAACGCGCCAAGATCGTGCACACGGAGTCAGCCGTTTCCATGACTGCAAAGCCCAGCCAGGCCTTACGCCGTGGCAAGGGCACAAGCATGTGGCTGGCCATCGAAGCCGTGAAGACGGGCGAGGCTCATGTCGCCGTTTCCGCTGGCAACACAGGCGCGCTGATGGCCATGTCAAAACTGATCCTGCGCCCCATGTCCGCCATTGAGCGCCCTGCGATCGCTGCCCTGTGGCCGACCGTGTCAGCCGAATGCATTGTCTTGGACGTTGGCGCCAACATCGGCGCCAATGCCCGCCAGCTCGCCGATTTCGCCCTCATGGGCTCCGCCATGGCCCGTGCATTGTTTCACACCGACCGCCCGACCGTTGGCTTGCTGAACGTGGGAACAGAGGAAATCAAAGGCAACGAGGATGTAAAACAGGCCCACCAGTGGTTGAAAGACGCATCCGGTTTGCCATTAGACTACCGGGGCTTCGTCGAGGGCCATCAGATCGGGCACGGGGTGGCGGATGTCGTTGTGGTGGAGGGGTTTGCAGGCAACATCGCGCTCAAGACAGCTGAAGGCACCGCCAGCCAGATTTCGCATTACATCAAATCGGCACTCACGCGCACCTTGATGTCGCGTGCAGGTGCGCTTCTTGCCCGCGGGGGGCTGAAGGTTTTGCGCCATAAGATGGACCCCAGACGCATCAATGGCGGAACGTTCCTCGGTCTGAACGGGATTGTCATCAAGAGTCACGGCGGGACGGATGCGCTCGGTTTCGCAAGTGCTGTTGATTTGAGCTACGAGATGACGCAAAGCGGGCTGATTGATCGGATGGCTGGCGACCTGGAGGCCTTCCACAGTTCCATCGGAGAGGCCATGGCCTCCTAAAGCCCAGTTCATCCGCAGACCGCCGCCGGCGCAATGATCACCAGCACAATGGTCAAGTGTCAGGCAGTTGTTTTTATCGTATGCGTTGCCGTTCGTAGCTCGGGTAACACGCAGACCAGATAGGAGCGAGTGCCCAACACACCAGAAAGCGACACAAAACAAAAGGTTTAGAGCGCGTCACCACAACTCGTGTGAAATGAACCTGCTCTTAAAAAACGAAGGAATTGCGAAGTGGCCGTAGTCAGGTCGATTGTCAGAGGCGTCGGTGCTCACGTCCCCCAGAATGTGATGACCAACGAAGACCTCGCCAAGATCGTCGACACGAGCGATGACTGGATTGTCGAGCGCTCCGGCATCCGCTCCCGTCACATTGCCGATGACAATGACACCACGGCAAGCCTGGGCACGGCGGCTGCAAAAAAGGCATTGGTCCGCGCCGGCATCGACCCAGGTGACGTAGACCTCATTATCTGCGCGACCGCCACGCCAGACCGGACATTTCCTGCAACCGCAGTCCACATCCAGCGCGAGCTCGGCGCACAAAACGGCTGTGCCTTTGACATTCAGGCCGTTTGCTCCGGCTTTGTCTATGCGATGACGATCGCCAACAATTTCCTCATCAGCGGGCAGGCCAAGCGCGCCGTTGTCATCGGTGCAGAAACCTTTTCGCGCATTCTGGATTGGACGGACCGGTCCACCTGCGTGCTGTTCGGAGACGGTGCGGGGGCTGTTGTGCTGGAAGCCATGCCGCATCCCGGTGGTAAGGACGACCGAGGCATCATTGCAACACGGCTGCGGTCGGACGGACGATATGAAGATCTGCTCTACGTGGACGGCGGCCCAAGTTCGACAAAGACGGTCGGCCACCTGCGCATGAACGGGCGCGAAGTCTTCCGCCATGCCGTTCAAAAAATCTCCTCCGTCATTGAAGAGACGTTGGTTGAGGCCGGTTACACATCAGCTGAGATCGACCTGTTTGTTCCGCATCAGGCCAACAAACGCATCCTCGACGGCGTCGCCAGGAAACTGAAAGTCCCACCTGAAAAAGTCGTCATGACGCTCGAGCACCACGGCAACACATCCGCAGCCTCCATTCCTTTGGCGCTGAACCATGCGTTTGAACAACACAAGATCAACGAAGGAGACCTCGTGTTGCTTGAGGCCATGGGCGGCGGGTTCACCTGGGGTGCCGTGCTGCTGCGGTGGTAATCGGAAAAAAACCACAGATGCCTGAAGAACAGGCAGAAAACGCAGTCCAAATTGTCAATTGTTGTCGGGATTTCAGCAGGTTGTGGCTTTCTGTCATTGACCTGTCTGTCCAAGCCAACTAGGGTCCGTCAACTTCGACGCGCTGGGGAGGCGGCAATGATGGGCAACAAAACATTGACGAGGGCCGATTTGGCCGAGGCAGTCGTGCGGAACGTGGGGTTACCGCGCAACGAGAGCCAGGAGCTGGTTGAGCTGGTGCTGGCAGAAATCTCGGATTGCCTGTCTACAGGTGAACAGGTCAAGCTGTCCTCCTTTGGGTCCTTTGGGATCCGGTCCAAAGGGGAGCGCGTCGGGCGCAACCCCAAGACTGGCGAAGAAGTACCGATCACGCCACGACGCGTTCTCGTTTTCCGCCCTTCGAGCATCATGAAGGATCGGATCAACGACGGCATGCTCGAGTTGCGCGGCAAGAAGTAATCCACAACTTCAAAACATTTCACACAAAAAATAGATTGCCCATGCGGTGTCATCTGCGCCTGCATGGGGAAAATCAATTCGGCTGCGTTGCGAACTGATCTGACGCGGCCTGCATCCTGTTCAGGTCATGTTCAACCAATTCTTGTAACTCAATTTCGGCGCGCGTGGCTGGTTTGCAACCACCGCCATCCTGTAGCGTGACACGGCCTGCATCGGGTTTAGGTTTCTGGTGCAAGTACGCTGCTGTAGCGCCATTGTTTGTTGCTAAGCGTCTGTAAGAAAAGACTTATGTTTTGAGATCACACACCACGTCGTCGCAATGAGTGCAGCCGTCTAAGGTCACATCATGTGCAGTCTTGTCGTGAGCCGGGGCCAAACGTCGGAAAACGGCACAGAGCACGGCACTAAACCAAGACGCACGTGACAGCAGGTGATCCCGCATTCCATGGCTCGGTCCGCTGAGGTCTGAGTAGACAAGTGATAAGGACAACCGATGAGCAAATCTGCCACAGCGTTCCGCACGATCAGCGAAGTCGCCGAACTGTTGGGCGTCCCTAAGCATGTGCTCCGGTTTTGGGAGATCAAGTTCCCACAGATCAAGCCAATGAAGCGTGGCGGCGGACGTCGCTATTACCGGCCTGAGGACCTGGAGCTGCTGCGTGGGATACGCCATCTCCTGCATGCCGAAGGCTACACGATCAAGGGCGTCCAGAAGATCTTGCGCGAACAAGGTGTCGACACGGTCAAGTCCGCGCCGCCCGACGCAAAGGTGTCGACGCCGATTACTACGGAAACGGAACCAGCAGCTGAAGCCACGGCTCAGGCTAAGACCAGCAAACGGTCCCGTGGCACCCAGAAAACCAAGGCTGGCAAGACGGCACACGCCGCCGCATCAAAGAGTTCAAGAACGTCGTCCCCTCTAACGGACAATCAGCAAGCATCAGCCGCAGTCTCAGAAGCCCACATGCGCCTGTCCGAGCGCGCCGTCGAAGCGCTGCATCAGGCACTCAAGGAACTGGAGGCCTGCCGGGCCGACCTGATCGAGGTCCACCATCCTGCTGTCAAGTCGAAGGCCGGTAAGCGGCCCGGGACAGGTGGTGGCGCCCGCGCGGCAACGCCGCGCAAAAAGCAGCCGGCCAAAGCCGCCCGTGCGTAAGCGCCCGCAGTCCTGTCGTCCAAGCGCGCCGCGCATGGCGCACCGGGAAGGTAAGCCGACCGGCTTTCGGCCCGGTAGCAGGCCACACTGCCACACACGACGTTTTCCCGGGTGACAATGGTGGGCCGAGCGATTTGGTCTCCACACTCAACTGTTGACCCCGCGGGCCGGATTGGGCACTAATCCACGCTTGTCGGAGCGTGGCGCAGCCTGGTTAGCGCACTTGTCTGGGGGACAAGGGGTCGGAGGTTCAAATCCTCTCGCTCCGACCAAAATTAACAATATGTTTCAATGGGTTAAACATTTTCTGGGGAATTGTTTTCTGGTCACCGCCCATGATATCGCCCATGAAACGAAAGATATTAGGCTTCCTTGAAAATCTTACACGACGCAGACGGCGTGCTAAAAAATCGGTGGTTTCTTGTCATCCCAAGCACCTTCGAACCCTGCCGGTGCCACCATCACAACTCACACAAAACGAAAGGTGAGACATGGCCATCACGGATGAACAACTGAACCACTTAGCTGGCGAGGGAGTGGTTGTGCGGCGCTGGTACGCGAATGACGACCGAAAAACCTGCGCCGTGGTCACAACGCTTCCATCGTCAGAAGAGGCGGAGGCTTGGCAGTGTGCCGCGTTCACGAATGGCGGTCCATTGGTCAAGCTTGAAATCGAGTGGAACCCCAAAGAGGCCGAAAAACTGAAGTAAAAAGACCAACCAGCACAACACACGCAAAGAGAAGGTTAAACCATGAAGGTAACGAGACGACTTTTCATGGCGGGCACAGCCGCAACGGCAGGCGCCCTCGCTCTGCCATTTCCATTGCTGGCAAAGCCACGCCTGGCAGGCTTTGCCTACTCCGTCGGAAACGAATGTCAGGGCAACCAAGTTGTTTGGGCGCCAGATGCGAGGTCGGCCCTCAACTGGGCTTTTGGAGATTGCTTCGACGACTGCCAAAGATTCAGCGGCGGCGATTGCTGCGACGAGTGCGGCCACCTGGATTTGGAGCGCACACCGATTTTTGACGGGTTTCAGGAGACAGGGATACCGTTGACGGCTTACCGCCGGGCGGGGTGGCATATGCCGTGTCAAAGGTGCGAGGAAGCGGGTGTCTATAAAGGTGCGTTCGATGCCAGTGATCGATGTGCAGAAGATTGGCATCCACTCCCAGCGCGTGAAGGTGGATTCGTTGCTGTATGCACTGAATGCATGACGATTCATGAGTTGCTCGCCTACGGCGGCATGGATTTGGAGCATGCAGCAGAGTGGAAACACGAATTCTGGCATCTCCCCTATGCAGATCTGAGCTTCAACAGGCATGCCGCCTAGCGCTTCCCCGTAATTCAGAAAGGTGACGACGATGGCTGAACATAGCACGGAGCTGCACGCCATTTTAAACGAGTACGGGCGTCAGCCGGGGTTTGCCACGTGCAAGTGCGCGAGCTGCCATCAGTCGCGCGTCGTGGAAAAGCGGATAACCACGCGACAAGCACTGCACAGCGCCATGGGGCAAGCGTACGCCGATCGAATGTTGCGCGAGATGGGGTGGCACTGGACCGTTGTGGCGATGATTGCCGGTGCGCACGAGCGAACGCCAGCAACTGACTGCATCAAGGCTTTGGCGGATGCGGGATTTGAGTTGAGCTAGAAAGTACGACGACCAACGCTAATCGTACGAAGGGAAACTATCGCGATGACTGCGGCCTATCCACTTCAATGGCCACCGTACTTTCTAGGCCAACTTCAAATCGCGAAGCCTACGGCGGGCAGCTTGACCGCGCCGTCCTGTCAAGGCCGCGTCGCGTTCTAACTTCGTTATTTGATCTTCGAGACGTTCGAGGTCTGGCGTGCCTCGGTGCTGAATTGCACAGGTCGCGTGCTGCGTCCGCCAGCCGCCCCGAAATCGCTCAAAATGTCCTTCGCCGGTTTCAACTCGCTGACCACAGCGATAGCAAATGCCGGGATATTTATTGCGCACGCGGTCACCCTCTCGTTTAGGTCACGACCCGCAGGCCGTTCGGGTTACGTCGTGCAGGCCTCACTTTTTTCGCGCTCATCTCCAGCCACTCATCCGTTGGCGGCGTCGTCGCTTCAAAAGTCACATCCCAGCCCATCGCCGCAGCTGCCCGCTCGAATGCAATGCGGTTTGCAGCATGAACCGTTTCTTCGATTTCATTTTCGTTGTCGGAGTTCATTCGACCGTAAATGCCGCCGAACTCAACGCCGTGCACGAACGCGATTTCCTCAGCATCAGTCTTATGGAGACCGGCGAACGAAATTATCAGGCCGTAGCTTGAGCCGTCCCGATCGTCAGTAATTCCGTGTGTGTCGTCGGTCATCTCAAGCACCTGTTTTGCTATTTTTCGAAACGCTTTCGCGCATCTTCTTGCTTCTGCCACTTCTCGTATTCTTGCGACGACTTTATGTGGCTTCGTGCATTGTAGACAGTCGTGAGGCCGACCCCGTAGCGCTTGGCTACGTCACGTGCAGAGCCGTCAGCCTGCCCGATTTCAAGCCAGACATCCTTTCGAACAGCCTTCCCCATCACCGCACCCTCTATGCTGTTTTGACCAATTTGACTGGCTTCGGTGCTTCGCCGGATGCATTGGCAATGGCGTGTCCTAGGGCAGTCCAAATCTCAAGTGCTTCATCGGCTGACATGAAAAGCGTTGCATTCTGCGTTTCGCCGTTGTGCTGTATGCTCATGGCATCCAATGTCACCACGGCGCTACCCGAAACGTGCGGCTCTGCAGCCACGGTGATATGGCCTGCGCGTAAGCCAAGCTCAGCCTGATAAAACTGCCAGTCATCAGGCACCACGAAGACATCAACGTTTTCCATTTCGCACCCTCTATGCTTCGCCCTTCCCGGGCGGTTTCGTCTGATTGTAGATCGTCTTTGACGACACCGTGATGCCGAATTCCTCTTTGATCGCCGCTGCGATCTTTGGTGCTGACATGCCGCCCTCTCTAAGCTCATCAGCCCGCTTGCGAGGCTTCCCGCCCTGTGTATCCAGCTTCGCAACCGGTCCCGGCACATAACCCTCGGTCTTGATCTTGTGCTGCATCCCCGCGCGTGTGCGCTCTGATATCAAGTCGCGTTCGAACTGCGCGACACTGGCCAGCATGTGGATCATAAACCGGCCTGCAGGCGTTGTGGTGTCTATGGCATCGGTCAGCGAGACGAAGCCGACGCCGCGATCCGTCAAAATTTTGAGCCGGTTTAGCAGGTCGATAATCGAGCGCCCGAAGCGGTCCAGTTTCCAGACGACGAACACGTCGCCCTCGTCTGCTTTGGCCATCGCTTCGTCCAATCGCGGGCGCTTCTTCGCAACACCGGAGACCTGCTCGACGAACAAATTGTCGTCTTCGACACCGTGCGCTTTGAGTGCAGCCACCTGCTGTTCGGTGTTCTGTTCTCGGGTTGAGACACGGGCGTACCCGATCAAAATTCCTGTTCGCGGCGTTTGCTGAGACAATTTTCTTCACCGGTGGCTGAAACAACGTTTCCATGCCACCTTGGAAAACAGCGATCACAACCAATCCGTTCATTTCTTGCTGCCTTTCTTGGCATCCAAGAATGCGCGCAAAGCCGCCTCGAAGACTTGGCGCTTCGTGGGCGGAAACTCTTGATCGTGGATAAACTGGTCGAGTTCGTCGAGCAGCTTTGGGTCCAGCGCCAGAGAGATCGGTTTGTCCTTACGGGGCATCCCCGTTGCAATAGCCATGTCTGGAAGATTCCACAAACTGCTGGACACGTCAAGCTGTGTCTTGACACGTAAAGGCAGCCGTGTTGATATCCGGTAAACCAGAGAAGGAAAGGCCGCCGCTGACCCGGAGATCAAGTTCTCAGAAATCGCCATAGGGTGGCGTCCCTAAGTTGGTCAGGGCTTAGGTGTTTTAACTGGAAAGGTTCCCCGGACCGATGGCAGCCACAGTCCCATATGAGAACGCCAGTAGCGGTGCGAAGGCACGTGAAGAAATCACGTCGCTGCTTCGACGCATGGGCTGTGAGAGCGTCGGGTTTATGGATGACTTCGAAAGCTACACGGTCCTGCTCGCGTTCAAGCACCGTGGCCGTGACGTTCAACTTCGCGCGTCGGCTAAAGGATGGGCGCAGATGTACCTCAAAGCTCAGCATCCCG
>JBCBRH010000018.1:0-76471 GCA_039819785.1 Pseudomonadota bacterium | reverse complement strand
GCTTGAGACTCAGACCATCGCCAGGGCTTGCGGCAAAAGTGATGTACGCAACTTGGAACCCGAAGACCTTGTGGCCCTAACAATGGAGGCGGCTGCCATGGCCCGTATTCCGTTGGCTGGCACCAATTGGATTCCAGGTCAGGGGACGTTCTAACCGCAGGTCGAGATGCTCAATTTTTTCCGGAGATTTCGCAAAGCGACACAGCCTAACCCGGGCATTCAACGAGGAAATGAGAAACCCATGACGGACTTATCTGCGATCGCTGCCGAGCGCGGCATCAAGTATTTTCTCATCAGCTTTGTTGACCTGTTCGGCACCATGCGGGCCAAACTCGTGCCCGCCGCAGCCATCGGCGAAATGGCTCAAACCGGTGCGGGATTTGCAGGTTTCGCCAGCTGGCTGGACATGACACCCGCTGATCCCGACATGTTCGCTGTTCCAGACCCAGATAGCCTCATCCAGCTGCCTTGGAAAAAGGATGTCGGATGGCTTGCAGCTTCACTTTGGATGGACGGCAAACCCGTAGAACAAGCCCCTCGCAATGTCCTGGCCCAGGCCGTAAAGGCTGCCGCCGACAAGGGCTATGACCTCAAAACAGGCGTTGAATGCGAATACTTTTTGATCACCCCGGATGGCAACGCCATCTCCGACCCAGCCGACTATCAGGCCAAGCCCTGCTATGACCAGCAAGCCTTGATGCGCCGCTACGACGTCATCACAGAGATCTGCGATTGCATGTTGGAATTGGGTTGGGGCCCCTACCAGAACGACCATGAGGACGCCAACGGTCAGTTCGAAATGAATTGGACCTTTGACAGCGCAATGAAGACCGCCGACCGGCATGCGTTCTTCAAATACATGGTCAAGTCCATCGCCGAAAAACACGGACTCCGCGCAACCTTCATGCCCAAGCCCTTCGCGAATCTGACCGGCAACGGATGCCACGCACACGTGTCGTTGTGGTCCACCGCGACTGGCGCCAACGTGTTTGAAGACCCAAACGGTGAGTTGGGCGTCTCAGCCCTGGGTTACCAGTTCCTGGCCGGCATCATCCATTCAGCCGATGCGATGGCCGCCATCACAAACCCGACGGTGAATTCCTATAAGCGCATCAATGCACCGCGCACGCTGTCCGGTGCCACGTGGTCCCCCAACACCGTAACTTACGCTGGCAACAACCGGACGCATATGATCCGCATCCCCGACCCCGGCCGTTTTGAACTCCGCCTCGCGGATGGATCAACCAACCCCTATTTGCTGCCGGCTGCCATTCTTGCTGCCGGTTTCGATGGAATTGAAAACGGTCGCGACCCCGGCCCACGGCTTGATATCGACATGTACGCAGAAGGCCACACCGTCAAAGACGCCAAGCAACTGCCGCTCAACCTACTCGATGCTTTGCGCGCCTTCGAGGCATCGGCCGTCTTGAAGGACGGTCTCGGCGAAGCATTCACGACAGCCTACACAAAGCTGAAGACCAACGATTGGAACGCCTACACAAGCCAGCTGACAGAGTGGGAGCGCCGCTCCACGCTTGATTGTTGACGGATAACACCTGAGCGATGCGCTATTCGTTTCTCAATCTCGTCGGACAAGCGCTGAACGCAAACCGCGGGTGGCAGCCTGCATGGCGCAAACCAGAGCCGAAAAGCCACTACGATGTCGTCATCGTCGGGGGTGGAGGGCATGGCCTTGCAACAGCGTTTTACCTCGCCAAGGAACACGGGATCAGCAATATCGCGGTCCTGGAAAAGGGATATCTCGGCTCCGGAAACGTCGGTCGCAACACGACCTTGATCCGGTCAAACTACCTGCTTCCCGGCAACATCCCTTTCTATGAATTGTCCATGAAGCTCTGGGAGGGCCTCGAACAGGACTTGAACTACAACGCGATGGTCTCCCAGCGCGGGATATTGAACCTCTGCCACTCAGACGGCCAGCGCAACGCCTACGCAAGGCGCGGGAACGCGATGCGCCTGCACGGCGTAGATGCCGAACTACTCGACCGCGAAGAGGTCCGCCGCATGATCCCGTTTGCGGATTTTGACCACGCGCGTTTTCCAATCACCGGCGGCCTCCTCCAAAAACGCGGCGGCACCGTCCGCCATGATGCCGTGGCCTGGGGATTCGCCCGAGCCGCCGACAAGCTGGGTGTCGACATCATCGAGAACTGCGAAGTCACCGGCATACGCATGGACCAGGGGTACGCAAAAGGCGTCGAAACCAAACGCGGATTTATCGGCGCAAACAAAATCGGCCTGGCGACCGCAGGCAACACATCACGCACCGCAGCTTTCGCCGGTCTCAGGCTGCCAATCGAAAGCCACGTCATTCAGGCCTTCGTTAGTGAAGGGTTGAAACCGCTCATCGACGGCGTGGTCACTTACGGCGCAGGCCACTTCTACGTCAGTCAGTCGGATAAGGGCGGGCTCGTCTTCGGCGGTGATATTGACGGGTACAATTCCTATGCAGCCCGCGGAAACCTCCCAGTGGTTGAGGATGTCGCTGAAGGCGCACTCGCACTGTTCCCAAACCTTGCAAGGTTGCGCATGCTTCGATCCTGGGGTGGCGTGATTGACATGTCCATGGACGGCTCGCCGATCATCGACAAGACACCGATCGAAGGCCTGTATCTCAATGGCGCATGGAACTATGGAGGCTTCAAAGCCACCCCGGCTTCCGGCTGGTGCTTTGCGCATCTGATCGCCACCGAAACACCCCACAAGACCGCAGCAGCCTACCGGCTCGACCGTTTCAATCGAGGTGCTGTGATTGACGAAAAAGGGTCGGGTGCACAACCCAACCTCCACTAGGAGGCAGGTCCAGTGTTGGCCGCGAAGACCCAAGCCTCCGATCCCGAACCCACTGAGGATGAGACACAACGATGCGCATAACCTGCCCCTATTGCGGAGATCGTGACGTCCGCGAATTTCACTACCGCGGCGCAGAGGGTTTCAATCGTCCCGACCCAGAAGCGGCTGGCGGTGAACAAACCTTTCTCGATTATGTCTACCTGCGTGAAAACGCTGCCGGGGTCATCGACGAGCACTGGGTGCACGTCTCCGGATGCCGTTCCTGGCTGGTCGTGACGCGTGATACACGCACCCACCACATCGAAAACGTACGATTTGCCAATGGCGACCGGCAGCAGGGCAGCTGATGGCAGACACCGTGCTTCAATCCAGCCAAGCCACACAACCGAATGCAGACCCGCAGGCTTCATCGCGTCCGGCACCCCGGCGCCTTTCCGCGGGCGGGTTGATTGATCGATCAGAACACCTCACTTTCAAATTCGACGGCAAGACCTTCCAGGGTCATCCAGGCGACACATTGGCTTCCGCACTGCTCGCCAATGATGTCCGGCTGGTTGGGCGCTCCTTCAAGTACCATCGCCCACGCGGAATACTCACCGCCGGCTTCGAAGAACCCAACGCCATGGTGGAACTGCGCGAGGGCAATCGTCAGGAGCCGAACACGCGCGCGACCATGGTTGAACTTTACGATGGCCTTGTGAGCCGCAGCCAGAACCGTTGGCCGTCATTGTCCTTCGACGTCCTGTCGGTCAACCAGATGTTGTCTCCGATCCTTGCCGCCGGGTTCTACTACAAGACATTCATGTGGCCCGCCGCATTCTGGGAAATGGTCTATGAGCCCATTATCAGACGCGCCGCGGGTCTTGGCAGTGGCTCTCGCGAACCAGACCCCGACACCTATGAAAAGGCCTGGGCTCATTGTGACGTCTTGATCATTGGTTCCGGTCCAACCGGCTTGATGGCAGCTCTGGCCGCCGGGAGCTCCGGCGCACGAGTGATCCTGGCCGATGCCGATTTTCAACCCGGAGGCCGTCTCAATGCCGAAGCCGACAGCCTCGACGGTGTCGCATCAAACCAATGGGTCGGCACCACGCTGGAAGAACTGTCCGCCCTACCCAATGTCCGTGTGATGCCGCGCACCACCGTCTTCGGCGTCTATGACCAAAACACCTATGGTGCGGTTGAGCAGGTCAACGACCATCGACGTGAACCGATGCCGCACCAACCCCGCCAGCGTGGGTGGAAGATCGTCACCAAGCGCGCCATTCTCGCAACCGGAGCCATCGAGCGCCCACTTGTCTTTGCAAACAACGACGCACCAGGCGTGATGCTGGCATCCGCCGTGCGGACCTACATCCATCGATTTGGCGTCTGCCCGGGTAAACAGGCCGTCGTCTACACCACATCAGACGATGGATGGCGCACCGCCCAATCCCTCACCGAAGCCGGCGCTGACGTCACCTTAATAGATCCGCGCACGAGCACCGAGCACCCCACACACAATGGCACGTTCGATGTTGTTAAAGGCGCAGTGGTTGAGAAGGCATCCGGCGGGCGAGCCGTCCAATCTGTTGAGATCCGACAGGCTGACGGAACAACATCGTCGATCGATTGCGATCTTGTTGCGGTGTCCAACGGATGGAACCCAACCATTCATCTGACCTGTCACCTAGGCGCGAAGCCCACCTGGGACGATGAAAAAAACGCATTCCTTGCGCAAACGCCGCCACCTGGGATGGTGGTCGGCGGCGCGGCCGCTGCCAAATTCACGTTGACTGAAGCCCTGAGCGAAGGCGTTCGAATGGGCCTTGAAGCAGCCTCCAGTGTTGGGTGTTCCAAGCGTCTGAACATCCCCGTGCCAGAGGTCGATGGCGAAGAGACAGCATCCGTCACACCTCGCTGGGGCATTGGCAGCAGCACAAGGAAACTGAAGGGCAAAGCCTTCGTTGATTTTCAAAACGACGTCACCTTGACGGACATCGAACTGGCAATCCAAGAAGGCTTTTCAGCTGCCGAACACGTCAAGCGTTACACGACATTGGGCATGGCGACCGATCAGGGGAAAACCGCCAACGTCACCGGACTGGGCGTCATTGCGGACCTGACGGACCAGCCCATGGCCAATGTGGGGACAACGGTCTTCCGGCCTCCTTTCACACCCGTCACCCTGGGAGCATTTGTCGGCCATGCCCGTGGGCGGGACTTCGGTCCCACACGCCGGACCCCATCACACGACTGGGCACATGAAATGGGTGCGACGTTTACAGAGGCCGGCCTGTGGCAACGGGCACAATTCTTTCCAAAACCAGATGAAACCGATTGGCTGGATACCGTCGCGCGTGAAGTGAAAACGGTCCGCAGCGCCGTGGGTTTATGCGATGTCTCGACACTCGGCAAGATCGACATTCAGGGCGCAGACGTCGCCACATTCCTTGACCGGATCTACGCCAATACCATCTCGACGCTCCCACTCAACAAGGTCCGCTATGGCGTGATGTTGCGCGAAGACGGTATGGTCATGGACGACGGCACGGTCTGCCGCCTCGGGCCGGACCATGTCCTGGTGACGACCACAACCGCGAACGCCGGCAAAGTCCTGGAGCACCTGGATTTTTGTCATCAGGTTTTGTGGCCGGACCTGGGTGTCAGCATTGTTCCCGTCACCGAACAATGGGCTCAGTATGCCGTCGCAGGCCCCCGCTCACGCGACCTGCTCGCAAAGCTCGTCGACGACCCGGCCGCTGTATCCAATGACGCCTTGCCGTTCATGGGTTTCACAACTGTGCAGATCGGCGGCGCGGAGGCCCGTGTGTTCCGCGTCTCGTTTTGCGGCGAATTGGCCTACGAAATCGCAATTCCCGCCACCTACGGCGATGCACTCATCCGCGCCCTGATGCAGGCTGGAGAGACCTTGGGCGTTGCTCCATATGGCACCGAGGCACTCGGCGTCATGCGGATCGAGAAGGGACATGTTGCCGGCCCGGAACTGGACGGGCGCACGACCTTGCGCGACTTGGGCCTAGGCAAAATGGGTGCGAAGAAAACAGGTTTTGTCGGTCGGACACTGGCGCAACGCCCGGCCCTCCTCGACCCGGCCCGGCCCATCCTGGTCGGCCTGATCCCCAAAGACCCTTCTGAGAAAGTGTTAGCGGGCGCACATCTCATTGCGGTTGGACGGGCAACGACGGCTGAAAACGATGAGGGGCATATCTCATCAGCTGCGTTCTCGCCAACACGCGGACACGATATCGCGCTTGGTTTTCTCGCACGCGGTCGAGACCGCATCGGCCAGGACATTCGCGCGGTTGATCCGTTACGTGGAAGCGATGTTACCTGCACGATCGTAGATCCCGTTTTTGTGGACCCGAACGGGGAGAAAGTACGTGGCTGACTTTGTTCTGGAACCTCGGTTTGCATTGACGGACATTGCGAAGGCAGGTCGGTACGGTGCACAGTCGGACGCACCCGTCGGTCTCACCATCCAAGAACAACGCGGCGTGCGCATCCTGCATGTCTCAGCACGCAGCGGACACGGCGAGGCCGTTTGCGAAAGACTTTCAAACATCGTCGGACAACGTGTGAGCGATGGACCAAAGGCAACCCAAGCCCCTCCAACTCCGCAAGCGCTCGACAGTCAAAACAACTTCGGACAGATCATCATCGGTGTCGGCCGTGGTCAGTGGTTGTGCCTCACCCCTGGGACGGACGTGCCGTCTGCGACCGAGAGCAATGTTGACATCGGCGAACTGGCGACACTGACCGATCACACATCGGCAAAAGTGATCCTCAGCTTGCACGGGCCTCATGTTCGCGATGCTCTGGCAAAAGGCTGTCAACTCGATCTGCATCCTTCCATCTTTGGCCCCGGTATGGCGGCAACAACCCAGATTGACCAGATCGTTTGCCAGCTTTGGCGGCTGGATGATTCTGATACCTTCCAGGTCATGATGGCGCGCAGCTTCAGCTTGAGCTTTTGGTCCTGGCTCACACATGCTTCAGCAGAGTTCGGCTACCAGGTGCTGGCGCCACGCGTGACCTGACAGCCAAAGCACGCACCTGCACATCAGCAAGGCTTAGCGAACCTCAAACGTGATCGGCAGCGAAACAGCGCCCGTGTTGCCGCTATCAGGCAGCCATTCTCCCGGCCCCGCGGCATGGATGCTCTTCAACCGGCTCGGCAGAACTGTGAAGGCGATCGCCATGTCGCTGCGGGCGATGGCGTGCCCCAAACAATGGTGCATGCCGCCCCCAAAACCAAAGTGCCGTTTTCGTTCAGCGGCAATGTCAAAGCCTGCCTCATAGACCTCCTCGTCAGTCCCGGCTGCCTCTGCCAAAAGATGCAAGGTCGTGCCCTCTTTGATCGTCAGCCCCTTGTAGTCAAAGTCAGCAATCGCCTGCCGCGTCACCCATGTGATCGTCGGACGCACGCGCATCACCTCTTCGACCGCCTGTGGCGCAAGGTCAGGCCGATCAGCCAGCAGCTCCCACTGTTCGGGATGATCAAGGAACGTTGCCATCCCCAGGCCAAGCTGGTTCCGTGTGGTATCGATACCGGCAAACACAAGCATCAAGATCATGTCGCGAAGTTCTTGATCGGAGAGTTGATCCCCACCCTCGCTCGCTGCGATGAGCATCGACATGAAGTCATCACCAGGCACGGACCGCCGGTTTGCCACCAGCTCGTCGGCATAGGCAAACATGCCCATCGTCGCTTCATTGATGCGCACTTCGTGGTCTTTGAACGAAAGCCCGAGCGCAAGCCCCATCGTCGCCGACAATTTCAAGATGCGGTCCGCTTCATCAAGCGGCAGCCCCAGCACATGGCAGATCACACGCGCTGCATACGGATCGGCGAAATCCGCCATGAAATCGCATCGCCCATCAGCTGCAAAGTCATCAACGAGTTCGACCGCGAACCTTTCGAATTCCGGCTTCATCGCCGCGATGATCGACGGCGCGAAAGCCGGGTTCACCAGCTTTCTCAGCCGCGCATGGTCAGCCCCTTCCTGAACCAAAATCGTACGGGACCACCAATCAGAAAACACACCCGTCACGTTATTGTGGGCCGGCCATTCATGGCTGCCCTGCCGCAGGCCGCGATGCAGCAGCAGATGCCGCATATCGTCATAGCGCAGGACGGCGATCCCATAAGGAGTTCGCGCAAACCAACTGCGCGCACGTACATCCTTGATCGCCTGCGACCGGATCGACAGCAACGGATCGGCAAGGTCAATAAAGGGTGCATCGTCCATATTCACAGCCTGCGTCATCGTTCAAACGCCCATAGCTCGTTTCGTGGACCTCGTCACGGCAGACAGTCGAGATACGTCTCAACGTCGAAGTTCGATACGGTGTGGTTGAACCGCTCCCATTCATCCGTCTTGTACTCGTGATAGAGCCGGTACATCTCGCCTGGCATGGATGATTTGATCACCTCATCCTTGGCCAGCTCTTCAAGTGCGGCCCCAAGCGTCATGGGAAGCTTGCGCACCTCTTTGCCCTGTTCCATCGCCTCATAAATATTGCGCTCTTCCGGCGGACCAGGATCAAGGTCGAGTTTGATGCCGTCATCAGCCGCCCTGATGATCGCGCCAGCCATCAGGTACGGGTTCACCATGGAATCCACCGCCCTGTACTCGAAGCGCCCAGGTGCCGAAATGCGCAATCCCGTGGTCCGGTTCTGAAAACCCCAGTCCGCGAATACAGGTGCCCAAAACCCCGTGTCCCACAGCCGTCGATACGAGTTCACGGTGGAACACCCGATCGCTGTCAGCGCGAACAGATGTTTGACGATACCCGCAACGACCTGCTGACCGACCTTGCCGGGCATCTGTAGATCGTCACCTTCCGGCATGAACGTGTTCTGTCCGCCGGAATGATACGCAAACACCTCCGGCATGCCCGGCGTTCCCATCCGGCCCAATGTCTTGTGAACCGTTTCACCACCGCGCCAGAAGCTGATGTTATGGTGACAGCCTGAAGCCGAGACCCCCATAAAGGGCTTCGACATGAAGCAGGCGATCAGATCAAATTCGCGCGCCACCTGCGCACAGATCTGCCTGTAGGTCGTGAGCCTGTCCGCCGTGCGTAGCGGGTCATCGTAGGTAAAGTTCAACTCCAGTTGACCAGGGGCATCTTCATGGTCGCCCTGGATCATCTCAAGTCCCATCGCATGGCAATACTCGATGACCTTCATGTACACCGGGCGAAGGCTCTCGAACTGGTCGATGTGATAGCAATAGGGCTTCGAGTAGCCCCCCGCCGGCTGACCATCCTCCCCCCGTTTCAACCACATCATTTCCGGCTCGGTGCCGTGGCGCATGTGCAGCCCGTCGTGGTCGATCTGGAACTGCTGATGGATACGTCGAAGGTTGCCGCGGCAGTCGGATGTCAAAAAGGCACCCGGCATGTCGCGCTCTTCCCTGTTGCGAAACAGCGTGCAAAACACGCGCGCGACTCGTTTATCCCAAGGCAGCTGACAAAAGGTGTCCGTATCCGGGATACCAACCAGCTCTGCCGCCTCTGGTCCATAACCCATGTACTCGCCATGCCGGTTGGTGAACAGGTTGACCGTCGCGCCGTAGACCAGTTGGAAGCCCTTGTTGGCGACGGTTTCCCAATGAGCGGCGGGAATTCCTTTTCCGCAGATGCGGCCCGTGACCGAAACGAATTGCAGATAGAGATATTCGATCTCCAACGCATCAATGAGTTTCCGCACCTCGGCAATTTGCTCTGCGCGGCCGGGCGCATCGACATAGGCTTCAATATCGGTCATCAGACAGTCTCCAAGTAACGAGCGCGTTCAAATGCTGAAACATGTGCGTGAAAGGCTGCCGCCTCGGCACGACACCAGGCGGCATAATGGTTGACCAAGCCCTCGCCAAAGATCTCGCGCGCTGGTCCCGATTCTGAAAATCGGCGCGCGGCCTCCTCAAGCGACGTTGGCAGATCAGCACCCGGTGCAGGCTCTGCCAAGCGGCCGTTACCGCTGACGGGCGCACCAGGATCAATGTGGTTTTCGATGCCCCATAGTCCCGCACCAAGCACCATGGCGGAAACCACATGCGCACTCGCATCCGCACCAGGCAGCCGGAATTCTAGTCGCGTCTCTTCCGGGGTATGCGACACAGCACGCATACCGCAGGAGTAGTTTCCAACGCCCCAGTTGGCACTTCGCGGAGCCCAGTTTCCAGGTCTCAGTCTCCGGTAGCCGTTCACCGTCGGCGCAAACATGCACATCAGCTCTGGCGTCAGCTTTAAAACCCCGCCCAGAAACCACATCGCAACCTCACTTAAGCGGTGCGGGGTTTGGGCGTCATGAAAGAGCAAGGTGCCATCCGGTGCGCGAAGTGAAATCGAAAGATGCCCGCCCAGCCCAGGAAAACCCGCATCGAGTTGCGCAAGAAAGCTGGCTGTCTTGCCATGACTGCGCGCGATCGCTTTCGTAAAGACTTTGAACAGAGCGGCGTCATCTGATGCCTTGAGAATTGACTCGGGCCCCAGACAGTATTCAACGCAGCCGGGTCCAAGTTCCATACAATGATGGTCAAGCGAAATGCCTGCAGATGTCAGTTGGTCATGGATGGTTTTGAGGAACGTTGCATCGGCGGCAGGAGCCAGTCCCGACCAGCAGCGGTTATGCGGCAACGACGGCACCAGGTCGCCCCACGACTTCGCGCGCAAAGACCCGCCATCTTCGTCCAGAAAAATGGTTTCGTATTCGAACCCGCCGACGGCAACGAACCCAAGCTCGGTAGCCCTATCGGTCAGCCGTTGAAGCACGCGCCTTGGGGAAATCTCGGCACTTGGCCCCGTATAGTCGGCGACCGCGAGACACGCATCCGCTTCAAACGGATAGGGCCTCAGGCTTTGGTTGTCGATTGCAACGGCTTCGTCTTGAAAACCCTTCTCGGCAAAGCACGTTTCGTCATACATCCAATACGGCAGCGCATCGATGAACCGCCACCCGGTCTCAAGATGGGACTGAAACGCAGCCGAACTCAGGCGCTTCTCGCGAAACGCACCGGTGAAATCGAATATGCCGACGTGCGCGACCTTGGCTTGACCGCCCCCATAGTCAAAGTGGTCCCGATGTGTGCTGGTCAATTGATCAACTCGCGGTAAACGTCTCTCCGCAAAGTTTCACATCATTTAAAAATATTTCGCAACAGGAAAGTCAGAATGCCAGTCATATCCCATACGCGTCACGCTGCGACGATCCCTTGGATCAACAAGCCCACCGGATCGCTCAACGCTAGAAATTCATTTCGCGGACCAGCACCTGCATAACCCGCCTCCACGCTGCAGGCAGGATGCTTTCAGGATGCCCATCCAACAGCACCGTCCCACGAACCACCCGTTGCATCGGTTCGCCGTTAAGTTCCACTTGCAGGAAATAGCGCCCGGATCGCGGTTTAATCTCACCGTCATCTCCAGCATCAGATGGCACGGCCCCGCCAAAGACAGTTGACAAATAACGGATCTTAAGATCCTCCGCACCCGCCTCTGAAACCAGCCCCACACGCCCTCTTCGTGACGCCAGCAACGGGTCCTCGGGCACAAACACGGCCGCCTGCCCGACATCGACCTTCCAAACATCGTCTTCGTGGATATAACCGTGCGCCTCTAGCGCGCGCGTCGAGACCACGCGCGCAATCCGCGTCTCGGCGTCGACCCAGTCGCCGACGTTCAGCCCGCTCAGCGTATCCGTCACGACACCAGCATGTGGCGCCACCACCTCGAGCCTCTCGCGTTCCTTTTCCAGATTGACCAATTTGGCTTGCGAACGCACCAGCTCCTGCTCGGTGATCATCCGCGTCGCTCGATCTCGCAAGTCTCCAGCCACCCGCAACAGCCGTGCCTCGCTCAGGGCGATCTTTTGCTTGGTTGCAGCGATCTCGAACTCAAGATCGGGTGAAGCCAACGTCATCAGCGGCATACCTGCTTCCGCGACTGTGCCGGTCTCAAAACGAAGGTCGACCACCCGGGCAGACCGCGGCGGAAACACTTCAAACGCATCACTGGATACAGCCACAGCTGGCACATAAACCGTTGCCGACCACGGAACCGATAAGCCAACCAATGTGCCCAAGAAAACCAACACCGTGATCCAACTGCTGCCGCGCTTGGCAATATCGTGTTTCATTTTCCACCACTCGGAGAGTTCGCTTAGAATTGGCCGTCCGATAAACCAGAAAATCTCGACAATAAATAGCAGCAGCCCGGCCGCTTTAAAGAATAAATGGTAAACCAGAAGCGCGATGCCGATGAAAAGAAACAGCCTATAAATCCACGTCGCAAAGGCATAAACGATCAACCAAAATCGCGTCCAAATGGGGAAAACCTCCGGTGGCGCAGCCTCAAGCCCAAACAGCGCTTCCCGCAGTTTCCACCGCCCAATCGCAAAGCTTCTGCTTTGTAGATTTTCAATGCCCCAGGCATCAGCCAGCAGATAATACCCATCGAACCGCATCAACGGATTGAGATTGATCATCAAACTCAATATCCAGCTGGTGGTCGCCACCACGAAGGCCACGCTTCGCATAGGACCATCAGGCAGAAACGCCCAGATGAATGTCGCGATACCTGCGATCGCCAGCTCGACAGCCATCCCCGCACCGGCAATCGCAACCTTCTGCTGACGCGAACGCAACCGCGAGGCATCGGACACATCGGTGAACAAAATCGGCATTAACAGCATGAAAGCCACGCCCATCGTGTTCACACGCACACCAGCCCGTGTCGCAGTGTAGGCATGCCCCAACTCGTGCAGAATTTTTAGGGCAACGAGCGCCACGCCATAAGCAAGCAATCCCGACGGCGACAGGAAATCAACAAACGTCGCTGAAAACACATTCCACTGGCGCGCCGTCAGATAGAGCCCAACGACACTTAGGACAACGACAATCCAAAACATGAACCGCGAATAAAGCGGCTCAACAACGGGTAGTGTCGCCTCTAGAAATCGATGCGGCCGGCACAACGGCACTCGAAAAAACAAATATTGATGCATCATGCGTTGCCACACGCCCTGATGCTGTCGTTTAATCTGGCGCGCGTAATTCAGAACATCGCCACCAGCAGGTGTGAGCGTCAGATTATTTGCAAAAAGAAATGTCGTGAGGGCCTCAATCTCGGATGCGTCCACACACCGATCCAGTTGCGTCTCCACCCGCGCTCGAAACACATCTATCTCGCCGGCTTTCCAAAGTTTCAAAAGCGCGAATGCGTCGTGTGAAACCTGGAAATACCGGTGACGAATAGGGTCATAAATCACCCAGTTACGATCCCCGAACCGCATCGGCCCCGCATGGAGTGTTAATTCAGGCCTCAGCTCTGGAAGTACCACTGCATCGGGCGTCATCGCTGCCTGCACTGATCAAACCCCGACGTATTGCCGGACAGCCGCAATGGGTCTGCGCAGGAGAAAATAGATGAGCGGCACCGTGCGGCCAAACAGCTGTGCAGTCCCCCGCGATCCGATCCTGGCCGTCATAGCCGGATCGGTGAGCGCGGCATTGAGTTTGTAGGTCAGCTGCTGCGTACTGTTCGCTTCTGCGTGATAGCCAACTGACACCAGCTTGGCAGAAACAGACGAGAGCGGATCAGCATCAAGAAATAGGCGGACATCCGCACCACCCTCCAGCACGATGGCATCGGCAACGGCCAAATCGACCCGGGCTGCAATCTGTTTGGGATCAGCAATCTCCATGAGGTTCTCACCGATCCGGATCGGACGGCCGACCAGATCATCGCGGTCGTTAAAGATCAGCACGCCGTCGCGCTTGGCCCGCACAACACTCTGCGCCAGCTGCGCTTCGGCAAATGATCGCTCGATGACCTTCAAATCCAGTTCATGACGTAAAGATGCCAGCTGGTGCCGCGCATCCTGATCGGTGAATGCGGCTTGTTGCGCCCGGTCGAACCGCGCCCGCGCAACCTTCATGTCCTGGTCAGCCACCTCAAACCGGCTCCGCAACGTGGTGTCTTCATAGCGCAGCAGCGGCTCATCACGCCGGACCAATTGGTTCGGCTGCACCAGGACATCATCGACCACGCCGTCAAGCGGTGCAGTGACCCGGTGGGGGTCTCTCGCAACAATCTCAACAGGCGCCAACGCCGTCATGGGAACGGGCACAAAACTCAGACCAAGCGCCGCGACAGCACCGACCCACCCCAGCCGCAAGGCCCTTTTCGGCCTAGCGCGCAACGACCGTTCGCCAAACAACGCTTTCCAGGCCGACACATAAACGCCGGCCTGCCGGCTCAGTAATGCTGTGTCCGGCTTCTGCCAAAAGCGTTCCCGGGCGAGCAACAATCCGGCAAAGGCTGTCCCGTCTGACAAGGCAAGCGGCTGCCAATAGAAATTCTGAAACGGATAGGTCTTCACCTCTGGGTCATCCGCCTGACAATAGGCCGGCAACGAAAACTCAAAACCTTCGCCAACTCGCCCGTCGCGTGAGACCCCGACTGCCAGACTTTCGATCCAGCGCACAAACGGCGTCTCGCGTTCAATCAGCGCAAGGCTCGACACAGCCGCGACGCGCCACTGTCCACGTTTTCCCGCACGCAACACAAACACCTGACGCGCACCCACCAACGTCCGCGTCTCGTTGGCAATCACGTGCAAGAGTTCCGTTTCATCGCCAGCCGCCCGGATGCGGTCGTCAACCTTGAGGATCACTTCAGTGTTAGCGGCATCGCGATCATGGGATGACCCACCAGGGTTCAGCGGCTTCGGAGCAGAGCCCATAGCGTCTTTGTTGCCAACCGATGTCATGTGACCGGACCCAGAAACCGACGATGGACCACTGGGGCCTGACCGCGCAGCACGAGATCCATCTCGTGCCTGATCATTTGGTTTTGCAGAAGCCATGCGATCTCTCACCCGTTCGGACGCACGAACACTGCCGATCCACTCATGCCCGGACGCACCAGCGGGCCGTGCTCGAGCATGCGTGCCGAGACTTTGAGGGTGCGGCTGACAGGGTCGACGAGCGCACCCATCTCCAGAACGACAGCTCGATGCGTCGTGCCGGTCTCGTCGATGGAAAAACGGAACGTCTGCCCCTCGCGCAACCACCTGATCCAGTGCGAGGGAACAAACAGGTCGATCTCAAGCACGTCAGACATGACGATTGTCATCAGCTCACTATTGGCGGACGGGCGCTCGAACACCTCGACATCAGTACGCCCGATTTTGCCGTCAAATGGTGCGCGGACTTCACACTGCCCCAGAGTAAGCTCAAGCCCCTCCACCCGAGATGCAGCCTGGTCCAACTTGGCCTCAGCAATCGCGAGCTCATTTGCGCCCGCGGCACGAAACCGATGCAGATGCTTGTTCTCCGCCACAGTGATTTCGGCAACGCGCTGCTCGGCCTTGGCTGCCTTCAACTCGGCTGCATAGTGGCGACAATCAAACTTCAAAAGCAGATCACCCGCCTGAAAGCTTTGCCCCTCGCGGAATGGAAGCTCCAGAACCTGCCCGATGATTTCACTGGAGATCGTCGCTGAGGCCTGCGCCCTGAGAACCCCCCGGATCGCATCATCCGTTGAAGCCCACGCCCCCTGCGAGGAAAGAAGGAGGATTGAACAGCTAAGCCCGTGGAAATAAGCACTGCGCATCAAGACACCAATCGCTTGTAAGGTCAGCGGGAATTGAATTGTCCAAGACCCAGGATCACACCGCCCATGGCGGCGGCTAGGATCCGGGTTACGCAATACGATGCAAAAACATAGGCACTTTCCGCGCTCACTCATACCGCCCGAAAACAGCCATAGACCTTAACGAAATGAGAACGAGACCGGCGTGCGCCTTTTTTCACTGTCCAGATACCAAACGAACCGGAACGCTCCGCACCGGCTGAGTTTGCGCCCGACATCCAGACATCCTCATTTGTGAGGACCAGGACACAAGATTTGCTCTGGAAGCGTCCACAACACCCCCAAAGACGGCTAGCTTTTTCTGTTAACCAAGCACAACCTGTAGTAGTTAATAACACAAATCACTCGCGCCAGATAAAGCAGGCCAAATCGCGAAGTGAAAACGCAGATTGCGCTTGTTCTGCTTGGTTTCATGGAGCGCACAAGCAGCCCCACACAGGGTCGGTCAACAGCATGGATCAAGGACGGGCACGATGAACGAAACGCGTTTGAACCTAGCCCGCAGACCCGCTCTGTCCGCACAACAACTCAGACGGACTGACCTCACGCAATCGCTACGCTCCAAGCCATCACCACAACATGGTGCCCCGGCACATCGATCACTCAGCCAGCTTCAGCATCTTCTTTCCCAGCCCGTCCTCGCAACGAACGCCTTCGACAGCATCAAGGCCCTTGCCGCGTTCCTCGAACGGGAATTTGAGGTGCAGCTGGCGTTTGTCTCATTTCGCGCAACCACAAAGCCAAACACAGACGCGATCTTCATCTATGACGCCGAAGGCATGACCCGCGCGCTGGAACGGGCGCGCCATTACCGGACGTGTCCGCCGATCGACGTCATGATAAGCGAAAGCGGCCGACCACAGTCTTGGTATGAAGCAACGAACACGATGCCCATGGACGTCGACCATTTCAATTCAGAGACAGCCCATGCAAAAACTCTCCTTTTGATCCCGTTCACCCAAGCCAGCTACACGACACTTGTGGGCCTCAAAATCTCGACGAGTCCCCAGCAGCCCGCAACGGACCCGGCCTCAAAAGACCTCACCCCAAATAGCCTCACCTCTATCACCGCGGTCTGCACGCAATACCTTGCGGCGCATTTTTCCGAGCACGCCCCGCGTGATCTCAACCGGCCAAGGATGCTGTCACCCCAGGAAGAAAAAGTGATGCACCACTGCGCGCTCGGTCTGACTGATAAGGAAACGGCGATTGAATTGGGAATAAGCCCCCACACGGTCCGGGCACACCTGAACAATGCCAAGGAAAAACTGAAAGCCCGTAACAAAACCCACGCAGCGATCCTTTATTGGATTTACGCTGGATTACGAAAATCGACACCCACGACCTAGGGTATTTAGGATCTCATTCTGGCCATCGGTGACACTTGCGACCAGCCGTCCTGCGATGAATACGACAGGCGAAACACCAGGCAAACTTGCATGAAGCGAATTACTCCGGATTAGGCTTGCCATCGAACAGCCTCTTGATGCACTTGGCGTAATGGTCGAACTCTTGGTGCTCATCGGTCAGTTGCCTGACGCGCGCCAGCAAGAAGTCCAGCTGCAAGTCACGCTCTTCAGTCGTGGTAGCCTGGAAGGCGAGGCAGGCATTCTCAGCCTCGGAGATCTGCTGGTCCGGAGTTGGAGCTTTGAACGCTTGATCAGCGCCGGCTTCGGATAATCCCGGCGCGAACGCCGCCGTGGAGCTTTGGGCAGACAATTGATCTGGCAACCGGTCTTCCTGGCCCACCGAAGCCACCAAAGCCTCAAACCGATCAATCAGCATTTTCAAACTCGACATATTCCGTCCTCGCTATGAAGGCTCCCGAACGCGACGTGTCCATTCAGCGGGCCATCATCATTCGGTCTGGCAAGATGGGTCACTCCAACACTCTCAGTCCCATTCTATCTGCCCGATCAACCTCAAAGTTAACAACACATTTAGGAATACAAATACTTTCCAAGTAAAAGCAGACACACCCTCTTTTTTCCAGGAATTGGAACAGACCAAATCTTTTGAGATACTCGTTCTCGAGAGTGTTGCTCCCAACTCCCACTCTCAGATTCCAATTTGAGGGCTGACAGACCGGTATTGCTCCCAGCAGGCTTCTCCCAGGCCAGGGTCTGTCAGCTCTCGATGTTTCTCCCACGGAAACCGAAACACTGCGACCGCCAGCAGACCGACCCGTCAGCCGCACGGTAACGGCTCCGTCATTCCATTCCCCTTTTTAAACAGTCCTCAGTTATAACTGTGGTCGAGCGACGGTTTCCGCGCCCAAGGGTTGCCAACCGCTACTGGACATACGCGCTTGAACAGGCAGCGCATCCAGAGCGTCAGGTTGGCGGCATGCGGGTGTCGGAAAAGGGGATCTGTGAAGGTGAAGGCGAGCCAGACAACATGAATTCGGTCCAATCACATAAACTTCCAGTCGGCTATAAGCTCCAAAACTACCGCATTTTAGGGGTGTTGGGCGAAGGCGGCTTTGGCATCACCTATCTCGCGCAAGATGAAGTGCTGGAACAACAGGTTGCGATCAAGGAATACTTTCCAAGTTCATTGACCAACCGAAATCACAACACGCAGGCCGTTCAGACCGTCAACGCAGAATCGCAGAACATCTTCCAGTGGGGTCTTGACCGGTTCTTGAGCGAGGCACGCATTCTCGCCCAGCTCTCACACCCCAACATCGTCCGTGTGCTCTACTTCACCAGCCTCAACAACACTGGCTACATGGTGATGCAGTACGAGGAAGGCGAACCACTCGACAAGTGGGTCAAACACTTCCCCGAAAGCCGGATGCCCCAGAGCGAAGTGGTCGCGCTGCTCGACCCGATCACCGAGGCATTGAAAGTCGTCCACGAGCTCGGCATCGCCCACAGGGATGTCAAACCAGCCAACATATATATTCGCTCCGCCGGAACACCGGTGCTGCTCGACTTCGGTGCTGCCCGCAATACGGTGAGCGGCAAAAGTAAAACGGTCGCCGCCATTGTGTCGTCCGGCTACAGCCCGATGGAGCAGTATTCAGACGTTGCCGAACAAGGGCCGTGGACCGACATCTACGCAACCGCCGGCGTCGCATATAAGTTGATCACCGGTCAGACCCCGCCGGATGCACCAAACCGCATCGATGCCGAGCTATCGGGCCGGATGGACCCGTGCCGAAAACTGGCCGAAGAAAACTTGAACGGCTACGACAAATCGTTCCTGACGGGCATCGACAAGGGGTTGGCCGTACGCGCGTCTGATCGTCCGCAATCGGTCCCTGAATGGCGCAAGATGCTCGGCCTCGACAGCACCGGACCACAGCTCGACAAGACGGTTCTCTTCAACCGCCCGGAAGACCGCTCTATACCTCAGCAAGCGCCACCGGTGATCGGCAACGCCGCACAGGCTGGCAGCGCGGCAGCGGCTGGAGCACCAGCGCAACCGAAAAGCAAATCAATGGCTGGCCCGCTTATTGGCGGCATCAGCGTATTGGCACTGGCGGCCGGTGGGGCCTGGTTTGCCTACGACACCTTGAAGGACCAGACCTCAGACGATATCGGGAACACATACGGTGAAGCCCTGGACTTAGGCACCTTGACGTCCACGTTGAAAACCGTGTCCGACAAAATCGGCGGCGACGACAAGACGGACGTTGTCAGGTTCAAGCTTGAGCGGTCACGCCTCGTCCAAATCGACACGAACGACCTTCCATCCGGCGGCAACATTGAACTGAAAGCCGCAAACGGCGAGGCCTACCCGGCCTTGAAGGAAAACGACACCTTCTCCTACAGGGTCGATAGAGGCGAACAGGCCCTCATCATTTCGTCAGACCGGCGCAGTGAAAAAGACTACAAGGTATCACTCAAGGCCGAGACGCTCACACCGGACACAGACGACGTCACAACGACCAACAAGCGCCCGCCGGTGATCAATCTGGCAACAACGTCTCCGACGGAACGTGAAGGGATCTTGTGGGCCAAGGGCGATGAACGCAACTACACGCTCCGCAGTGACGACACGACCGACATCAAGGTCGCCTTCGATGCGCGCAACGCTGGCGCAACCTTGAACATCGTCGACGATCAAGGGCTGGGCTTCGGCCGGATCGATGGCAAGAATGGCCCGCTGTCGGCAAGGCTTCCAAAGGGCAACCACCGGCTGGTCATCACCTCACGGCAGGATGGTCCGCTGCGTTATGACTTCAAACTCACACCCTCAATGATCGACGCCAAACGAACAGCTGAAACAACTCTGACCGTCCCTGGATATCTGACCAAGGATCAAGCCGTCATTGAAGCGCGCAATAAAACACGTGCAGCCCTCGTCGGCGGGTCGACACCACAACCGGGTACAACTGGGACAACGGCGGAGGCCGATCTTGCATCTTTGGAGAAGGGTATTCCTTACGACGAAACCTGGACAACGAACTGGAATGGCTCGTCGTCACTCTCGGCAAAGGTGGAAGCCCGCGTCCGCGATGTCGACAAACCGGATGCCTTCAAAGCCTCGCTGAGCGAAACAACCATCCGCGCACTCGAACCCTTTGACGTGTCGATCGCCTCGTCCTCCTCCGAACCCTTGTTTGTAGGTGTATTCGCCTGGGGGGCCGATGGAAGCGTGGTTCGCGTTTTCCCAATTGGCGTCGACACAGCCCCGTTGAGCCTTGCGCCCCGCGCGAACGTCAAACTGAGTGACAAAGTGGACCGGTTGGTCAGCGCGCCAATCCCTGGGCAGCCAGAGAGCCGCGAAGCCGTGGTCGTGGCCTCGTGTCCGACCAAAGCAGATTTCGTAAGTCTCGCGCCAGCAGCTGGTGTCAACGTCGACCAATCCATTGCACAGGCCGTCTCGGAGACTGATTTCTTCAATAAGCTTTCGAGCTTCTGCCCCGACAACCTGGGCTTGAGGGTCTTACCCTACACGGTCGTTAAAACAGGCAACCCGTGATCGGCTCTGCGGTGACGCCCAGCAAAACCCCTTTGCGGGCGAGGCATCGACGAAACACAACCGATGCCATTCAAGCCTCAACAGTGCCTTTCCCAGCCGCCAGCCGCACAGTCGTCCCTGCACATGCGGAGGGGGGGAAAAGCCCCGCGACTGCCTGAAAAATCACGCTCCCGGCATCACGCGATCTTTCGACCCTCATGACCATAAGTGTCGTCGCGAGTTCCGTCCCAATAAACCGCTGCGGTCCGCGCAGCAAAAAAGCCAGCCCTGACAGGACTGGCTTCTTTTCGTCTCTGCGGTGTCAGTTCAAATCCGCAACTCTAAGAGGGTGGACCCCATATGCGGCTGGATCGAATGACCTGACTTACTGCTTGACGCGGACCACGTAGTCGGCCTGACCCATGAGGACAGGTGTCTGGATCCGGCCGAACTCGCGACGCGCTGACCGGCGGACCTTGTTGTGCACGTAGGAATGCAGTTCCGAGGCCGTGATCTGCTTGTCATTGTTCTTGTCGGCATTGCCTTTCAGGCCGCTGACCAGTGAGTTGGTGAACATTCCAAAGCCCGACTTCTCATCCCAGCTTGCCAGTTGGTCGCCTTCGGCAGCAGCCAGAACCGTCAGCTTCTGCGATGTTTTGATGGCTGGCATTTTGGCCGTAACGGCCACCGGTGAAGCCGCCTGTGTGAGCATGCCGCCAGCGCTACCGCCGGAGAAGCAAGCATCCAGGAAGACGACAGCCGACTTAACATCCAGGCCTTCAAGGTTGGAATACATCTGGGACAGAGGATAACCGTTCAACTGGATCGTATCGGGGTGCGAGTCGACTGGCATCAGGTATGGCGTGTTGGACTGCGTGTCTGGCGCACCATGGCCTGAGTAGAAGACGAACACGTTGGACTTGCCGTCAGGGTCAATCAGACGCCACACCTTGCCGCGGTTGTTGGTCTTGGACCCGAAGATCGAAACCAGCTCGGCCTGACCGGCGTCACGTGCATCGATGACGTTGCTGCGTGAGAAGCCCAGGTCGTTGACGAGGACAGACTTCATGGCGTCCGCATCGCGGTGACCGAAGGCGACGACTGGAATGTCACCTTTATAGTTCCGGTTCCCGATGATGACGGCAACGTCGTTGGGCCGAAGGATTTTAGCGTCGGCACGAACCGGCTCAATGGCAGCGAAGTTGGATGCCGTACTTGGCAAGGCCGTCTTCGTAGCTGTCGGCAGGTGACCACCGGGCAACACTGCTGGTGCCGCTGCCGACACGCCAGTCGCAATGCGTGGTGCAGCTGGTGTGGAAGCCACCGCTTGGCTCGCAGCAGGTTTCGCTGGAGCAACAGCCCCACCGTTCAGGCTTGCGAACTGTTGACGCGAGATCTGGGCAAACTGCGCGTTGATGGCAGCCACATCCGTTT
The DNA here is from genome assembly GCA_039819785.1 of Pseudomonadota bacterium. Lineage (GTDB taxonomy): Bacteria > Pseudomonadota > Alphaproteobacteria > Rhizobiales > Hyphomicrobiaceae > JBCBRD01. Next base: position 54,649 of record JBCBRH010000018.1, on the reverse strand, counting down.
CAACCGACTTGCGAGCTGTCGAAATCAAATCAGCTTTTGCCTTGGGCGATGAAACATCTCCGGTTGTCGGCAAACCGCGGTTGGATTGATAGGATGCAATGGCACGGCGTGAACCACTGCCGATTTTCCCATCGATGCCACTTTTATAGTAGCCGAGGACCTGCAGAGCACGCTGGATGCGCTTGTTACTCTCCAGTGTGCTGACCCGCGCGTTCGGTGAACCCATGGCGATCAGCATGTTGCGACCTTCGGCTTCACGAACCAGCAGTTGACGCTGTGTATTGTCGAGAACACCAGTTGCAGCAACACGCTTGGCGCGCTGGTAAGATTTGATTGCCTGGTCGTAGGAGCGATCACGATTGTCGTTGATGTCGCCGCTCAGGTGACCGAGTGAAGCCAATGCGCTCTTCACTTGGTAGACTTCCGATTGGACGTTGTTTACTGGCGCAGAACGGCGAACCGTTTGTTTTCTATTCGACTTGCGCTTCGTATACTTCTTCTTCGGAGCAGATCGTGACTTTGGTTTACTGTACTTCTTCTTTTTGTACGTTTTTTTCTTGGAATACGACGGCTTTTTCTTTTTCTGTGGCGGTCGACGCTTCGGCTGCGATTTCGCAGCATTGCTCAGAGCCCCACCGATGACGAGACCAGCAGCCAATCCAACGGCCGCTGCGCCCAAGCCATTGTTTTTGGCCTGAGCAGGGGCCGGCGCGTGTGCCATAGCCAGTCCAAAAACAAGGAAGGCGCTGACAAAGATCGAAAAACCTGACTTAAGGTAGGCCGCAACCCCACCGTTCGAAGCGCTTGAATGTATCATTTTGCATCACCTTAGCTTGGGCAGCTCATCAGCTGACAGGATACGGAGTTTTCGGTGAGATGCAATCGCGAGACCGAACAAATTGAACAGTGATCGACAACCGTGGTTGCCGAAATCGCAATACGCATGTCACCGAGCGTCTCAAGAACCCTAGCCAGTCCGAGCCAAACTCGCTGTTCCCTCCGAAACACCTGAGAAATAGGCAGAAGGTTTACCTTCATCCGATGGCCGACAAGCTCCGTGAACGCCGTCAACCACGCAGCCCACTTAACGGCGTTCAGCGCCCCGTCCATTTCGCGGGCCGCTTGGCCAGGAAGGCCTCCAAACCCTCTTTAAAGTCATTCGAGCCATAACACATTGAAATGAGGTCATGATCAGCGCCATCCGAAGTCTGTCTCAACCGCCGCAGCCCTTCCTTGGTGGCGCGCAGTGTTAACGGCGCATGCTGACACAACACGTCCGCCAGCCGGAACACTTCGATCATCAAAGCCTCGTAGTCATCACACAGCTCAGAGATCAACCCTATGGCAAGTGCTTCATCAGCTTCAATCAACCGGGACGTGAACAGCATCTCCTTCACACGCGCCGGCCCCATGAGATCGCTCAGCCGTGCAAGGTTGTTCATCGACAGGCAGTTTCCCAGGGTTCGCGCAATGGGAAAACCAAACCGCATGCGCCGCGTGGCCAACCGCAGATCACAACACGCGGCGATAGCAGCCCCTCCACCCGTGCACGCACCCGAGATCGCAGCAATGGTTGGAACGGGGACCGCTTCCAGCGTATTCAGCACCTCGTCCATGAAACGCTCGTAGTCGAGGGCATGCTGCGGCGCTGTGAAGTCCCGAAACTTTGAGATGTCGGTTCCAGCCGCGAACGCCTTTTCCCCGGCCCCCGTCACAATGACAGCCTTGAAATCACCGTCCGGCGGGATGGCCGCTGCGATATCCTTCAGCTGGCCATACATTTCCAGCGTCATCGCATTCCGCGCTTGTGGCCGGTTGAGCGTGATCAGACCGACCGCACCACGCAACTCCAAGGTAACGGTGCCTTCCTCAGTCGGAGGACCACTCGACGCATCAGCCGCTTGCGGCGCTTCACTCATGGGGCACCCCTTTTCGTAATCTCAGTTACGCTCGATTGCATGTGAACATCGGCAAAGCTGTATCACTGCGATGGATACACTTGAAGCATGGCCCGCTTCAGATGCAATTCACAGCTCAGCTGAGCCGACAGCAACGCGTCAACGAATCACGAAGGCTGCAATCCCGCCTGATCCCAGCTCATCGGATCAGCGATACAGCGACTAAGCTGCTCAGCTGTGAAGTTGCTCGATCGACAAGCGAATGAGATCAGCCGTTCGCGGCACACCGAGTTTGTTCTTGATCAGTGAGCACGTATTCGCAATCGTCTTGTACGAAACACCGAGCGTATCAGCGATACCCGACAGGCTCTTGCCTTCGCCCAGAAGCCGCAGGATCTCGACTTCCCGCGTGGTCAGCTGGTGCAATGGATCTTCTCCGGAAAACTGCCCGATAGCGAGTTTGGCCGCCAGATCGCTCTCAATATAATGCCCGCCATCCGCAACTTTTTTGACAGCCGTCATAAGTTCATCGGCGCTGGCACTCTTGGTGACATAGCCCTTCGCACCAAGCTTCAAGGCACGCGCCGCATAGATCGGCTCGGCGTGCATGGAAAAAATGATCACGCGCGCCTTTTTATTCTCCAGGATCATGCGTCGCAGGAGGTCAAGGCCACCGACACCTTGCAAATTGAGATCAAGAAGCACCACGTCCGGCTGTTCTTTCCGGAACAGCGCGAGGGTTTCTGGTCCCGTTGCAGCCTCAAAAATCTGCGTGGCCGGAAGGGTCTCCAAAAGGCGGCGAACCCCAGCCCTCACCACCGTGTGATCATCGACCAATAGGATTTTCAAACCGCTCACAATGTTGGCTCCTTGGCAGCCTGCGAGCCACTCCCACCAGCGATACGCAGTCCAGCCGGCGCGGGTTCGGTTTTCCCATCTTCGATTTGGTCAAGGCGCGACAACCCCTCAGAGGCGTTCGCTGTAACAGGAAGCCAGGCGCTCACGACAACGCCGTCATGATCACGGTCACCTTCGCCATCATCGCGTTCATCCACATCATCGTGCGCCACCGGTTGGTCCCGAACGTCAACCCGCCCACCAAGCTGCGCCAGCCGCTCGCGCATACCGGCGATACCGTAGCCTCCCGAACGCAGACGAGATGGCAAAGGATGGCCATCGTTGCGAACTTCAATGGTCAACCCGTCCTCGGTCTCGCTGACCTCGATGGAGACGTGCCGGGGCTGACCATGGCGGATTGCATTGCTCACGGCTTCCTGGATGACACGGTAGATCGTTGCATCGCGCTCTTCGCCGAAGCTATCGCCGAGGATTGCCACATCGAACTCAATATCGGGATATCTCCGCGCCCAGAAGGCCACAAGATTATCGACGGCATCTTCCAATCCGACATCCACCAGGGCTGCTGACCTCAGGCGCCCGAGCAAATCCCGGACATGCTGCTGCATATGCCGAATGGATTCGCGCATGGTCCCGACCCGCGCGGGGATCTCCCCATGGCGTCCATCCTGCACCAGCCCGACAATGGACGCCGCATCGACATCGACGGAAAACAGAAACGGGCCAACTTCATCGTGCAGGTCCCGCGCAAGGTCGGCCCGCTCCTCCTCCTGTACGCTTTGAAGCTGCTCGTTCAGTCCACGGTTTTTCGCCTCAATGCGAGAAAGCTCATCGGCCATCGCATTGAAGCCAGCGTACACCTGCACGAGGTCCCGTGGGCCACGCTCCGGCACACGCGGCGGTTTGATCGCCTGCGACATGTCATCGAAGGCTGCCACGAGCCGCGATAGCGGTTTCAACGCCCAGGCAATCACAAGGTTCACAAAGACCAGAATAAGCGCGCAGAAAACCCCAAGGATCGTCAGCGTGTTGATGCTGTCATTCCAGACTTCACCGATTTCATTGCGTTGATCCGTCTCAAGAACCAGCTGGCCTTCCCGGTCAAAAGCCGACGGCAATGGAACCCGGCGGCTGATTTCCGGCTTCCTGATCAGACTTTCAAACCAGAGCGGCACCTGGACGCTGGGCGCAGCCGGTGCCGACGTCATGATTTGTTCACCATCAGGCCCCAGCCATTTGGCCCGCACATGTCGATCACCATGGAAGTCCGCCACCAGCAAAACCATACGTCTCTGCGGGCTGGACCATTCTTCCGCATCGTCCACCGCGTTGCCAGCGATACGGGTACCAACTGCGATGGCCGCCTGCATCTCTTCGGCGACCTTCGATTGGGCATGCAGATAGGTCAGCACCGCACCGAACATAAGCGTCAGCAGCACCACGACAAAGATCGACAGAATCAGTGACGATCTCAATGACATCTGAGTCACCCGACCTCCGATGAACGTCCGAACGCGAGTTATCGCGCGCAACCATACCGCAACGAGGACGGACCGTGCGTCCGGTTTTGACAGACGTGGCGAGCAAAGGGCCACGGGGTGCGCTTCAGCAGGCAGATCAGGGGGTGATCTCAAGAGCATGCGGATCTCGCGAACAATCGGAAAAAGGCCGCCTGTCTCGGTTTCAAAATCGAACCCGCACTGGCGGATGCTCTTGCAAAAAGGTGACCTCAAAAAAAAGGCGGCGAGCCCGTCCGCGGTCCAGAGGAAGAAACCGGTCTAAGCCCGCCGCCATTGCAAGCCCACGAAATCTAGAGCCGATGCCCCGCCGCTTCACCGGGAAAAACTCCCAAAGCGCCCAGAGAAACTTCACGAATAAGCCATTTGCCCTGGACCAATCGTCAATCTGTCGCGCCAGCGACAAGGCAAAGGAGTTACGATTGTCCCAGGTAGCGAGCACTAGCTGTCGCGAAGCGTAAACCTCTGAAAAGCCGACAGCGTTTCAGGGCTGACATGATGTTCGATCCCCTCAGCATCCCGGCGCGCCGTATCCGGGCCAATCCCAAGCGCGAGTAGAAAGCTTTCAACAATGTGATGTCGTTCCCGGCTTTCTTCCGCCAGCGCACGGCCATCCTCGGTCAGGAAAATCCCCCGGTAACGCTTGTGGAGAATGAGCCCATCCTCCGCCAGCCGCTTGAGCATCTTTGCGACCGTAGGCTGCGCCACACCAAGCCGCGCTGCAATATCGACTTGGCGCGCCTCGCCACCATCATCGATCAAATCGGCGATCAACTCGATGTAGTCTTCCACAAGCTCCGTACGACGGGCCGCGCGGACTTGCTTGAAGCTTTCCATTTGCGCTTCAGCATCCACAAGTGCAGAGCTGGTTTCGTCGTCTGTTTCCGAACTCTCAACCAGCCCATCATTCCCGTTTGGACCATCGGCTTGAACGGATGAAGCAGCTTGCTGCGTCTTGAGCGGGTCCGGCGATGTAACCGGCGCGATCAGCGTGTTTTTCTTGTTTTTGGTCATGTCTCGGCCAGTCAGTTGCATATCGACAGTAAGAAACTTAGCCCGTGGCTATGTTCCATACCAAACCATTCAAACTCAAGAACAACTGATCGACAGCATTAGAAAATGTGTGCGCGACGAACGTCTTTCGCCGGCTGCATCGCAGCTGGCGCTTGAGAAAGTCAACATTTTTACATTAAATTTCAATAGCTTGAGGAGAACTCAAGCATCCAACTCATTTCTGAAACCGCCAGCGACAGATGCGCCACTTGGAATCGTTCATAGCCAATGCTATATTTCAGCGCATGAGATATCAGTCAGACAGTAGGCGACCAGTGATAACACGTTCTAACCTGCCAGCAGTCCGTGCCTCAGCCACTGAAGATACCCGGTCCAATATTCAAAGCCTTTTGGCCATGTTCATGGCCACCTTCATGGCCATCGCTGCGATCGCTTGGCTGACGCCATCTGCAAGAGCTGACGACACAGCGGCCTCTGGGAAAGTGAATGTCGTCGCGACAACCGGAATGATCGCCGACGCTGTCAAACTGGTTGGCGGTGAGCATGTCACGGTCAAAGCCTTGATGGGCTCAGGCATCGACCCGCACAGCTATCGCCAGACCCGATCAGACATCCGCGCCATGGCCCGTGCCGATCTCGTGTTGTGGCATGGACTGTATCTGGAAGCGCAGATGCAGGACTTCATCACAGACCTCGGAAAACATCGCAGCGTGATCGCCGTTGCTGAAGCTCTCCCAAAGACGGAGCTGCTGAGCCACGACACGTACGCAGACAAGCAAGATCCGCACGTGTGGATGGACCCAGCACTTTGGTCGACGGTCGTCGAAACGGTTCGTGAGGCACTGATCGAAACCGCACCCGATCACGCGGATGACTTTCGCGCGAATGCCGCAGCACACCTCCAGGAGATGGAAACCATGGCGGACAAAATAGCATCCGCTTTGGCAACGGTTCCAAAGGAAAATCGCGTCCTTCTGACAGCCCATGACGCATTCGCATACTTCGGTAAGGCGTACGATTTCGAAGTCATCGGCATCCAGGGAATTTCAACCGAAAGCGAAGCAGGCCTGCAACGCATCCGCGAGCTGGTCGATATGCTCGTCACCCGGAAGATCGGCGCCGTGTTTGTCGAGACGTCAGTCTCCAACCGCAACATCAAAGCGCTTATCGAAGGCGCTGCCTCACGTGGCCACACCGTCAACATCGGTGGTGAGCTGTTTTCCGACGCGATGGGTCAGCCCGGCAGCTATGAAGGCACGTACATCGGCATGATCGACCACAATGCAACGACAATCACGCGCGCGCTCGGCGGTGAAGCCCCTGAGCGCGGCCTTGAGGGCAGACTGACAATGGGAAGCTGACGGATCGCCAAGTCAACAGCCCCCGACTTAGACGCCTCAACTGCTTCGCGGCGACTTACCGCCAAAGGACACCGGAATGATGACTGCAGCACAGCTGAAAATTGCAACGCGGGATGGCCTGCCGATTCCATCGGCCACGGCTGTCGAAAAAGCCCCGCTCGCGGTGCAGGGCCTGACCGTGTCCTACGGTCAAAAGCCTGCGATCTTTTCGATTGATACAACCATCGCACAAGGCAGCATGACGGCCATCATCGGTCCGAACGGCGCTGGCAAATCGACATTCCTCAAAGCCATCCTTGGCGTGGTGCCGAAACTGTCAGGGTCAGTCCGGTTTTTCGGCGCACCGCTGAATGATGTGCGGGATCAGATCGCTTACGTGCCCCAGCGTGCCAGTATCGACTGGGATTTCCCCACGCGCGTCATTGATGTCGTCACGATGGGAATGTACCGCGAGCTGGGCCTTCTGGGCCGAATGTCGACGCGACAACGCCACCGCGCTATCGAATGCCTGGACCGCGTCGGCATGGCGGACTTTGCAGACCGTCAGATAGGCCAGCTTTCCGGTGGCCAGCAGCAACGTGTTTTCTTAGCCCGCGCACTTGCACAGAACGCCGAACTCTATTTGCTGGACGAACCTTTCGCAGGCGTCGATGCCGCAACGGAGAAAGCGATCATCGACGTTCTCAAGGACCTGCAGGCTGAAGACAAGACCGTGATCTGCGTCCACCACGACCTGACAACCGTCGCCGACTATTTCGACAACGTTTTGCTCATCAATGTGCGCAAGATCGCCGATGGACCGGTTGGTGAAACGTTCACATCTGACAACTTGCAAGCGACATACGGCGGACGCCTGGCAACGGCGCAGTTGGATCAGCTGAACATCTGAGTTCGATGCCGCGCGCAAGAGGCCTTCGCCCAGCAGGCCCTTGCTTAATGCGACGGAGCCGCAAATCTGTCTGGCTTTCGTAAATCCGAAAGCTTGAATAAGACTGGCAACCAAAACGACCAAGAAGGATCACCCGCGTCGCAACGGGCACCTACCAGCCATGGCAAACCCCTTCATAGACGCGCTCTTCTTGCAGTCGGGTTACAACGCCAGCCTCGTTGCAATCGGCGGAACGCTTCTTGGTATCACCGCAGGCAGTGGCGGTACGTTTTTGTTCCTCAGAAAACGCGCCCTGGTCAGTGACGCCATTGCACACGCGACACTTCCGGGCATCGGCCTGGCATTCATGGCCATGGTTGCCCTTGGTGGTGATGGGCGGAACCTATTCGGACTTTTGGCCGGCTCGGCCGTAACAGCAGCCCTCGGTCTCTTGCTGGTCGAATGGATGACCCGCCAGACGCGGCTGTCGGAGGATACCGCAATCGGCGCGGTGCTATCCGTATTCTTCGGCTTCGGTATCGTCTTGCTCACGATCATCCAGAATCTACCGGCAGGCCGACAGGCCGGTCTCGAAACAGTCCTCCTCGGCTCAACAGCCGGCATGCTGTTTGAAGACGCCGTGTTAATCGCGATCGGCGGCGTGCTCACGCTCAGCGCCGTGGTCGCACTGCGACGCCCATTGACGCTGGTGGCGTTCGATCCGGAATATGCGGCTTCAACGGGCATCAACGTGCGCTACATTGATCTGGCGATGATGGCCATCGTCATGGCCGTCACAGTCATCGGCTTGAAGATTGTCGGTCTCATCCTCATCGTCGCATTATTGATTATCCCAGCCGTGACCGCGCGTTTCTGGTCCGAGCGCACAGACCACGTGCTCTGGACGGCCGGTGCGCTTGGCGGCATAGCCGGTTATGTCGGATCAGCCATCTCGGCCGCCCAACCCGACATGCCAACAGGTCCGGTCATCGTACTCGTCAGCTTCGCCTTGTTCGTTGTCTCACTGCTGTTTGCGCCAAGCCGAGGTGTACTCGCATCGCTCTACCGGCATCGCCGGTTTCAGCTCCAGGTCCATCGCCGCCAGGGTCTGTTGGCACTTGCCCATGACGAACCGATTTTCGACCAGTTGACGCTCAGCGTACTACGTCGAGAAAACCTCATTCGACCCGACGGCGTCGCAACGGAACTGGGACATGCCCTGGGAGCCAAAGCACTGCGCGACGAACGCCGCTGGGATATTGTCCGCCGACGCGATGCCGACGTGGCATTATCAAGCCGCTATGACGGCCTGACACCGATCGAGTCCCTGATGACGCCCGATGAAATCGCTGAGATCGATCGCCAGATCGGCCCTCCCCTGGAGGTGACCTGATGGGCAGTGAATTTGTTCAAATCAGCCTGACGCCGATCATCATCGGTGTGCTCGCATCTATCGCCTGCGCCCTGCCAGGCAACTTTTTGATCCTCAGAAAACAAGCCCTGATCGGTGACGCCATCAGCCATGTCGTTCTGCCCGGTATCGTGGTTGCTTTTCTGCTGACCGGCACAGTCTCAACCTGGCCCATGATCCTTGGCGCTGCCGGAGCGGCCATCGTCGCGGTTACCCTCATCGAGGCAATCAAGCGTCTGGGTCGCATCGAGCCAGGCGCTGCCATGGGCGTCACCTTCACCGCCATGTTCGCAGGCGGCGTTCTGTTGCTCGAACAATCCGATACCAGCAACGTGCACCTCGACGTTCAACACGCGCTGTACGGCAATCTGGAAAGCTTGATCTGGCTGGCAGCTGAAGATTGGTGGTCACTTTTTGATCCAGCTGCTTTGAGTGCGCTACCGCCCGAACTGCCGCGCATGGCCGTGGTCACAGCGCTGGTCATTGCGTTCATCACACTCTTTTGGCGCCCATTGAAGCTGTCGACATTCGATGAGAGTTTTGCAGCATCCGTCGGGATCCACACCGGCTCAATCAGCTTTGCCCTCGTCGTCACGGCGGCCATTGCAGCCGTCGCAGCATTCGATGCCGTCGGGTCAATCATCGTAATAGCGATGTTCATATGCCCGCCAGCTGCCGCCCGGCTGATGACAAACCGCCTCGAAGTCCAGATCGCCTGGAGCATGGTCTTCGCGATTTCTTCGGCAATCCTCGGCTATATCATCGCCGGCTACGGCCCAGGCTGGTTTGGCATCGATCAGTCGGTCAGCGCCGCCGGTATGATCGCGACTGTTTCCGGACTGATCCTTGCAGGTGCCTGCATCTTCGGTCCTCAGCGGAGCCGATCGGGACAGATCAAAAACAACTCGATGTGAACTTTCAGGAGGTTGTCCATTCGATACCGGAACCGGCAGGAAGGCGGGGCACGCCGTCAGCGAGCCGGGCTGATGTCAATCGACCAGCCGTATTCCACTCAGGGACTTCAGATCCTGGAACGCACGAATGCCCGCAAGTCCAGCTTCCCGTCCATAGCCAGAAGCTTTCCGCCCGCCAAACGGTGTGCCAGGTGCACGACTTGTCCCGTTGATTTGCACCATCCCAACATCCAACCGCCGCGCAACGCGCAAAGCCATCGCATTGTCTTGAGTTTGAATGTAACCGGCCAGTCCATAAGCACTGGCGTTGGCAAGCATGATCGCCTCGTCCTCATCGTTGAAGCGGCTCAGGCTCAACACCGGACCAAAGATCTCATCTTGGAAAATAGCCATCTCCGGCGTTACGTCGGCAAACACCGTCGGGCGCACGTAATAGCCAGTCGACAGACCCGTTGGCCGGCCGGGTCCGCCAGCGATCAGCCGCGCACCCTGGTCGATGCCAAGTTGAATGTAGCGCTGCACACGATCGAACTGCTGGACTGAAATGAGCGGCCCGAGATGCCGCCCGTTTTCGCGCGGTGATGCCACACGCGTCTCGTTGGCAATCCGGCCCGCGATCTCGACCACATCATCATAAATGGCGGTATGCACCAGCATCCGGGATGCCGCATTACAGGCCTGTCCGGAATTGCGAAAACAGTGCGCGACGCCTTGCCGGACAGCTAAGTCGACATCGCAGTCGGCAAACAAAATGTTGGCGGACTTTCCACCCAATTCGAGCTGCACAGGCGTCACGTTTTCCGCCGCCAACCGCGCAATCGTACGCCCGGTCGCGGTTGAACCGGTGAACGAAATCAAATCTACGCCCGCATGACTGCAAAGGGCCGCACCCGCGCCAGGACCATCGCCATTGATCAGGTTGAAAACGCCGTCTGGGACCTCCCCATCCGCCAAAGCTGTTCCAACGATATCGGCGAAAACGAGCCCAGTGAGCGGGGCCAGCTCCGACGGTTTCAATACGATTGAGCACCCGGCAGCCAAGCCCCCAATAAGCTTCAGCACCATCTGATTCAGCGGCCAATTCCATGGCGTAATCAGCGCAGCTACACCACGGGGTTCATATCGGAGAAAATCGCGCGTCGGAGAACCGCCAGCCCGTCCACCATCGAACGGCATCTCAACCGCCATGCCGTGCAAAGCATCAATGGTGGCACTCACATGCTGCAGCGCCCGCCCAACCTGATGCTCCCGGGCGAAGTCAATCGGCGAGCCGACCTCAAGCGAGATCGATTGAGCCAGCTCTTCCTGACGCTTGGCCAGGCCCTCCGCCACAAGCTGCAAAACGTGACTCCGTTTTTCAACGGGCGCATCGCGCCAGCCACCCGCATCAAAAGCACGCCGCGCAGCGCCCACGGCACGGTCCACGTCATCTGCCCCAGCCAATGGAATGGAAACAATCGCGGTTTCTGTAGCCGGGTTAATCAGCGCACGATGGTCAGCATCGGAGCCTGGGCGAACCCATTGTCCATCGATGTAATAGCGATCCGCAGCAAACCCAGTCGGATCGACGTCTCGACAAGTATCAGGAGGCGTTGGTCCGATATCCCGATCCTTGGGGTCTTGCGTTTCCAATGGGGTTTCTTCTTTGTTCGTTGAGCGACGCCAAAAAATTTATACGCCGTTTTTTAACGGGATGACCTTGCCAGTCAGAGTTGCGAAACCTTCACCACCGAAGTCACGACCACAATCGGGTTTGCCTTAACGCCGCGTCGATGGATGGTCGGCCGAGGTGGGTGCAACGCCCACGATAACGAAGAACCACGCGCGGAATTGACACAAGCCCTCCCCACAGGCACCTGCCATAACAGACGGGCTCAAGGACCAGACCATCGATCGACCGCTCAGGCTTGTGTCGGCTCAAAACGGGCCATCAGGCCTGCTGAAGATGGATGCAATGGTTCAATGACGTTTTGCATCACCCAATGCAAGGTTTGCGTATCTGACAATGTCGATCAGTATCATCATCAAGGCACTAAACGAAGCCGACCGCATTCAAAAAGCGATCGAAAGCGCCCTTGCAGCTGCAGCTCCCCTGGGTGGAGAAGTCATCTTGGCTGACAGCGGGTCGACCGATGGCACCATCGAAATCGCTCAGAAATTCCCAATACGCATCGTTCAATTGGCGGACTGGAGTGAACGCTGCTGCGGGATCGGCCCGGAACTTGGTTACCGCTACGCCACGCAACCTTTCATAGCCATCACCGATGGCGATATGGAAATGTCACCTGACTTCGCCCCGACATCGGTAAACTTCCTGAAGGCTCACCCAGACTACGCGGGCGTTTCTGGCCAGATCGACGAGCAAAGCCTGGACCAACTCGAATACAAACGCCGCGTCGTTGCCAAACCAAGCGACATGAAACCGGGCGACGTCGACCGGTTGAATTCAGGAGGTGTGTTTCGCCGGGCAGCCATTGAAGAAACAGGTTATCTGTCAGATCGCAATCTGCACTCCTACGAAGAGTACGATCTTGCTGTCCGCTTGCGTGAGAAAGGTTGGAAGCTACACCGCCTCACCGACACCTTCGCCAACCATTTTGGGCACCGTTCAAACCCCTACGCTCTTCTTTGGCGGCGGGTGCAGACGCACTATCTGTTCGGCATTGGTGAATTGACCAGGGCCCATTTTGGCACCCCACGTTTCGGCATGATCCTCAACGATCTGCGTGAAATCAAACTATGGACCGCCATCGTCGGGGTCTGGCTGCTGGCGATTGCAGCCATTGTGTTCGCACCAGATTGGCCAACGGCAATCGCATGTGTCGCACTGCTGGCCCTTGGCCCGGTGCCATTCATGGCCTTCAAATACAAATCCCTCAAGATGGGGATGTATTCGGTCACGGCCTGGCATTTTTTTACTTATGGATTTCTGCGCGGGATTTTGTCTTCGAGACGCGCGCCAACTGGGCCAATAGCCACTCAGGTGATCAAAGAGATCGACCCACCCAGGTCATCAGCGACGGGATGAGCCAAAGCCATGGCAGCACGCCGCACAAAGCTGAAGAAGGCAGCGCAAGAGTCAGCCAGCAGGATTGGTTTTGTCCTAGCCCTCATCACCCTTTTAACAGCCGCACCAGGCTACGCACCCGCCAGCGACGAAGCCTTGAACTGGCAGGCGGTCCACGAGCCATCCCGCGCGATCCAAGCCGGCAGCCCACTCGATTTCTCAACCCTCTTTAACGATCCTTCAGCAGGCAGCCTCGGCCCGGTGCGATCAAATGACAAGGGTCAACTGGTTGTCGGTCCAAAGCATGCGCCACAACGGCTGCGGTTTCACTGTGGGTCGCTGTCCTGGTCCCCGGCGTCCGGTAGCTTCCCAGATCACGAAACCGCTGACCGGTACGCAATCCAGATGCGACGCCACGGCTATAACCTGGCCCGCTTTCATTTCGTCGATGCGATCTTGATGAGCGGTTCCGATGCCGATTTCGACTTCGATCCTGTTCAGCTCGACCGGTTCCATTATCTGATGGCGGCTCTGAAAAAAAATGGCATCTATTGGATGATCGATGTCCTGACATCGCAAAATGGTGCCATCGGCGGTGTTGTTCCTCACCGCTGGGATGATCAGCACAATCTGAAGATGCGCATCCATGTGGAACAACGGGCCAAGCGACATTGGGAACGGTTGGCAAAGGCCCTGCTTGGCCGGAAAAACCCCTATACGGGTCTGAAAACCGCACGTGATCCTGCCCTCGCGATCGTAGTCGCAACAAATGAAAACAACATCGAGTTCACAGCAATCCTCGAACAGGATCGAACCGGTCGCGCCTACGCACACATCCTCCAGCCAGCTTTCAATGCCTATTTAAAGAGACGATACAAGACCGATCAGGCGCTTCGGGAAGCCTGGGGACGTCTCGGTCACAACGAGAGGCTGTCAGATGGGACAATACGGCTGCCTGCAAGCCGCCGCGAGCGCGGGCCCCGAATGCGCGATCTCCAGATCTTCTTTCACGAAACCGAAAAGCAAACTCTTCAGTGGTCAACGAAATATCTGCGCGGTCTTGGCTTTAAAGGCCCGGTCAGCGCTTACAACAACTGGGCGATATCGGCTGCGCACCTATCCCGCGGTGAGCTACCACTGGTGACCATGAATGCCTACCACGACATCGTCCTTTCCTTTGCGCCGGGCACCGCGATCAACCAGACGAGCTCAATCGCCGATAGCGCAGCCTATCTGCGCAGTCTCATAGGTAGCCGCTGGGACAACAAACCGTTCATCGTCACCGAACATCAGCACCTGTTCTGGAACCAACACCGCTATGAATCCGGTGTTCTGGTGCCAGCCATCGCAGGGCTGCAGGATTGGGATGGCATCTGCCGCCACGGTCCCGGCCCAAGCGACCTGACAACGGACACTGACCTATCTCACAAAAAACGCATCATGCCCTATGAGATCGGCCTCGATCCGATCGCACGCGCGGCTGAAACACTGACCGCCCTCATTTACCGAAGACAGGACGCAAAGCCTTCATCCATAAGGCTCTTGGTGCCACACGAAAACACCGGCGACCTTCTGGACGATGGACAGGGCCACTGGCCGGACGACCTGACCAAGGTGGGCTTGATTGCAGGATTTGCACTATCCAACGAGATGCTCGCTGAAACAGCGCGACCAGACAGCACCGCAAAAACGCCACGTCGCATACCCGTCGACCGGGCGCGGTTTGAAACACCACCATTCTGGAAGCAGGAAAGCCCGGCTGATACTTTGATCGAGAGGCTCAGGTCCGAAAAGCTGTTTCCAGCCCCACGTAGCAACAACACGGATATCCAACGCGGCATTTTCAAATCGGATACGGGCCAGCTTTCAATCAACACAGCTGAGAAAACGGCTGTCTTCATTTCGGACAAAACCGAAGCAATTGCATTCGATAGACCAAATGCCGCAATCGATTTGAACGCCGTTACCCTGCGTGCCGCCACTTCAAGAGGCGTTTTCGCGGTGAGCGCGATCGATGGTCAGTCTTTGACGGACAGCTCAAAACTCCTCGTGATTTACGCCACCGATGCTCGCAACTCAGGCATGAAATTCGCCGACGACGATGCCAAAATCATCACAGATTTCGGCCATCGCCCAACCTTGATCCGCAAAGGGAAACTTGAAGCAACGCTGAAAACGGTTCACTCCGGAGGCTGGTGGCTCCACCGACTCGACCTCACCGGGCGCACAACACAGTCCGATAAAGTCAAAACTGCAGACGGTAAGATCGCATTCATGCTCAACACGGGATCAGCCAAGGCTGAGCCAACCACATACTGGGCAATCGAGCACGTGCCGGACAAAGCTTCACCGCGTTAACGATGCAAAGGGTGGGCTTATCAAACGGTTGCGCGATGCGCTAAACTTGAGCATATCGTAAGAAGTTGTTCACAAAGCCAATCTCAAGCTGCCGATGCGGGCAGCAGACGGTTTTTGTCCTGACCAGGTACCGCGTATGTACGAAGTCGGCGCACCGCCAGCCGCCAGCCAAACTGCGACGACGCCCCACGACGGAACGTCGGCAGCACAGCCTGCTCCAGCAGCGCCATCTGCTGCAGCGCCAGGCAATGCATCGCCATTGTCAGAAATCTGGCGGCGCAAAGGCCTCATCACGCTCATCGCGCTTCTGACAGCCGCTGCCGCCGTCGCCGTAGGCTCTTTGTTCGCCCCCCGTTATAACGCCTTCGCTCAGTTGATCATCGACCCTAGCGAACTGCGCATCGTCGATCGCGGATTGCGCAACACATCGCAATTAAACGAAGCCATGATCGCGGAGGTGGAAACGCAAACGCGCGTGCTGCTGTCGACAAAGGTTCTGCGCCGTGTGGTGCGTGAGGAAAACCTGATCGACGACCCCGAGTTCGTAAGCGATGCACCGGTCACACCTATTGACCACCTGCGCCTGCTGCTCAAACGATCAGGCCTGAGATCTGAAGAAGACACGGGCCCGCCCGATCTCGAATTGACCGCCTTACGCACATTGGAAGAACGGGTCTGGGCACAGCGCCAGGAACGGACGTTTGTCGTCAACCTGGGCGTATGGTCATCGGATCGACAAAAGTCGGTTCGCCTCGTGGACGCGATCGTGCAGGCCTTTCTCGAAGAACAGCAGAATACGACATCGGGTGCTGCACGCCAGGCCTTCGACTCGCTTGCAGCGCGCCTTGAGGGGCTGAAGCAGCGTGTGATCGAATCCGAGCAGGCCGTCGAAACATTCAAACGCGAAAACAACATCCTGTCCGCCAGTGGCCAACTCGTGAACGAACAGCAGCTGACAGCCGTCTCCGGTCAGCTGATCCAGGCGCGCACGCGTCGCGCACAGGCCGAAGCTCGCAACCGGCAGATTGAACAAATCAGACGATCCGGCGATGACGTCGGCTCGATCCCCGAGGCGACGGGATCTCAGACGTTGGCTGCTCTTCGCGGCCAACTCGCGTCTGCCGAAAGGCGCGAAGCCGAAATGTCTGCGCAGCTGTTGCCCAGGCATCCAGCAGCAGCCCAAGCCCGCCAGGAAGTCGCAAGGCTCCGCCGCGAGGTGAATTCAGAAGTCAATCGCGTGGCAAGCTCGATCGGCCGGGACGTCCAGCGCGCGCGGGATTCCGAAACAACGTTGTCCGAAACTTTAAACGACATCAAAAACCAGCTGACGAAGATAAACCAAAAGCAAGTCCAGCTGCGCGAGCTTGAACGCGACGTGGAAGCCAACCGCCGTGTGTATGAAGCCTTCCTCTTGCGGACGCAGGAAATCGGCCAGCAGGAAAAGATCGAGGTTCCCAACACGCGTGTGATCTCGCCCGCCATCCCACCAAAAAACAAAAGCCTGCCCCCTTCCAAGCTGCTGCTGGCCGTTGGTGGTTTTGGCCTGGGGACAGGGCTTGGTATGGCATTAGCGCTGGCCTTGCAGTTTGCCGGGTTCGGCGTCAGACGCCGGGTCACACAACCTGTGCCGGAAGCCACCTCGTTCATGCCGCCTCAGGACACAACGCGCACAAACACAGCCAAGCCTGACGATCATGCCACGCAAACATCGCCGGTCGAACACACCGCACGAACGTCCACCGCCGGCGATACCAAACCACCCACCCAGCAGGCTGCGCGCGCGCACACCCTGACCGATGCCGCCACAGATTTTGACGAAGCTGCCAATGTCGAAATCGTGCCGCGTCAAGAACCCGTTGCAACCGCGGCGGCACTGGCAAAGACCGCAACGACACGGCAACCTCAGGCTCAGCCAGCAGGAAACGTTTTGAACAATTACCAGCCACCCGAACCGTTGGACACGACGACCACAGAGACACGAACGGGCACGGTCGCGATTCAACCGGTCTCACCGGCTGGCCCCGAAAATCAAAGCAACGCCGAAAAGCCCGCAGCCCCGAGCGACCAAAAGAACACCTTCCGCAGGGAGCCCCGACTAATGCGACCTGGCGCCGGCCGCCCTGCAACAAGCTCGCCAGCATCTGACGACAAGCTGCCACCGCCAAGCCAGCCAGCCTGGCTCTGACCCCATTGGAAGACGGACCTTGTGCCGACAATGACTGGCAAGAGACAGCAATCGCCTTTGCGCGCCACACAGACCGATCACGGCACAGCCGCAACCGCATCGGCGTCACCAGAACAGGCCATCGAATTCGTCATTCGCAGCGCCCTGTTTCTTGCCGTCTTCTGGTTTTTCTGGATTTCCCTGAAAGCCTTCCCAGACCTTCGCGACCCAAAGGTTTTGCTGCCCAACCTAGGCGGTGACCGGCTGAACCAGGCAGCCGCACTTCTGCTCGCCGGTTCGTGCCTGATCTATGCGCTGCTTGGAAACCTGAACCGCTACCTCCTGCTCGCCTCACCAGCCCTTATCGCGCTATTGATCTGGATTGGATTGAGTGCCGCGCTATCGCCTTACCCCGCGTTGGCATTAAAAAAGTTTGTCCTTGCCTGTCTCATTGCCCTGCAGGCGGCGACACTCCTCCTCCTCCCACTCAGCAAACGCCACTTTTCAGGATTGCTCGCGCTCGGCATCGGAACAACTCTCATCGTCTCATACGTCGGCGTATTCACCGTCCCGCACCTGGCCGTACACCAGCACACAGAACTTCTCGAACCACAGCTGGCCGGTGACTGGCGTGGGTCCTTCCAGCACAAAAACGAAGCTGGAACGGCATGCATTCTGATGATGTTCATCGGGCTATACGTTGCGCGTGCAGGCGCATTCCTGGTCGGAGCGACACTGTTCGTAGCCTCGACGATATTCCTCATCTTTACAGGATCAAAAACGCCGTTGGCCCTGTTCGCAGTGACCCTTCTGGCATCCTGGCTGATCCTGAATTCAAGATCCCCGTCCGGTAAAGTAGTGCTCGTGTCTGCTGGCATCGGGCTGTTGGCGTTCCTGACGGTAGGATCCGCACTTCTGCCGCCCGTTCACGCCACGCTTCAAGCTCTTGGAATGGACGCAACGTATACCGATCGCACAGCCATCTGGTCCTATGCCATCGGTGAAGCGATGAGCCGTCCCTTGCTCGGACACGGTTTCCAATCCTTTTGGGGAACCGGCGACGTGTTCAATTCCGGCTCATCAATCGAGACGTGGGCCAACCGTGCCTCCAACGCCCACAACGCCTACATAGAAGCATTCCTCACAATTGGTGCCCCTGGACTTATCTTGATGCTGGCCTGGATCGTCATCCAACCCGCATTGGACCTTGCCCGTGCACAGGCCATCGGTGCCGACCACGCGCTCAACGCCCTGTTCGTCAACATCTGGATCTACGGACTGTTTTCCGCAAGCCTGGAAAGCGTGTTTTTCGTCGGCGGCGGCCCGGTGTGGATCACGTTGCTGCTGGCACTTTTTGGGCTGCGTTATCAAGCGTCCGCACGGCTGGTGGAAAACCCATTACCAACCCGACAACCGGTTGCCATGCCCCTCCAAACCACACGGGGGGCGACGTGATCATTCCCAAAAGATATGCCGACGGATTTGCGCGCCATGCAGCCGCCAAACTGTTCCGCAAGGAAGCAATACTCACCCCGCCTGCCCCGATCGTAAGCTTTACCTTCGATGACGTCCCAGCCACCGCCGCAACAGTTGGAGCAGACCTGCTCAATCAGGCCGGTGCGCATGGCACGTATTACGTAGCGGGCGGCTTGATCGGTAAAGTCACCGATTATCACGCGACGTGCGCCAGCAACGACGAACTGATCAAACTGAGAAATGCTGGACATGAGATCGCCTGTCACACGTTCAGCCACCGCCCGTTGAATACTCTGTCGCGCACTGAGATAAACGCCGACCTTGATCTCAATGCAAAAGCACTTTCCCAGGTGCAGCCGACAACCGAATGCCAAAACTTCTCATACCCCTTTAATAGGCCAACGCTGATGGCCAAACGCGAACTGCGCCGTCGCTACACATCCGCTCGCGGCGGCATTCCCGGCGTCAACCGCGGCCGGGCAGACCTGATGTTTCTGAAATCCATTCCTCTACAGGTCGCCCCGGTCGATGGGAAAACACCGTCGGACTGGATTGCCGAAACCGCAGAACAAAAAGGCTGGCTCATCTTCTTCACACACGACATCGCCGAGGATCACAGTCCTTTCGGTACAACGCCTGAAGCCCTCGAAAGCGCCATCGCTGAAGCCCTGGCCATGGGCTGCGAAATCAGAACCGTCCGCTCCGCTCTCACTGCTAGCAACGTACCAAACCACCGCCCCGATTCTGTTACGGAGCAAACCGCACCATGACAGCAACCAGACCACCGCAGCGCGCCAGGCCTCACAAGCCCCGCCTGCTTTCAATCAACAATTACAACTACCGCCGCGGCGGCGCGGAAGTGGTCTACGCTGAACACAACAGGCTGTTGAACGGCGCGGGTTGGAACGTCAGCAACTTCGCCATGCGCCACGAAAAAAACGACCCTGACCCGAACGACGACCTATTCGTAGAAGAAATCGAGTTCGGTAATACGTATGGCTTGAAACAAAAACTGATCAACGCGAGCCGTGTGATTTACTCGTTCGAAGCCCGTCGGAAAATCGCGCGCATGATTGAGCGCACGCGCCCAGACGTGGCACACGCACATAACGTCTACCACCACATTTCACCAGCCATCTTTCCCGAACTGCGCAAGGCCGGCGTACCGACCGTCTTAACGTTGCACGACCTCAAGCTTGCCTGCCCGGCCTACACCATGCGGGTCAATAACGCCGTGTGCGAGCGCTGCAAAGGCGGACGCATTCACAACGTCGTCCTCAACCGCTGCATCAAAGGCTCTCTGCCGCTGAGTGCCATGATCATGTTTGAAACAGCACTGCATCGCACGCTCCGCATCTATGACAACAACGTCGACCGGTTCGTCGTCCCCAGCCGGTTCCTGATCGACAAGCTGGTCGAATGGGGTTGGCAGCGTGATCGCTTCACCTACATCCCCAACATCGTCGATGCGACGCAGCATGCATTCGACGATCAACCGGCCAGGCGCTTTGTTTATTTCGGCCGCTTAAGCCACGAAAAGGGCCTGGACACGCTCATCGAGGCAGCTGCCATCGCCCGCGTTGCCGTAGCCCTTGTCGGCAGCGGCCAACAAGAAGCCGAACTGCGTGCACTCGCAAAAGCAAAGAATGCCGACGTGGAATTCCTGGGCTACCAATCCGGCACGGACCTGCATAACGCCATCCACGATAGCCGCGCCGTGGTCATCCCATCCACATGGTACGAAAATGCCCCCGTCTCAATTCTGGAAGCCTACGCCCTCGGCCGCCCAGTTATCGGTGCGAACATCGGCGGCATACCGGAGGCTATTCGCCATGGTGAAACCGGTGAAATCTTCACACCCGGCAACATTGCCGAACTGACCGAAGCCTTGCGGCGATTTGCTGGAATGCCAGACGCAAAAATCGCGCAGATGGGGCGCGCCGGCCGGGCCTGGGTGGAGCAGGATTTCAGCCCTGAAAGATACATCAACGCCATATCGAATTTGTACAGCGAGCTTGGCGCTCCAGCACCGCGGTTGGCAGACCCAATTGGAATAAAGGCCTCATGACCACCCAACCATCAAAAAGCCCGCCGTCCACCACCGGCGCACCCGGAGCACAGCCGCCCTATGGGTCCCGGCCCTTGCGGATCACACTGCTAGGTTTGCGCGGGTATCCCGATATTCAAGGCGGTGTTGAACGCCACGTTGAGCATCTTGCACCCAGACTGGCCCGCGAAGGCTGCGATGTCGAAGTAATCGTCCGAAAGCCCTACGTCGAACCAAAGCATCCATCTGTCTGGAACAATATCAAGCTGCAGCCCATCTCGTGTCCAACCAACAAATCGACGGAAGCCGCCGTGCACACCTTCCTTGGCGTTTTGCATGCAGCCTTTCGCCGTCGCCCCGATGTATTGCACATCCATGCGGTCGGACCGATGCTGATGGTGCCTCTCGCCCGCCTGCTCGGTCTACGCGTCGTCGTCACGCACCACGGCTATGATTACGATCGTGACAAATGGGGCCGCGTCGCCAAGACGATGCTCAAGCTGGGCGAATGGCTGGGCATGCGGATTTCAAACCGGCGCATCGCCGTCTCACGAAGCATCGCAGGCAGCATGCGCGCCGGTTACTATACGGACGTGGCCGCCATTCCCAACGGCGTGAACCCGCCACCGGCAAACCAGGACGCAGAAGCCATACGGACATTCGGCCTGGAACCTGGAAAATACGTCCTCGCCGTTGGCCGCTTGGTCCCGGAAAAGCGCCATAAGGACCTGATCACGGCATTCGCGGCATCAAACCTTGCCGGCTGGAAACTCGCGATCGTCGGTGCCGCCGACCACCCTGATGCCTATTCGCGCAGCGTCGAAGATCTGGCGGCCCAGACAGATAATGTCGTCATGACGGGTTTCCAAAAGGGCGCAAAGCTGGATGCGCTCTACGCCCAGGCTGGACTGTTCGCACTCGTCTCGTCCCACGAAGGGCTGCCAATCGCGCTCCTCGAAGCGCTGTCTTATGGACTGCCGTGCGTGGCAAGCGATATCGAGGCCAATCTTGAAGTGGGTTTGGCAGACGAAGACTACTACCCCGTAACAGACGTCGACGCACTGACACGACAGATCGCGACAAAAGCTGGCCACGGGCTGTCATCGGAGGCGAAAGAGCAGCGAACCGGTCACGTGGCAAAGTACTTTTCGTGGGATCAGATCGCACACGCAACAATCGGGGTGTACCGTTCCGCCATGCACCTGCCCGTTGAAGCACACATCAGATCAAGGCCACACACCGATAAGCTTGGGTCAATCCTAAGCTGGTCGCGCAATCACGATGATGCCCTCACGCCGCTGGAACACGCTTCACACACTGAACTGGCTTCCTCACGTGGGACGGCAACCGCCGCCGAATGACGGCAGCCGAACCGACAGCAAAGACTGCGGGCTATTTCCGCTGCAGAGCGCGAAGCACGACCCACTTGTAGGGACGGACCTTCTGCCAGATCGTCAACTGGCGCATCTTTTTCAAAGTTTCGACACCAACAACAAACGCTTTCCCCTTGACTGTCAGACCAGACAAATGGGAACACAGTACGGGGTGCTGGTCGCAGAATTCAAATTTGTAAACTTCATCCCCAATGCCGAAGTCAGCGACCTTGAGCCCCTGCTCGTGGCACCATTTCAACATACCCTCATTGATCATGCGACCAGGCGACAACTTCGCCCACCGCTCCACATCATGTCCGCAGATCAGGTAGTAATAGCGATCATCGAATTTGATGCCCCACTGCGTGGCCATCGCGGAATCGTCTGCTTTGATAATCGACACATGGACATTGGCCCGTGTTCCTGACGCCAGTGCCATTGTCGAATAAAAATCGTGCTTTCCATCTCCCGGCTCAAAACCCGGCACCCGCGTCTCTCGAAACCGGCGCGCTTTTTGTTCAAACAACACCTCAAGTGTTGCCGCAATCTGCGCATCATCCATGTTTTCAGAGCCGGTATATTGGACGTCGTGATCGCGCCGCAGCCCCCTTTGATACCGCCGGTGCGTTTTGGATTGCCGGACGCGGTCCTCTGCAAAGCTCTCCCACGTATCGTGAAGGTTGGCCCGATGGCACGATACCGGCCACGGCTTCGTAGGCAGCGCGGTCATCGGGTTTGGTGCGCCCAAAACATCGAGCGGCATTTTCTCTAACGAAAGGACATCAACAGCCGGCAATGTTTTCAAAATCCGGTTCCAGAGCATGAGGCAATCGGCTTTCGACCAGTCAGGCGTCCAGGGAAACACAACCGGCGCATTGTAGTCTGAAACGTCTGCATCCACGAAGCGGAGGACGCGCACACCCTTTTTTGTTTCAATCTCAAACGCCAGCAGCATCAAGGGCCGCCCCGCCTGCCCCGGCTCGCCAACACGAATGAATGCCAGTTCTGACCCTCGCGCTCGTCCAATGGTCTTTTCCCAGGTCTCGATAAAGTCGCGCGTCTGAAACGCATGACATAGCGCAGACTTGGGATCAGCGAGCATCGGCCAGTCGACGGCAAAGTCATCGATCTGACGGGCCAACGAAACAGCCACCTGTTCAGCACTGACCGTCGATCGCGAAACCACCTCGACATCCAGCCCATCGACAGGCGCCACACCAACACCGGCCGCGGGTGCAACCGTCGTAGATTCAGAGTGAAGTCGGCCATCCGCCTGATGTGACGTTGCCGGTTCCGCCGTTTGCATTCTCAAGTCCTCTGTTTAGGTCTTCGACACGACCGCTTTGCCGCCATCAACGCCGCCTTCGGCATCGGCGGACGCAGAACGCGCGCGCTCTCGTTGCATGAGATACCAGATGGTCGCCCAGAACCCGCACGCCAAAAGGATCTCTACGATGTAGAGCGCCACAATCGTGCCGGTGGCCAGAAATGCGTAGGTCATCAAGCCAATAAAGGCCGAGCCAACCAGCGTCAGGTTGAATAGAATTGCCCGAATGCCGGAATGACCAGACGCACTCAGAATTTCAGACGCAACGGCCATGACCGAAAACGGTATGACGACCCAGCACATCGCTTGAAGGAATGGCACCATATCCGCATATGTTGGTCCAAACAGCAGCGGCAGATACGGCGCGACAAAGTAGACACCGACAGCAGTCAGGAACGAAATCCCGACGGCAGCAGCAAGCACCTTTTTCGAGATAGCAAGCCCATCGGTAATGGAATGTTCCATTGCCACCGCGAGCCTGGGGTAGGTGATGCGGTTCAGCCCGTTGACGGCAAGGTAACTCGTATCTGCGATCCGGCGCGCAACGCCAAAACTACCGACCATCGCAGCCGGTGCCACCAGGCCTAAAACCAGCATGTCGATATTCTGCCTCAGCCCCTGTCCCACCAAGGCCCAGGAAAAAAACAGCCCGCGCTTCACCTCATCCCATTGCACCACCAGCTTGGGGATGCCCAAGGGCAGTACCGCGACCATGCACGCAATCAGCAAGATCAAATGACCAGCCGCGTGCCAGGCCGCCCATTCAGCGAGTGTCGAAACACCGAATGCGAAACAGGCGACAGCAGCTGTTAGTGCGCGCGCCACGCCGAATGAAATGGCAGCGATGTTGGCTTTGACGAACTGGCTGTGGGCGAGGAAAATCTGTTCTGTCAGGAGAATGCCGCGCACCAAAAACGTATTGGTGAACCCAAACATGGCCGCCAAGTAGATCACGTCGTCTGGCCCGCCAAGCCCAACACCATCTTCGGGCAGGAACAGCGGCAGCACAAACAACAACCCAATGAAAACGACTGTCCCTGACACCAATGCCAAAATGATATTATGCCCGATAAAGGCAGGGTAGGCCGAAGGGTCACGCGCCACCCGCCGCACCAAAGGTTCCATGGCACCGAGCCCGCAAATCTGAACGGAGATGTTCGTTACAGCGGTAATCGCCAGGAAAAAACCAAACTGCTCAACACCAAGTGCGCGCGCGAGAATGGCAAACGCCACCAACTGCGCCACGCTGCCAATCAACAAACTGGTGGAAGACCCGATGTATGTTACGAGCTGCGGCAAGCGCTGGCGCCATGTGGCCGGCAGATCACCCATGGTCAGCTTCATATATGCCGATGACCTTGAAGCCCGATCCGTCAGGCTCGCACTACGCCTGCGCATAGCTGCCAGTGCCCTTTGCAGCCCTTTCAAGACACCACCTGAGCATCCCGGAACGACTGAGCTCCAGCATTTATGAAATCGCCAAGACGATCCCAGGTCAGAATTCGGATATCAGGGAAGTCCGCTGCGATCATCCCGGTCCAGTCGATCACCCATTCAGGTCGACTTTTGGCGGACCATGATGAACCGGAAACGGAATGACAAAAGACAACCACATCAGGCCGCGCGCACTTCAATCGTTTTCGCAGGTCTTCAAGAACCATGTCGTCTCGAACGGAACCGTCGTCGGACAAAATGCAGCCGGTGGGAGCGTTTACATGCGGCACCACCTCATCCATCGACCAGCTGCCCGCTATGTCACAATGACTGCCAAGCTGAAGCAGATGGTCATCGACAACCAGCGAAATGAAAAACAGCCGAACCCGAGGGTTCAAGGCGTCATCATCCGATCCATTTGGCGAAGGCCTAAGCAACACACATGGCTCCGTTTGCAACTCGAACAACCCCGCGCAAGAACCCCGGATAACAGATTATTCGGCGCAAGATCGTCGTCGTCCTCAACACGCCGGATAGAGCAGGAGGATACTGGAGAACGCAACACCATCTCGCATCTGCACACGCGACAAACAGTTGCACAGAGTTAACGAGCGCATTGAAATGATACAGTTATCGGCATCACTTCAATTTGAAATTTGATGCGGAGCAAAAACGATAGCGCCCAGGAAACTCGAAGAAAACCCAGTCATTCGAGTGCTTTAGCCATCTATTGCCGACATGTGGCAACAAGAAACCGGTTAATGGCCCGTTGCATTGTGGGACGTTCTGGGATTAATCACTCCACAGAGTGTGCACGCGCGAAAATCAACCGAACCGCATCGCACGCTCGTCCGCCCGGTTGGCCAAAGTCCTATGACCTGTGCACCGACGATAAGTACGGATACCTTTGGGTTTTACCGCAGTGACAGTTGCATTCGACCACCCGTCTTCGGGCAACCGCCCCAAAATATCGCGTTTCCGACTTGGACGATCGGCGTTCACGCTGGTCGCGATGGTCTTTGAGGCAGCAACAATTGCCCTCATCGCGATCGCCGCAGGAGCCGGCTACCATTGGTTCGGCTATGGCACACCGGGAAATGCCCTGGACTACGCGCCCGTCGGTCTCCTCGTCGCCCTAGTGTACATCTCGACGTTTGCGCTCAAGGGCTCTTACGCCATTGAAAAATACGTCGTTGCAAGTCGCGGCCTGAATCCGATCATCAGTACGTGGACGTTCGCGTTCATTGTCTTGATCGTGTTTGTCTTCCTCACGAAATCATCCGACATGGTCTCCCGCGGCTGGGTATCGCTGTTCTACGCCACCGGACTGGCGGGCGCGCTTTTGACCGACTGGACGATTGCGGCCTTCCTGCAACGCGCGCTTCGGGCCGGTCTTGTGCAACGCCGCCGTGTCATGGTGCTCGGCAACGCCGATGAAATCCGCAGTTTCCGCAAGCATTTGCGCGGCCGCCGGACCGGTGTGGACATCGTCTCCTGTATCACCTTGCCCCCTCCCAGCTTGGCCAGTCCCAGTTTGGCCAGTCCCAGCTCGACCAGTCCCCGCCAGCTGGCCGCGGCCCAGGATGGGCCTATTGCTCATGCTGCAATGACAAATACCGGCTCCCTTGGCGGCGACGGCACGGCTGAGCTGTTGGAAGACGCCGTTCAATATGCGCGGCAGCACTGGATCGACGACATTGTCATTTTGCCCAGTCGTGGCTCGAGCTTGAACCTCGACGAAACGATCGAGGCCTTTCTTGATCTTCCCGCACGGATCCACATCGGCACGCCAGATGAACTTCAACATCGCTCGCACGTTGAAGTCTCACGGATTGGCGGTGCCACAACACTTGCCGTATCAGAACCCCGCACCGCATTTTTCCATCGTGCCCCCAAGCGCGCGTTCGACGTCGTGATTTCGATGATGGGTCTGATCCTGCTAGCGCCCATGTTTTTGATCATTGGCCTGCTCATCAAGTTGGAAACGCCGGGACCTGTCTTTTTCCGGCAGCGCCGGCATGGGTTCAACCAAGGTGAGTTCCGCATCTGGAAATTCAGAAGCATGTCGACAATGGACGATGGAAACGTCATCCGTCAGGCCGAAAAGAACGATGTGCGCGTTACGAAAATCGGGCGGCTCTTGCGCAGAACGAACATCGACGAACTGCCTCAGCTGATCAATGTCCTATGCGGAGAGATGAGCCTTGTCGGGCCGCGCCCGCACGCCGTCGCACATGACATGGAATACCAGCGCAGGATTGAGCGCTACGGCCGCAGGTTGAATGTCCGCCCGGGCATCACAGGATGGGCGCAAGTGAACGGCTATCGCGGTCAGACCAAAGCCGATCACGAAATGCGAGAGCGCATCAGCTACGATCTGTATTACATCGACAATTGGTCGGTCGCGTTCGACATCTACATCATCGCCTTGACGATGCTGTCTCCGAAGGCATTCAAGAACGCCTACTAGAGTTTTTTTCCCAGATCAGCACGCTAGCCGCTCACACCAGAGGCATGACGTCCACGGCCACACTGACCGTGTGCTCGTTGCCCCCGAGCAAGATCCCTGAAATCGGGTTGATGTCGTCGAAATCCCTGCCGTACGCAATCGCGATGTGCTCTTCACCGGGAATCTGATTGTTCGTCGGGTCGAACTCGACCCAGCCGGTTTCAGGCGCCCAGACAGAAATCCAGGCATGGGAGGCATCAGCCCCCTGCAACCGTGGTTGTCCAGGCGGTGGATGTGTCAACAGATACCCACTGACATAGCGTGCCGGAACTCGCATCATCCGGAGGCACGCCAAGGCCACATGGCTGAAGTCCTGACACACGCCGCGCCGATGCTGCAGAACATCGTGAACGGGCGTCGACACGTCCGTTGCCGTCGGATCAAATTTGAAGTCATGATAGATGCGGCTGGTCAGGTCCCAGGCAGCCTGGAGAACCGGCCGCCCGACAGGAAACGACGGCGCCGCATAGGCCATCACATCGTTGGTCAACGGCGTATGCCGCGAGGCAACGGCATATTGCACCACATCAATCTCGCAGGTTTTGGCCGTACCCATGGCTTTGCGCAACCCGTCCCACGCGTAGCTTTTATCTAGATCGATATTCAAGCTGGGACGCGTCTCAATCCGGCTCTTGGCAGAGACCACCAGTTTGCGGTGCTCGGTATCGATTTCGGCAAAAGCGATTGCGTTTCCAAAGGGGTCCGTGTGCCGGTCAATAATCGTCGGCCGCGGTGTAATTGTGAGCGAGTGGGTTTCGATCGCTTGATGCGGCAGGTCCCGCGGTGACTTCCGGATGACGTGACGCGACTGCACGACCGGCGTCGAGTAATCATAAATTGTGTCGTGGACGACTTGGTATCTCATAGCCCGGCAAACCTCCGGGTAAACACCCTGTGAGGCTTTTCTTCCAGAAGCGAGAAATACCGCCGTGCGATCCCGCTTGAAACCTCGGGGATGAACTCCAGCTGCGCTTCCAACAAAGCTCGGAACGCATCGCGTGTCCCGCCACTGGCAATGTCAACCGCATCCACCAACTGCAATCGCGTCGTCGCATCAAGGACGAGGCGCTGCTCCTCGGTCCGCCCGGTCGCCATCTGCGCCAACGGCAATGTTTCAAGGTGGCTCCCAATCCGATCGAGCTGAAACACCAGACTTCGAGGGTTGGACTCATCAAGCAGCAATAAGTCGAGCACAAACGGAAACAGCGGATCAAGCCGGTACCGTGAACGGTAGGTGATGTAGCTATCGGCGACCTCCAACAAGAAGACCATCGAGCTGCGGTCCAGTTCGATACTCTCGGGCTCCTTGAAAAGCGCCAGCATGATGTCGCTCAGGTTATAGGCCCGCTCAAGCCTCCGCCCCATCGCAAGGAACGTCCAGCCATGGTTCCGGGTCATGTTCTCGTGCATCAGCCCGTTGAACGATCCAATGATGGCAAGTCCATCCTCGAGAAGGTCGACAAGCACTGCCGGGCTGGCTGTATCCAGCATCCGCCGCCACGGCTTATTGGCACGAAGCGATGCCAGGACATGCCAGGCTTCCAACGACAATCGGTCACGCGTCAGCTCGGACGACCTGACGACGAGATCAAGCGTTGACGCGAGAGCATGCAGCCCGCGCCGGTCATGAATCAGAATATCGGCAAGGCGCCGCAGTGAGTCCCGGTCCGCGTCAAACACAACCGGTTGGGACGGTGCGACCGGCTTCGACAGCAACAGCGTCATGGCACGGCGTGCTGGCTCAAGCGTTGCCTGAGCTTCACCATCGGTCCGCAATTGCCCGTCATCGCCCAACTCGCGCGACAGTGAACTGCGCAAAACCCGCATGGTCCAATCAGCCCGCTCGGCATAACGCCCCAGCCAGAACAGGTCATCAGCCACACGGCTTTGCAGCGATCGCTGCGAACGCTGAACCCGCGCTTTCTCCGTCGTCGTCCGCCACAGACTCTGATGAGCCAATGGGTTTTGGTTGTCACCCAGCACCCACACATCGCGTGTCCGTCCACGCACAGCATCCTGACCCACCTGATTTTCCTTGCCGACCGTAATGGCAAGTCCCCCCGGCATCACTTTGGGCCCGGTTTCAGTCATCGCCGCAAACAGACGAACCACAATCGGTTCAGATGTCATATGCCCGGCCACGAATGTTGGCGCATGGCTCAGCTGGATCGGAGCTTCGGCCACGTAGGACGCTCCATTGAAGCGCCATTGAGCAATCAAGTCCTGCTGCTGAGCTGCGTCCAGCTCATCGAAATGCACGCCCGGCTCATTCTCACCAGGACGCCCCGTGCCATCCTGAACACGGCGAATGACGGCACCAGGCCCAACGCCTTGAAGTGCTGCAACCGGGTCAGTCCCGCCCAGCCATCGCCGCGGCGTATCCGACATCAAAAGCTCTTCGCCGAGTAAAGTCCGGCAGACTTCCGGCAGATAGGCCCCGATCGCCCTGTTCTGAACGACAGCCGAGCCAAGTGAATTGCGCACAAGATCTGGTTGCTTGCGGCACGCCTGCACAAGTCCGACAGGTCCATCAAACCCGCCAGGATCAAGCTCCATCGCGTCAGACTTCAGGCCTTCGACACACCGGATCAACAGATCGATGGGCTTCAGACCCTCAAGTGTCTTCAGATAAAGCCGGTCACTGACCGTGCGCATGTCACCGCCCTCAACAAGCAGGACATTGAGATACCGCGCAATGTAGGCATGCGAGAAATAGTCCGCATGGGTGGGCCCTGGTGTAAGCAGTGCAACCCGTGGCGTATCACCTTGCTCACCGGCAACCGCGAAGCTGGCGGCCATATCGCGAAAGAAGGGCGCAAGCCGAACCGCAGGCGTCGCCGAAAACGCATCCTCGGCCGCATGGGTGTAAACCAGACGGTTGGCCAGCGCATAACCAAGCCCGGCCAGTGTTTCAGTGTGCGTGTCAATCAGGGCCCACGACCCATCGGCCCGACGCGCGATATCGGCTGCGAGAAAATGAACATGACCCGACGGTGGCTGGATGCCCTCGCAGGCACGCAGGAAGTTCGGGTCCGACAGAACAATGTCGGCCGGCAAATGACGCTGCCGCAGCGACACCTTCGGACCGTAGAGGTCTGCCACCAACGCATCCGCTAGTCGCAACCGTTGTTCAATGGCGGCACTCAGCCCCACCCATTCATCTGCTCCGAAAATAAGCGGAATAAGATTAACGTCCCATCCCGGCTCATCATCGTTTGGATCAGAGAATATATCGTGCGCCAGCCCAAGCTCGACCACGCGAGCATCGAGTTTCGTATCGCGAGCAATCAAGTCAGGCACGCTAAGTTGGCCGACATGATCAAAAAACGAGCGCCACGGCGCCCTAAGGTTTCCATCCGGGGCCAGACATTCATCCCACCCGGAAACACCTCCAAGTGCCCGGTATGAGGCGACAAGTGAGACCTGCGGCGATGTCAGCTCGGAGATGTCTGTGGTCATGAACGACTTTGGCCTTGTCGGATTGCGCAAGTGGGATGGACGTTTCGAAAGCGATCACAACGCGTTCTGCAGCTCACTTCTGACCTCGTCCATCAACGAATCGCTTACCGCAGTTGCTCCACAAACCTATCAGACCGACCATGGCAGCGCCAAGCTGCCGCAGGCTGGAGGCACCCCAAAAACCCACCACGAATGCTCGGAAATGTCACATCTGTGTCATAACGATAACAAATTACGGCGGCGTGGAAAGCCTGTGGACACAATGACTGTTGAGGCAGGTTGCACGTAGCGTTCCCGCTCAGTATCAAGGAGTTACTCCGGTCAAGACATGACGTCGATCAATTCGCCTGTCGCCGGCTCTAGGCTGACACTAAGTGGCACTCAGCCAACTCTTTCGCCACCAGATGGAGGATGGCGTGACAGGTTGGCCACATCTGATTGAGGTCGTCTTGGCAGCATAGGCATCTTCGGATCCCACAACTGCCCATCGGAGCGACCGGTCCGCTCAAAAAAGACCATGTTTTGATGACGAGTTGGAAAGCAATTCTGAGTTTGATGAGGGTGTGTCGTTGAAAGTTGAGAGTGTCGAGGTCCTTCCAGACCCGGCCAGTCCCGCAGGCGGACACGCGATCATTCGCCTGAAAGGGGTCTGGCTCCTCCCGCACGGCACGACGTTCCGCGTGGAGCCGACCGACGGGAACACTTCGTTTAACAATCTCAAAGGTTGGCCCCGCGGAGACCAACGGCCCAGGGCAACACGTGTCACAAGTTACGGCGTGGATCTGCTGGTGGGTCCAGACATCGTCGAAGCGCCCGAACTGTTGCCTGGAACACCAGTTCGCCTGCGCATTCCAAGTGTCAACTACGACCAGCAGATCGAGTGGCCGCTTGTGCCCATGGCGCGCCGCGCGAACGCTGTGCCGGCAAAGCCGACAACACGCAAATCCTTTTCACGCCCGGCCCCTGCCCGGGCGGCAACCCGGACAGCCGCAACCAATGCCCGCAAGAGGATCATAGCAGGGACGCAGAAACAGCCGCAGCGAGGGCAGCCTCAAGCCGAAACGATAGCCTCTCCCAGCACGTCCATCACGAAGTCGACGCCCTCAGATCAACCTGCCCCCAATGTCATTCCAGCTGCTGTTTCCCCCCCTACACCTAGCCTTCAGCCGGTGAACAGAGCCGAGGTACAAAAGATTAAAGCGGCGGACGGGACAGCGGAACCAAACCTCGGAGCGAAGGCCGAAAATGTCAGCCCCGACGAACGAGACGCCGGACCGATCTACCCGCTAGGCCTGCCCCCGGTGCTGTCGTCTCTCAGCCCCGCCGTCGACCGCAGACCAGACAATCTGACCGACGAGTTATCCTCGGACATGCGCGGCCCAGGCGGCCCAGGCGGTGAGACCACGCCGTTTGAGTACCGTCCACCGGCATTGCCTGGACCCACCGACCAGATTTCGCCAGCACATGACGTCACTGCCAAAAACGCACCAGCGCCTGCCGTGACAGCCAGCGAACATCACGCCGCCCACTTGCATCTGCACAACCCAACCGTCACGCACGCAGATGCATCAACCCAAACGCGAGCAGGCCACCAGATGATCGAAGCCAGAATGGTCGATATCCGCTCCTACTGGGGCGTGACCATCTTCACTGTCCTCATGGCCTTCTTTACAGCTCTGTTCTTGCTCATGTCGCCGGCACAAGACAACGCGACATCGCCTGTACCGGAGACACAACCAGCCCTCCTTCGCGTAGGACCAGATATCAGCGCGTTGGCGAGCCCTTTCACGGCAACGTCTGTTTCACCACTTGGAATTGATGCATCTGGCTTAAACCGGGCCGACGCACTGAGAGCCGCCAATCGCAATCTCTATGGCACGGACGGTTATCCGAAGAACCCAACAGAGGCCGAATTCTGGTTGCGCGCGGCATTGTCAAAGTCGTTGGACGGCCCCGGCGTGACATGGGCGCTCACGCAACTGGGCACGCTCTATGCAAACGCAGGTGCCCACGCTCAGCCAGATTATCAAAAAGCCCGATTGTTGTGGGAGATTGCATCTGCGCAACGCAGTTCGGTCGCTAATTGCTTTTTGGGCCAGCTTTTCGAATTTGGTCTCGGCGTCACACCGAACCGCCAAAAAGCTGTTGCACACTATGAACGAGCCAAAGCCCTGGGCGGTGAAGGCAAACCGGGCTGCAAAGGGCTCGAACAGGCGCTGACCAGACTGAATAAATGATCGGGGGATCATACAAATGACATCGACTTGGATGGATTGCCAGACTCGACTTCGGCCAGCGCTGAAATCTGCACATTCGTCCATTCCAAAGGCCGCCAGTCCGGCACCCGTCCAGCATGTTGTGGCGCAGCCGACGACGCTTCGGTCCGGTTGGGGGCCGCCAGCTCACGGCCGGTGGATTCCACAAGCCGACAAGGCGCCCTCATCCCGTCCCATGCGTACGGCAAGCCACTCTCAGACCAAAACCGCCACCAGACCTTACACGATCCCTGAGTTACGGTTCAGACGTTGAGCCTTGAACCAACAAGCGTCACTCGAGAACAAGCCCACCATCAGACCGCTCACCATCGAACCAACCCAACGACCAAGCCAACCCATCCGATCAAAGCAACCTTGAAACGAGTAAGCGACCGTGATGTTGACAAGGACCGCCAGACCAATGACTGCGCCATCAAGATCAAAAAGGGCGTTACGACGAATTGCTGCGACAGCCTTGATGATAACCCTTGCTTCGACGGCATCCGTCGCCGACGAGATCACACTGCGCATGAAGGGTGGCGGGTTCCAGGTCCAAGGCGAGCTAAAAGCCTACGACATGGTAAAATATACAATCTTCTCAGACACCCTCGGCACCATGTCTCTGGATGCGTCGCGGTTTGATTGTATCGGAGCAAACTGTCCGACGGGTCCACTGTCAGCCCCCGTCTCAGTCGCTGCACTTTTCTCCGGCTCATCCGGCACGATAAAAATCGCCGGTTCAAACACCATCGGCAACCAGCTGATGCCATCTCTGATCCAGTCGTATGCAGCGCGCAACAATCTGACGACCACGCAGGTGGTGGGTGAAAACCCGCTCGACGTGACATTCAAGCTGGCCGACGCCACCGACCGGGAGGTCGCCGAAATCTCACTTGCGCGTTACGGGTCTTCGACGTCATTCGAATCGCTTCGAACTGGGGCAGCCCAAATCGGCATGTCCTCTCGACCCATTGGCAATGCCGAAGTCGTAAACCTGTCCAGGGCGGGCCTCGGCAATATGCGTGCGCCAAGCCATGAACACATCATCGGTATCGACGGGCTTTTGGTGATTGTCTCCGAAGACAACCCAGCCGTCGCGTTACCACTGGGTCAAATCGCACAGATCTTTTCCGGACAGATCACCGACTGGGGCCAACTTGGCCTTCCCCCTGGCAAAATCAACGTCTACGCGCCGACCTCTGATTCCGAAACATTCGACACCTTCAAATCCTTGGTCCTCCAGCCCAATCAAGTCGAAATGTTGGATAACGCGACACGCACGGCAAACCACTCGGAACAAGCTGACAGAGTTGCCCGCGATCCTTTCGGCATCGGCGTCGTCGGGATCGCCTACCAGCGCAATGCCAAGGCGGTAAACATCGAAACCTCATGCGGAATGATTTCAAAACCCAGCCGCTTTGCGATGAAAACGGAGGAGTATCCTCTGACCCGCCGCCTTTACCTTTATACAGTGGGCCAGCCGGACGACACCTTGGCCAGCGGGCTGCTGAATTTCGCGCTTTCGAAAGAAGCTCAGCCAATCGTGACGGCTTCCAACTTTATCGACCAGGCACCTTATGCGCTGCCGTTTATTGACCAGTCCGCCCGCATCGCATTTGCATTGACCGCGTCGCAGGAAGACTTCGACATGCCGCTGATGCGCAACATGATTTCCACCCTGAGAACCGCAGAACGCTTGTCCGTGACACTACGTTTTCAAACCGGCGTATCCCAACTCGACAACAAAGCCCTGGCCGACGTGAAGCGCCTGCGTGAGTTGCTCAACCAGCGAAGCTACAAGGGCAAGACGGTCCACCTAGTCGGGTATGCAGACTCCATCGGCGCCTTCCCGCTGAATTTGAACCTCTCGCGCCAACGCGCCCAGGCTGTTCAAACCGCGCTGCTATCAGAAAACAACGAACAGCTGGCGGGACTGAAACTGCAAACACACGCATTCTCTGAACTTGCGCCGGTCGCCTGCAACGACGTCGAAGACGGCCGCCGCTTTAACCGCCGCGTTGAGGTCTGGATTTCAGAATAAGCCACTGGAGTGGCACCCATGGGCCTGACAATTTGGAAAGCCGAAAAGACGGATGTCCGGACTGAATGCGGATCAGGCAAGTCGACAGCAGCGGCGTCGTGGAAAACACGGTGCCGCCATTTTTTTCTCGCTCATCGATAAAAACAAAAACTTGAAGCCCGGTCAGACCAACGGCAAAGGGACGAAACACCGATGGAAGCGCGCACACACCACCTGACAGGCGACAGATCACACCAGAATTCACCCTTTCGATCTCACGGGAAGACACCACAGTCCGGCCTCCAAACAACATGGGCCGCTTGGACCACATTCGCCGCGATCGCGCTCGCAGCCGGCGTCGCGATCATAGCCGCTGCGCCACCAGTTCAAGCAGCCTGGAAACCAACAAAGCCGATCCAATTCATTGTCATGGCCGGAAAAGGTGGCGGTGCGGACAAAGCGGTTCGGTTCTTATCGAAACTGATGAAGACCTACAGGCCAGATCTGCCGGACATCAAAGTGGTGAATGTTTCGGGCCGCTCAGGCGCAGATGCCCTGAAATCCATCGACGGCTTGAAGGGCGACGCGCACACACTGATGTTCACCTTGAACAGCTTTTATACCGCGCCACTCAATTACCCCGATATCGGTGTCGATATCTCAAAGCTCACCCCAATCGGTCGCCTGGCAAACGATACATTCGTGTTGTGGGTCCACTCCGACCGTGCCGACATCAAGACGTTCGAAGACTTTCTCAAGGCCGCCAGGGCCAAGGGCAAAGACTGGACAATGTCCGGCACCGGTACCGGCGGCGAAGACAACCTGCTGACTGATTTCCTGAACACGCAGTACGCCTTGAACATGACTTACGTGGCACGCAAAGGCGGTGGCGCCGTTGCCAAGGATCTCGCCGAGAAGCGGGCAGACTCAACCGTGAATAACCCGGCCGAGCAATCAGCGTTCCACAGCGCCGGCACCACGAAACCCATTGTCGCCATCACACCGAAACGGCTGCAGCAGTACCTGCGCACACCCACCCTCAAGGAAACCGGCATGAGTTTCCATTATTTCATGCAACGCTCAGTCGTTGCCCCGGAGGCGATGCCTGAACAGGCCCGCGTCTATTACGTTGAATTGTTCGAGGATATTTTCAAAGGGCCAGAGTGGCAGGGCTATCGCAAGAAGAACAGCCTGCAAGGTGACTTCATCACGGGCAATGATCTGCGCGAATTCTGGGTTGCCGAGAAAGAAAAACACGCACGCTGGAGAATGTCGCTTGAGCTTCTTCGGCCTTAATGCCCTCGCCTCACCTTAATGCCCTGACCTCGAATGACGCCCAACACGCATTAACCCAACAACTCAGCCTCAACGATGAACCGCTCCGGACCGTGGAATTGCGCATCGAACGGCCAGCAGGTCGTCAACGCAATCCAGACACCGGGACGGTCAGGCGCAAGATGAGCTGCATCGAACGGCGCCACACGGGTCTCACGAACAACGAATGTAAAAGATTGTCCGTCCTGCCTCTGTACCCGAATGATATCGCCGACGACCACATCTCGCAGAAACGCAAAGTGGGTATCGCGGTGCGCCGCATAAACCGCCATGCCCGGTTCACCCGGCTCCGGCGTGTTTGGCAGATGCCCCGGCCCAAATGCGAGCGCCTGGCCACTGGCTCCATTAAGCGCAATTGCCTCCGCATGGAGCCGTGCAACGCGAACCCGCGCAACCGGCCATGTATCGGCCCACGACCACGGCTTGACCGGCTTGCCCGTCGACAGCGTTTGCTCAAACGCGCGTTCCAATAGGATTTGCGCAAGGGACGCCTTTGCAAAAATGAAGACGCCCTGACCAAACGCAATAAGGCCGGTGAGAAGAAGAATGGCGGCGATCGCGCGACGCGGGGAAAACCACGATCGCCGCCAAGGAGCGCAAACCATTGACCACGTTGCGCCGGGCAATGCGGCAGCGAACCGCCGCTTTGGCTGCCCGGGCATTTCAGTCAGCTTGCGCCCAACGCCCTTGAGTGTTGCGGGGTCGGACATCAAGGGCGTGTCCGGTAACGGCATATCAGCCTCGCGTACGCAGCGGCGTCTGCCCGGCGTGGGGCCGCCGAACGGAAGCTCCCCACCCAGCACCCCAGAAATTGGCAGACCACATCCAGAAAGCACCCGACAGCATCACCAGGAACAGCCCGATCCAGATACGAACCTCGGCATCCGTCGACGTTTGCGGCAGAACGACCGAACGTGACTGTGTTCGAAGACTGGCCACGTGGGCACTCATCGGCGCGTTTAGTTTCGCAACACCGGCAAACATACTAAGCGTCATCTGCGGAGCAGCGCCGGACGCACCAACTCCGGCCGCACCACGTCCGGCCAACAAGGCATCCGGTTGACCCAAACGGTCCGCATCAAAAGGCAAAAACGCCTTTTTCTCAGAACCGGAGCCTTCCCCATCAGCCCGTTGAAGCGGCTTGCCATCCCTTGGCCCGAACACCTTCTCAAAGTCCCAGCCCTTTGGCAGGTTCAATGGGATTTCAGCACGCGTTAAAGGCTGATCGTCTGGCCGGCTGATCTCTTTCTCAACGGCCACCAGGCTTGTCAGCCGGCTCATCAATCCATGCGTCAACGCCAGATCAAGAATCTCACGATCCGATACCTCGCGCGACAGCTTACCGATCCGGGCAGCAATCTCGGCATCGCGAATTTTCCGCCGCGCCCACAGCTTTGAAATCCCAACCGACGCCACAGCCTTGTCGAGCGGAAGATCAACTATCCAAGGTTGCTCACCAATCAGTCCGGTCAGCTTAACGGTCCCAACAGTACCCGAAACCTGAGCTGCAACACCCAATGGTTCACCACGATAAAGGTCTGGCAGCATGGACGGCGTAACATCCGCGGACACTCCGTCAAAGGCGAGCTTCAGTTGTGTCACCGCCGGGCTTTCAAGCTTCTCGAAAAGGGCCGTCATCCGCGCCTGAACCTGATCCGTCGAACCAATATGCAGGAATGTCCCACGACCAAGTTCTGCAATCCGGCTCATCAGGTAGGAGTTCGGCGCTGAACCAATTCCGACCATGAAAACACGGGACCGGCCGCGCTTTGATGCCACCATGTCCATCAACTGCGCCTCATTGCCAATCGCGCCATCGGTGAGGAAAACAATCTGACGGACAGCACCAGCCGGCGCGGTACCGTGATCACGAAGAGCCATCTCCATCGGCGGCACCATCATGGTCCCACCCGACGCTGCAATCGCGCGAACGTATGCCATGGCACGCGTCACATGCGCCGTCGTCGCCAGCACAGGCTGGGCAAACACCTGATCCACCGTGTTATCAAAGCGGATCACGTTGAACCGGTCACCCGGCTTCAGTCGCTTCAACCCGAACAACAAACTTTTCCGCGCTTGTCGGATTGAGGCTCCACCCATGGAACCGGAATTGTCGATCACAAAAATGACTTCTCGCGGCTTTCGCGGTGAGACCGCCTCTTCATCTTTGGAAGCAATCCCGGCTTTACCACCCGCAACAACAGGTGGCGTAACGAATGCCAAAACGTAGTCCTTGCCATCGACCGTTTCACGAAAGAGCCCGACGGACGGCAGCGCGGACGTCTTAGGTCCCCACGTCAATTCGAAGTCGCGATCCGCTGGTTCGGCACCAGCCTTCAACCGGACCACACGGCTCTGTGGATCGCTCGTGTCCACGTCAACCTCATGATGGTGGCTCTCAAGCGCACCGATCTCAAAGCCCGCCGACAGCCGAACCGTAAGCGTCACGGGATTAACCGAAGGGTTTTCGGCTGGATCAAGAACAGGAGGTGAAATCCGCGCCCGATCCGGCACCGGGTCAATGACCTGCCCCCAACCCCCGCCAGCGCCCGGCGCATCAAAATCCACCGTCTGAACAATCGGCTTGGGATTGAACCTCGGGGCAACAACCAAGGGCATCCGCAAAGCAAAACCCTTCGCATCAAACGGAATGGTCTGCTGCCATTCAACTTGCACGACAATCGTCTCACCCGGTCCGATGTTGGCGACCTCGTGCGTAAAGATGTTGGGCCGCTCCTGCGTTAACAGGGCAGCCTTCTGCCCGCGCGCCTTGGCTGCTTCATAGATCAGGCGAGCTTCCTTGCGCTCCTTGATGTCGCCGATAATGGCCTTGTCGCCGATCACCATGCGCAACGTATCCACGGCGGAATCTTCCGGCAGCGGCATCACATAAATGGCTTCAACCCACCCATCCGTCGGGTTGGTGAAATGCTGTGTGATACGTCCACGCGCAGTTGGCCCACTGACCGAGATATCGATATCCGACCCAAGTCGCGGCGCTTCAATGAATTGACCCGGTGCCTCGGCGCGAAACAACAGTGTCCCCATCCGCGCCTCGTTGGGCTGCATCACCTTCCCGCCAGGAGACGCTAACGCTTGGCCGGCCTGCACCATCCCAAGCAACGGCGAAACGACAATCAACAACACCACACACGCGCGGAAAAACCAGACACCAGCTTGCAGGACCGCTGGAACTGCCACCTGTCGGAGGCGCTCATCTAAAGCGCAAACATGCATAAATCCGTGCAACATAATCAGCTCACTCCATAAAAGACCCGGCCACACACCAGACATCGCTTTTGATGTGCGTTAAGTTTTTTGCTGAAAAAACAGAGCGGTCGAGCGTATTGGTCGACGAAAATCAGCCATCATCCGCAGCAAGACGTGCAAGCGGCCACGCCAATGGCGTTTTTGTCCGCACATGTGCGCACCCGTGGATACGGGTTGGCCGGATTGAGCCGAAGTTGAGCCCAGGCTGCGCAAAACGCGCACGCTGATGCCGATAGCGGCAGAGAACCTGGGCAGCCTGTTAGAAAAGACGACCGAAACGAAACGGAAGACCGAACAATGGGCGAGCGACACGAACAGCACCTGAGCGAAGATGCCAACGGACGCGCAGCGCTTAGGGTTCGCGAGGAACTAGCCCGCCGTCGGATTACACGTCAGCAACTCGCCGCCGATGCGAAGATCAGCCTATCAACCCTCGAAAAGGCGTTGTCCGGCAAGCGGCCATTTACGATGG
Organism: Pseudomonadota bacterium; assembly: GCA_039819785.1. GTDB lineage: Bacteria > Pseudomonadota > Alphaproteobacteria > Rhizobiales > Hyphomicrobiaceae > JBCBRD01. The sequence goes on along the minus strand of JBCBRH010000018.1, from coordinate 14,302 downwards.
CGACCTTGATCAGACTGGAGGAGGCGTTATCCGTTCCCTTGCGCGAAAGTCAGGTGGCCATGGACGACACCAACGGCGCCGGGTCTCTTGCATTGGGACTGGCACCCGAAACGCTTGGGTCGTACGCGCGCCCCGCCGTCAGCTGGATCGAAGGCAGCTACCTGACGCTACGCCCTTCATTCAGCGAAACCGACGCCGTCTACGCATACCGCACGGCCATCGCCTGGGATGACGAGACCTCACAACTCATATTCCGTGAGGCGGACCGCATCGACAGCGCATTCACACAATGGGGGCACGTGTCGATCCCACACCAATCGGGTCACACCTATCTGATCACAAACCGCCATGGCCAATACCGGATGGTGGTTCTGTCGCGGCCAACGATCTCAGGCGAGATGCACGGGATTTTGACAACCTTGCAGGCCGGCCCGGGTGCGCATCTCACCCCGGTTGCAACGCCGATCGTCTACGTGCCGTTGGACGATGAGTGTGAAGCCGCATACGGTCGCATCGAACCAACGCACGCGCTGTTCACCGACTACGCTGCGCGTCTCCAGCGCACGGTGATAGATCGCTACGCACGCTTCCTCACATCGTGACCAAGCAGGTTAAAGCAGTCCAACTGCGTCACTCACCTGGAACCGGTGCGGGTGACCCTGATGGTGCGCCGCCGCCAACGCGGCCGCCAGCTTTGTCGCCAACCGTTGGCGAAGTCCGGTCACCATAGGCAAACCGCCAGCCCCCGCGCACGGTCCGGCCAATATCGCCGCCAATCCCCATCAGCGACGGAACGAGGATCAGGACCAAAACCGTCGCCGCCGTAAGGCCGAACACCATGGTCACAGCCATCGGAATGAGAAACTGTGCCTGTCGACTGGTTTCAAACAACAGCGGCGTCAACCCGCCAATGGTCGTCAACGACGTTAACAAAACAGCCCGGAACCGGTCACACGAACCGCCGATCGACGCCTGTTCGAGTGTTTCACCACGCTTAAGCCGCTCTTGAATACGACTGACCAGAACAATGCTGTCGTTCACAAGAATGCCCGACAACCCAAGCAGCCCGATCATGGATATGATCGTCAGTGAGTACCCGGTCACATAATGGCCGATCACAGCCCCGACGAACCCGAACGGAACGATCAGCATGACCGCCAGTGGCTTGAAGTAGTGCCCGAAGACCCAGGCAAGGATAATGTAAATCAGCGATAACCCGATCACCGTGCCGAGCTTCAGATCAGCAAATGACTTGGCCGTCTCATCAGCCCGTCCCTTGAACGCGTAACGCAGGTTATATTTGCGGGCGAGCTCCGGCATCACTTCGGTGTTCAGCCGCGTGACGACTTCTCCGACGCTGGAGACATCACTGTCGATATCAGCGGTCACGGCCACGGTCCGAACGCCATCGCGACGCTGCACCAAAGCAAACGTCTTGCGTTCGCTCAGCGTGACAATCTCATTCAAAGGAACCCGTTCACCCGTCGGTGACGACAGGTACAACCGCTCAAGATCAGCGCGTCCTTGCAAATCCTGCTGCCGCAGCACGCGCACCGTGATTTCTTCTTCACCACGCGCAAACCGCGTCGCGATCCGTCCTTCGAATGCGTTTCGGATTTGCTGACCAACGGACTGACCTGTGAAGCCGAGCGCGTTGCCCCGAGGCGTCAACTCGAACACGTATTCTTGCTTGCCATAGGGGACATCATCATCGATGCCTCCGACGCCAGGGAAGGCCGTGAGGATCGACTTCAATTCTTCTGCCGCCGCCTTCAAGTCTCCAATCGGAGCATCCTGCAGGCGCACATCGACATCTCGTCCAGGAGGCCCACCCCGCCGTCCGGAAATCGCGACCCGCTCAACACTTGGCAGCTGGGGAAGCGCCTTTCGCCAGGCCTGTTGGATCGTTTTCGTGCGCACGTCACGAAACTCGCTCGGAACGAGCTGCGCGCCAACGTTGCCGAAGTTGTCACCCTGCTTACGGCCAGCGCGTCCAAGCACGGCAAATGAAGCCTCAACAAGCCGGTCTTGCGCCGCCTGACGCGACCGCTCATCCGTCTCCGAGCTGCCCATGATGCTCAGGCTTTCCTTCAGGGAAAGGAAAAACCCACCAATCGAACCGCTCTTTTCCTCAGCCTTTTTGGCCTGTTCGGCAATCAAGCGCGCTTCTTGATCATAAAGCGCCTTCTCAATCGCACGGATCGCCTCGATCTGTTCACTGCGCGGCGTCCCAGCACCAAATTCCACCGACGCCGTGATGTATTCAGGCTCAGGTGAGGGGAAAAACTGAAACCCGACACGGCCACCAGAAATCGCCCCCAGCGCCAGCATGAAACTGGCGATAAGCACGGCAAACGTCGTGTAGCGCCATGCGTAGCTCGTAGTGACGATCGCCTTGAACGGTCCATCTCTAAACCGATTGAACCCGCGATCAAACGCACGCCGCGGCCCGCTCGATGGACGCACTGCTGCGGTACCACTGTGCCGCAAGTGGCCGGGCAGGATCAAAAAACACTCAATAAGGCTGGCCACCAAAACAGCCAGAACCACCATCGGGATCGCGACCATGATGTCACCGATCCGGTCCCCGATCAGCAGCAGAGGCATGAACGCCGCCATGGTGGTGAAGGTGGCAGCCGAAACCGGCGCCAGCATGCGCTGCGCACCTTGCTCAGCGGCGTCGACGCCACGCATCCCGTTTTCTTCGTTCGTCGCGGTTTGTTCACCCACCACGATGGCATCGTCCACAATGATGCCAAGCATCATGATCAGCGCAAACATAGAGATCATGTTGATCGTTTGCCCGGTCATAAACATGACCGCGATGGCAGCCAGGATCGCGACAGGAATACCGGCTGCGACCCAGAACGCAATGCGCGCATTCAGAAAAATGAAGAGCATCGCGAGCACGAGAACGAGGCCCTGCAAACCATTGTCGAGCAGGATGCCAAGCCGCTGAACAACGAACTTTCCACGAACATCGTAGACCGACAATTCAAGCGTCGGCGGCAGCGTCGGGCGCACCTCCTCAAGGTAGTCTTCCATGATCCGCATCGTCTCGAGGGTATCGCCCGTCAACGATCGCTGCACCGTCAGCTCAATCGCCTTTCGCGCACCAAGCACGCCGATTTTGCCTTCACGCTCAAACTCGGTGCGGATATCCGCGATGTCGCGCAGCTTCACCTTTTCGCCAGCCGCCAGCGAAACGATCTCGATCTCACCGATCGTCTCAGGCGTCTTTCGTTCAGCCTTCGACCTCAGCTGGATCTCAACATCGCCTTCAAGCTTACCCGCGGGCAGGTCCTGGGTATTGTCCCGCACGCGCTGCGAAATCTGCTCAATCGTCAGACCAAGCCGCCTCAGCTCGGCTTCGCGAATTTCAATCCATATTTCTTCATCCCGCGCGCCTTCCAGCTCGACACGCGCAACACCCGCCGCCAGCAGCCCATCGCGGACTTGCTTGGCGTAGGTCTTCAAGACTTGCTCAGAGAACGGTCCGGAAACCGAGATATTGGCAACGGGATCAAAGATGACCGCGCGGGAAATGATGGGCCGCTCGGAATCGTCAGGCAGCGTCGTGACCCGACTGACAGCCTGCTCGATGTCGCTTTGAGCCTTGGCCATATCAGCACTGGAATCAAACTCGATCGTGATCCCGGCTGACCCTTCGCGTGCCAACGAGACAACCTCGACGACATCATCAAGAAACCGCAGCTCAGGCTCGATGGTATCGAGAATGTTTTTCTCAATGTCCTCGGCGCTGGCACCCGGCCAGGGCACCGTGACGGTAATCGTCGGCAATTCGAAATTCGGAAAAAACTGCCGGTTGAGCTTGGTTAGCGCGAACAGACCGGCGATGATCAAGATCGCCATCAAAAGGTTTGGCGCCGTTGGATGCCGGACAAACAGCCCGATCAAGCCGCCACCGCCGGAGGAAGATGAACCGCCACGCCCGCCGCCACCTGTGCCTCGGCCTCCGTTCCGACCACCTTGCCCGCCACCGCCACTCACGGCACGGATCGGGTTAAACTTGGCAATCCGGGACGTTGTCCGAGCAGCAGGTTGTTCCCGTTCGCCACGGATACCTTCATCGGCACCTCGCGTGCCCGAACCATCGGCATCCACAGGGCGCAGTGTGTCGTCATGGCTGCTCATTGCGCGGCAACCTCTTTCACAAGCACGCCATCACCCGGCGTCGAAATCCGCGAGGTGACCGCCTTGTCTCCATCCTTCAGCTCGCCACGGAACAACAGGTTCTTGACTTCGACGCCAACGACCTTGACCTTGCGCGATTTCAACCGCCCCTCTTCAACGACGAACACCGTGTCACCGTCATACAGTGCGGTGCTCGGAAGGACAGCGACGTTTTCAAACGCCGCATCCGGCACCTGAAGCGTCACGAATGCACCCGGCCGGATGGGTTGTGGGTTAAGCGGGTCAAGCAGCCTCGCGAAGACCACAACGCCACCGCTTGCAGCCTCAATGCGCGCACCGACGCGCTCGACCACCGCATCGTATGTGAACGTCGTATCCCCGAGCCGCCACAGCACCTTAACTTCGCGTCCGACCAGATCCCCAGAACTCGAGATAATGCGTCCGAACTGATCATCCGTCAGGTTAAACCGCGCCTCGACCCAGTCCCGGTCGATCAGCGTGGCCACCTTATCGTTGACGCCGACCATCCGCCCGGTCTGGGCAGACACGTCAGTCACATAGGCATCGAACGGGGACTGCAATTTCGTATCGATCAGCCGTTGCTCGGCCCGCGCGATCGTAGCCTTCAGACGCTGCGCAACAGCTTCTTGCTGAGCAATCCGCGCTTCCCATACGGCTATCTCGTTGGATAGCTGATCAGCCGCCTGTTGCCGCTGAAGCAAAACCTGCTGCCGGTCATCAACGGTCTTTTCCGATGTGACGCCCCGCGCAACCAGCGGTCTCGCCCGCTCAACATCCCGTGCAGCGATTTCTTGCTGATCCAGGGCAAACTTGAGAGACGACTTGGACACCGCCAAAGACGCTTTGAATTCTTCAAGACGGGCCTCTGCCTCGCGCAGTTGGGCGGCCGTCTGGTCCACCTCTGTTTTGTAGTCCATGGCGTCGATCGTCAGCAGTGTGGTGTCCTTCTCGATGAGCCCGCCCTCACGCAGGTTGTCGGATGTTTCCATCACCCGGCCGGCAACAAGTGCGCGGATATCGACTTCACGCCCCGATACCGTCGACCCGAACACCTCAAGCGTTGGCTGGACACGGCCAATCGTCACTGGTGTCGTGCGCACACTGAAGCTGCGCTCCAACTGCGGCTTTCGAGGCGGCTCAGGCTTCGTCGCAATGAAATAATTGTAACCGGCATAACCAGCAGCCAGCACAAGTATGGGAAGAACGAGCTTGGCAAGCAACCGGGCTGCCAGAAGCACCAAACCGCCCCAGCTCCGTCCAGACGACGCCGTATCAGCGGAAACACGCGCATCCAATTCGGATGATGGACGTGCGTCGTCCTTTGAAACAGGCCGGTCCAATGCAGTGTTTTCCGGTGTCACGGCGTCTTGCCCACTGATATTTCGGTTATGAACGTTCATCAAAGTCCTCTAGGGCATCTTCAAACCAGCCCCATTGCCGCCAACTGGTTAAGTGCACACGGTCGATACGTTTCACAGTGCAACCAGGATCTTACGGGACCATTGCTGAAGTATGTCCATATCGAGACTGAACTCCATGTGAATACACCGGTTTCACGGGCTTTAAGGCCGATATCGCCCCGCCCGCGACCAAAGACCATGGTTCAGAGGTCTCGACAGATACCCAGTAGCCTCGATACCAACCTCGATCGGCATCACACGCGCCATAAGCCGCATTCCGGTTATAAGGTTATGGCGTGTACAACATCCCCCAACCCATCCAACGCTCAAAGGACCAATATGTGCGGCATTTGCGGAGAGCTGCGCTTCAACGGCGCGCCTGCATCACCACTTGGCGTCTCGGCAATGGCCGAGGTGATGCGGCCTCGCGGGCCTGATGCCGGCGGTCTGTATCAGCAAGGTAGTGTCGCTTTCGGACATCGCCGCCTCCAGATCATCGATTTGTCCGCAACTGGCCAGCAACCGATGACGGACCCCGCCAGCGGACTGACGTTGGTCTTCAATGGTTGCATCTATAACTATAAGAGCCTGCGCGAGACGCTCAAATCAAAAGGACACACGTTTTTCTCGACGAGCGACACGGAAGTCATTTTGCGGTCCTACGCCGAGTGGGGCACGTCCTGCGTCGAGCACTTCAACGGTATGTTCGCCTTCGTCATCCATGAGCGCGATAGCGGCCGGGTGGTGATGGCGCGTGACCGCCTGGGCATCAAACCGCTTTACCTGTCTGAAACAGACGGCGGCAAAACGCTCCGTTTCGCATCCTCGCTGCCAGCCATCCTCGCCAGCGGAGACATCGACACCAGCATCGATCCCATCGCACTCCACCACTACATGACGTTCCACGCCGTGGTGCCCGCGCCCTACACAATCCTGAAGGGCGTCCGCAAACTGCCACCAGCCACCATCGCCGTCATCGAGGCGGACGGGACACGCAAAGACCACGTCTACTGGACACCCGGTTTCGCGCGCTCATCGGCCGACGTAGACGTCACCGCAGAGGAATGGGAACACCGTGTCCATGAGGCTCTCCGCACAGCCGTTGACCGCCGCATGGTCGCCGATGTCCCCGTCGGCGTCCTCCTATCGGGCGGTGTGGACTCATCCCTGATCGTCGGACTGCTGGCCGAAGCCGGCCAGAAATCACTCAAAACCTTTTCCGTCGGCTTCGAAGACGTGGGCGGCGAGAAGGGCAACGAGTTCCAGTATTCGGATCTTGTGGCCCGTCACTATGGAACCGAGCATCACAAACTAAAGGTGCCGACCGTCGACATTCTCGCCCACCTGCCAGCCACCATCAAAGCGCAGTCCGAACCAATGGTCAGCCACGACAACATTGGTTTCTTCCTGCTCAGTCAGGAAGTCGCAAAGCATGTGAAAGTGGTGCAGTCGGGCCAGGGTGCCGATGAGATCTTTGGCGGATACCACTGGTATCCTCCGTTACGGAACTCAAACAACGCCGTTGCCGACTACGCGAAGGCCTTCTTTGACCGCGACCACACCGAATACGGCGAGGCGATCTCAGATAGCTACCTGGGAGATGACCACTCTTTAAACTTCGTTGAGGCCCACTTCGCCGAACCAGGTGCCGACAGTGCCGTGGACCGCGCATTGCGGATCGACACACGCATCATGCTGACCGATGACCCCGTCAAACGCGTCGACAACATGACCATGGCCTGGGGTCTGGAAGCCCGCGTCCCCTTCCTCGACCATGAGGTCGTAGAACTTGCCGCAAGCATTCCTGAAGAACACAAATTGAAACAGGAAGGCAAAGGCGTGCTCAAGGACGTGGCCCGCAAAGTCATCCCGTCGGAAGTCATTGACCGCCCAAAGGGCTATTTCCCTGTTCCAGCCTTGAAGTACATTGAAGGTCCGGTTCTTGATATGGTCCGCGATGCATTGACCAACGAAAAGGCCCAATCACGTGGTCTGTTCAAGCAGGACTACATCGACAAACTCATGGCCGCCCCAGCGGACCACATCACACCGCTGCGCGGATCGAAACTATGGCAGATCGCGCTGCTGGAACTTTGGCTGCAGTCACACGTAAACGCATGATGTCGTTGCTAAAAAGCAATGACGAGACAAATCGATACGCAGTGGAAACTGAGGAGCCGAAAAATGGCTGCCGCACAAAAACAACCCAAGCCAGAACCAGCCTCGGCCCAAAATGACAATTGGGATGAACTGCTCAACGTCGACAACCACCCGGGCATGACACCCGATGCGATCGTCGACTGCGGGTGGGGCAACCTCATTTTCGGACAGACGTTTTCAGATAGTGCCTATCTGGCTGAAACGATCCGCCATGAACAGGCCGGTCAGCGTGACGTCGCACTTTATGTCCGCGAACCCCACGTCGTGCTCGCGCACGCGCCACATGCCCTGTTCCTGGATCCCTCGCACACCTTCCGCCTCGACCTGACCAAGGGCGACCTCAAGAAAAGCGATGCAAGAGCATCCAGTGGCATCCGGATCCGGTCAGCACGTCCGACAGATGAAAAAACCATCAACGCCATTTATCTCGCCCGTGGAATGGTGCCCGTCCGCACCGGGTTTTTCGCGGACCGAGCCACACCCGACTGCGTGAAGTGTCTGATTGCCGAGGACTTGGAGGGCACCCCACAGGGCGTCGTCATGGGGGTCGACCATTTCGAAGCGTTCGGTGACCCGCGCGGTGGATCGAGCTTGTGGTCGCTGGCCGTCGACATCCAGGCGAAAATCCCCGGTGTGGGAAGCGACCTGATCACCGAATTGGCCGCTGGGTTCCGCAGGAACGGCCGGAACTTCATGGATTTGTCCGTGATGTACGACAACGACGATGCTCTAGCGCTCTACCGTAAGCTAGGCTTCCAGCAAGTCCCTGTCTTCTGCGTCAAAAAGAAAAACCCCATCAACGAGAAACTTTTTGTTGGCCCGCAGGTCAGTGAAGAACTCAACATCTATGCGCAGATCATCGTCGATGAAGCGCGACGCCGCGGCATCACCGTCGAGGTCGAAGATGCCGATACCGGCCTTTTCACCCTCTCCCTCGGCGGCCGCCGCATCAGCTGCCGCGAGAGCCTGTCTGATCTTACAAGCGCCGTTGCCATGAGCCGGTGTGATGACAAAACCCTCACCCACCGGCTGTTGAAAGCGGCCGGCATCCGCGTTCCTGCACAATTGACCGTTAAAAAAGAGGAAGACGCCATCGCCTTCCTCGAGCGGGAAGGCAGCATCGTCGTCAAGCCTGCACGAGGTGAACAGGGCAGCGGTGTTTTCGTAGACATCACGTCCGGTTTGGAAGTTCGTGCAGCCGTGGCTCACGCCAAGAAGCTGTGTGAAACCGTCATCCTCGAAACGTACGTCACCGGAGATGATCTGCGCGTCATCGTCATTGGCGGGGAAATGGTCGCCGCCGCCATTCGCAAGCCGGCCGGCATCGTCGGCGATGGCCAGCACACAATCAAAGAGCTGATCGAAAAGCAAAGCCGGCGACGCGCCGCCGCGACCCGTGGCGAAAGCCGTATTCCAGTCGATTCCGAAACCGAACGCTGCGTGCACACTGCCGGCTTCCATATGTCTGACGTTCTTGAAAAAGGCCGCACACTGGCCGTTCGCAAGACAGCCAATCTCCACACCGGTGGGACAATCCACGACGTCACGGAAATTGTGCATCCAGAGCTACGAGATGCTGCCATCGCCGCGGCCCGCGTTCTCCAGATGCCTGTCGCCGGCATGGACCTGATCGTGCCAGATGTCACAAAACCCGACTACGTCATCATCGAGGCAAACGAACGTCCCGGGCTTGCCAATCATGAACCCGCCCCGACGGCTGAAAAGTTCATCGACCTGCTGTTCCCGCAAACCAAGCCAAATACCAAGCCGCAAAAGCCGCAACCCACCGATTGATGGACATCGCTTAAGCCGGTGTTCCTGACGCGCCAGGCGCATCCTGACTTCATGCAGCTCGAACTTTTGCTTGAAGGCTTCAAGCGACGTCACCAATCTTCCGTTTCCGCAGGAGATCAGCCGCCTCGCTCACGGCATCGGACGTATCGACATCAAAAAAATGCGTGCCATCCGCGACCGGCACCCGCACCACCTGCGCGTCGTCCATAGCAGCCAGCAGCGCTTTACCGCCCTTGTCGCCACTGAGCTGCAGGAGGCCTTCCCACATCGCCTGAGGCCATATGACGGGGTTACGCTGCGCCTCACCGACCTCTGATCCTGCCGCGCCCCCGGCCTCAGACTTGGTACGCGTGACCGGCATAACGACCCGTTTTCCGCCATGGGCATCGAAGACATCGATGAGCTCATTGATAAGGTCAACACCGATCAGTGGCATATCCGCAGGCAGGATGGCGAGTCCGCGTGGCGCATCGCTATCCAATTGGCCGTCCTCTCCGCGACGCGCGACCCCAGTTACCACCGCAGCACCACGAGCCATGACGTCAGACACACCCGCACGGATGGCCGCTGACATGCCTAGCTCAGCGTCATCATTGACGACGATCCGCAATCGCCTCTGGCCAATCTCAAACACATCAAAGATTGCGCAAACGGCAGCTGCTTCGGGCCGCACGACACCCACGATGGTTTGCACCCGCGACAGTGCAACAGCCTGAAGCGTGTGGGCCAGAACGGGTTTGCCGTCGAGATTTGCGAGCAGCTTGTCCTCGACACCGAAGCGCCGCGACGCGCCACTGGCCAGGATGATCAAGTCGACGCTCATCGCGCCCAATGCTCCAACGCGATCAACCCAAACCGGCACAACCTAAGCAGCCTTCGCAACACGCTTTTGCCCTCGCAGTGCAAGGACAAACTCTGCCATAACCGACACCGCAATCTCAGCCGGGTTAACAGCACCGATATCCAGGCCGATCGGACATCTGATGCGCGCGAACCGGTCTTGCGGCATGCCAGCAGCCAGCAAACGCTCCCGGCGCTTTGCGTGATTGCGGCGCGACCCCAGAGCCCCCACATAAAACGCCGGGCTGTCGACCGCCAACTTGAGCGCGGGATCATCGATGTCAGGCACATGCGCCAACGCAGCCACCCCTGTAAACCCATCCAGCCCCAATTCCGGCAAAGCATCGGCTGGCCAAGCGCGCATCAAGGTCGCGTTGGCAAACCGTGCCTCGTTGGCATAGGCCTCTCTGGGGTCGATGATCACGGCTTGAAACCCGGTGGCCGAAATCAGTTCGGTTAGAACTTGCGCAATGTGCGTCGCGCCAATCACAGCCAGACGAGCGGGCGGGCGAACCACATGGGTGAAAAGGCGCTTGTCCCCCGTGTCCGCGTGATCCCCCGCATCCAACAACGCCTTGCCCGACACATCACCAGTCACTTGGCGCAAACCAGAGGCCTGCCCACCGCCGCCACCCGGCAATCCTGGAACAGCCGCGCTTTCAGCAGTCGTAGAAATCACCTCATATGTACGCTTGCCGGTCTCGACATCAGTCTGCCATTGCGACAGCACGCGGTTTGCAACAGCGGACTGCAGGCTGGCAACCGCGTCAGCGTCATCGCGCGGTGAAAAACGTTCAACGAAAACCTGTATCTGCCCGCCGCACGGCAGCCCGACAGACCACGCAGTATCGTCTTCTATGCCGAACTCTAAAAGCTGCGGTTTCCCGGATTGGATACAGTCCAGCGCCTGGATTATGACTTCGTTCTCGACACACCCTCCAGAAACTGAGCCAAAAAACGTGGTCTCATCGACGACGACAAGTTGCCCGCCGACCGGCACCGGCGCCGATCCCCAGGTCTCGACAACCGTGGCGACCGCAACAGGAACGCCGTCTTTCAGTTGCGCACAGGCCATGGCCAACGGGTTTATTGCAGCAGGCATGGTCGTCCTCTCGTTCAATTTCGGCTTTCCAGCATTTCTGGTTTCAGCACCACGACCCCGCAGGAGTGGCGGCACAAGGCCAGCATTCTTGTTCGATCTTTACGTCAACGCGCCAAACAGGTTCACACCATCAACCAAGCATTGCGTCCAAAAAGCGTGACGACCCGGTGGCCCCATCGTCCAGTTGAATGCGCGGCTCAGCTCTCATTCATCGTCTCATCGGAATACTCATTCAAACAAAACGGCAGCAGACCCGATGAATTGACGCGAACGCGCCACGAGCGTGCTTTACTGCGCATTTAGAAAATCAAAGTCAGCACAACAACGATGTCGGAACAACACGACACGAAAACAATAGGGAGAGACCACATGCTCAAACACGCCACGGCCCTTTTCGTCGGAGCATCACTGCTTTGGGCGGCCGGGCCAGCACAAGCGCGCGACGTCGTCGTAATGGGATCCGTGCGCGCGGACCTGTCGAAGGATCAAGACGAAGTTGAAAATCCCAGACCGGATCAGCGCTTCAGCGCCGTTGAACTTGCCGTGGAACGCGGCGCGGTGACGGTAGAAAGCGTGACCATCCGCTTCGGAGCAGGCCGGACCCAAACGTTTCGCGTGAACCGGCGCTTAAACCGGAACAGCAACCCCATCGTTATCGATTTCCAAAACAGGTCCGGACGCTTCATTGATGAAGTGCGCGTCGTTCATACCACCCGAGGGAGGCGTGGTGATGCGCAGGCGGTCGTTCAGATTGCTGGCATCCGCGCCGTACGTGATAACGGGCGTGGCGGAATTGCGGGCCGGGATTGGCGCAAAAACTGGAACTCACTTGGCGACCTCACCGTTCGAACACGCCGGGACAACCGCGACGTCGCCGTTCGTCGGGATATTGCTAGAACCGATGTCTTGGGAATTATCGCACGAAAGCGCCCCGTCTTCGTTTCAAGCGTGATGGTCAGTTTTCGCGACGGCTCAGGCAGACGTTTCCGCCCAGACACGCTGATTCGCCCCGGCGACCCAATCTATAAGATCAACCTTGATCGCCCCCGCCGTATCCAATCCATCAACGTCTCCTATCGCGGCCGCCGACGCGATCGTGACCTTGGTCAAGGCAGCATGCTCTTGCTGGCGAATCTCAATCGGCCCCCGGTCACAGCTCCACGTCCAGGCGGTGGCGCACAGAAAGTCAAAGGTTGGGTGCTGCTCGGCGTCGGGCGGGCAGCCGTCCTGAGCAAGGACTACGATGCCATCCCAATCGGGCGCCAAGCCGGTCGCTTTCGGGCATTGCGCGTCACGGCACGCCGCCAGGACATCCGCCTTTACGGAATGCGCGTGACCTATGGGAATGGTAGCCAGGAGGACATCCCGCTTTATGGTTGGGTACGCAAAAACCAAACATCCCAACCCTTCGATCTGAAAGGACGCAAGCGCGCCATCAAAGGCATCGAATTCCGTTATCGAACCAAGCTGAGTTTCAAAGGTTCCGGCAAGCTGGAAGTCGAAGGGTTGCGCTAGCACCAAGGCCGTCCAGGCCATCCCGGGTCGCTGACCCAGGCCACCATACAAAGTCTCGAACGGCGCGGTTTTTTCAAAAATGGCCGCGCCGACCGCTTGCCGAGCGGCGTACCACATCACCACAACCACCCGATGATTTGCGCTTTTTCCACCCAGATCGCAATATGACGTAACCGGCGCCCACGGCCGTCCCATCGGGCCATATGGCGTCACCAAACACCATCAACGCAAAGAGCAGCGCGCACGTTGGACCTCAGCCAACTCAAATCGCCGACCCCCGAAGTGATCTCGAAGTTCATTGACATCGTCGGCCCCGACCATGCGATCACCAATCCGGCGGATCAAGCACCCTACATGACGGAATGGCGGGATCGCTTCGTCGGCAAATCTCCGTTGGTTCTAAAACCAGCCTCGACGCAAGAGGTGTCGCGCATCCTCGCCCTGGCCAATCACGAGCACATCGCTGTCGTGCCCCAAGGCGGGAACACTGGGCTTGTCGGAGGTCAGATACCATTCGAGACCGGAACCGAGATCGTCATTTCGTTGTCACGGCTCAATCAAATCAGACACATCGATCCAGACGGTGAGCATGTGGTCTGTGACGCCGGCGTCACCCTCGCCCAGGCCCAGGAAGCTGCCGAAAATGTCGATAGGCTTTTTCCGTTGTCACTTGCCTCCGAAGGCACCTGTCAAATCGGGGGCAACCTCGCGACCAACGCAGGCGGCACCGCCGTCCTGTCTTATGGCAACGCGCGCCAATTGACCTATGGTCTTGAAGTGGTCCTGGCCGACGGCAGCATCCTGTCAGACCTCAAGCCCCTCAAAAAAGACAACACCGGCTACGACTTGAGCGGCATCTTCATCGGCTCTGAAGGCACGCTTGGCATCATCACCGCCGCAACCCTGAAGCTCTTTCCAAAGCCGTTGTGGTTTGAAACAGCCTTCGTCGCCTGCCCGAGCCTGGAGGCTGTTGGCAGCCTCTACCAAGCCATGAACCGTGAGCTTGCCCACGCTCTGACCGCATTCGAGTTCCTGCCGCACCGCGCCATTCAGTATCTCGAAACCCATGTCGAAAAGGCACGCGCGCCCGTCCAGACAACCAGTCCCTGGTACGTATTAATTGAAGTCTCGCACCTGACGGCAGAACCAGCGACCAGCAACATCGATACCAACGGTGTGACCCAGCTGGAGGGGAGCCTCACAACGGCTTTGGAAAACGGTACGGTGGTGGATGCAGCAATCGCCGCCTCACAGACCCAGCGCCAGGACTTCTGGCGATTGCGCGAGATGCTCTCTGAGGTCCAGAAATTCGAAG
>JBCBRH010000017.1:0-76860 GCA_039819785.1 Pseudomonadota bacterium | reverse complement strand
GCCGCTCCGCCTGACGTCGGACAAGAAGCACGAAAGCAAGAAGGCCCCGCGCGCGGGGCCTTCTTGCTTGAAATGCCGACGTTAACGGTGGCCTACTCTTACTCCGGTGCACTGGCCTACATTCTATCCGGCGTTGACATGAACGTATGGTTCTTGGCTCGAATAACCGCAATTGGCCCTCTTCGACGTTTCATTGCTGCGCAGCGTCATTTCCGGTTCTGAAGATCCTGCTTCCATGCCCGAGCGATCGCTGTGCCTTCGCGTTCTGCCTCGTCCCCGTCGATTCCCGGAACACTGCGACATGCAATTGAAGCTTCCGACGTAAGCATTCTTTATCGTCCATCTGACACACTGTGCCGGTCCAAAATCTTTTATGAAGCGGTGCGCGCCAGCGCCGCATTCTCAGCGCCGGGGCAATCCAATGTTCGTGAGGATGTCAGACAGCCTGCTAACTAGAGTGATGCAGGCCGTTTTCGCCTTTGTCGTGATGCCGGCCATGGTCGGTAGTGCATGGTTGAAAGCCGAGAAATTCGATCCCTACGCGACGAGCTTTTTTACGAAGACCTATGTCGAGCCGACTGCGGACATGCCAGACGAAATGCGGCTCGCGGGATGGGTCTTTATCGGCATCGCTGCCTGGCTCAGCTATGTCGGCATCAAAGGCACCGTAAAGCGTATCGGAAAATTGCGGGAGTGCCTTGTGCTGGTTTGGGTTGCGTGCCTGATCGCAGCCTTCGGGGGTGCCTTCTTCGTTGCTGCTGATGCGGCACAATTGCGCATCGCTCAATCGCAGAAGAAGTAAAGTGCGGCCAGATCAACACTTTTGGACCGACCTGACCGTCAGTTTCTATGTGCCACGCAAGGCGTTACGAGGCTGGAGTTCGATCCGTGCAACGTTTGCCACGACGCATAATTTCATCTGCGGACCGCGTTTCTAGAAAGTTCTCTCAAACAGATTTCAACTCTGCGAACGCCTCAGCCTCCGTCATTCCTTTGGGAATGGCGTACGCATTCAAATGTGTCATTGAGCTTACCAAAGTGCGTTTCATCAACGCAGTGTCGTTTTCGACCTTGCCGCTACGGACAAGGATTGTTGCCGCGCCAATCAAAGCCGCGCAGTCGAGGTTGAAATCGGCTGTCACGCCTCCGGCGGGTTTGCAGGCTGTCAGCCCGGCCATTGCCAGAGCTGCTGTCATCATAGCAACACGTCTCAACGTATTCTCCGTAGAAGCACGACACTGTCGAGCATCTCAGGACCACCTTGAGACCATGTAAATGCGGTCCCTTTTGCTGATTGCACCTAGTCAGACGCTTTCCTGCGGCACCCACCGAGGCGTGTCTGAGGGCGCATGATGACCGATCCTGGCCCTTCGCGATTTGAGCTTGAACAGCCGCGGGAGCTCAACCTTGAAAGCTGACCGTACCTGGTGAGACCCGTCCCGCAAACTATGGTTTCCGGAACGCCTTCAGGATCAATCATTCGATCACGCTGGTCCGTGTCTCACATCCTGTCCCTCCGTCATGCCCCGTTTCCCCTCAGGGATTTCGGCACATCAGGCAGATTGCCGCCACCCGAAACCCCAAACCGTCAAGGCAAGTCATTTGCCAATCCGGCCATCACCCATATGCGCAGGCCAGCTGGATTATCGAATAACCCTCCCTCCGCATGTCGACGAAAATCGCGCTCTGACAGTTCTTCAAGTCTCACGAGACGGATATGCTCGGCCACAGTGTCACCTCGGCGGTATGAGGCACCACACACCAACACGTTTCATCTGTCCCTGCGCCGGTACAAGGTATCAGGACCTCTCCTCCCTGGATTATGAACTCCCCGACTGTAACGATTGCGACAACGATTTGGTGATTCTCCATGCAGGACCGCGTGACACCTGAAATACGGCCGCTCCAGTGTCAAAACGCCCGCATTTGCGGCATTTGCAGGCAGATCAGCGCGCCTCATACGACCAATAGGCAGTCTGAAGACAATATCGTCCGTGGCTGATTTACATCAGAATTGGCAGGCGGAAACACCACTGCGCAACACCTTTGATGTGTCGCAAAACTGCCAAACGATTGAGCGGGTCGGCACTGCATATCCGTTAAGCACTGCAAGCAGGTAAGAAAATTACACAAAATCAACACGTTGGGCCCGTGCAAATCATGCAAGCCAGAAATATGTTGAAGCAATCGACGTGCGCAACAATTCAGCATTCCGATGAAAGCATCGGCTTCTGCAGTTTTATGCACGGGCTTCGGTTCATCTTAGCCGCATGTGAACACAGAAAAAGCGCCCGAGCGCCGTTGAACATTCTCGCAAAAACAATTTTGCTACGACCCTGAAATACGCAGTCCGACAACAAAATGCCGTTGGGCTGATCGGCCGATTACGAAGCGCGGGAAACGGATGATGGCGAAAGTTGTAATCCGCGCGCCCGAATTCCAAAGGACAAGCGACGATGATTTTTGCGGATGCTCGAAAAACTTTCAGGTTTGGTTTTTTAATCGGACTATCCGCCGTCGTCTCAGGCGCTTTTCAATCGGACGCTCTCGCTACCGATGACAAATGGAAGGTCGTAATTGACAATCGGTACCGCGCCGAAAACGTCACACAGGAAAATATTGATCTCGACGCACAGGCAAACACCTTTCGCAGTCGCTACGGCCTTTTCACCCCTTGGATGGGGTTTGTACGATTTGGCGCCGAATTTGAGGCTGTGACAGAACTTGGCGATACGCGGTTCAACAATACATTCAATGGTCAGACCAATCGACCTGTGGTTGCCGATGTTGAGTCAGCAGAATTGAACCAGGGTTTTGTAGAAGTGAAGCCCGCGCCTGGAACACTGATCAAAGGCGGTCGGTTTCGCGAGGCCCTCGGCAATCAACGGTTTTTCGGCCATGTAGGCTGGCGGCAGAACGATCAAACATATGACGGGGCAAAGGTCACCAACACGACGCTGCTGCCCGACACCAAGCTTTATTACGCTTACTTTGGCAACGTGAACCGCATTTTCTCAGATCGGTCCACACGTACTGCCGGTCCACTGCAAGGCGATCTGGCCACAAATATTCACCTGGGGCAGATGACATACTCGGGTCTGCCGTTCGGAAAATTGAATATCTATAACTACTACACAGAAGTCTTCAGCGCAGCCGATGTCCTGTCCAACAATTCGGTCGGATTTAATTTCAGCGGAAAACAGACGATTCTGCCCGGTCTAGCTTTTAAATATTACGCGGAATATGCGTTTCAAACAGACACCGGCGACAGCCCGGTGGACTATTCTGCAAGCTATGTGCATGTCGCGCCCGCACTGAGTTTTGCCGGTTTCACCCTGACCGGAGGATACGAATTGCTTGGAAGCGATGACGGCATTCGCGGTTTCCAAACGCCTTTCGCAACTCTGCATAAATTCAATGGCTTTGCCGACCAATTTCTCGCAACGCCAAACCAGGGTTTGCAGGACCTTTATGTCGACCTGACTTACAAAGTAAAAGGCGTCACGGGACCACTGGCAGGATTTGCAAACGGTGCCTTGATGAAATTCCAGTATCACGACTTCGACACGGATGAAGGCGGTTTGGATATCGGCGAAGAAGTCGGTGTTTATGTCAAGGTCCCTATGACGCCGATCTTGAAGGGTCTCTACGTCGAAGGCAAATACGCGGAATTCTTTGACGATGACAGCAATAACGTGAAAACCGCCGATGTTGAAAAGCTGATCTTCGGTATCGGGTTCAAAACCTCGTTTGATCCTGAGGCCGTGCTCAACACGCTTCGCTAGTCTTTCCCGTCTCCCGGGACATGAGCAAGGGCGTCTCTGACCATACTGGTCGGGGCGCCCTTGCGGTCTGTGGGGGCTCCATCCAGGCTTTGCTTGGCTTGTGACGGTGCTTTCACAAACATCATCAATGATCCCTCCCCCAAGACCCACCCCCCAAGACCCAAGACCTCATGATCGTACTGGCGGTCGGCATCCAACGAACGGATGCATCTGGTAGGGATGCAGACACAGCCTCCGCCATTTTGGCAGCATAACCGCCATCAAGCCCCGGACGGACATCGACGTCAGCAAGGTTGTCGAAGGCCTCAAACAGGCCCATTCGCCTTGAGTTCCATTCCATTTCACCGGGCACAAACGCAGCTCATAGCTCCAGTCGAAGCGATGGTTGGCCCGACTTCCCGAGCCAAGGCAATGGCTTTGGAAAGCCCGCAGCCCTGTGGAAATCGCCCAATACGCCACTGCCCAACACACCTCGGTCAGGTCGGTTACGTAGCCCGATCAAAATAATCCTGCGCATGAGCGATTTCAGACGCGCATGCAAACCTGTGCAAGGATATTATGAACATCGTTCGAAGCAAGCAATCCTGATGACATAGGACAAGGGCTGGCCGTTTGGCCATACGCGGAAAAATGCGCCCTCAAAAAGGACCAGCAGGTGATGAGCACGCACGAGGAGGGATATCGCGACCGCACGCGGGAACGGCTCTTGGCCGTTGCCGAAGCGTTGGTGACCGAAACCGGCCTCGATGCCCTTCAGGCACGCCGTGTCGCGCGTGAAGCCGACTGCTCAATCGGCACCCTGTACAACATCTTCGGAGACATCCACGGGCTTATCATAGAGACCAACGCACGCACGCTCAAAATTCTCGGAAGCATCATGACCGCCGCGTCTCAACGTTCAACCAAAGAAAACCTGGAAGCCCGTCTGAACACATTGGCCGTCACCTACTTGGATTTTGCCTCCGCCAACCAGAACAGATGGCGCGCCGTTTTCGAGCATCGCCTGCCCGTAGACAAACCCATCCCGGAGCGTTTCGGCGAAGACCGGCGGCAACTGCTCGCAATGATCGAGACGCAATTGGCAGACACGATCGACGACCCTGAGAAACGGTCCGACACCGCCTATGCGCTCTTTGGCGCTGTGCACGGAATCGTCTTATTGTCGCTCGACGCCAAGCTCGGCACGTTTGAGCCGACCCAGTGCGCCCGACGCATCAGGCTCCTTGTCGCCCACGCGGTCGCCGGTATTCAAGCCACGAAGTAATGCCTGCCATCAGCAAAGCACGCCCCATCAGCGCTGACCAAAACCAGCTCGCCAATCAATATCGCGGATCGTAAGCATTAGCCTGAATGTGCGCGTGGATGTCATCGGGCAAATCAGCACGAGCCAGCCCCAGCGCCCGGGCCTGACCGGCGACATCGGCTGCAATCTTCCACGACACCTTCAAGATATCATCCAGCGGCGGAAACAATGAGCCGGCTTCCAAATCGCTGGCCTGCACTTGTTCAGACAAAGACCGCGCGGCAACCAGGAACAGCTCTTCTGGTATGGTCGCAGCCTGAGCCGTAATCGCGCCAAGCCCGATCCCCGGGAAGATGTAGGCGTTGTTACCCTGCCCTGGCTTGAAAACCTGGCCGTTGCGTTCAACCGGCGCAAACGGGCTGCCACTGACGAAGATCGCGCGGCCATCGCTCCAGTCGTAAGCATGCTGCGCGGTACACTCCGCACGCGATGTCGGGTTGGAGAGTGCAAAGATCCCAGGCCGTTCATTGAATTCCGCCATGCGCCGAATGACAGCCTCATTGAAAAGCCCTGGCGCGCCAGTCGCTCCAATCAAAATATGCGGCTTGATCTCAGAAATCGCATCCAGAAAACCCATGGGTTCATGGTCATGGGCATAAGGCTTGCTGTGTTCTGCAATCGTTTGCCGCCGTGACGTCAAAAGCCCATCGATATCGACAAACCAGATACGCTGCTTGGCCTCTTCCTCAGACAACCCTTCGACCTCAAACGCTGCCGTCGTCAGATCAGCAATCCCTGTGGCAGCAGATCCAGCGCCAAGGAACATGATCCGCAGATCCTTGAACGGAACGCCTGAGACCCGCGTTGACGCCATTATGCCAGCCAATGTGACAGCAGCCGTGCCCTGAATGTCATCGTTGAAACACAACACCCGGTCGCGGTAGCGCCGAAGCAGCCGATAGGCATTCGGCGTCAGAAAATCCTCAAATTGGATCAGCGCTTTCGGGTACCTGTCTTGAACAGCTTCCACAAACTCATCGACCAGTGCCGTGTAATCATCACCCTCAAGCCGCGGCTTTGGAATACCAAGATAAAGCGGGTCTTCCCGAAGGCTGACGTTACCCGTCCCCACGTCCAGCATCACCGGCAGACACTGGCTCGGTTCGATACCGGCACACGCCACATACAAAGCGAGTTTCCCGATGGGAATACCCATGCCGTTGGCACCAAGATCACCCAGCCCAAGGATCCGTTCGCCATCCGTCACAACGACGATGCGCACATCCTCTTCCCGCCAGTTGTTCAAAATGCTGCGAATATCTCCGCGATCATCGGGGGTAATGTAGAATCCACGCGGCCGCCGGAAAATATGTGCAAACTCACGACACGCCTGCCCAACCGTTGGCGTGTAGATCAGCGGCATGACCTCTGAAATATTCTCCATCACAGCACGGTAAAACAGCCGCTCGTTGCGATCCTGGAGAGCGGTCAGGAACACGTATTTTTCGATGTCGTCAGACTTACGCCGAAGGTTCTCCAGGACCCGGTCGAGCTGCTTTTCCTGGGTGCTGACATGCGGCGGTAACAAACCGCGAAGTCCGAGGCGTTGGCGTTCATCCGGTTTGAAAGCAGTGGACTTATTGAGTGCGGCATTCGTCAGGAGATCTTGTCCGCTCATGTCTGGCTGCCTTTTTTATGGTTTCTTTTTTCGCCGTTGAGGACGCCTATCACCAACATACACTCAGCTCAGACGTGCCCTGAACACGTGGCGTCGGATCAGACAAGGTCTGGGTCGGTTACAATCTCCACCAGTGCTGGACCATTGAAAGCCAGAGCCTCCGTAATCGATGCGTCCAAGTCATCAGCCTGCGTCACGCGTGCACCATGTCCGCCGCACAACCTCGCAAACGTCGAGAACGGCGGGTTCTGGAGACCCGTCTCCCAGACGGGCCATTCACCCGCCCGCTGCTCTTTTGAGATCTTACCCAACTCGGAATTGTTCAAGAGGATATGGGTGATATCCATCCCGTACTTCACAGCCGTGGTGAACTCCATGGCGTATTGGCCAAACCCGCCATCACCCGAAATCGAGACCACCTTGCGACCGCGATACGCATCAAAGTCCTGCGTCGCAGCCCACGCCCCGATCGCCGCTGGCAGACCAAACCCGATCGACCCGAGATATCCCGACATCAAAACGCGCTGCCCCTGCGTTTCAAAATAACGCCCGAAGGAATAAGTGTTGTTGCCAACGTCCACGGCGATGATCGCATCGCTGGGGCACAACCGGGTTAGGCTTTCAAAAACCGACGCTGCGTGAACGCCGCGCCCATGATCCTCATCGAGCCGGTTACGTTTTTCAGCGCGCCAGATTCCCCAGCGCTCCTTGAGTTCAGCCAATTGATCGGCAGCATCGGCTGGACGCAAAACGCGTTTGCCAACCGCTTCACAAAACGCAGCAATCTCACCCCATACCGGCAAGGCCACAGGATGGAACTTGCCAAGTTGCATGGCCTCAAAGTCCACCTGAATGATGGGTTTGGACGGCTCGATCCCGGTATGGTTGGCAAACGACGATCCCAGCGCGATGATGAGATCGGTCTCATTCATGAACCAACTTGCAATCGGCGTACCTGACCGGCCTAGCACTCCAGCGGCATTCGGATGGGTGTCTGGAATGAGCCCCTTGCCCTTGAAGGTGGTGACCACCGGCGCACCGATTTTTTCTGCCAGCGCAATCACATCATCACGCGCATCAACAGCCCCGTGCCCGATCACGACCATCGGCCGTCGGGCTTCGCTGATCATTCTTACGGCACTATCGATGTCATCCTCGGATGGGATGATCCTGGTCCCGCCCAACCGGCCCTGAGGCCCCTTCGCCTTGGCATCACTGGGAATAGTCTGCGTATCGTCGGGAAAGATCAGATGCGCCACGTCCCGCTCGACAATCGCAGTCTTACAGGCCAGGGACATCAACTCGGCATGGTTGGACGTCGTCAGCACCGGTTGGGAGAACCGGCTCACAGATTCAAACGCCGACTTCAGATCAATGTCCTGGAACGCGCCTGGGCCAAACACCTGCGTCTGCACTTGACCCGTTAGCGCCAGCACCGGTGAACGGTCGACTTTGGCATCCCAAAGCCCGGTTAGCAGGTTGGTCGCACCAGGCCCAGCAATCGCAAGACACGCCGCTGGCCGCCCCGTCAGTTTTCCATAGGCCGACGCCGCAAATGCTGCAGCACCCTCGTGACGAATTCCAATGTAGCTCAAGTCCCCGTCGGCAGCGCGCAACCGAATGGCGTCGGCCAGCCCCAGGTTGGAATGGCCGACCATTCCGAACACCCGCTTCACGCCCCAATTGACCATGGTCTCGGCCATCACATCAGACACCGTGCGATCATGCGGCGGCTCTGGTTCCAGCCCTATGAGGATACGTCCATCGCGAATTTCGACTGGAAAAAGCGTTTGACCAGTGTCGGCGTGACCACCAGGTGGTTTACCTGTGACAGGGTCGAAGTCCCAGCCATGCCAGGGGCATCTGATCCAGCATTGGCCATCCGTTCCTGTTTCGATAGAGCCCTCGCCAAGTGGCCCACCTTGGTGCGGACACCGGTTGTCCATCGCCGCCCACTGGCCATTGAAATGAGACAGGCAGACCGACTGCGTCCTCGGCGTAACGGTCATCACCCTGCCGTCGGGCAGGTCGTCCACGTGTCCAACATCGATCCACTCCAAGGATGTGTCGTCCATCTCAACTCTCCTGAACGCGACTTTCACTGCGACTACTAACTTCGGTGTCTGGATTAAACGGCAGCCACACCTGTGACCCCACCGACGCCGCCATACGGCACACCGGAAAGAGCGGCCATGTCGCTCTTCCATGTGGTCAAGTCATCCATTGAAAACTTCGACAAGGCATCGTGCCCACACGCACGCGCCATCACCTGCATCAGTTCAACAGAAGCCTCAAAGAAATTCGCCAGTTGCCTAGCGGACTTCTCGACGACCAGACGATTAACGAGATGCGGCTTTTGCGTTGCAATGCCCACTGGGCAATTGTTGGTGTGGCAGGCCCGCATGGCCAGACAGCCGATCGCCTGCATGGCGGAATTTGACAGCGCGATCGCATCAGCACCCATCGCCAGTGCTTTGATGAAATCAGCCGGTTTCCGCAAGCCGCCGGTAATGACCAAAGAGACATCAGACCGGCCCGATCGATCCAGATGACGACGGGCCCGCGCCAAGGCTGGAATGGTCGGAACAGAAATATTATCTCGGAAAATCAGAGGCGCAGCCCCGGTGCCACCGCCCCGGCCATCCAGAATGATATAGTCGACACCCACTTCAAGCGCGGCATCGATGTCCTTCTCAATATGCTGGGCCGACAATTTATAACCAATGGGAATGCCGCCGGTCCGGTTGCGCACCTCATCGGCAAAGGCGCGGATCTGTGAAGGCTCTGTCCACTCAGGAAAACGGGCCGGTGACACAGCAGCTTCGCCAGGCTCCAAGCCGCGCACCTCCGCAATCCGCCCTTGGACTTTTTCTCCAGGCAGATGCCCGCCTGTCCCCGTTTTAGCCCCTTGGCCGCCTTTAAAATGAAACGCCTGAACCTTCTCCAGCTTGTCCCAGGAAAATCCAAACCGCGCCGATGCAAGCTCATAGAAGTACCGCGAGTTCGCCGCCTGTTCATCAGGCAGCATCCCACCTTCACCAGAGCATATGCCGGTCCCGGCAATCTCAGCCCCCCGCGCCAACGCCAGCTTGGCCGGCTCAGAAAGCGCTCCGAAACTCATATCGGACACCATGAGCGGAATGGCCAATCGCAACGGCTTTTGCGCATTTGGCCCAATCACGACTTCCGTCGCGACGGGCGCATCATCTAGCAGTGGCGGCTTGTGCAATTGCGCGGTGATAAGCTGGATGTCATCCCAACTCGGTAGCTTGTCACGCGGGACGCCCATGGAATCCATGACACCATGGTGGCCGGTTTTGGAAAGACCTTCGCGGGCATATTTTTGGATGAGACCATTATGGGGTTCTTCATCCGTCCCGTGGCTGGTGTCGGCATACAAACCGAGATAGTCATCGCGCTTGAACGGCTGCGGATGCGCTTTCGCCCACGCGTTGATTTCATCCGCATCAACGAGGATGTCGCCGTCTTCGACCCATGATGAGAACTTCTGAAGGGCTTCATCGTTGCTGTATTCAGACACACCGCTGTCGAGCCGATAGTCCCAGTAGTGAACCCCACAAAACAGATTATCGCCTTCAACATACCCATCCGACATCAACGCGCCCCGGTGCAGACAGCGGCCATAGAGCACCGAGACAACGTCGTCGTATTTGACGACGACCAAGTCCACCTCGCCAACAAGAGCATAGGCAGGTTGGCGGTCCTCGAGTGCGTCGAATCTGGCAATCGGCGTTTTCTGCAAGACGTCCCCTCCGTCGGAAATGCGTTCTCGTTCTAAGCCCGGCCGCAGACCACCATTCGGGTGCCTCCAGGCATCTGCTCGCACACTGATGAACATAGCCCCGCCGGGCAAGACCACATTGCCACGCGCTCCACAATGCGCTCCACCTCACTTTCGTGTGAGGCTGGATGACCGAACAAGTCATTCCGCATGAAAAACGGCCCGCCTCAAACCTGAGACGGGCCATTTTCCTTTACGAGAAGTAAGACGATTTCCAGCTAGCGCCGCGCGGCAATTATTGCGCCTGCAATTGTTCTTCGAACGTCTTGCCAGGTTCAATATCCGGCACGTCCAGTGGTCGGATCTCGCCATTCGAAAGCTCGAGACTGACACCACGTTGGGACGTCGTTCCGTCCTCCAGGATCGCGGTGATCTTGAGATCAAGAACCCCGCCTTCAGCCGGAACGTCTGCCAAAAGTACGCCCTGATCAGCCTGGCTGACCCACCGCGGCAGGGGCGCCCCGTCTGGAAGGCTGACCTTGTAAGCCTGGACTTCCCCATGCCCGGCAGCACCAAACGTATTGCTGACCTGAAGGTAGATAACCTGATCTCGCTTCAAGGTTTCGACCACGATCTGACCAACACCTGCTTCCCCAATGGCGTTACCGATCGTCGGCACATCCATACGAATGGAGAAGCCAAAGAGCGGGTCTGGTTCTGGTGAACCAAAGCGATTGTCAAAGGCAAGGTTAGCTGCGTTGGACAACTCAGACAACGTAGCCGTATCTTGGATGACCCGACCCACACTGCCGTTTCCAGTCCCGATGTCTCCAAATCCTCTGAGACCGTTGACCCCATTGACGGTGCTGACGACGATTCCGCTGACATCCAGGATGGACTGAGATTCAAACTCAGGTTCGAGACCCGCAACCGTATCCAATACGATCCCGTCAGTATCGAGCGGCGGAGCTTCGAACGGATCAAGCGTTGGCGCACCGTTCGAAGGACCTGTTGGGGCGTCTTGCACAATCGGCCCTGGTGGGACAGTCACGGTATGCGTCGAGACGCTTTGTGCGCCATCGGCATCTGTGATCACGTAGGTGATCACCGCATCGCCGGCATATCCTGGCGCAGGAGTGAACACATAGTCTTGTCCATCAAAGGCCACGGTCCCAGCAGCCGGATCAACCGTCGCAGAAACCACCTGGATCGCATCACCATCCGGGTCGCGGTCGTTGGCGAGAAGGTCGACAACGATATCAGCCTCGAACCTGCCCGTTGTGACGTCCGGACTTGCAGCCGGCGGCGTGTTGGTGATCGCATATGTCACAACAGTCGTGAATGTGGCGCCTGACGGGTCCGTCGCTGTCACGGAGATCGGATAGACCCCATCGCTGTTCGGTCCACCTTGGCTCGCACATGACGTCGGTGTTCCTGAGATCACACCCGTTGCCGGATCGAACGTCAAACCAAGCGGCAGGTCGTTTGGATCAACAGACAAGGTCACCGCGTCCGGGCCATCTGGATCACCAAAGTAAGGTGTCAGATCCAGGTCGGGCTGAAGAACCGCATCACCGCCCGGCTGAACCGGAACATAGTCAAGCGGGTCAATTGGCGGCACGAGCGGCGTCTGCGGATCAAACGGTACGTTCAGCGGCGGGTCGTTTGGATCAATCGGAGGCTGAGTTGGATCAACCGGGATCGGCGCATCGTTCACTCCGGTCACCGTGTAAACAACCGTGGCCGTGTCCGTACCACCTTGGTTATCGTTGACCGTGTACGTCACTTGAGTTGTCGACATCTGACCGACGCCAAGCCCCTGGAAGTCATCTGATGGGTCAAACACCACGTTCCCATCCGGTTGCACGCTGAACGTACCGCCGTTTGAGCCAGGCACCTGCGTTCCGACCAGTGTCGGATCACCGTTGATCGCGCTGACGACAATGACGTCGCCGTCCGGGTCGGTATCACCTATCGCCGTGCCGTTCGGATCAAACAAGCTCACGGTGACCTGCGTATCTTCATCGCCATTCAACACGTCGTCTTCAGCCACCGGTGCTGGGTTAGTGAGCGTATAGGTCACATTCGTAGTGAACGTTGCACCATGGGGATCGGTCGCCGTGACCGGGATCACGTAGACGCCGGGTGTGCCGTTCACCACATTGGTCTGCTGTGACGCATCCGACGCTGGCATCCCGGATATAACAACCTTCACCGGATCAAACGTCAGACCTGGCGGCAGGTCGTTCGGGTCAATCGAAACGGTCACCTGATCCAAGCGATCGGGGTCACCGAAATATGGCGTCAGATCAAGATCAGGCTGAGCGACCGCATCCTGCCCCGACTGAGCCGGGATGTAGTCTTGCGGATCGGCCGGTGGCGCGAACGGCGTTTGTGGGTCGACCGGAACCGAAAGTGTTGGATCGTTCGGGTCGACGGTCGGTTGCGTCGGATCAACCGGGATCGGCGCATCATTCACACCGGTCACCGTGTAAGTGACAACGGCCTGGTCGGTCCCACCCTGTCCATCATCGATCTGGTAGACAATCTCGGTTACAGCCGTTTCACCCACACCCAGATCTTCGAAGTCACCAGCAGGATCGAAAGTCACCGTACCATTTGACAGGACCGTAAATTCACCACCGGCTGAGCCGAGAATCGCAACCCCGACATCCGTGCCATGGGTGATCTGATCAAGTGCCGCCACGTCGTTACCAGCGGCAACCCGTGTCACGGTGATCACGTCCTCATCCGGGTCGACATCACCCGTTGCCGTGCCGTTCGGGTCAAACAGGCCTGCGGTCAGGGGCGTATCTTCATCACCGGTCAATCTATCGTCTTCGGCAACCGGTGAAGGGTTGGTGATCGAATAGCTCACCGTCACCTGCGTTGCGTTACCGGTCGGGTCTGTTCCAATCACCGTTGTGGTGTAGATCCCCGGAGCGTTGACCAGATCATCTCCGCCCTGACTGGCATCCGACGTAGGCGTCCCTGAGATGACCCCCGTCGCTGGATTAATCATCAGACCTGGCGGCAGATCGATTGACGTGAACATCAGCGGTTCACCTTCGGGATCGCTCAACACCTCGGACATATCGACCGGAGGCATCGGGACAGCATCCTGACCCGCTTGGTTCGGCACAACCGGAATGCTGGTGAGCCCTGTCGGTGTCGGCGTCACATCAACACGCACCGTGGCAACGTCAGTCCCACCCTGGCCGTCACTCACTTCGTAAGTAAACGTGTCCGTCCCTTCGAAGCCTGCATCGGGCGTGTAGGTGACCGTGTCATCGCCGTTGATCACAACCGTCCCGTTTTTAGGTGGTGTCGCAATCGCCGTTACGGTCAGGCCATCGGCATCGTCACCACCATCTGAATCGTTCGCAACGACGCTAATGACAACCGGCACATTCGGTGCCGTCGAGGCCACATCGTCATCGGCTTCAGGCGCAGGATTCGTTGCCGTGAAAACAAGTGTTGTGGTCACCTGATTGCCATCCGGATCAGTCCCGGTCACGGCAACGGGATAAGTCCCGTCACCATTTGGCCCCCCCTGGCTCGCATCCGCCTGCAACGCACCCGTAATCTCACCTGTCATCGGATCAATCGTCAGCCCCTCGGGCAGCCCCGTCGCTGTGAAAGTCAGCGGATGACCGTCAGGTTCTAAGAAAGCAGCACCCGTATCAATCGGCTTAATCGTTTCGCCATCTGGTCCGCCGGCTGGCGTCAACGGCGTCACGGTCGGCACAGCCGGTGCAGGATCGCCGACAACAACCGTCACCGTAGCATCGTCAAACCCACCCTCACCGTCCGTCACCAGATAGGTGAACGTATCGGTGCCGGAAAAGTCCGTGTCCGGTGTGTACGTCACCGTGCCGTCATCGTTCATGATAACGATGCCATTGCTTGGCACACCATTGATTGAGTAGACCGACAAACCATCCCCATCAGGGTCCACGTCATTGGCAACGACCGACAGCGTCACGGGCGTATCAAGCGCGGTTGAGACTTGGTCGGCCACAGCCGTCGGCACCGGATTGGAAACCGCCCACGTGAAGGTTTGAGACGCCGTATTGCCATCTGGATCTACCGCCGTGACGGTGACTTCGAACGGCCCGGAGGCACTTGCCGATGGATCAATCGTGCCTGAGACCACGCCAGTTGTTGGGTCAATCTCAAGCCCCGGAGGCAAATCAGTTGCCGTGAAGGTCAGAGGCTGGCCACCTGGAGCATTGAAGGCCATCGACACATCAACCGGAGTAATCGTCTCGGCGTCGGCATTTGCCTGTGCCGCAAGAGGTATCGTCGTTGGCATCCCGCTTGGCGCCGGCCCGCCGATCACGACTGTCACGTCCGCCGTATCGACGCCACCGTTCCCATCACTCACTTCATAGGTGAACGTTTCGGTCCCGCTGAACCCGGCGTTCGGCGTGTAGGTCACGGTGCCGTCAGCGTTGATCACAACGATCCCGCCAACGGGCGGCGTCGTGATGGCGTCAACACGAAGATCATCACCATCTGGATCGCTATCGTTGCCGATCACCGATACGGTAACCGGCGTGTCGATAGCCGTCGCCGTCGTATCATCTTCAGCGACCGGCGGCGGATTGGAAACTGACCACAGGATCGGCGTCGTGGCTGTTTGGCCAATGAGAGGATCGTTCGCCGTCAGGGTCACAGGATACGGCCCGCCAAGGCTGGCGTTTACATCGACCGTGCCCGTAACTTCACCCGTCGTCGGATCAATGGTCAGGCCAGGCGGCAGTCCGTCTGCAGAAAACGTCAGCGGGTTGCCCGTCGGGTTATCAATGGCCCCTGACAAATCAACCGGCTGGATTGTTTCTCCGTCCTCATGGCTCTGGTTAAGCGAAGGGGTC
This sequence comes from Pseudomonadota bacterium, assembly GCA_039819785.1. Taxonomy (GTDB): domain Bacteria; phylum Pseudomonadota; class Alphaproteobacteria; order Rhizobiales; family Hyphomicrobiaceae; genus JBCBRD01. The sequence continues at coordinate 61,535 of JBCBRH010000017.1, read as the reverse complement.
CCAACCAGCGGCGCATCATCAAGACCGGTTACAGTGTATGTAACCGTGGCGGTATCCGTACCTCCGTTGCCATCGGTAATCGTGTACGTGACCTTCGTCGCCACGCTTTCGCCAGGCTTAAGCGCTTCGAAGTGACCGGATGGATCAAACGTCACCGTTCCATCGGCTTCAATGGTGAAGACCCCACCGTTTGAGCCCGTCACCGGCTGCCCAAGGTTTGCTGGCAGACCATCAACCGCGGACACCATGATCGTGTCACCGTCGGGATCACTGTCGATCGCGACGCCGTTGTTATCGAACACCTGACCAACCGTGACCGTGTCTTCATCCCCCACCAGCGAGTCATCTTCCGCAATAGGCACTGGATTCGTGATCGAGTACGTCACATTCGTTGTGAACGTTGCCCCATGCGGGTCGGTCGCCGTCACAGGGATCACATAGGTTCCCGGCACACCACCTGGTACGTTTGTCAGCTGACTTGCTTCAGGCGTCGGTCTCCCGGTGATTGCTGTACCGTCGAAAGTCAGACCCGGCGGTAAGTCAGCCAGATCGATGGTCAAGACCACGGCATCCGAACTATCCGGGTCACCGAAGTAGGGCGTCAGGTTCAACGGCGTCTGCCATACGCTATCCTCGCCCGTTTGACCCGGGATGTAGTCAAGCGGATCGATCGGCGGTGTGAACGGCGACTGCGGATCGAACGGCACGCCCGATGGTGGGTTCAGCGGATCAATCGGCGGTTGAGCCGGGTCGACCGGGATCGGGGCATCGTTCACACCGGTGACCGTGATCGTCAGCGTAGCAGTATCGGCAGCACCATCGGCATCGGTGATTGTGTATGTCACCTCGGTGTCAACGCTCTCGCCAACAGCCAAACCGTTGAAGTCATCACCGGGAGCAAAGGTGTAGGAGCCGTAACCGTTGAGAACAAACGTGCCACCCTCATCACCACGTACCATTGCTGGCGCGCCAGCCCCAACAATTGCCGTGTCCGCGCCGTTGGCAACCGACGTCACCACAATGACATCACCATCAGGATCGTTATCTGCGACATCGCCTGCCTGACCTGCGGCCGCACCAATCACATCGCCTGCAAGCTGCAGGTCGTCTTCGCTCAGCGTGCCCGTCTCGTTTTCCGCAATCGGTACTGGGTTCGTCACCGTCCAGGTAAAGGTCTGTGGAACGGCTTCGCCATCCCGATCCGTTGCCGTCACGGTCACCTCATAGACACCCGGTGTTGCGGTGTTTCCACCTTGCGAGGCCGAGCGATCAATGGTTCCGACAATCTCGTTGTCCATCACCGACAGACCCGTCGGCAGGTTCGTTGCCGTGATCGTCAATTCAGGATCGGTGTGGTCGACGTCAGAGAAGAACGGATTGAGATCAACGGGTTCGAATGTCGTTGTATCCCCACCCACAACACCGGTGTAGGCGTCGCTATCCGCATTCATCAGGTTCGGCAGTGAGGCCTCAATGACCGGTGCGTCGTTGACAGGAACAACGCTGACTGTGGCAACCGGGCTGTTGGAAGCCGCGCCAAGCGGGTCGGTCGCCGTGAAAGTAAATGTCCGGTCCCCCGCGTCCGGGTCATCACTTGCATTTTCGTAAGTCAACGTCGCGAGCAACATGTCGATGTCACTGATCGGCATGGTCGGCGCCAATGGTGATGCCGACGTAATCGTCAACTGACCTCGCTCACCAGCCACATCTACCTGATAGTTTAGAAGGAAATTAGTGCCGCCCGCCGTCACCGTCGCCAGCGCGTTGGACTCAAGCCCCATCTTTTCGCCACCAATCGTGATCGCTTCAGCACCAGGCTGATCGAGATCAACGAGGCCTGCAATGTCGACAACCAACGTGGTCATCGCAACATTATCGAGGTCGATCACCGCAACATCACCATCGACGACACCAACAGCCGCGTCACCTTCGGTGAAGGTCACAGCGAAGTTTGCGTCATCGGCATCATCATCGGAAAGATCGCCCGGCGTGCCGCTGTCGTTGTCGGTGTCGAGATTTAGGACCGGCGGATCATTGACCGGTACGATGGTCAGTCTGGCCGTGGCGGTATCCGTCGCCCCATCAGCGTCCACAAGGACATAGTCGAACGTTGCTGTGCCATTGAAAGATGGGTTCGGCGTGAAGTCGAACGACCCATCGGTTCGGATCGTCAGTTCACCGGAGCCATCGGACAACTGTGTTGGCACGTTGAACGCAATAACGTTGTTGCCAGCATCCAAGACGCTTTGAAGCGTGATTGCATCACCGTCTGGATCGCCACCGGCCGTCCCGCCGTCTCCATCGCCGTCTGGTGCGATCACGTTGTCAGATAGCGCCACATCTTCGTCAGTTGTGAACGCATCGTCTTCCGCAGCCGGCGGCGGGTTGCTGATCGTCCAGTCGAACGTCACCGTCGTCGTATCGGTTCCGTCGCTGACTTCAACGCTTACCGGATAGACGCCATCGCCCAGCGGCCCACCTACAGACGCGGACGAATCGATAGTCCCGGTAACAGTGCCGCTGGCTGGATCAAAAGTCAGACCCGCTGGCAATCCAGAAATATTGAAGGCAAGTGTGTCGCCTGTTTCCACATCGAAGAAGTATTGCCCAAGGTCCACCTCCGTACCACCAGTGAGGGGATCGGCATCGTTATTGACGAGGTCTGGCAGCGCAAATTTTGGCGCGTCCACACCTGGCGCGTTCGGGTCCTGAACCTTCGGCGCATCATTCGTTCCACCGATCGTGATCGTCAGTGTAGAGGTCGACGCCTGACCACTGGAATCAACCGCCGTATAGGTGAATGTGTCTGTCAGAGCTTCCCCATCATCCAACGCCTGAACAGCTGCGTTCGCCGCGTTGACGGCATAGCTGTAGCCTCCACCGTCATTCCAATCGAGCGTGCCATAGGTGCCTGTGATATCGGTAGCAGGGTTGGTTTGGCCATTGACATCTCGCACGGTCAAAACGTTGCCGGTGGCATGATCCCATGAGACATCGCCAATACCGATCAGCTGCGTTCCAGGATTCGTCGCCGTCACATCCGGTCCAGACGTCGTCGCAACCACGATCCGGCTCACCGGTCCGGCGATCTCGACATAAAGATTGCCGTTGGTGTTGGTCCCATCAACGCCCGACAGCTCGCCCGTAAACGCATCGCCAACCTGATCCGTAAAGACCGTGTTGGCCCGGACTGTAACCGGAACCTGCGTACCTGATGCATCATACGCTAAAACCTGCACTTGATCCTGCGAACTGAAGTCTGAAGCTCGATCCACATCAAGGACATTGAACGAGACATTCTCAATCGCCTGGTCGAAGGCAAAACTCGTCTCAAGTGCGTTGGCCGTGTTGAGCGCGCTTGCGTTCTGCTGAACGACCATGAAACCGTTCTCGCCGCCTTGCATGTTGTGTTCGGCCGTCCCGTATTGGCCGTTCACCAACGTGAGGTCGCCTCCGGTTGCGATCGTGACCTCAACCCCGTCAATTGTCGTGGCGCCAAGCACGCTGGCTTCATCAGCAAAGTCCACGCCGAAATTGATCTGCGATCGTGGCAATCCATCCACAAGGCTGTCGACACCATCACCATCATCGTCCGTGATCATGTTTCCAGTCGCGGGTGCCGTCGCATCCTCGCCCACACGATTGGCGTTGTCCGTCGTTGTGATGGCACCCTGCGTACCGGTGACCGTCACCTCGATGACCGCGTGTTCCGACATCGGGGTCGTTGGGTCGTTGTCTGACACGGTGTATGTAAGCACATCGGTCGTCGCAGCACCTGGCGGCAGATCATCGAACGCACCATTTGGGTCGTAGGTCAGAATACCATTGCTATCGACCGTAACAATCGCGCCCGATGGCAACGTTGCCGTACCCCCCACGAGTGGCACACCGTTGATCTCGGTGATCTCAAGCGACGGGCCGTCCACATCGCTGTCGTTGGCTAGCGGCGTCAGTGTCGTTGCCGTATCCTGGTCGGTCGACGCCGTATCGTTCAGCGGCAGCGGTGCATCGTTCACACCGGTCACCGTGTAACTCACAACAGCCTGGTCGATTCCGCCCTGCCCATCGTCGATCTGGTAGACGATCTGCGTCGTCTCAGTCTCGCCTTCACCCAGGCCTTCAAATCCACCGTTCGGATCAAACGTCACCGAACCATCTGGCAGTACCGTAAAGACACCGCCCTGCGTACCGGCAATCGTGGTCGACAGACCTGTCCCATCGGACAGCCCGGAGAGTGCCGACACGTCTGAGCCAACGGCCACGCGCGTCACCGTAATCGTATCTCCATCCGGGTCTCGATCGACATCGCCTGCGCCGTTGTCGGCAAACAGATTCCCGTCGACGACGGTTTGTTCATCACCAGTGAAGTCATCGTTTTCAGCGATCGGAGCCGGGTTGCTGATTGTGTAGCGAACCGTCGTCGAGATTACGGAGCCATTACCATCGCTCGCCGTCACCGTGATGGGATAAACACCATCAGAGTTCGGTCCGCCCTGGCTCGCCGATGCCGTTGGCGTGCCCGAGATCACACCCGGCATTGGGTTGAACATCAGCCCGGTTGGCAGTTCGTTCGGGTCAATCGACAGGGAAACCGTGTCAGTCGTGTCGGCATCCGTGAAGTATGGCGTCAAATTGAAAGACGTGACCGCAGCACCGTCCAATCCGGCCTGATGAGGAATGTACGCATCGGTATCAGCTGGTGGCGTGTTCGGGTCTAGCGGATCGAAAGGCGTCACCGGATCGTTCAGCCCGGTGACTGTATATGTGACAACTGCGGTATCAGTCGCGCCGTTGCCATCGTCAATCTGATAGACGACTTGCGTAGTCCGGTCTTCACCAACCGCCAGGTCTTGGAAGTCCTGACCCGGGTCGAATACGACCGAACCTTCGGCTTGGACAGTGAACATCCCGCCGTTCGAACCAGAGACCGTGACGCTGCCATCGCTTGCTGTATCGACACCTGCCCCATCGCTCAGCCCCGCCAGCGCTGCCACGTTCGAGTCAGCGGCCACACGGGTCACGGTGAAGGTGTCGCCATCTGGATCGCGGTCGGCATCGCCCGCGCCATTGTCGGCAAACAGATCGGCGTTGACGCTCGTATCCTCATTGCCGGTAAGCGCATCGTCCTCGGCAATCGGCGCGGTATTGTCCCGCTTCGCATCGCGCCAATTGAGATCCGTGATCAGCGGAACAATCGCAGCGCCGCCTGCCGTATCGCCATCGTCAGGCAGATAACCATTGTTGTTGGCCTGCGCGGTCAACGGATCGGTCACACCTTCGTTGACAACAAACCCGTCATTCACATTGCCATCAATGACCGTCTCATAGACGTCCTTGAGGCCATCGCCATCGGTATCGCCCTGCCCCGGAGCAGGGAAGGCCGCCCCAAGACCGTTTTCAGCAGAATCACCGATGCCGTCTCCATCGGAATCCAGGTCGAGGTAATCTGGCGTTGCATCGGCCGTGTACGTGACACCTGCCGTACCGGCAGCGTCCGTATTGACAGGCGCAATGCGAGCGTCAACGGCCGTTGCCGCCGCCGTACCACTGGTGACGTTTCGCGTATCGTAAACGTCGTCGAGGCCGTCGTTGTTCGCGTCCGTGATGCCGGCACCGACACCCGAAGGCGCGATGTAGCCAGCCGTCGTCTGCGCCTCAATGTTGTCGGTAATGCCGTCATCGTCGCTGTCGATATCGAGGTGGTCTGCAAGTCCGTCCCCGTCGGTGTTCCGCGACTGTTCTGTCGTCAGGCCACCCGTAACGTTCGCATTCAAACTCGACGGACTGCCTGTCTGTGAGTGAGTTACGGTAATCGTCCCATAAGTCGCCAGAATATCAGCAGATGCCTGTGAGAAGTCCGGCGCCGGGGTCGGACTGCGAACGACCGCCGAGGTCACAGGATCAACCGTCCACTCCTGTCCATCAGGGTCATTGTTATTCAAGAACTGACCAAATGCAGCCAGGTCTTGGATTTGCGCCGAGACCAATGAACCATTGATGTCCCATGACACTGTGTAAGGGCCAGCTGCAAACTGACCGACCACCGGGGCGTAAGTGTAGAAGGGGAAGGCACCGGTCACACCGCCCGGCACATAGCCTTCAACCGTATCCAGGATGCCGTCGTTATCGTCATCGACGTCGATCAGGTCGGCAACGCCATCGCCATCGGTGTCAGGTTGTTCGACCAATTGAACGGTCGCAACCGCGATATCGGTATTGATGGCGCCACCGGCACCGTCGGGCGTCGAAATAACGACATTAAAGGTGCGGTCGAAAAGACTATTCGTCGCCGTTGTTGAAACAAACTGTACCGACTTAAGAGCGGTCTCATAGTCAGCCGCTGTGCCCGAGCCACTGAACGTTACCGTCGGACCTGAAATCACAAATGAGATGCTGGTGCCAGGCACAGTCCCGGCATTGCCCGTGACACCGTTAACAGACAGCGTATCGCCAGCTTGAGGATTCGTCAGAGACAACGACCCGCCATTCAGCGTGGCGCTGACATTCGAAATGGTCGTGTCGACATCAACGATCTGTGTCGGCGTCCCATCGTTCCCGTGTTGCGTTAAAGACGCCGTGCCACTGGCCGTACTGTCGTTCGCATCGAGATCAAGCTGAGCGAATTCGATGATTGTCGTTGGCGGCAGGAAGACAAAATCACCGTCTCCGTCATTCTGGTAGAGACGCCCGTCTTCGCCACGTTCAGCGGTATAACTGATGGTCCACGACGATCGCTCGGACCAACTGAATTTAACGGCTGCCGAAGGCCGGGTGTTGGTTAACCCGTTGGTTGGGTCCTGCGATGTTCCAGTCGCCGTTACAATTCCATTCGCAGCGGACAACTGAAGCTCGCTGCCGCCGTCGATCTCGGCTGATAACAGTCCATCAAGCGCAGGTGCAACCGTCTCAATCGTGTTGGGCGCGCCATTGCCGTCGATATCACTGACCGTAATCGTGGGCGCACCGAATGCAGCCACGGTCTGGTTGGTGCCGGACTGGAAGACTTCCCAAACGATTTGCGCCGTACCACCCGCACCGCCTGGACCGGTCAACACGACGACGGTCGGATCATCACCAATGTTCTGAAACAAAATGGCCATATCGTCCGGCAGACTGCGGGACAAAACCGTCGCCCGCAGATCAATCGCAACGCCGCCAACGGTCCCTGCATTGGTCCACAACGCTTCCGAATAAGTCGGGGCTGGAACAAATGCGCTGCCAGTCACCAGCGGGTTGATATTCGGTCCAAGATCAACGGTACCGCCTTGCGTCAAAACCGGTGGGTTCGTCGCCGAAATTTCGAGTGGCGCGAGAACATGGTTCCAATCAGCCGCCTCGACTGCCTCAGCTTCAATAGCGCCAGCTTCGACTTCCAAATCCCAGTCACCGCCCAGATCTGCATGACCCGTGTCATCATCAGACGCTGCAATATCAGCGCCCGTCAGTTCGCCAAGCGCCTCAACGGCGGACGCACCTTTAGCATCCGCTCCAAAGTTACACCCATAAATCAGAATGTCGGCATTCGAGCCCAACGCGGCACCAATGCCTGTCAATTCGTCCGCATAACCACCACGCATTGCGCTTTCGCTCAGCGTGGCCGTCCCCAGACGCAATTCGCCTGCCTGACCATGTGATATAATATGAATGACATCAATGTCATCGCGCCCGGCAAGCGCACTTGCAATTTGCTGCACTCCGTCGGCATAAGACTCAATAAAGACAATTTCAACCTGAGGACCAAACGCCGACAAAATTGCACCGGCGTCTTCAACACTGCGATCCACAAATGCAATTTCCTGGTTAGCCCCCTGCCCGACGTCACCAATTTGAAAATCAAATAAATCAGAGCCAGCCTCGGTTTCAGCCGTATCACCCGATCCACCCGCTCCGCTCTCGCCATGTTGCGCCACCTGCACCGCCGCTTCGGCCTGCTGCTGGGCCACCTGATCCGCCGCAGCGTCCGCCGTCTCCACCATAGCGGCATCAAAAACGATCCTCGGCTCCAGAGCCAGCAATCGGCTCGGCCCCTGCGCTGGCTGACCGTAAGGCAGCTGACCTTCCACTGATTTGCTCTTGGTGCTCTTCAAAGTTCGGAACAGCGCTGCGCGCGCCCTGCGAACGCGCCGTTTTGACTTGTATTTGAGAATGCGAAACGATAGCGCCATCAGCCCCAAATTCGGCCGATCTGCCTTCGTCAAACGGTGCCATGCCTTACGATTTGCAACCGCTGAAAGCGCTCCAAAGAACGCGCGCAATGCCAGTCGGGACGAGGACGACCGCAGAGGATGCAAGGCACGCTGCGCGCGATGAATGGCGTCTGCATCAGAGAAGCGAGGAGGGTCGTAAAGCATCTGGGCGTAACCTTTTTTGGATACATTTAAATCAAATCACAACCCTAGGTTGCACTGGTAAATCAAATATTACAGCCAAACGGGCAAGCGCATTGATCTATATATGTTTTATCGAGACATCCTCAAAAGGGTCTAGACACGAAAGTCAAATTCAGCCCTGCGAAACCCGGACACGACAAGAATAAAGAGTTCGCTCAGAAAACTCTCCAGCCATCGGCCATTCAATTGCGGCTCTCAATTAAGAACTATTTCTCTCGTGTTTCTTTTGTTTCAGACTTTCGCGGTGAAATGCCCGGCACGCAAAGAGAGTTGACCAGACCAGAACGCTGGCCGCCTCCGGAGCGAAATTGCCCCGACCTGCCTCAAACGCAAAACAACCACACCGCCAAACCGGATAAAAGACCAGCCTCAGTCTTCACTTGACCTCCTTCTTCCGACATATCACCCAGTCACAAAAGACAAACAGCGCCACGAAACTCCTGCGATAAAAAAAACGGAGGACACAGCAATCACGCTGCATCCTCCGCCTACGATTTTGACGCTTGCCCTCAAGGTGCGTCCGTAAAACGCCGGACTGATTGCACCTCCTCTATGCACCAAGTCGACCTACGTGGAGCGATCCCCCAGCTCCCGCCAGCGATCTCTCAGCGACGCCTGCAACCCATCCACGCCGAAGTCGTCGGTATCAACATCGCCGTAAGGTGCCAGCCCCATGGAAGAGTACATCGTCGCAAAGGCGCTCTGCAGTTCAGCTGAGGCAAGGTCCCGCTTGACCTCCGCGACGAGGCCATTCATCTCCTCGCGGATCGCCGTCTGCTCGCTGACTTTCCCGGCCGCCAACGCCGACCGGATCTGGTGCACAATCCGGGACTGCACATCATAGAAGTGTTGAGCAGAACGGTATTTGCGCCGCGCATGGATAAGCCGTGCCCGGCTGACATGAACTTGCGTCATCACCGCCATCGTAACCGCCAACGCACGCTGATCCAGCAGATCATCCTTCGCATCAACTTCCGCGCGCCGCGCAGGATAGGAAAACACCTTCATCAGGTTCCAACTTGCCTGCGCACCCCACGCCACCCAGTGATTGTTGAAAAGATACTGGTTGCTGTTCCAATTGGGCGCCGCGGAGAAAGAAACCCCCGGCAGCATTTCAACGATCGCCGCTTCTGCTTCATGCTGATTGATGCGCTCATGGTAGGCCACCTCTCGCAACTCAGACCGGTTCACCAAAGCAGTCCCCACCATCTCATTGGGGTTCATGCCCACCAGCCTCGGTTCCCGCATTCTGCCAGGCACACGCACCCGAAACGTGTCACCAGGATCGACATTCATCAGCGCGGCAAGCTGCGCCTTCGCAACGCTCAAATCTCCATTGAGACGTCGGATTTCGCGTTGAATTTCAACGAGCTCACGCTCATACGTCAAAGCCGTGAGCGGAGAAGCGTCTCTCTTCGACGCCAGCTCCTGGGTATCACGCATTGCCCGGTTCACACGGTGCTCAAGGCGACCGAGCCTGGCCACCAGACGCGTCGCCGTCACCGCTCGCCAGTAGGCTGAACGCACATCCTCGACGATCCGCGTCACAACGCGACGTCGATTTTCCTCCGCAATAAGAACCTTATCGGCTGCTTGCCGCGCCCGGATGTAGGACAAACCGAAATCAAGGATATGCCAGCTGAACCGCAAATCCGCGGACCGCACATCGCGATCCGATGACGACGACGACGTCAGCGATTCAGAACCGACCGTGGTGTCATCAAGTATCCGGACACTGCTCCCGCCGGAAAAATTATCGCGATCATCAAAACCTGCACCGGAAACCAATTCAGGCAATTTTGAATAGTGCGCGACCCGCAACTCCCGATCACGGAGTTGAATTTCCATGACCTCAACCTGTTTATCGAGGTTGTACTTCAAAGCACGCGCCATAGCCTCATAAAGCCCGACCGGCCCACGCAACGGCTCCTGGTCGTTAACGACGCGTGCACGCTTGTCTTCGGTGTAAGACAACAGCTGGCCGTCATCGAGTGGATTTGGAGAAACAGCGCAGCCCGTCAACACAACGCAGACAATCGAAAAACCTATAGGAAAGCGCATGAGTCCCCACCTTTGTCTTCAAGAGAACGCAGCACTCAGTTGCAGGCGCATCGTAGAATTCGGCCCCGTTCAGCCATGAACGCGACACAACCTGAAGTTACAAATTAATAAAAAGAACCACCTAAGAATGCATAAAATTCCGAACGAATTTAAAACGTGCATCGTCCCCAACCCATTTACGGAGATCACACGTGTACGAGCGTTCGAAATCAAACCGCCATCAGCGCGTCAAAACCATCCTCGTTCTAACGGCACTGTTCGCTCCTTTAACGGCAAACGCGGCAACGCAACATTCGGAATTCAGCACATACCCGGCGTTCATTAATCCCAAAGCCGTCGTTGAATACGTCCACGACAAAGGGCTGACGATAGAATTCATAATCCGCTGCCCAACCGGCCCTGGAATCCTAACCACCGTCAAACATGAAGGCCGGTACTGCGGACCAACGCATCGCTGCACATCGAACTTTGATGAAGCTGTCCAGTCGCTTTGCCGGACGAACTAAACGCCAACCGCAACGGACACGCCCCAGGTCAAACGCGCGCGACTCTCATCACGCCCCCGCCGGTACATTCTGCCTTGGGTTTGATTCCGTCGACTCAACGGAAATGACAGGTGCAACAAAGCTGCAACTGTTTTTGCCGACGTCCAATGAGGCTAGGGGAGGCAAATGGATTGGTCGCAGGGCAGCAACAGCCCGGGTCAGACGAACGACCACGTCACCGGAATCGAAGGACGTCGGGTGGGCGCTTCAAGCAAAGCAACGACCAGCCCGTTGATCGAGACGCCCTTATGCTGGGCTTTCCAGGCCTCGATGGCTGAAGCGTATGAAGACAGTCCGACAGATCGGTTTCCCCAGTCATACCATGAAAACCAGATCGTTGGCGCTTACCGCACAGCCCTCAACGTCAATGTCTCAACGGCAACCGAAACATTCAGTCCGGACCCACCTTGCAGGCTCAAGGGTTGCAAGGAGATCGTCTTGTTTGACCCGCCGACCAGCACCTTGGCACCGCCGCCGACACCAACGGCCGCTTCAGCGCCAACGCCCGAATACGATCCGGCCAATGCGCCAGGCTGGAGATCACTTGATGCAGCCAGCACCGTCCAGACGATCACGCCGCCACCCGTCACGCCAAGGTCCAGGCCGATTTTTGAAATTTCACCCACGTAGCGATCGGATTGGCCACCTGTCCCGGTGAAGTCGCAGTTCAACCGCTTCGTCGACCCTACGATGAAGCTGCCCCCGCCGGCGACATTACACGTCAGCGTACCAGCCTCCAGCTCAGCAGATTGCGCATGCGCCGGTGATGCCCACTGTGCTGGTGATGCCCACTGTGCTGCCGCAAACATCAGCCCGATCATCAGTGCAGACCCTGTTCGACGTATCATCATGCTGATCCTCAAGAAAACAAAACTCGGTCAATCCAGAAATAGGACGGCCCCGGCGGTCATTATTCAACGCGCACCATTCTTACCACAAGCTAAGATGGAGGCGCAGTCAATTCACCGACACCTGCTGCGCGCTCGGCCGCCACTTAAACTCCAACAGTAAGGTTTGTTGGAGAATTGGGTTAAAGTTGTCATCCGACAAGACCGTTAAGACGAATCCGCCGCCTGCATCGCGGCGAACAGCCAACGCTTCCATATTGTCAATGTTTTGCGAGAGGTCAGACTCAATCAAGACCTCACCATCCAGCACGGCACCAGGTCGCAAGACTCGCGCTGGAATATGCCGAATGCGAAACCGTATCCCCTCCAGCCACCGGAAACGCCGCTCGAGCAGCAACATCCCACCATCCGGTAACGACGCGACATCCGTAATGTCGTGCCCGCCCTTGTCTACGATTGAAAATCGTTTCGGCTGACCACGCACCCAGATCCAACCACTATGGTGCCCCTGTTTCGAGTGCCGCCGCTCGGCAATCGCCACAAGAGACCCTCGGAAGCGCCCACCCTCTAAGACAGCAATAGCCTCAAATCCCTTTCCAGAACGAATACGCGGATCGGGTTTCCTAGGGGCCACATAGGAACTGGGCCGAGTGACCCCGGCTTTCGAAATGTTGAAGCGTCCAATGCGATGGTTTTGCTCAAAGGCAATCAGCAATCGCCCATTGCGGACAGTCCCGCCCGACAATGCCACCGCTTCCGCATCGCGATCACGGTCCCGCCCAAGTGGCTGACCGCTCAATGCCAACAACGGCCCGATCCGTGCACGCGAAATCCCCGTGGCCTTTGCGCCCTTCCGGTCGATCGCCCCCGTGATCCACGTGCCAGCATCCGACACGGCAACGAACCCGGTACCGTCTGGATCAATTGCCAGTCCCGACAACCCGCCGAACGATTTGTTTGTTGACTTCAGCCGCAGCCCGCCGATCCACTCCAACGACCCAAACGTTGTCCGACCGATATTGACCTTGTCAAAGCTTGAAAGCGGTGTCGCTTTCACCGCCAGGGACTGCGCTTTGAGCTTGTACGGATTTGGCTTGGGTTCAGCGAACGCAAGCCCGGAGGTAACGATCGCGCCGACTGCTAGAAGCGCATAAAAGCGCCGCCTTGCGAGACGTTGGATAAATCGGAAAAGCCTGTTCAAATTCTCGGCCCCAATGCAGGTATGCGAACCGCTTTAAAAGGATTTGGCGGGCACATCGCGCGCCATCATCCAACAGACACGAAAATAAGAAAAAGGTGAGACTGAACAGAATGAGTCCGTGCGAATGGTTACCATTTCCGGCCGCCAGGTGCTTATCCTGCAACTATTGGCTGGCCTGTCGTTGTCCCTTCGCCCGAAGACCTGCGCCGCGTGACATGTGCGTATCCGCCGACCCGCCATCTTCAAACAGGCCAACCAGTTGGTCGGTCATCGCGCCGGCAAGTTCGCTTGGATCGGTGATGGTGACCGCCCGCCGGTAATAGCGCGTCACGTCATGGCCTATGCCGATGGCAATCAATTCAACCGGGCTTTTTGTTTCAATCTCTTCAATGACTTGTCTGAGATGATACTCAAGGTACTGCCCTGAATTGACCGACAGTGTGGAATCATCAACCGGCGCACCATCGGAAATCATCATTAAGATGCGCCGTTGTTCCGGCCGCCCCATCAGCCTGTTGTGTGCCCAAGCCAACGCTTCTCCGTCGATATTTTCCTTCAACAACCCTTCGCGCATCATCAAAGCCAACGACCGCTTCGATCGGCGCCAAGGAGCATCGGCTGTCTTGTAAATGATGTGGCGCAGGTCGTTGAGACGCCCAGGGTCAGGTTGTTTGCCTTGGTCAATCCAACGCTCCCGGGATTGCCCGCCCTTCCAGGCACGCGTCGTAAATCCGAGAATCTCAACCTTCACGCCACAGCGCTCCAGCGTCCGCGCCAGAATATCTGCGCAGCACGCCGCCACCATGATGGGCCGCCCGCGCATCGAACCGGAGTTATCGACAAGAAGCGTCACAACCGTATCGCGGAAGGCCGTGTCCCGCTCCTTCTTGAAGGACAGCGGATGCATCGGGTCCATGATAATCCGCGTCAGCCGCGCTGCATCCAACGCGCCTTCTTCGACATCAAAGTCCCACCCGCGACTTTGCATGGCCATCAGTTTGCGCTGCAGCCGGTTTGCCAACCGGGCAACCACGCTGGCCAGGCCGCGCAATTCCTTATCGAGAAACGAGCGCAGTTGTTCCAGCTCTTCTGGCGTCGACAGGTCTTCGGCCAAAATTTCTTCATCGAACTGCTTGGAAAAAACCTTGTAGCCATGCCGCTCTGGATCATCGAGTACGGACGTATTCGGCTGCCAGCTATCAGACGTTTCCGCCTCCAACATCGAATCTGGATCGGACTCGAAATCGTCGGCCTGCGCCTCATCGGAGCTTGCTTCCATTTCGCCGACTTCCCCGTCATCGGCGTCCTGCTGTTCGGGCTCATCCTGGCCTTCGCTACCGTCATCTGGCTCTTCGGTCTCTTCAGACCCACCTTCCGGTGGTTGATCTTCGGCCTCATCTTGCTGCTGGTTTTCTTCGCCGTCGGCCACGTCATCGGCCAATTCAAGGGCCGTCAGCAGATCCCGCGTCAGCTTGGCAAACAGGGCCTGGTCATCCGCGCACTCTTCCAGCCGATCAAGCACGTCTGCCCCGCGCTCTTCGACCCAGGGGCGCCACGCTTCCACCAGGCCGCGCGCGAGCTTTGGTGTTTCCTGACCCGTCAGCCGTTCACGAACCAAAAGAGCGACAGCCTCATCAAGCGGAGCCTCTTCACGTTGCCGAACCATGGCATAGCGGCCATGGGCGTACACATCGTCCAGCTTTGCAGTCAGATTTTGCTTCACGCCCTCGAGGCGATTGGTGCCGATCGCTTCGATGCGCGCGCGCTCCGCGGCCTCGAACACGTCACGGGCAGGTCCACCGGTTGTGGGCATCAGTCGGGAATGCAGGCGATGATCATGGCACGCCGCGCGCAATGCGAGTGAATCCGACCAACCGCGAATGACCGAGATTTCGCGCGCGGACGGCACCCGCGAAGGCTCCGGCAAACTCGCTGACTTCGCGACGAGCTGCGGCTTGCCCGAACCAAAAGTCACGTCAAGTTCGCCATCACCCGATATTGCGCGGACGCATTGGCTGACAGCCCGCTTTAAAGTCTCAACCGGCTGGTTGTGCGTCTTGGGAGGTCTCGGCGCCATAGGAAGGATCAGCCTCTTTCTGCTGCAGTTGAGAGCAAGCCTGTCAGTTGTGGGTCATTCAACCAGAGTGACCCGGGCCCCATACACGTCATGCGTAGACCGCCCCCATCGACCAGAGTTCATCTGATCAGCCATGTGTTCCATCCAGCCGAGCACACCGAGCACAACAATCAAACGGGTTACTAGACCTGATTGGCCAGATAAAGCAGACGCCCCTGCCCTTCAATGAGTACGGTACCAGCCTCATCACTCACGGTACCCTGCACATCAATCAGCAGTCCACCCAGCTTATCGGAATGATTTGACGACACGATTGTCCAAAGCATCTGCGCTGTCACACCGTTCCGTACCGCCCGCCGCAGCTTAAACGAAAACTCAAGACCGAGTGCCTGACCTTGAGGCGCGAAATGCGTTGCCAGCAGCGATGTAAAGACGCCAGTCGAATGCGCTGCTGCCGCAATCAGTGTCCCGAACCGGCTTTTGCCGGCGATTTCCGCATCATGGTGCAGCGGATTGAAATCTTGGGCTAATCTCGCATAGTTCGAGATGTTATCCGCCGTAAACGCGTACGTGCCACGGATCTCAGATCCAACGGAAAGCGCAGGTTCAATCACCTCAAGTCGCCTCACCCCGGCAACTATGCTCATCGGAACGACACGGCACCATCAGCCCAGTGCAACGTTAGCTGCGCTTTCAGGCAAATCCTCGCCAAACGACCGCTGGTAGAATTCCGCCACGATAGGACGTTCGAGTTCGTCGCATTTGTTGAGAAACGTCACTCGGAACGCAAATCCGACGTCATTGAAGATCTCGGCGTTTTCTGCCCACGTCATTACCGTTCGTGGGCTCATCACCGTCGACAGATCCCCGATAATGAAGGACTGCCGCGTCAGGTCCGCCACACGGACCATATTCCCAACCACCTTGCGCTTGGCCTCGGTGGCCTTGAACGATTTCACTTTCGACAGGATGATCGCCACTTCGTCGTCATGCGGCAGGTAATTCAAAGTCGCCACGATCGACCAACGGTCCATCTGGCCTTGGTTGATCTGTTGCGTGCCATGGTAAAGGCCACTGGTGTCGCCAAGCCCGATCGTGTTCGTGGTGGCGAACAGCCGGAACGCTTCGTGCGGGCGAATGACCTTGGATTGATCAAGCAAGGTCAGCTTACCTGACACCTCAAGCACGCGCTGGATAACGAACATCACGTCTGGCCGGCCAGCATCGTATTCATCGAACACGAGTGCCGTGTTGGTCTGCAGCGCGTAAGGCAGTATGCCTTCGCGGAATTCCGTGATTTGTTTGCCATCCTTCAGCACGATCGCATCCTTGCCGACAAGGTCGATTCGGCTGACGTGGCTGTCGAGGTTCACGCGGATGCAGGGCCAGTTGAGCCGTGCCGCCACCTGTTCGATGTGAGTCGACTTACCGGTTCCGTGATAACCCTGAACCATGACCCGCCGGTTGTGCTTGAACCCGGCCAGGATCGAGAGCGTCACATCACGATTGAATTGATAGTCGCTGTCGATGTCAGGGACGTGCTCAGACGACTGTGAATAGGCTGGCACCTCAAGGTCACTGTCGAGCCCGAACACTTGCCCGACGGACACAGTCATGTCGGGCATGCCGACGCTTTCCGCAATTTCGCTGCGCACTGACACGCCTTCCGTGAAGACAGATCATGTTAAAAGTTGGCGGGGCCGGAGGGGGCCATGACCATGATCTGGAATAAAAAAAGATGGGTTCACCGCTAACGCCATCGTACGGGTCGGCAGTCCCTCGATTGACCGTGACATTAACCAGCCCGGCGCCCAGCGGCCACGCCGTTTTGTACTTGGGCGACGAATTGTCCGGCTGCGGGTGAAAACCTATACGTTCAAACGAAGCCAGCTTGTTTGAGGAAATTATAGGCCTGGATAATCTCGCGCAACTTTTCTTCTGACCGCCGATCTCCGCCATTCGCATCAGGATGATGCTCTTTGACGAGCGCTTTGTACTGCGCCTTGATCTCTTCTTTGCTGGCGTTCTCGCCCAAGTGCAGCGCATCCAGTGATTTCTTTTCGAGCGGCTTTAGCTTCCGCCGCCGTTCGCTGGCTTTCTGCCTGGCCTGTTTTGCCCGCCATGCAAAGAACCCGTGTGGATCATGTCCGCCCGGTGCGCCGGCAAGATTGGCCCGCGTCGCGCTGTCAGCTGCCTCAGGCGTGTTCCGCCCACCCATCTTCCACGTAGGCCGATGCCCCGTCATGGCATCCTGCTGGAACGTTGCCACCTCATCGTCACTCATCCCGTCGAAATAGTTGTACGACTGGTTGTACTGCCGAACATGGTCAACGCAGAAAAAGAAATACTCGCCATCACGACCGCGTCCGGCGGGCGCCCGGTGAACACCGCGCTTGTCACAGCCCTTCCACTGACAGTCAGGCGCATGCTCATGATGCTCTGGCGCTGCCTTGGCGTTTTTCGCAGTCGAGCGTTGCCGCTTACCGCCGACACGGATCGAGTCGAAATATTTGGATTCGAGTTTCATGAGCGTGAGTATGATCTCGTGTCGCGTTTCAGACAAGACATTAGCGGTCGCACTTGCGCAGTTCGTTGCGCAACGTCCATAACCAACCTAAAAATGACACCGAAAGTTTGAAGGAACTTAAATGTCGCTCGAAAGCAGCATGCGTCAGAAATTGATGGTTGGGCTTGAACCAAGTCGGCTTGATGTCATCAACGAAAGCCACCTCCATTCGGGTCACGCCTCCAGCCCCGGAACGGGCGAATCCCACTTTCGGCTGCTGATTGTCTCGAAAGTCTTCGAGGGCAAATCCCGCCTGGAACGCCACCGGATGGTCAACGCTTTGCTAGATGAAGAAATGGCCGCAGGGTTGCACGCCCTGGCGATGAAGACGCTGACGCCGGATGAGAAACTGGACAGCTGACGCAAACCGGCAGTCAGCTAAGCCACCGGAACCGTCCACCGCAACATGCCATACTCTAAGCCGACCCCGGCGTTCCGACCGCAGCCGCTTCAGGCTGGACCGGCTTCACCCGTAGAGCTGTGATTTTGTTCCGGCTCTTTCGAAGAATTTCAAACCGATACCCATAAAACGTAAACGCCTGCCCCGGTTCGGGAATCGTCTGCGCCTCGTGGATGACAAGCCCGGCCACGGTCGTCGCCTCTTCGTCTGGCAATGACCAGTCCATGTACCTGTTTAGATCCCGAATGTGCAGTGTGCCGTCAACATTCACCGTCCCGTCGGCTTGCGGGCGGATCGCCGATTCCTGCTGGTCATGCTCATCGACAATCTGGCCAACGATTTCCTCCAGGATATCTTCAAGCGTGATCAGCCCTTGCACTTCGCCGTACTCATCAACCACCAGCGCCATCTGCGTTTTCTGCTTCAAGAACTGATTGAGTTGCTCACGAACCGTCGTGGTATCGGGCACGAACCAAGGTTCACTGGCCACCTGCATGATGTCGACATTGCCCGCGGTCCAGTCATGCCGGCCCAGCGCGATCAGCAAGTTTTTCGTGTGCAAAATACCGACGATGTTTTCGGGCTGATCCTTCCAGACCGGCATCCGTGAATACTGCGAACTTGAAACATCGTCGACAATTTCCGCCGGTGGATCATCGGCGCAAACAGTCTCCATCTTGGTGCGGTGGATCATGATGTCGCCGACCTTCAGGTCGCCAAGGTCAAGCACGCCGCCTAGCATGTGGGCATCAAGCTTTGCCACACCGCCTTCCTTGTGCTGCAGATCAATCGTGCCACGAATTTCCTTATGTCCAGACAAGAAGTTGGCAGCGTCGTCCGCTGTGGAGGGTGTCAACTTCAACATGCGCGATACGATGAATTCGACAGCCACAGTCGCTGGCCGCAAGACGACGATCAGCACACTCATGATCGGCGCGATCGTCATCGCAAACTTGTCAGAGTAAGCCAGCGCGTAGGTTTTCGGCAGCACCTCGGCGAAAATGACGACAAGCAACGTCAGTCCGATGGTCGCGTAGGCCACACCGATTTCGCCGAATAGCCCAAGCAGCATGCTCGTCGTCAACGATGAGGCGAGGATGTTGACAAGGTTGTTGCCAAGCAAAACCGTCCCGATAATGCGTTCCGGTTTTGAGAGCAGTTTATTGACGGTTGCAGCCCGCGCTTCACCTTCACTTTCCAGCGCATGCATCCGCGCCCGCGAAACGGCCGTGAGCGCCGTCTCCGAACCGGAAAAAAAACCAGACATTGCGAGCAGAACAAACACCGCAAACAGCGTCAAAACCAGTTCCACTGACATCTCCGATTACCTGCTCAACTCTCTCATGGACCCACAGACTTCAGGTGGATGGCCGGTGCAAACCAACCCGGTCGCGCTTTCGACGATCAAAGTATTCCGCTCGTTCACCGGACAACCAGTTCATCGGCCAAAAACTGCTTCAAGACATCACTGGAAACATCCCTTGTGACGAACGCATCCCCAATATCACGCACCAGAATGAAAGCCAGTTGTCCCTCGCGTACCTTCTTATCCTGAGCCATGAGATCAACCATCGTTTCGACGCTCGGAAGATCACCGGCGACCATATCACAGGCTCGCACCGGCAACCCGCAATCGGTTAAGTGTTTGGAAACCCGTTCAGCGACACCGGGTGGACAAAGGTTGAGCCGCTCGGACAGACGGAACGCCATCGCCATCCCAATGGCCACCCCCTCACCATGCAGCAAGCGTTGCGAATATCCCGTAAACGCCTCTAAAGCATGCCCAAATGTATGTCCGAGATTGAGCAACGCCCGGACACCGCCCTCGCGCTCATCGGCAATTACGACCCGGGCCTTGGCCTTCACACTGGCTTCAATCGCCAAGATCAGCGACGTCTCACTTAAATTGAACAACTGGTCGGCGTTGCCCTCTAGCCATTCGAAAAACGCCGCATCACCGATCAGGCCGTACTTTACGACTTCGGCATACCCCGCCCGAAGCTCACGCGGCGGAAGCGTTGCAAGCACATCCGTGTCCGCCAACACCAAGCTCGGCTGATGAAACGTGCCGATCAGGTTCTTGCCCTGCGCGGTGTTGATGCCCGTTTTACCGCCAACGGACGAATCCACCTGAGCCAGAAGCGACGTGGGGATTTGCACGAGCCGAACCCCACGGCGCAAAATGCTTGACGCAAAGCCTGCAAGGTCTCCAACGACGCCACCGCCAAATGCGACGACCACATCGCCGCGTTCAAGTTGCATCTCAAGCAGATCTTCACAAAGCGGCCCCAGCACACCGAACGATTTCGATGCTTCACCTGGACGGATCGTCAAAGATCCTTTGAACATCTTCTGGGCGGAAAGACTGGCTTCAAGCGTCGCTAAATGGTGACGGGCCACATTCTCATCCGTCACGATCCCACACTTTACACGACCAAGCCGCGCGGCAATGGTCTGTCCGGCGTTGTCGATCAACCCGGGACCGACGAGCACGTCATAGGCCCGGCCCGGTAGATCAACACCGATGGTTTTAACACCCCGTGGGGTAGCCAGTTGTGAGTGGACGAGTGTCGG
This sequence comes from Pseudomonadota bacterium, assembly GCA_039819785.1. GTDB lineage: Bacteria > Pseudomonadota > Alphaproteobacteria > Rhizobiales > Hyphomicrobiaceae > JBCBRD01. The sequence goes on along the minus strand of JBCBRH010000017.1, from coordinate 40,873 downwards.
CATATCGGTCGCAAAAACCTTCAAGAATTGTGGCGGCAAAGGGCGCAGCGTGACCTGCGCGCGATCGAATGTGATTTGGCATCTCGGTTCGCGAGCATCATCAGATCTTTGTAACGCACTGATATAGGCGGCGCATCAGGATAAACCGGCCCATCAAGACGGCCGGTTCAGCGGCAAAAGCCGCGCCAACCGGTCAATAATTTCCGTGACGACCACATCGTGCACCACGTCACGACTTTCAATCGTCAGATCAGAGGCCGCATAAACGGGATAGCGCTCGTCAATCAATCGCTTCATCGTGGCTTCGGCATCGCCCTGCCGCAACAACGGCCTGTGATCACGCCGACCAACCCGCCGCAGCAGGACGGGCAACGTGGCTTTCAGCCAAATGGAAATACCGTGGTCTTGGATAGACTGCCGGGTATCGGCGTCCATAAAGGCCCCGCCCCCTGTGGCTAAGACCTGCCGCCCTGAGCTCAAAAGCCGGGCAATAACCTTACGCTCGCCATCTCGAAAATGCGCTTCACCGTGGTCCGCAAAGATGTCAGCGATGGATTTCGCCGCAGCCTTTTCGATTTCGTCATCAGCATCTACGAATGGCAGCTCCAACTTCGACGCAAGCCTGCGCCCAACCGAGGACTTTCCGCAACCCATCAGCCCGACCATGACCAATGACCGCTGCCCGAGAGCCTCTCGAATGGTATCAATCTGTTCAGACTGCTCAGCACTTTTATGTCGTCTGGACACACCCAACCGCACAATTTCTAGATCCACCAACAATCCCGCATGCCTGAGCAGTATAGCCTGTCACAAACGCAATTTGCGAGAATCAGATCGGTAATCCATAAACGCCACGTTGTCATCGGACACGCTTTGTCCACGCGACGTGCACAAAATGGCATGACCGCGCCCCACCGGGCTGTCCTATCGGGGCCGATAAGGGTCTTCGTCCTGGACAAATCACAGATGACACCGCTTCAACAGAAGTGCCATGGAGTCACAGCATACTTTTGGGGCAAGCGAACATAAAGCGGCCAACTTAAACTCGGACCACTGTGATTAGAATTTGAGGAGCCTTCGATGCCGAGCTTGTTCCGTTTTTTGTTCATGACGGGTCTACTCGCAGGCATTGGATTCACCGGGCTCTACATCATGGCAACCTACTTTGAGCCCGAACCCCGTGAAACCAAGCATCCCCTGGTCGGCGTCGAGATCCGCAAACCGTAAGCTGGTCGCAATTTACTTCTGCGTTCTTTTAGCTGCGGTCGCAGCTTCAACCCTGGGAACCGGCTCGCTGCAGGCGCAGGATGGCAGCTGGCTCGACAACGCGTTTCGCCCTCGCCCAGCTGCTGAACCCGCCACCAACCCGCCAAGCCAGGAGCGAGACGTCCAAAGAGCCCCATGGCTGGACGCTCCATCTCAAAACAACACGACGTCTGGATTTGATCGACCAGCCTCACAAGAACGCTCAGAAGTCCGCCGATCGCCGGTTGCCGTTGAAAAGATCGACCGCGCGGAATTGGCGCCAATTCTTCCAGCACCTGGCCAGTCAACTGATCCGTTGGCGGTCAGCAAGTTTGGAACTGGCCCGAAACGAAGCTTCGAAGACCTGCAGATTTGGTCCGGCATGACGGTCGAAGATATCGATCGCGCGCTCGGCAAAGCTGATTTCCCGCCGAAGTCTCAGACATTAGCGAGGCTTTGGCGGCAGCTTTGGACGGCCGACCTGACACCCTCCGCCGACAACGCTGTCAGCCAGCGATTTCAGGCCCTCAGCTTCGAAGCGATGTCACGATCCGGCCTGATGGAGCAAGCCCAGCAACAATTCGCCAGCCTCACGAAGGCTGGAGGATCGCCAAGCGCGGTCGCCACGCTGGTCGCAGCTCGCGCGGCGCTGATAAAAAAAGAAGAAAACACCGCCTGCGAATATGCAGCCGAGCTCGCGCGCAAAGTTGCCGAGCTGCCAGACCAGGCGATCAAAGAGGCTCTGTTCCTGCGCGGCCTTTGCGCGCTGATTGACAGCAACACCGCGGAAGCAGCCCTCATCGCCGGATTGGCGCGCGATGGCGGTATGGCCGACAGTCCTGGGCTGATGGCACTGGAAGCCGGCACATTCGGCAAAACCCAACGGCTGTCCGGCAAAAACCTGAAGATTGGCGTGATCGAGGCCAAGGTTTGGCAACGCGCAGGTGGCGACATCACAGCTCTGGCCTCGAACAAAGCCGCCAGCGCTGAAACCCTGCTTGGGCTGGCGTTCGACGAGAGCCTAAGCCCTTCAATCCAGGTCGCCGCAGCCGAAACAGCCGCAAAACAAAGCATTCTGGAACCCAGCGCCCTGGCGGACATCTATCGGCGCAGCGCCAACGCACCCGACCCGTCTGCCAGAGGGCAGCTGTTTTCCGCAGCGGTTTTCGAGCGCACGCCATTTCGCAAAGTCCGTGCGATCCGCGCCTTTCTCGACGACGCCAAGAAAGCCGGTCTTTACACCCACGCCTTGATCATCATCGCACCGGCTGCCGCAGACGTAACACCGGCAGCCGAAATAACGTGGTTCAGCGAGACCGCAATCGAAGCAGCCTTGATGGCTGGAGATGTTGCACGCGCCCGGCAATGGATTGAATTTGCTGCAAGAACAGACCCGGAAGCCACAGGAAATCTCGACCACTGGGCAGCCTTGAGCGACATCCTCGACCCGCCAGGAAAACCCGATCGCGAAGCCGCTCTTAAATCGGTCGAAGAAATGGCACTGGGTGGCAGGTTCGGCTCAGCAGCGCTGCACAGACTTGCCACGGTTCTGGATGCACTGAATTTCCACGTCCCCATTCCACTCTGGGAGGCGGCAAGCCGGACACCACAACCAACGGGTGGCCACCTGCCCGAGACCGGTGTGCTCTCAGAGCTTCAAGCCGCATCGAGGAAAAAACAGTTCGGCAACACCATCCTGCTGACGATGCGCTCCATTGGCCCTGGCACCGCTGAACAGGCCAATATGTTGGCTCTCGGCGATGCAATCCGCGCACTCAAACGGTTGGGTCGGACGGAAGCTGCGCGACAATTGGGGTTCGAAGCACTGTTTGCGGTCTGGCCAAGACGCTCGACAGGCTAATCCGGGCAGGCGTACCGATCCTGCTCCAAAACCAACGCAATCCGCGACAACCCAAGCGAATCGCGCGAGTCTGGTCTCCAACGAGGCGGAGGATGTCGTGCCCAAAATGCAGCAATCCAGCGATCACCTGATCACTGCATTCCTGAACATGAAATCAGCAGAACGCGGTGCGAGTGAAAATACGCTTGCAGCCTACACCCGCGATCTCACAATCGCAGCCCGCTGGTTGGCAGCTAGCGGTAAAACGTTCACCGACACCGCCCCATCAGATATTCACGCACTCTTGCAGCAACTGGCGACCGATGGTGCGAGCCCGGCCTCCCGCGCACGTTTCCTTTCGACACTTCGACAGCTGTTCAAATTCCTCGTCGCCGAGAACCTGATCAAGGATGATCCGACCCACGGCATCAAAGGGCCCAGGCAAGCAAGATCGCTCCCGAAAACCCTGTCGTTCGGTGAAGTCGACGGCCTGCTCGAAGCTGCCCGAACCCATATTACGACCACCGACGACCCCGACAGCAAGAGGCGGGCGATCCGGCTGTGGTGCATGATCGAGGTCTTGTACGCCACCGGCCTCCGCGTCAGCGAATTAACGGCACTCCCAAGGGACGTCCTGCGCGGCGATGATCGCGTGCTGACGATCAAAGGCAAAGGTGGCCGGGAACGCATTGTGCCGCTGAACGCAACAGCCGCTGAGGCGTTGCGACTGCACGTTTCATCAGAAGAGACGGCGGCAAGAGCTGGGGACCGTCCGCCAAACTATCGCTACCTTTTCCCCTCGCGCGCGACATCCGGACATGTCACCCGTCAACACTTCGCCGCCGAACTGAAAGACCTGGCACAAGCCGCCGGTATCGACGCCAGCCGCATCAGCCCACACGTTCTGCGCCACGCTTTTGCCAGCCACCTTCTGGATCGCGGAGCCGATTTGCGCGCCGTTCAACAGCTGTTGGGCCATGCCAGCATTACAACGACGGAAATCTACACCCACGTGCTGGAAGAACGGCTCATGACCCTCGTTCAAACACACCACCCCCTGGCCAAATCTAATAGACCCTGATCCCGGCGGCGCCATCCGCAACAGGCTTAAGCCTTGGCCGCCCCATGGTTAACGACAAAACAGCCCGACTGCTGCGCTTGACAGGCCCGCTCGCTTGCTTTGTCTTCCAGCTTCAGATCTTGTGCCGACAGCCTTTGGCGCGGATTCCATAATCAAATCAGCAGGTAATCAACGTGGATCGTGCGGTGCGCACTTATCTCGACTTCGAAAAACCCATCGCCGAACTTGAAAGCAAGGTCGGAGAACTCCGCGCCCTTGTGGATGACGAGACGGAAAAAGCCCTCAGCGCCGAAATCGGCAAGCTGGAGCAAAAAGCAAAAACGACCCTGGAAGACACCTATGCCAAGCTAACGCCATGGCAGAAAACCCAGGTCGCCCGGCACCCCGACCGCCCACACACAATCGACTATATCGAAGCGCTGTTCGACGACTTCACCCCGCTTTCTGGTGATCGGTATTTCGCAAACGATGAAGCCATCGTCGGCGGCCCCGCCTCATTTGAAGGCCGCAGCATCATGGTCATCGGCCATGAGAAGGGCTCCGAAACCGAAAGCCGTATCAAACACAATTTCGGAATGGCCATGCCCGAAGGCTATCGGAAGGCCGTCCGATTGATGGAAATGGCCGACAGGTTTGCACTCCCCGTGATCACTTTGGTCGATACCGCTGGGGCGTATCCCGGCATCGGCGCGGAAGAACGCGGCCAGGCCGAAGCAATCGCCCGGTCAACCGACTGCTGTCTCGGCCTCGGCGTCCCCATCCTGTCGTTCATCATCGGAGAAGGGGGCTCGGGTGGTGCAGTCGCGATCGCAACAGCAAACCGCATCTTCATGCTGGAACACTCCATTTACTCGGTCATTTCACCTGAAGGAGCAGCCTCCATCATCTGGCGCGACGCTGGAAAAAAAGAAGAAGCCGCCAGCAACATGCGCATCACGGCCCAGGATCTGGAAAAACTTGGCGTCATCGATGAAATCATCCCCGAACCCATGGGGGGCGCTCATCGGGACCCTGACACAGTGATTGCAGCCACCGGCCGGGCGATAGACAAAGCGCTATTAAGCTTCGATGCCATGACGCCAGAACAGGTCCGAAGACAGCGTCACGACCGCTTCCTGGAAATGGGACGTTCCCTCTAGGACGGGCACCGCTTAAGGCCAGCGCCACCGACATCAAGCCTCTGTTATCAATATCATTTTCTCAGAATAAAGCATAACTAAGCCCTCTGATGATTTCGGCTCACGCCGTCTATCCGCCGCAATTTCAAGCCAATGATTCCTGCAGGGAAGGCAGAAGCCACACGGCAGTAAAATATCCTTGCTTTTCACTTAACGTTAACGGCTTGTTAACGATGTGATTCGTACGGTGATCAGCGCGTGTGACAGGGCACGAGCAAAGAAATGGTTAAGATCATCAGGGGGCTTATGAGAAAGCCGGTTCTTACCCGCCTTGGCCGACCCAGGGCGTGGGTCATGTCGTTTTGCGCAGCAGCCGCGACGGTCCTTGCCGGATGCGCGGGCGCGCCCGACCTGTCACCCGCCCAACAGCCCCTGTCCAATAGCACGATGATGCAGCTTGGCCGCAAGGGCATGGACGCCAAAGCCCCGATTTTCGTGCGCATTTTCAAAGAAGAATCCGAGCTTGAAGTCTGGAAAGAGCGCGACGACGGCCGCTTCTACCACTTCAAGACCTATCCCATCTGCAATTGGTCAGGTGCACTGGGCCCGAAACTGCGCCAGGGCGACAAACAGGCGCCGGAGGGGTTCTACAGGGTCAAATCCTACCAGATGAACCCGAACTCAAGCTTCCATGTGTCGTTCAACCTCGGCTACCCGAACGAATACGACCAGGCTCACAAGCGCACGGGCAACTTCCTCATGGTGCATGGCAAATGTCGTTCAGCCGGCTGCTACGCCATGACGGACGCCCTCATGGAGGAGATCTACGCACTGGCGCGGGAAGCCTTCGAAGGCGGGCAGGAAGAATTCCACGTACATGCCTTTCCATTCCGCATGACGGACGCCAACATGAACCGCCACAAGAAGCACCGGTGGGCGCGGTTCTGGAAAACGTTAAAGCAGGGCTACGACCACTTTGAGGTTCACCGCATGCCACCAGGCGTGGCTGTCTGTTCGCGCCAGTATGTGGTGAACGTAAACCTGCCATCGAACAAAAAGCTGAATCCCAAAGCGGCCTGCCCACGGCTTGACCGGCCGCTCATCGAACCGTTCGTTCCCCGCCCATCCGAGCAGCAGATCGCATCTGAACGCCTCGTGGTGCCGGGCCCCAAACAGCGGACACTTGCCGACATCTCCCAGACCAAGCAGATTGGCATCGATATTCCAGCGCCGACCTACAGCCTCGGGGCGACCAACAAACCCATCCAGAAGACCTCGGCTTTTGATCTCAGTAGAATGGTGGAATTGTTTAATTGAAAGTCTGTGCTGACTAGCGCTCCAGCCGTCCACATTTAAACGTAGCGGTACGCTTTCACGTACGCTGGATCGGAGACCCATGGCGGACAACGGCGCCAAGAACGGCCAAAGCCATAAACCCAATGGCAAAGCTGAGCGCACCAATCGCCCGGCACAGCGCAGGCGCCGCTGGCCATTGGTTCTCCTGATCGTGTGCATTGTCGGGCTTCCGATCGCCGCCATGATCAAGCAGCACTGGCCCGCCATAACAGCCAGCTACGACACGCATATTCTCTCAGCCGAACGAGCCTGGCGGCGCACCTACGTCCGCACGACCCAAAGCCCTCTCCCCGCGACGCCAGACCTGACAAAGCTTGATGAACGGCTCGCCTCAGCAGGTCATGAACTTGGCGACGCTGTCTTGATGCGCATCTTCAAGCAGGAATTCGAGCTTGAAGTCTGGTTGAGATCGAAAAGTGGCACCTACCGGCACTTCGCGACCTATCCCATCTGCCGGTTCTCCGGACGTCTCGGTCCAAAACTGAAAGAGGGCGACCGGCAGGCACCCGAAGGGTTCTACACCGTCTCAAAAGGTCAGTTGAACCCCAACAGCCGTTGGCATCGCTCTTTCAACCTGGGCTTTCCAAACCTTCACGACCGGAGCCACAACCGCACCGGATCATTCCTCATGGTCCATGGCGGCTGCTCATCCATCGGCTGCTATGCCATGACCAATGATGTCATGGACGAAATCTGGTCTCTCGTCACAACAGCACTGAATAACGGCCAGACCCGTTTCCAGGTCCAGGCTTATCCATTTCGCATGACGGAAGAAAACCTCGCGGCCCGATCGGACCACCCTTGGGCGGACTTCTGGCGAGACCTCAAACGCGGTCATGATCTGTTCGAACAGACCCGCAAACCACCTGCCGTAGCAGTCTGCAACAGACGCTACACCTTCGCTGAAAGCGGCCAGGGCGGCAATAGATCGTCATCCGCGCCTCGCATCGTGAAGGACTGCAAATATGCCCCGCAGCTGGCGGATGCGGCCAACTCGGATGCTGGCCGCGATCAAAACCGCACCCCGACAAACCACAACTAATGCGACTCTCAGCGTTTCCTTTACCGCTCCGAAGGCATCCCTGCCGAATTGGTATTTCCCCGGCTCGTAACAGAAACGTCAATGTTTGGCGTTAACTGTAGATGCAGGAGTGCCCGGACCACAGCTTTGTGGCAGTGCCGCCAAACACGGCAATCTGTTAGCTTGGCCAGGGCGTTAGACTGAAGTAGGCGGGACGGGAGACCTGAATGCGATCTCGAGTACACCCAGGAGACGCAACGCGAAAAACCGTAAGCGCTCTTGCCGGTGCGGTTTTGTGTTTCACCGCAGCTCCGTCGGCCTCGGCCCTGGAGATCAAGCTCAAAGACGCAGCCCCCGACCGCATCGAGCGGCAAAGACTGGCGGTTGCCGGGCAATTGCCTCTTCCCAACACGCCCAGCATGGGCAAACTCGACAAACGACTGGCCAAAAAAAACCTGAAGGTCGGCGCGCCGCTTCTTATTCGAATCTTCAAGTCCGAAGCCGAATTGGAAGTCTGGATGCAACGCGACGGGCGTTTCGTCCACTTTGCGACGTATCCGGTCTGCCAGTGGTCCGGTACGCTTGGCCCGAAACTCGCGGAAGGCGACAAGCAATCCCCGGAGGGCTTTTACAACGTCACCCGCAGACAGTTGCATCGCTCTGGACGCTGGCCAAGGTCGCTCAATCTCGGGTTCCCAAACACCTTCGACAAATCGTTGGCGCGCACGGGCAGCTATCTCCTCGTTCACGGCGGATGCTCATCTGTCGGCTGTTACGCCATGACCAATCCCGTCATGGAAGAAATCTTCACCCTGACCCAGGCAGCCATCAAGAGTGGTCAGCGCAATGTGCCCGTTCACGTCTTTCCCTTCCATATGACTGACCAGACGCTTCAAAAACACAAAACGCATAAATGGCATCAGTTCTGGAGCAACCTGAAACAGGGCTACGACAGCTTCAATCGGACACGACAGGCCCCGCTCATCAGCGTTTGCAAAGGCAAATACAGTTTTCGAGACGCCCAACCGGATGGGGAGGGCACCACGGGCCGCCCTTTCGCCGTGTGCGCGCAGACCGCAAAGGTTCTGCGCGCTTTCAACCTCTTAGATCGTATTGCCCACCGCCCATCCCGGTGGCGCAAACTGAACGAAGGCGAGCAACAGTTTCTGCTGAAGACAGCGGGAGCAAAGCGGGTCGCGGCAGCACGCAGGGGCATCACAACCTCCCGCTCTAATACGTTCGTGCGCAGAGGCATCGACCGCCGAAACAAGAAGCGGGTCGCCTGCGACACGCGCAAACCAAGCTGCAAACGCTTTCTGGCAATGAAACGAAAAAAGCAATCCCGCGCGTCCTCACGCGCAGCCCGACTGAACCGCTCACGCACCCAGTGATGTGCCTCTTGGCATAGACTTCACTTTGCCCTGAAACCAATCCGGCGAGCCGGCAAAAAAGGCGGCGCACACCGCGATGGCACTGCTCAACGATAGTCAGAACTACGGTGCGCTCACCAAGTTTTTCCATTGGATCATCGTCGCGCTGTTCGCGCTTCAGTACGCTGCCGGCTACACCATGGTCGCGCTGAGCAGCAAGGAAACCGCCCTCGGTCTCACTCAGGACAACTACTACAATTGGCATAAATCAATTGGCCTGGTGGTGCTGGCCTTTGCCATTTTGCGGCTTGCCAACCGGACCTTCAACACCCTTCCAGCTTTGCCCCGGCGTTGTCATCGACCGAGCGCCGCATGATGCACCACTACGAGAACCTGCTCTATCTCGCCATGTTCATCATGCCCATCAGTGGCTATCTGTATGTCATGGCCGGCGGGAATGGTGTCCACTTTTTCGAGGTCGTGCACCTTCACAACCCAATCGGCAAGTCAGACAACATCGAACTGGCCGCCAAGTGGACGCACATCGTTTCAAGCTACGTGATTTTGATAGCACTGGCGGCCCATCTCGGGGTGGTCTTGCGCCATCAGCTCATCTTAAAAACCGGGCTTTTGTCACGGATGACGCCAGGCCGGTCTACGCAGCCTGGCACCCAACCCTCTGACACAGCCAACCCTCTGACAAATGACGATCAATTGTAACTGCCGTGACAATGCTTGTATTTCTTGCCAGATCCGCACGGACACGGCTTGTTGCGTGAGACCCGCCCCCACGTCGCAGGATCGTTGGGATCAACCGAGCCAACGGCTTTCCGGGTCTGCAACGGCGCTTGCTTCAACTCACCATCGCCATCGTCATACCGGCTTGTGCCGCCACCTTCGTACGCCATTTCTGGCTCTTCGAATTCATCATAGCCGGTCGTGGCATCGACATGGTGGGCTTCCATAGGTGGAAGCTCGTCCGGCTGGAAGAGATCGCCGGGATCTTCATCTGGCGCAATCTCGATATGCATCAATATGCCGGTTACAGCTTCCCGCAGACGCGTCAGCAGACTTTCAAAGAGGACAAACGCCTCGGTCTTGTATTCGTTCAGTGGATCACGCTGACCATAGGCGCGGAAGCCAACCACCTGACGCAAGTGCTCTAGCGTCACGATATGCTCACGCCAAAGATGGTCGAGCTGCTGCAGCAGCACCATCTTTTCAATCTGCCGGAACGTGTCGGAACCGAACGCAACAGCCTTTGCTGCCGCCCGCTCATCAGCAAGTCGCAACAGCCGCTCTTCGATCTCCTCGTCCGCAATACCCTCTTCCTCGGCCCAATCGGCAATGGGAACAGAGATGCCGAACTGCGATTCAATCGCCTCGGTCAGACCAGCGGTATCCCACTGTTCAGCATAGGCCTTTTCCGGGATGTGCTTGCGCACGAGGTCCTGGACAACCTGCTGTCTCAGGTCTTTGACCGTCTCGGACACATCCTCTTCAGCCATGATGTCGATGCGCTGATCGAAGATCACCTTACGCTGATCATTCATCACGTCGTCGTACTTCAGGATCTGCTTGCGAATGTCGAAGTTGCGCGCCTCGACCTTCTTCTGCGCCATTTCCAGCGACTTGTTCATCCAGCGATGCGTGATCGCCTCGCCTTCCTGAAGCCCAAGCGTCTTCAAGACGCTTTCCATCCGGTCTGAGCCGAAAATGCGCATTAGGTCATCATCAAGCGCAAGATAGAACTTCGACCGCCCCGGATCGCCCTGCCGCCCGGAGCGACCGCGCAGCTGGTTATCGATCCGCCGGCTTTCGTGCCGTTCGGTAGCGATCACGTACAGCCCGCCACCTTCCAGGACGCGGTCTTTATTTTTCTCAACTTCCGCTTCGATGACAGCGCGCTGCTTTGCGATTTCTGCTTCCGTAGGTGGAACCCCGCCAGCTTCACGCTCCGTAATCCAATCGCGGATTTGGAATTCCACGTTGCCACCGAGTTGGATGTCAGTCCCACGGCCAGCCATGTTAGTGGCAATAGTCACAGCCCCAGGCACACCGGCCTGCGAAATGATACTGGCTTCCTGCTCATGGTAGCGAGCGTTGAGGACGTGGTGCGGGATGACGTCTTGGCCGGGCTTCGCGTCACGCGCGAGCTGCAGCATCAGTTCGCCCATGTCCATCAGGTATTCTTTAAGCTCATCTTCTTTTGGCGACTTCAAAGGCTCGGCCTGCTTCAAGGTCTTTTCGCCAAGCTCTTTGAAATAGGCCGGGTCCTTCATGATCTCCGACAGCATTTCGGATTTTTCGATCGAGGCCGTGCCGACTAGACACGGTTGTCCACGCCGGCGCGCATCTGCAATCGTCATGACGATGGCGGCGAACTTCTCGCGCTGCGTCCGGTAGATTTCATCATCGTCATCGATCCGCGCCACACCAATATTCGTGGGGATTTCGATGACATCCAATCCATAGATATCCATGAATTCGGAAGCTTCGGTGGCAGCCGTACCCGTCATGCCGGACAGCTTGTCGTACAGCCTGAAGTAGTTCTGGAACGTGATCGAGGCCAGCGTCTGGTTCTCCGGCTGAATCTCGACATTTTCTTTGGCTTCAAGCGCTTGGTGCTGCCCCTCCGAATAACGCCGTCCTGGCATCATGCGGCCTGTGAACTCGTCGATGATGACAACTTCACCGCTCTTGACGATGTAGTCCTTGTCCCGCTGGAACAACTTGTTAGCCCGCAACGCCTGATTGACGTGGTGGACGACCGTCACGTTTTCGATGTCGAACAGTGAGCCGCTCTTCAAAAGATCAGCTTCCGCAAGCATGACCTCGATACGCTCGTTTCCAAGATCGGTCAGCGCGACCTGGCGCTGCTTTTCATCAAGTTCGATGAGACCTTGCTCTTTGAAGATCTCCTTGAGGTCACCATTGCCGTGCTCTTTGCGCAGCGCCTTTTCAACCTCATTGGCCTCGACCACCAGATGTTTTACGATCTCATTGATCGAGACATAAAGGTCGGTACGATCTTCAACGGGACCCGAAATAATCAACGGCGTCCGCGCTTCATCGATCAGAATCGAATCCACCTCGTCGACGATGGCGAAGGCGTGGTCGCGCTGAACCATCTCTTCTTTCGACATCTTCATGTTGTCGCGCAGATAGTCGAAGCCCAGTTCGTTGTTGGTGGCGTAGGTCACATCGCAGTCATACGCAGCCTTACGCTCTTCATCGTCGAGACCATGCAGGATGACCCCGACGGTCAGACCCAGGAACCGGTAAACCTGTCCCATCCATTCTGCATCGCGACTGGCCAGATAATCGTTAACGGTGACCACGTGGACACCACGACCGCTCAGCGCGTTCAGATAAACCGCAAGCGTCGCAACAAGCGTCTTACCCTCGCCGGTCTTCATTTCAGCAATGTTGCCATCGTTCAGGACCATCCCGCCGATCATCTGGACATCAAAGTGCCGTTGACCCAGCGTGCGCTTGCCCGCCTCGCGGACGACGGCAAACGCCGGCACCAGGAGATCATCAAGGCTCTTGCCGTCTTTATATTGCTGCTTGAATTCAGCCGTTTTGGCCCTCAACTCATCATCGGAAAGCGCTGCGATTTCGTCTTCCATCGCGTTGATCAGCTCAACGCGCGGCCTGAAACCCCGGACAAGGCGGTCGTTCGACGAGCCGAAAATTTTGGAAGCGAAACCGCCGATTTTGCCCAAAGAGAGCATGGGAAGCCTTTCTGTCGTTTGCCTGGAACATGCCCTGGCGCATTAAACTGGATGCCGAGCTGGTGCTCCAAACCTGATATCGTAGTCGCTTAAACGGCCCGTCGCTGGGCCTGGAACCTGCCCCATAACAGGGCCCGATCGCCGGGCTTACGGCTGCTGCGACCTGCTAAGAAGCCCCAATCCGTTGCTCCGACCACATCACCTTGATGTTGATACATGAACCAAGACCGTGTCATCAACTTGGGTCTAAGACGGATCAACTTGCCAACACATCAGCCGCGATGCCATTCGAACCAAGCCTTAAGCCAATCGGAAACAAGAATCTGCCGCTTTGACACCCCGTTCAAGAACACGGTGGCACCCAAGCAGATAGCAACAACGGACAATCGGCATGCTCACAGGATGATGGGCATCACTTAGGAACCCACCTCCTGTTTTGTCAATGTGGCGACACATCGGCGTGCGCAAGGTTGCAGCACGAAAACCCTCGTGCAAACAGGTTCCTCCGTAAGGCGTGTTTCTAAGAATTAACTTGGCCCTTCGCGACTGCTGGTCTATCGAACGCCCGCTGATTCATGCGTAAAGCGCGCCCGCTAACGAAAGCTACCGCCGGTCGAGACCGTCCGCGGAGGCCGAATAGGCGACGCACACCGCCCAGATAAAACATCGGATCAAACGCGGTTTTCCTCACGATCACTGCGTCGAACAAAACCAAGGCAACCTAAAAAGGACGCCCATCCATGGCTGTAGACTTTAAATCCGTGACTCCCCGGGTAACTCACAACACCGCTCCGGCAACGCGTCACAGCCAGTCTCACATCGCGTTCTTTACAGCCGCGACACTGGCACTGTTCGCTGTTCCGGCACTTTCCCACGCGCAGGTGGCAGGCAGCACAGCCAGCCCCGACACCGTGGTTGCAACCGTGAATGGGGCCAAGATCACCGAAAAAGACCTGGCTTTTGCCGAAATCGAAATCGGCTCCGACCTTGGCAACATTCCTCCAGAGTCGCGCAGACGGGTCCTGGTGGAATACCTGATTGAAAACCAGCTGTTCGCCGATGCCGCCCGCGCCCAAAAACTTGCTGAAACTGAGAGTTTCGGTGAGCGTATGGAATATATGCGCCGCCGGGCGCTCCGCGAAGAGTATTTCCAGACGCAGATCAAGACATCTGTAAGTGAAGCCGCTGCCAAAACCTACTACAACGACCAAATCAAAGGCATGAAGCAGGAAGAGGAAGTCAAAGCACGCCACATCCTAGTGGAAACAGAAGATGAAGCGCGTGATTTGCTCGAAAAGATCAACCGCGGGGAAGACTTCGAAAAACTGGCAAAAGAAAACTCCAAAGACCCAGGTTCAAAAGTGAACGGTGGGCTACTGGGATACTTCGGACGCGGCCAGATGGTCCCGCAGTTTGAAGACGCCGCCTTCAAAGGCGAAATCGGCGATGTCTCGCAACCCGTTCAGAGCCGCTTTGGCTGGCACCTCATCAAGGTCGAAGACAAGCGTCAGAAGCCACTTCCAACGTTCGACGCAGTAAAGGATCGGATTTTGAACTCCATGATCCTCCAGCAGGCCCAAGCGAAGGCGCAAGACCTTCGCAAAACCTCCAAAATCGAATACCTGGACCCAGAGATCATCAAACAGGTCGAAGAGCAGGAAAAGGCAGCGGCCTCCCAGCAAAACGCAATTCTTGAGCAGATCAAAAAGTTGGAATCCCAACAAAAGCCAAAAGGCAGTGAGGCCGACGCAGCTAAGCCGGCAGATGCGAACTAACAGCCAGAATTGAGTTAGGCGACGATAACGATGGGTATCACCACCAAGACGTCGCCATTCGCGCCGTCCACTTATCCAGACATGCCGAAAACCAATGGCATGAAGATCGCCACCGCTAAAGCTGGGATTAAATACAAAGGACGGCGAGACCTGCTTCTCGCCGTCTTCGAGCCGGGCACGGTCGTCGCCGGTGTCCTCACACAGTCGAAAACGCGCTCCGCAGCCGTCGACTGGTGCGCCGAACAACTCAAACACGGGCAGGCTCGCGCCCTCGTCGTCAACTCCGGGAACGCCAACGCATTCACCGGCAAACGCGGCAAGGACGCCGTCCGCCAAACCGCAGAAGCTGCCGCAAAGGCTGTAGGCTGCGAACCCGAAGAGGTTTTTATTGCCTCAACCGGCGTCATCGGTGAACCTCTCGACGTGACAGGTTTCGCCCATCTCCTGGGCGATATGGCCGAAACCGCCTCCCCAACCGGTTGGACCGAGGCCGCCCACGCCATCATGACGACCGACACATTTCCAAAGCTGGCAACGTCTGCCGTCACGTTGCAGGATGGCGCCGTCGGCCACCTCAATGGCATCGCCAAGGGTGCTGGTATGATCGCTCCGGACATGGCGACCATGCTATCGTTCCTGGCAACCGATCTCGCAGTAGATCCCTCAGCGCTTCGCACGGCCCTCAAGACGGCAGCTGACGCGTCCTTCAACGCCATAACGGTCGATAGCGACACCTCAACAAGCGACACGCTGCTGATGTTTGCCACCGGCAAAAACCCAACGCAGCAAGACCCGCTTCACGCTCCAAACGAACCCAATTTCAAAGAATTCCAGGTCACCCTTGAAGGGCTCACACACGATCTCTCGCAAGCCATCATCTGCGATGGCGAAGGGATCACAAAGCTGATCACCGTCCTGGTAAAGGGCGCTGAACATGACCAGGCTGCGAAACGCATCGGCATGGCGATTGCCAACTCACCCCTCGTGAAAACCGCCATAGCCGGAGAAGACCCAAATTGGGGACGCATCGTCATGGCGGTCGGCAAATCCGGCGAAGCCGCCAACCGCGACACGTTGTCGATCTGGTTCGGCCCACACCGCATGGCAAGTATGGGTGAACGCGCGCCAGACCACAGTGAAGCCGAAGCCGCAGCATACATGAAGGGCGACCACATCGATTTGATCGTGGACATCGGCATCGGCGACGGTCAAGCAACCGTCTGGACGTGCGACCTGACCCATGAGTACATTTCGATCAACGCCGATTATCGTAGCTAGGTTGTGTTCGGCTGACGCATGCGCAGTTGGTTTTTACGGAAGCCAGCACGCAGCACGCCGAAAACATGACCCAAAACAAAAAGGCCAGGGCCAGAAGCGTTTTCAGTGAAGACGGATCGACCCTGGAATATCCTGCCATGAGCCTAGAACCGGTCGATAATGCCTTCTGGGTGGAACGATGGGACAACGGCGAGATCGGCTTTCACCGCGACACGCCCCACCCAAGTCTCGAAGCGCACTGGGACACCCTTCACATAAACAAACGCGCGACCGTCCTTGTCCCCCTATGTGGCAAATCCATGGATATGGTCTGGCTTGCCGAAAAGGGCCACGTCGTCATCGGCGTCGAAGTTGTCCAAAAGGCCGTCGAGGAGTTCTTTGCCGAACTTGGCGTCACGCCGACGATCACACCCATTTTCGACTTCACGGTCTATGAGAGTGCACCATACCGCATCTTCTGCGGCGACATCTTCAAATCAAAGCCCCAGCATATGGTCGACGTGACCGCCGTTTACGATCGCGCGAGCCTCGTTGCCTTGCCACCGGCAATCCAGCCTGCCTACGCAAAGCACCTGGCTGCTCTGACGCAACCGAAAACGGCAGCACTCATGGTCTCGTTGGATTACGATCAAAGCGAAATGACCGGGCCACCTTTCTCAACACCGCCCGAAACGGTAACGGCTTACTTCGAGGCCGATTTTGAAATCGAACTTCGCGCGCGCGACGACGCCCTCAAAGCCAATGACCCATTGCGCAAACGAGGGCTCACAGGCCTAACCGAAACCTGCTACGTGTTGCAGCGCAAAGCAGGTACCTGATGCCAGAGGACCCGCTTCATAGGGACGACCTACTTCATCGGGACGATCCATTTTGGCGGAAAGACAATTGGGTTAGGCCGCCTTGCCGCACGATCATTGCGACGGGCAAGCCTTGAGGGGGGCAGACGACATATGCAGTTTACGCGCGCCGATATGCTGCGCCTTCTAGGACTTTACGTTCTAACATTCGTCGCAGCGACAGCCGTTGCGATCTCGGTTGCACGATCATTCCCCGTAGATATTCGCCTTGATGTCCTGCCCATTGCAGGATGGATCGTGCTGCTCGGATGTCTGGTTTCACAAAGAAACGTCCTAGCCGCCGTGATGCCTGGCGGCTTGACCCGCTGGTCGTGGTGGTCATCGTTTCTGCTCGGGCTGGTGCTCGTGGTGACCACGACACTGACCATCGCAATGTTCGGGCTGATTGTGTTCACACTCCCTGGCGCGCCGTTGGCCGAATGGTGGTCTGAAAATGGAACTGCTTTGGCTGACCAAGCACGGGCCGCAGCAGAAGCGCCGGTGTTCTCTGGAAGTGGCGGGACATCCTTTCAGATCGCCGTCTGGTCGTTCTTCGTCGTTTACAACCTGTTGCTGTTCTGGCCGCTGGGCAACCTGCTGTCGCGCAAGACATCTCGCCCTGGCCGTGGGTACATCATGGCGATGGCAGCAACTTCGGTCTTGGCCGCTGTACTTCCCCTGGCCGTACTCGATTATGGCCCGCCGGTCATCGCGGAAAGTCTCGCACCCGTTACGGCAGGCTTCACGGAACCGGCTGTTTTCGCGATCCTTTTTCTCATCGCAATCATCGCAGCCATTGTCAGCGGCCTCCTGATGAGTTGGGCGTTTTTCGCACTGTCAGAACCACAAAAGTCCGGTCCAGCGCAACCAGACACACAAAACCCTTCAGAGCCTGAAAAAACCAAAACGGCCCAAACAGATCCGCAACCACCAAAAGCACCAGCACCAGACGCCGACCCGTCGAGCGCAGACATCACCAAACCTGAAAACCAAAGCACTCCGACGCAATGAACACGGCGCCAACAGAACCGTCGGAAAAACCGATCCTGACAGTGGTCGCAGCAGCCCTGATCGATGCTGACAACCGGGTCCTGCTGACGCAGCGCCCACCCGGAAAATCACTCGCCGGACTATGGGAATTCCCAGGTGGAAAGATCGACCCCGGAGAGAGCCCGGAAAAAGCTCTCGTCCGCGAGCTGTATGAAGAACTCGCAATCGACGTCTGCCTGACTTGCATCGCGCCATTCACGTTCGCAAGCCACGCCTACGACGAGTTTCACCTACTCATGCCGCTATACATATGCCGGTCTTGGGACGGAGAAGTGTCACCGCAGGAAGGTCAGAACTTAGCCTGGGCTAGAGCCAACAGATTGCAGGACTATCCCATGCCGCCAGCCGACCTGCCCCTGCTGCCCTACCTTCGCGACCTGCTGGCGTAGAACAACTTCGAAAAAGACTGAAAGTAGGTCTTTGTACACAAGACCCTGTACCGTAAACCCGATGGACCTGAACCGGATGCCCCGGCACCGGATGCACCCGCACCGGATGCACCCGCACCAGATGCAAATGACGGGCTTCAGGCGCGTTTCTGACAAACTCAAAAACACGCCGGGAGCTTTTAGCAGTTATCGGGCCGCCATTGCAGTTCCCGCGACGTGCGCCCCATCGCCCTCCACCAGGCCCAGATGAGCCTCAAGCGCATCCGCTCCGCCCACATAGCGGCCATCCAGCCAGATTTGCGGTGTCGTCACCGGTGTGTGATTTCCGATTTCTCGCTTGGCCCGTGGTACGACTTCATACAGCGCACGCGGGTTCTTCACCACATCGTGGTACGCATATGAGATCCCGGCCCCGTCCAGTGCATCCTTGGCACGCGTGCAATGCCCACAGCGGTCCTTGCCAAAGACGTGGTTCCCGGTCAGTTCCGCACGGCCAACCCATGTTTTCACGACCGCTTCGGCCAGAACACCCCGGTTCAGCGCAGCGCCCTGACTGATAATCTTGCCATCGACCAGCACGATCGGCGCGTGCCAGCCACCCTTCAAAATCGGCTTCCACCAGTTCGACAGCCAGTCCAGCGTCTCGACCTCAACGGGGATACCGGCCAGCTCGTTTTCAACCGTGTCGCGAATGATGTCACTTGTCAGGGTGCACTCGCCGCAGGGGATTTTGACCTTGAAAGGCCCCCAGGCCCCGGCCCAACGATACACGGTGATTTTGATAGCTTGCGCCTTTTCAGTCGCCGCGTTCGATGCCGACGCAAGTTCGCCAGCCGTGTTTGCATCCAGATAGGCCATGATCAATCCTCTATGCCTGCCCGCTTTTGCGCGGTGTTTGTCATTGTGCTCATGAGCGCAGGTTTGCCTGCGTTTCCGGCTAAGAGGTCGGTTAGATCACCTGGAAACGCAATGCCTCCTGGCGGGCATGTGATCAGGTGTGAAAGTTCGTCGGGCTTGGGACTCGCGGGTTGGCAGATAATTGTGTCTGCAGTCGCAAGTTGCCGATTGGCTCAAGAAGTCCCGCTTCCCGCGAGGCCTCAGTACTTCACCCCAGCGTCCCATCTCAGCTGCCGAGGCTTGGTCGCAAGCCTTAGCTCCCGGCCTTGTCGCCAGCGCTTTTTTCTTCAGTCCCAAGCACGTCGGCCAGCCGCGCCGCAGCTGATCCAGGCTTCAGTGGTTTTTGCTGGCTTTCATGGGGACACCATGCCGTCATCGTAAGAATTTCGAACGTCGCCGAAACGCGCCCGTCAGGCTGCGAAAACCGCTCCGCGTAGATCTCCGCAGCGCGCATCATCAACCCCTTCGTCACAGGCACGCGTCGCCGCTCAACCAACGCGTTGCTGGCACCCATGGCCTTAACCTCGGCCATCAACGCCAGCGGCGTCTCATACGTGACAGTGACAACATCACCATCGACGACAGGAAGTGCAAAACCCGCGCGCTGCAGCAGCCCACCAAAATCGCGCACATCACCAAACGGTGCGACCCGCGGCGACGACCCGCCCGTCATTTCAGCTTCCGCCTGCAGCCAGGCCATCCGCAACTCCTCAAGTGTCCGCCCACCGAGAACAGCACCCAGGAAGAGACCGTCCGGTTTCAACGCCCGACGTATTTGGATCAGGCATCCTGGCAGATCGTTTACGTGTTGAAGTATGAGCCCGCTGACAACGAGATCCAGCGAGGCGTCCTTAAACGGCAACGCCTCTTCGTCGGCAAACACCCTCGGTTGGCCTGGATCACCCTGCGCGAGCAATGGCCAAACGCCATCCACGTCGATGAGGTGTCCAACATTGGACAGCTGGCTCAGCACCGGCGCCAGAATGCCGTGATGTGCACCCAGGATCACACCAAGCGGAAAGTCCCGTTTGATGATGCTGAGCCGCTCGGCGAAATCTTCACCGACCCGTTGCAGCAAAAAATCATGGTCACCAGCCCGCGCGGCAAACCGGGTCCGTCTGCGGTTAAGCAAATCCCTGTCGAACACCAAAGACGACAAATTCAAATCCTCCAGTCCTCAAGTTCGCGACACGTTTGGGTCCCTGCGGTTGGACGTGAAGTTGTAAAAACCAAGCACCCGAAGCATCATGCTGCCATTGCAGAATGGAACCGAGCCCCAGGACCTTAGACAACAACTTGGCCCGATTACCCCAACAGCCAAACGACCCAGCTTCGATGAATCAACCACACACGCAACACGTGCGAACACACACGACGGAAAGAGCGAATGTTTTCCAGCCGTTGAACACACTCGGGCGGTCCTTGTCCAACCTCGTGATGCCACCGGTTTGTCTGGCGTGTCATGAGCCGGTTGATATTCACGACCGGCTTTGCCCGCCATGCTGGGCAGGCATTGATTTCATACGCGCACCACTGTGCGACAGACTTGGCTTGCCAATGCCCTTCGACACCGGCGAAACCATGATCTCAGCCGCGGCAGTAGTATCGCAACCCGCCTATGATCGCGCCCGCGCCATTGCGCAATACACTGGCAACATGCGCAAACTCATTCACGATTATAAGTATCGCGACCGCCACGACGCCCACGCACTCTTCGTAAACTGGATGGCCATCGCCGGGGCGGACCTGCTGGCAGATGCCGATATCATCATGCCCGTTCCGCTCCACAGATGGCGCATTTTCACCCGGCGGTTCAATCAATCGGCGCTGCTTGGACGGGATCTTGCCAAAACGCACAAGCCGGTTTACGCCCCGGATCTTTTGCGACGCATCCGGCGCACCAAGCCCCAAGTGGGCCTCAGCCAGGCACAACGGCGCGGCAACCTTGCGGGTGCTTTTCACATCAAAACGTCGGCAAAAGTCCGCTTGGATGGCAAGCGCATCTTGCTGGTGGACGACGTCATAACCACCGGCGCGACGGCCAACGCCTGCGCCAAGGTCCTCAAAAACGCAGGTGCAAGCGCCGTCGATATCCTCGCCTTGGCGCTCGTGGCCGACCAGGCACGCATGACCACCTAGCAACGGCCTGTCACAAGCGCCCTTCCAGCCGGGCCTCCAAAGCACTATTATAAAGTTTGCCCAACCAATCCTCTGGGACTGCAAAAACATTTCGCTTTCGGACCAACGGTCGCAACGCAAAGACGAGGACACCACATGCCGCCGATTACGGTGTACACGGCCATGCTCTGCCCCTTCTGCTCACGGGCCAAACGGCTTCTACGCGACAAGGGGGCACCCTTTGAGGAAATCGACGTCAGCATGCGCCCGAAGCTGCGCGCCGAAATGGCTGAAAAAGCAGGTGGCGCCAGCACGGTCCCGCAAATCTGGATCGGTGAGCACCATGTCGGCGGTTGCGATGATTTGTTCGCACTCGACCAGGCCGGCAAACTTGACCCGCTGCTCAATGCAGAAAGTGCGCGTTGATGGACGCAACCCAAACCGCCAACGGCAACTCATTCAAGGCCGGCCTCGTTCAGATGACGTCTGGCAGATCAGTACCAAAGAACGTGAAGATCGCCAGTGACTTAATCCGTGAGGCAGCAGCCCAGAGCGCCAACTACATCCAGACGCCCGAAGTGACCAACATCATGGAGCTTGAACACGACCGGCTGCTCGCCGAAACCCAGCCCGAAGAAGGCAACGACGCGCTGAACGCGTTCGTCGATCTGGCCACCGAACTTGGGGTTTGGCTCCACCTCGGCTCCATGGCCATTCGCGCAAAATCCGGCAGCGAACGTCTGCTCAACAGGTCATACGTGATTGCACCGGATGGTAAGATCATCGCGCGGTACGACAAAATCCACATGTTCGACGTCACGTTGGCCGACGGTGAGATTTATTCCGAAAGCAACAACTATGACGGCGGAACAGAAGGTGCCCTGGCCGATCTGCCGTGGGGCAAACTCGGCCTGACGATTTGCTACGATGTCCGGTTCCCATACCTCCACCGGGCACTTGCAAAATCAGGCGCAGTTGTTTTGACGTCCCCTGCAGCTTTCACCCATACGACCGGAAAAGCTCATTGGCACATCCTTCTGCGCGCCCGCGCAATTGAGGCGCAATGTTTCATGCTGGCAGCCGGCCAGACAGGGCGCCATGAGCATGGACGTCGAACATACGGTCACAGCTTGATCATTTCGCCCTGGGGCGAAATCTTGGCCGAAGCCGGCGACGAGCCCGGCGTCATCACCGCCGACATCGATCTATCCATGGTCGAAACGGCGCGCGCCAGACTGCCAAGCCTCACCCACGACAAACCTTTCCAATCGCCATCCTCTCTGGCTCCGATCGGCCAATCGGCATCAACGAAGACAGCGGCCTCGGAACCAGCTGAATGATTAAATTCACATTGCGGTGTTCAGCCGAACACGAATTTGAATCGTGGTTCGGCTCAAGTGACGCTTACGAAAAACTCATTCAGGCAGGCCAGATCACGTGTCCGCAGTGCGGCAGCGGCTCCGTAGAAAAAGCTTTGATGGCACCAGCCGTCTCCACCACGAAAGGGAAGGATGTCGCGACCTTCACGACTGATTCTGCGGCGCTTTCACCGGCCGATGCCGCCGCACGCATGATGCTGGAGGCTGCACGAAGCATCCGCAAAAAGCTTGAAACAGAGGCCGATTACGTGGGCAAAAACTTCGCGGAGGAGGCCCGCACGCGGCACAACGCGACCGATGACAACGCGACCGATGACAACGACAACGCAACCCCAACCAAACCGATTTGGGGTGAAGCCTCGCTCGAAGACGCAAAAGACCTCTTGGAAGACGGCATCACGGTTTTGCCGGTTCCCAAACTCCCTGAAGACGAAAACTAACCAACGCACCAGTGCCGACGTGTCGCGCCGCGAGACAACGGCGCGAAGGTCGCCACGGCGAACAAACCTACACGACGCGCACGGCCAACTGCCCGACGCCCTCAATGGACCCGACCATGCGGTCCCCGCGCACAACCGGCCCGACACCAGCCGGCGTGCCAGTGAAAATCAAATCGCCTGCCACGAGGTCAAAGGCCCGCGACAAGTACGAAATCTGCTCGTTCACCCGCCAGATCATCTGATCGATCCGCCCTGATTGGCGGCTCTGACCATTCACCTCCAATCGAATGCCTGCATCGTCGCGCAAGACACAGTCAGACTTCGGCCGGATCGCAGAACACGGGGCAGCACCTGGAAAACTCTTTCCCACATCCCAAGGCCGCCCCATTGCCTTGGCTTCGGCTTGCAGGTCTCGCCGCGTCAGATCTAAACCTACGCCGTAACCCCAGATGCAGTTTGCGGCGTCGCCTTCGCTCAAATCAGAACCGCCTTGACCCAGCGCGACCACCAACTCAACCTCGTGGTGAACGTCCTCACTCAACCTAGGGTAGCTGATCGTCGGCCCATGACAGATGCAAGACGTTGCCTTCAAAAAGAAGAACGGCGGTTCGCGGTCCGGGTCATGGCCCATCTCACGGGCATGAGCAGCGTAGTTTCTGCCGATGCAGTAAACCGTGCCAACCGGGAACAGATCTTCGCTCCCCACAACGGGAAGCGTGATCGCCTGGGGCGCTGAAATGACGTAAGGCATGGTCCTTTTGCTTATCCTTTTCAGCGATGCGAAGCCGGTGCCCGATAGCGGCAACCAAAAAAGCGGCGACAAGGCGCGCACATAAACGTCATGGCACGCCCAGCACAGTCGTCATAAACCCGTAGCAATAATCGTATGCGCGCTGGCGACACTCTGGGTGGCACACCCGCTGCGTGTGGCCGATTTTCAGCCCGAACCCGTTTCACCACGTATCCCCTAAGACCCTAGCGAGCCCGACGACAACGACAAAGTTTCCAGAGGTGTTTCAATGGACCGTAACCCTGAAAACAAGACCATACGCATCGAGCCGGACAGTGACGTCCACGTTGAGGCAGCAGCGCTTGCCATATCTGCCGATCAGGACCCAACGGGCGTCGATGCACCGACGCGTGAAGAGATTGAGGACTGCCCCTCGAACACGTCACCCAATGACACGATCGGTGACATCATCGCAGATCGTCTTTCGCGTCGCGACCTGATGCGGGGCGCGCTCGCAGCCTCGACCATTGGGGTCACCATTCACCCCATGGCAATGCTCGCGGCACACGCAGACGAGGCGACAAAGCCAGATGTCTCACCCC
Source organism: Pseudomonadota bacterium (assembly GCA_039819785.1). Lineage (GTDB taxonomy): Bacteria > Pseudomonadota > Alphaproteobacteria > Rhizobiales > Hyphomicrobiaceae > JBCBRD01. The sequence continues at coordinate 16,611 of JBCBRH010000017.1, read as the reverse complement.
GCCCGATCAACACAACGCCATCGTTCAAATTCACGGAACTCAAAGCCGGTTCATCGGAACACCACTATATCGCCGAAGGACACAACGCTGATGTCTTGATCCGGTGGGGCGATAAAGTTTTGAACGACGCCCCCGACTTTCAACCAGACAGCCAGACACCCGCGTCTCAATCCAAGCAATTTGGCTACAACAACGACTTCGTCGGCTTCATCCCCCTGGAGGGACGGTCCGACCACGGCCTGCTCGTCATCAATCATGAATACACAATCGAGGAACTGATGTTCCCCGGCGTTCCCGAACAGCGCAAACAGAAATTCAAGGACATGACCGCCGATTTGGTCGCCATCGAGATGATGGCCCACGGTGGCTCCGTTGTCGAGGTGAAGCGCGAGGCGGGCACGTGGTCGGTTGTCGAGAATTCACCCTACGCCCGGCGCATTACGGCTGAAACTGAGATGTCCATCTCCGGCCCTGCCGCTGGCCACCACAGCATGAAGACAAGCGGCGATCCGACCGGCACGAAAGTGAAGGGCATGATCAACAACTGCGCAGGTGCCACGACGCCCTGGGGCACATGGCTGACGTGCGAAGAAAACTTCAATTTCTACTTCTGGAACAAGGCAGCGAAGAATACACACCCCGACGCCGTTGCCCTCAAACGCTATGGCATCCCGGCGCAGGGCTACGCGTGGGGCAAGTTCCACGACCGCTTTGACATTGAAAAAGAGCCCAACGAAGTCAACCGCTTCGGATGGGTCGTCGAAATTGACCCCCATGACCCTGCATCGCGCCCAGTGAAACGAACAGCCCTTGGCCGCTTCAAGCACGAAGGTGCTGCAAACATCGTCAACAAGGATGGCCGCTTCGTCGTCTACCAGGGCGACGACCAACGCTTCGACTACGTCTACCGCTTCGTCACCAAATCCAAGGTCAACCCATCCGACCGAGCCGCCAACAAAGATATCCTCGACCAAGGCACGTTATATGTCGCGCGGTTCAACCCGGATGGAACCGGGCTTTGGCTCCCGCTGGAGTTTGGCCAGGGACCGTTGACGCCAGCCAGCGGTTTCCATTCCCAAGCCGACGTGTTGATCAAGACACGCCTCGCTGCGGACCTGCTTGGCGCGACCAAAATGGATCGTCCGGAGGATGTCGAAGCCAATCCCATGACCAACAAGGTCTACGTCATGCTGACCAATAACCGTAGGCGGACAGACGAGGCGACGGACGCAGCAAATCCGCGGGCCAACAACAACTTCGGCCACATCATCGAGATCATACCCCCTGCGGGAGACCACGCCGCCTCAAACTTCGATTGGGAAATCCTTGTGAAATGCGGCGACCCGGCAATCGCCGAGGTGGGCGCCACGTTTAATCCCAACACATCTCAAGACGGCTGGTTCGGTATGCCGGACAATTGCGCAATAGACACCGACGGCCGGCTTTGGATTGCAACCGATGGAAACTCCGAAGGTAAGACCGGCCGCACCGATGGCGTCTGGGCCATGGAAACCGAGGGCGACGCCCGCGCGACATCGAAACTGTTTTACCGCTGTCCCGTCGGCGCCGAACTGTGCGGCCCCTATTTCACCCCGGATATGGAAACCTTCTTCGTGGCCGTCCAACATCCAGGCGCAAGCGCCGATGGCCAAAAATCGACCTTCCAGAACCCAACAACCCGATGGCCGGACTTCAAGGACGGAACGCCACCGCGCCCGGCCGTTGTCGCGATAACGCGCAAAGGCGGAGGGAAAATCGCGGTTTAACGCCACCGGCCCCGCGAATTTCATACAAAAGCTGCACCCCCTTCGCCATTCGGCGGAGGCGAACTCTTGCGCTCAGCGACACTCCAGGTGCACAAAGCGATGCCGAATAACCCAGCTGGACGGTTAATGAGTTGCCAGACCAACGGGCCAGCTGACCGCAACCCTCGTTTGATGTGATCATGTTCCTTAAGAGCACGGACGGTTTTCCGCCCGGCTGCATGATCAAGAACAAAAGGTAAGAGCGTGTTTGTTTGATCCAAACAAAAACAAACACGTTCGAGAATAAGCATGCAAAGCCAGACCACGACCGAACACGCGCCATCAATGCCGGACAAACGCGCTGCCACCAAGCGCGATCCCTTCGCGAATATCGGAACGATCCGGCATGACTGGACGCAGGAAGCGGCAACCGCGATCTACACCAGTCCGTTCAATGACCTGCTGTTCCATGCACAAACCGTGCACCGTCAAAACTTCGACGCCAACACCATCCAAAAGAGCCAGCTCCTGTCGATCAAGACCGGTGGCTGCGCTGAAGATTGCGGATATTGCAGCCAGTCCGCCCACCACAATTCAGGACTTTCAGCATCCAAGCTGATGGAAGTCGAACGCGTCCTGTCGGAGGCACGCAAAGCCAAGGACACCGGCGCAACGCGCTACTGCATGGGGGCGGCATGGCGTGAACCCAAAGCCCGCGACATGGACGCCATTGTCGCGATGGTCCAGGGCGTGAAAGCGCTTGGCATGGAAACCTGCATGACACTAGGCATGCTATCGGAAGACGACGTCGGCAAGTTGAAGCACGCGGGTCTCGACTACTACAACCACAACGTCGACACCTCTGAAGCCTACTACGACAAGGTCATCACCACCCGCACCTATGCGGACCGCTTAAACACACTCGAGCGGGTGCGCGAGGCAGGCATCAATGTTTGCTCCGGTGGCATCGTCGGCATGGGTGAAGCGCAAGACGACCGCGTGAGCATGCTGGTCACACTCGCAAACCTTCCCGAACATCCCGGCAGTGTACCCATCAACATGCTGGTGCCGATCCCCGGAACGCCACTTGGCGACGTGGATGCAATCGACCCGATCGACTTTGTCAGAACCATCGCACTGGCCCGTATCATGATGCCTGGGTCCTACGTCCGGCTATCGGCTGGCCGCACGGACATGAGCGATGAGACCCAGGCGCTGTGCTTTTTTGCCGGTGCCAATTCCATTTTCGCAGGTGAAACACTGCTGACAACTGAGAACCCGGGCGAAGACGCGGACACGGCGTTGCTAACCAAGCTGGGCATGCAAACCGAAAGCCTCTCACCCCAAACCGATTGAGGCGTATAGTGGACCTGACACGAGGTGCACCGGATCGCCCAGAGCCATCCGCTGAAACACAAGACAAGACACCGAAACAGTCGTCGACGCCTGGAATGCCCCCTGGAGCTACGCCCGGAACCGTGAATCGAGGCCCAACGGATCATAGCCGCACCACTCGGGCACCCGCCCCCGGCGCCACCGATACCGATGCCTCAGCGCAGGTCGACCCCGCGCATTTCGCAGCGCTCGCCCGGGCACTTAAAGCGCTCGACCGGCGCGGCCGCCTTCGCAGCTTGGCCCCACGCACCGGCCTCGACTTTGCCTCCAACGACTACCTCGGTTTGGCATCATCGCCAGCCATGCGCGAAGCCATAACCCACGCCATCCTACAGGACGGTGTCGACATCGGGTCAGGCGGATCGCGTCTCCTACGCGGCAACCATCCGCAGCACGAAGCCCTGGAAGCCGAGGCGGCCGCATTTTTCGGTGCGGACAGCGCGTTGTATTTCTCCGGCGGGTTCAACGCCAACGCCGCGCTCATCGCCACACTTCCGCAACGCGGCGACCTCGTCGTCTACGACGAACGGGTCCACGCCAGCGCCCACGACGGCATGATGCGAACCAAGGCCGACACCGCGAAGGCAACCCACAATGCGCCCGACCACGTTGCTGAAATCATCAACGCCTGGAGGAAATCAGGCGGCAAGGGGACCCCCTGGATAGCTGTCGAAAGCCTTTATTCCATGGACGGCGACACCGCTCCACTCGATGCGCTGGCCACCTGCGCGGACGAGACCGGAGCAGTCATGATGATCGATGAAGCGCATGCAACCGGCATCTTTGGCCCAGATGGCAGAGGACTGGCAGCCCATCTGGAAGGCCGCGACAACATCATTACCCTGCACACCTGCGGCAAGGCTCTCGGCGTCATGGGCGGGATAATTTGCGGACCGCGGATCGTAAAGGACTTCCTGATCAACCGGGCCGCAGGCTTCATCTACGCAACAGCCCCGCCACCGATCGTCTGCGCGGCCGTCTGCAAGGCATTCGACCTGTGTAAATCCGAACCACAGCGGCGCGAAAGGCTCCAAGCCCGTATCGCTGCAGCTAGGCTCCAATTCGAAAAACACCTCGGCTTCGCGCCATCGGCTACACAAATCCAGCCGGTCATACTGGGTCGCGAAACCGACGCCGTCACAATCGCATCCGACCTCCAGGAACATGGGTTCGACGTGCGCGCCATTCGCCCACCGACAGTGGCCGAGGGCACAGCCCGTTTGCGGATCGCGATCACCAACAACGTTACAATCGATGACATTGAGGCCCTGGCCACGACATTGAAATCAACGTTGGCCAAACACCGGATTGAACCACAGCCGGAGCATGCCGCATGAGGCAGATGCATGACGGCTACATCATCACCGGCACAGATACCGGCATTGGCAAAACCGTGTTCGCCGCGGGCCTGACAGCCGCATTGAACGCCACCTACTGGAAACCAATACAATCGGGCCTGGAAGACGAGACCGACACGCAAACTGTCCAGCGCCTCGGCAAATTAAAACCCGCTCAAATCCATGCCGAAGCCTATCAGCTGACAACACCGTGTTCGCCGCACCGCGCAGCCGAAATCGATGGCGTCACAATCGACACCGATACGCTCACCCCTCCGTCAACCCAGGGCCCGCTGATCATTGAAGGCGCAGGCGGCCTGCTGGTCCCGATCACGAACACCACGCTGCAGATTGACACCTTTGTGCGCTTCAACCGTCCCATCATTCTGTGCGCGCGCACGGCGCTTGGCACCATCAACCACACCTTACTCTCTATCGAAGCTTTGCGGCATCGCGAACTTCCGCTCGCAGGCGTCGCGTTCATCGGCGACCCCAATGATGATAGTGAGCAGACCATCTGCCGGATGGGCCGGACCACCCACCTGGGGCGCCTCCCTTCACTTGACCCGTTGGATGCGGACACGTTGCGCCGTGCATTCCAGGCCAACTTCCAAACTCTGCTGGCACCCCGGACCGTGCCATGCGGCTGAAACATCAGCCCGCAGGGACCACTCTGACCGGATTTGGTCATGCAGCGCCCGAACGCGTCGTCACCAACGCGGAACTTGAAACGAGCCTGGGACTGGAACCCGGCTGGATCGAAACCCGCACGGGCATCCGCGAACGCCGCTGGGTGGATAAAGGCCAGGCCGTTTCTGACATCGGCCTGAAGGCTGGTGACATGGCGCTGCAAGACGCAGCGGCTCGCGGCATTGCCAAAACCGATGTCGCGCTCACGCTTTTGGCCACCAGCACGCCTGACCACCTTTTGCCGCCGACCGCCCCGCTCATCGCCCATCAACTCGGCCTCTCAAACTCAGGGGCGGTGGACCTGACAGGCGCATGCGCCGGCTATCTTTACGCGCTTGGCCTGGCTGACGGCTTTGTGCGCCAACACCGAAAATCCGTTCTCATTATTGCGGCCAACGTGCTGTCACAGCGCATCAACAGGCAGGAACGGGCCAGCGTCGTACTGTTTTCTGATGCCGCAGGCGCAACGGTTCTTAGCCCCACGACCACTACGGAAAGCGGCATCGTCGGGGTCGACTACGCCTCCGATGGATCTTGTTACGAGGATATCCAAATCCCAGGAGGTGGCTCCCGCCAGCCATTCGCCCCGGAGCTCGATCCCGCATTGACCAAAATGCGTCTCCAGAACGGGCCATCCGTTTTCCAAAAGGCCGTCCAAATGATGGGTACGACGGGAAAGGCAGCACTCGCGGACGCAGGATGGCAACCGTCTGATATCGACCATTGGGTCCCGCATCAGGCCAATGCGCGCATCATTGAAGCCGCACGAAGAGCATTGTCTTTCACGCCCGCACAGACCCGGTCCAGCGTGCAGACATACGGCAACTCATCGGCAGCCAGTATTCCCTTCACGCTCTCGCAGCTCCACGCAAGCCGTCCGCTAACATCCGGCGCCCAGCTGTTATTTTCAGCAGCAGGTGCCGGTTTGACAGGCGGTTCCATCGCTCTACGCTTATGATTGCAACACCCCCTTTACAGGGTTAGTCTGTTGCCATCGGAGCGATGGATCAGTCCATCGCCGAAGATCATCGCCAAGGAGCATCCCATGGATGAGGATAAGGCCATGGACGAGAAAAACGTCATCGCTGCCAACGAGCAGTTCTATGAGGCGTTTCGCTCCGGCGACTTCGCCGCAATGGAAACAATCTGGTCTGCGCGCGACGAAGTTTGCGTCTACCATCCCAACTGGCCGGGCATCCTCGGACGCGAAGACGTCATGGCCTCCTGGTATCAAGTGATGGTGCTGACCGAACCCCCACCGGTCTTTACGCGCGACCCAACCGTTATCATTGCGCGCAATACAGCAATGGTATTTTGCACCGAAGAACTCGGCGACACATCCATGACGGCCAGCAACGTCTTCGTGCGTGAGCATGGCGCCTGGAAGCTGACCAGCCATCACGCCAGCCCGGTAGCTTTGAATGTTCAGCACGACGAGACGAGCAAGGATCGCGACAGCTGATCCATGATACAGCTGACGACCGGTTTCCGTCGAAATCACCAACCGGTAATCGTCTTGCCTGTTGGTCGGTGTCCTTTGAACAGACCAACCGGCCGGGGCCCATCATTCGGATACGCATGCACATGATGGCGTAAGACGTGAAACGCCGGTCGCAGGAATCCAGCCATGCGCCTCCAGCCAAACCGCGCTTGAAGCTCGAAATCGCCCAAAAACACGGCCGCAAACGCAGACGCGAACACGCCTGGCCGGACGTCAGTCTCGACGGGCCCGAGAGCATGTTCAGGAAAAGTGTATGCGGTTTTCCGCCTGGAACATGCTCCAAATCAAGAGCCCAGAGCATGTTCAGGAAAAGTGTACGCGGTTTTCCGCCCGGAACATGCTCCAAATCAAGAGCTTAGAGCCTGCTTTGCTGGTCCACGAAAAGCAAACAGGCTCTAGTTCCGACCGCTGCGGCCACCGTCATCACCACGCAAACCAGCGCAGATGTCCTGCACCCGGATATCGTAGCCAACCAGCCGGCAGACCTCTTCCTTTTTATTCGGATTGTTGCGAATGGTCTTGGCAGACACGCGCACCCCGAAGTCCCGGGCAACGCGCGCCAGATAGTTGTCGCCGCAATAAGGCGTCGCAATTTCACCGGCACCCTTGATGACCTGATAGGCCCCGTTGCATTTGATCTTGGCAGCCGCATCTGGGACCGGCAGGATTCCGACGGTCAACACACCGGCCATCAAACTGGTGATAATGAACGAGGCCAGCGCCTCCGGTTTTGATCTTCTCAGCTTCCGCTGCATAAGGACTGCTTTCTTATTGTCGTACGGAAACGCCCGATCACGGTTCAATCGATCTTTGGAAACGTCCCGTACCTTGGCGCGCTCACCCGAGCCAGCCTGACGGGCAACGCTGCATTCTGTCCAATCACGATGACCTTAACGGCCTGCAACCGCTGATAACATTCGCGCGAGACCACGCGTCGTTACTATCGTACGCTCCCGTCTTGGCAGGTGCCCGTCATTTCCGGCGCCTCAGTTCTTCCCAGCACCTTGCCAACACCTGGTTCAATGCCCGGCAAAACCGCGGAAGTCCGTGTCGGGCAACGTGTGAAAGATCACATCAAACTGCTTCATGTGTTCAGCGATGTCCGCGTCATTGACAGATCCTGAAGTGGCAAAGATCGCTTTGACTTTCCGCCGCGCCAGAAAATCGAGCCCGTCGGCGAAGGCGAAAAAGCTATCGCTCGCCACAGCCGAACCGGGAATGTCAGCGCCCCGGTTGGCGCGTTTTGCAAGGATCACGGCAAGTTCGCATGCTCCAGCCCGCTCGGGTTGACCGACAGCGTTCGCTACAATGGTTCCGTCTTTGGCAAGCGTAATGCAGTTCGATGCACTGGACGCGCAAACGCCCCACGCAAGGCTCATATCGCGCTTCAGATCATCATCCCACTCAGCAGGGAACGTCGGGATCGCGGTATTCGGCGACTGGGTGACCGTACCGCCACGAACCGTGTGCTTGATCGCCCCACGCTCCGTCGTGACCAGCCCAACCTCACCAAGCGCGGGGTTGGCCATCGTGTGACAAAGTCCGGACTTGCGGATGAAGTAGCGCGCGGCCTGCTCGTCAAACTCCGGCGCGGCAATTCCGGAGAATGGCCTTGCCGCGGGCATCCATTGGCGGACACGAAACCCGACCGGCTCGGTCATGGGCACGTTTGTAATCAGGAACGCTCCGAACGAGGCCCGGTAGTACCCATGAATGGCATTATAAATGACGCGATCCGTATCGCCGACGGCAGCACTCGCGGTATTCCCGTGCTCAATCAGAACGGCGATTTTCGGAACAGCACCAAGGTTCTTCTCGCAGGTCGCCGCGATCCGGGAAATCGTATCGATCCCGCGCGACAGGTCCTTCACGTTATTCCAACCCATTTTGGAGACTTGTTCAGCGAGCGGCACACCGTTCACCGTCGTGAAGCGACCAAGCGCCAGCGGATCGGCAGCATCCGCGTCAAATTCGATTGACGCCGTCTGGTGCGGGTTTTCGCCGTACTTAAGAGTTTGCAACACCTAATCTGTCTCCGTCTTTTTTCTTTTCTCATGACACGACAAACACCCTGCGTGGCGCATGACTGTTCTTACACCGGAAGGTGTCGCATAACCCGCAGCACCTTCACAACCAGCGCAGCCAAATGCAGGGCAGATGGCGGGAAACACACCACGCCAAACAATTTACAACAAGCATTACCCAGCCGGGCCAGCATCACCCAGCTGGGCCAGGATCACCCTACCGGCAAAGTGAACACGGCACCGTGAACCTCACGTCAAACACAAGCAACCAGTCGTGAACCGACGTGACCGCCGGTGCCGTTCAAGAATGTTACTCTAAGGCTGCGTATAACCCCTCAACGTCGCCAGCTCACCAACTGATTGAGCATGAGCTTCGCGCCGCTGACAAAAAGCAAAAACAAAAAAGGACCGTCAAATGATCACGAGCATGAAAACAAGTATTGCAGCACTTCTGACACTGCTGGTTATCGCAACCCTTGCGGCCATTACACCGACACAGGCTGAAGACGCCATCAGGGTCGTCGAACAACCAACCGGCGCAGTGGTCTACACCGCCAGCTTTACCGGCGCGGGAGGCCATGTCACCACAGGTGCGGTCACCATCGAAACGAAAGGTGGGAAGACCATCGTCACGTTGGGCGAGGACTTTTCGCTCGACGGTGCACCCGATCCAAAACTTGCCTTCGGCAAGAATGGTTATGCCAAAGACACGATTTTCACGAAACTCAAGAACCACAAAGGTGCCCAGGTCTACGAGGTCCCAGGCACGATCAATGTCGCCGACTACAATGAACTTTGGCTGTGGTGCGAAAAGTTTAACGTGCCGCTCGGTCTGGCCAAGCTGACCAAAAGCAGCTGAACAGATGACGACAGACCCCGCCCAGATGGGGCCGAATAAAACCGCAAAGGCTGGCAGTTTTGCCAGCCTTTTTTGCGTCTGCGTCACCGAACATGGAGGCGGCGTGGGCGGTAATTCCTGCGAGCAAACACCCAAGTTGCCGAGCTGCCCGCACTTGCAGTCCACCGCCTGATCGGCCACAACCCGATACATCGAGCGAACTGCACCCGCTTTCGGTGGACCATTGAGAGATCCTGCCGATCCAAGATCCAGCCCAGGCAGACATCCCGACCTCACAGATGGCCGAGTATCAACTCAAGTACACGACAACGAACGCCCATTTCCGCGCCTATGCCGCGGCGGTCCCCTGGCGTTTGAGCCGCGCCAAGAAAAATCACCTCGGGTCAAAGGTCTTTCGGGTTGGTCTCGGCATCACCATAGGCATGCTTCTCCTGTTGGTTTTCATCACCTTCGATCAGGCCTGCAAAGACAGCGTATCACCCTGCTGGCTTGACCCCACGTCGACGATCAATGGTGCCATCATCGCGTTCGCCGTGTTCTGTCTTGCAAATGTCGGTCTCCAGCGCAGCCAGCTCCACAAAATGGTGTCAAACGACGGCGCGTTTCTCGGCCCCACAAAGCTGACGGCGAATTACGATCGGCTTGAAGTTTTCAGCGAGCACGTCCGCGCCACCTACGATTGGGAAGCCTTCGACCGTATCGACCAGGAAGACACCATCTTGATCCTATGGATCGACAAAGGCGTCGGTGTTTTCATTCCCCGCAGCTGCTTCACGGACACCGTCAACGAGGCCGAATTCGTAGCATTCTGCAAAGACCAGATCGACCGGGCGACCACACGAAAAAACAACGTGGTCCGCTTCACCTGAACTCCCTGGCCGACATTGTCCGGGAAACACCACCCCACCTCCATCGCAGTTGATGCACCTTGCCCAACGCATCAACCCTGTTGCACGTCTGTCACGCACGCGACTGACGAAGCAGGATATTGTCGATATTCTGATCTCTTCAGCTTGAAGGAACGCAGCATGGCCCGCCTCGCCCGCTCATTGGACCACATCAGCGACACCTACGACGTTGTTATTGTCGGCTCCGGCTACGGCGGCGGCGTATCGGCCTCACGCCTGTCGCGCGCCGGCCAAAAAGTCGCCGTGCTCGAACGCGGCCGTGAGTTCCTGACCGGTGAGTTCCCGAGCCGTTTCCCAGATCTGAAAAATGAAATGCAGGTCCGTGGAACGCCTATTCCCACAGGACCCGAGACCGCGCTGTACGACGTGCGAGTCGGCAAAGACATGCACGTTCTGGTCGGTTGCGGCCTTGGCGGTGGCTCGCTGGTGAACGCCGGCGTTGCTCTGCGTCCCGATCTGCGCGTTTTCGATGACCCTGTCTGGCCAGGACAGATCCGCCAGGACGGTCTGCTGGATGAAGGCTATCGCCGCGCCGAGACTTGGCTGCGCCCCGCTGCACACGCCCAGGCGGCGAACATGACAAAGTTCCAGGCCCTCGCGGCAGCTGATAATGCCCTTGGCAATGACATTGAACATGAGATGGTGACCCCGCGCGTCGTTGTCAGCTTCGAACAGCAAACCAACGCGGCTGGCATAGAACAACCCGCCTGTACGCTTTGCGGAGACTGTTGCGGAGGGTGCAACGTCGGAGCAAAGAACACAGTCGCGCTGACGTACCTGCCTGATGCCGTCAACCATGGCGCGGAGCTTTTTACCCACGCGAAAGTCCGCCAAGTTTCGCGCGCGGCAAGCGGCGACTGGGTCGTGGAAATCCTTCGCCTCGATACGCCGAAAGGCGAACCAGAGCAGGTCCTCCACCTGTCAGCCAAAACAGTCATCCTGGCAGCTGGAACCCTCGGCACCAGTGAAATCCTTCTTCGCTCGGCCCAAAATGGTCTTCCGGTTTCATCCAGGTTGGGTGAACGGTTTTCCGCCAATGGCGACATCATCGCGTTCGGCTACGGCGCCAAGGCAGACGTCAATTGCATCGGCGTAGGCCATCCAAAGAAAATCGAAGATATGGATATCGGTGCATCAGTATCCGGCCAGATCGAGGTGACCGATAAAGACAATCTCGACCACGAGCTCTGCGTCCAGGAAGGCGCAATGCCATCGGCCCTGGCACCATTGCTGCCCTATCTTTTTGTACCCAACGGCCGGATCGTCGGAGCACTCAAGAGCCTCATCAGCGGCGTCTACAAGGGCCCCTTTGCGCATCTGCAAACGTTTTTTGCAGTGTCCCACGACACCGCATCGGGCAAATTCTCACTGAAGAAAGACACGCTCGAACTGTCCTGGCCGAATGCAAAGGACGAACCAGTCTACAAACGCTTGGATGGCGTCCTTGAAAAGATCGTCACGAGCAGCGGCGGCTCATACGTGAAAAACCCGTTGTCCGGCAGCGTCATGGGCCACCAGCCCGCAACCGCCCATCCCCTCGGTGGCTGTGTGATGGGGACAGACGCAACATCAGGCGTCGTCAATCACAAGGGGCAGGTTTTCAATCCACGCGGCGCGCCAAGCACTACGAGCGGCAACGGCATCGACGATGACGCATCCGATCACCACCAAAACCAGAGCGAAGGCCGGACACCTCCACCAGCGACCACCGCGGTCCACGAAGGGCTTTATGTGATTGATGGTTCGGTCATCCCGCGGTCCCTTGGCGTGAACCCACTGTTCACCATCACCGCCCTGGCCGAGCGAACGATGGCCCATTTTGCAGCCGACCACGGTCTCAAGCTGGATGTCACACCCGCCAAGCCCTCCGCAACCTCCCGTTCGCCAATGTCACCTGTTGCAGATGCCGCCCCAGCCTTGGAGCCCGCGGAATAGCCAGAACGATGCAAACGGCTCGCATGCGCCCTCATTTCGAACACTTGCCGATGGTCTGCGCGCCAGCTACATCTCCCGCGGCCAACTTCCAATTCCACGCGACAATCGGGACACCACTTCATGATCGAACTGCTCGGCTTCATCAGCTACGTCATCGGGCTTTATACTTATGTGATCCTGGCGTCCGTGATCATGAGCTGGTTGATCGGATTTGGTGTCATTAACGGTTACAACGGCACGGTGCGCGCAATCTACGATACGCTCCGCGCTTTGACAGAACCTCTGTTGGGACCGATCAGGCGCATCCTGCCTGACTTCGGCGCCGTCGACATCTCGCCGATCGTGTTGCTGCTGGGTTGTTTTTTCATCCAGAGCGTTGTCATCCCGAACATTGCTCGGGCTGTCGGCTAAGACTGCCTCTTTTCGGTGAAGCGCGCCTGTAAGCCAACCGCTTTTTGGTGAGCTATCAAAACCACGTCCGAAACGACGCCTGGATGGCAGCGAACGAACGTTTAGCCGCACAATACAGCCCTAGCCAAAAGTCGCATAACCGTTCAAAATGCGATCGGGACTAGGCTGGAACCGCTCCGGGCCAACGGCAACCGCGCCGTTCGACCCAAAAACACCCTCTCAGCACCGCGATTTCATCTGGCGGCATCGACGTTCAATGCTTGCCTGAAAGCCCATATCTTCAAGCTTTAAAGCCCCGCATCCCGCCTAATGAGAGTGGCTGGGGCGGGGAAACAGACCTGCCGCGCCAAACCCGACACCTGATGAAGGCAAAGGCGTCACGATCAAAATCAAAAACAAGGACGGAGGAAAACCAAATGGGCGATGCAGCCATTATCGACGGAAAAGCAGTGGCAGCCAGCGTGCGCGAAACTCTTAAGGGGAAAGTCGCGACACTTGTTGAAAAGCACGGGATCAAACCGGGGCTGGCCGTCGTACTCGTGGGCGAAGATCCCGCAAGCAAGGTCTATGTGCGAAACAAAGGCAAGCAAACGGTCGAAGTCGGTATGAACTCGATCGAACATAAGCTGCCTGACACGGTTTCAGGAGCTGACCTGTTGAAACTGGTCAACCAGTTGAATGCCGACCCAGCGGTCAACGGTATCCTGGTTCAGCTCCCATTGCCCAAGCATGTCGATGCCGAAAAAGTTTTGAACACCATCGATCCTGCCAAAGACGTCGACGGTTTCCACCCCGTCAACGTCGGACGACTTTGGATCGGTGAAAACGCCCTCGTCCCGTGTACGCCAACCGGATCGCTGATCCTGGCGAAATCCGTGGAGCAAAACCTCTCCGGCATGGACGCGGTCGTCATCGGTCGCTCCAACATCGTCGGCAAGCCAATGGCCAGTTTGCTACTGCGTGAAAACTGCACGGTCACCATTGCCCACTCGCGCACCAAGGACATCGCAGAAACGACCCGCCGCGCTGATCTGGTCATTGCGGCCGTCGGGATCCCAGACTTCGTGCGGGGCGACTGGATTAAACCCGGCGCGATCGTCATCGACGTTGGGATCAACCGCGTCATCGGCGAGGATGGCAAAGGCAGACTCATCGGTGATGTCCACTACGCTGAAGCGCTTCCTGTCGCACGAGCCATTACACCTGTTCCAGGCGGTGTCGGCCCGATGACGATCGCCTGCCTCTTGCGCAACACGGTGCAGGCCACCCAGGCGCAGAACGGCCTCGACATCGACGTCGCTTGATCGTGGCCTGCGCGGCGCGCCAGAAAGTGCGTCGCGCACATTCCGTCGGCCACCGACTTGGCTGGGCTGCTGGGCTCAGAGGTGACCCGCTGGCCGCTACCCTGTCGGCCAGCGACTGGACGGCCAGTTAACCCGTCAGCCAATGACCCTGAAACCTTGCGACCCTGCTAGTCCGCAAGGCTCTAAGCCGCATTCAGTCCAGACCCAGCCCCCTGCATCACCGTCTCGCGGCGATAGCTCAGCGCTTCAGCCACATGCGCACGAGACAAGATCTCATACCCATCCAAGTCCGCCAACGTCCGCGCCACTTTCAATGTCCGATGATATCCGCGCGCTGATAAGCCGAGTTGGTCAGCCGCCTTGTGCAACAGCCCTCGCGCACCATCCTCAAGACACGCAGCCACCTCCAAAGCCTGCCCGCCAGCCTCAGCATTCGTACGCGCCAGCGGTCCGCCATGGGCATCGGCAAACGCGGCATAGCGAGCCCGCTGCACCTCTCGGGCAGCTTCCACCCGCGCCCGAACGGTAGCGCTGTCCTCCGCCGCCGGAGGCAGCGACAGATCATTCGCGGAAACCGCTGCCACTTCGATCTGCAGATCAATCCGGTCCAGAAGCGGACCTGAGATGCGCGCCTGATAATCGGCCGCGCACCGTGCACCGCGCTTACAGGTCTCACCTGCACGCGCGCCCCCTCCACACCGGCACGGGTTCATGGCAGCAATCAATTGAATGCGGGAGGGATAGCTGATCCGGTGGTTGGCCCGTGCAATGACGGTCTGCCCGCTCTCCAACGGTTGCCGCAGGGAATCAAGCACCTGCGGTGTGAACTCCGGCAACTCATCCAGGAATAGAACCCCCAGATGCGCCATGCTCACCTCTCCGGGCTTTGGTCTTGACCCACCTCCCACCAGGGCGGCCATGCTGGCGGAATGGTGTGGCGCACGAAAAGGCCGCGCAGTCACCACCGCTCCCCCCATCAGCTCTCCAGCCAAGGAATGCACCATGGAAACCTCAAGCATTTCTTCAGGTGTCAGTGGCGGCAGGATGGAAGGGAGCCGCGAGGCCAGCATGGATTTTCCAGACCCCGGCGGCCCAACCATCAAGAGGTTATGACCGCCAGCCGCCGCAACTTCCAACGCGCGCTTGGCGCTCTCCTGCCCTTTGACATCGCGCAAATCGAGCATGGTATCCCGGTTGTCGCGCACTTCGGGTTTCGGCCGCGATAAAACCTGCAGGCCTTTAAAATGATTGACCAAGGATAGCAGATGTTGAGGTGCCAACAGGTCCATATCATCGGACGCCCAAGCCGCCTCCGCACCACCACCCACTGGGCAGATTAAGCCCTTTCCAAGAGCATTGGCGCCGATAGCAGCAGGCAGGACACCGGGCACATCACGGATCGAACCATCAAGCGCCAGTTCACCGAGCGCCGCATAATCCATGATCGCCTCAGGCGAAATGGCACCCATCGCCGCCATCAACGCCAGCGCGATGGGCAGATCGAAATGAGAACCCTCCTTGGGCAGATCAGCCGGAGCCAGATTGACCGTCAGGTGTTTGTAGGGAAGCCCCAGGCCCACGGCGTGGAGCGCATTGCGGACACGTTCCCGGCTCTCTGCAACGGCTTTGTCCGGCAGCCCGACAATGGCAAAGGTCTGCGCGCCCGGCGTGATCCGCACCTGCACTTCGACTGCGCGCGCCTCCACGCCAACAAATGCGACCGTAGAAATTTGCGCATACATGACACCGCCCCCCCCACAACACCAACGCCAACCACACCAAAGGCTGTCACACCAAAGCCGAGGCAAGAGCGCCATGGCACGAGCAAGACACCATAATCGTCACACATCAGAGCATAGAACAAAATAAGAACAAATCAACACGATTCTGCCGTTCCCCGACAAAGTCTTTCGACCTGCGGAAGAGCACAGACGTTTCAGGTGTCAATTAGGGGCGGAGGGCGTTGGCCGACGACGGCGCAGCACTGCTTGATGCTGGGATGCCCGTGAACGAAGGGACAAAGGCACCTTGACCAGGCCGCTGGAACTGCGGCTGGATAGATTGAAACGGCGGCGTACCGTTTGGCGGAGGAAACGTGCTGCCGGTCTGAAGGACTGGCGCAGCCCCCGTCAACGTCCCAATGGCAGACTGCCCGCTCGCAGATTGGATCGTCGTGGTGCCAAACCGCTGAACTTCGAGGATCGCAAGGTTCCGGGTCGCGGTGCCATCCGCTGCAAAACGAACCGGACCATCAACCCCTCTGAAACCGCCCGGGCGCATCAGGCGATCTCGCGTAAACCGCTGCCCTTTTGGAGCATTGGATAATTCAATCGCAACGTTCACGGCATCATAGGCGAGTGTCGCAACCCGAGGGGGTGCCTGCCCAAATGTCCGGGCAAAGCGTTCTGAAAAATCACGCCAGCCTCGCGGATCGGGGCTTGCGTACCAGCCGCCGACAAACACCTGATCACGGCCGATATTCGGATAGTCCCAGGCACCTGT
>JBCBRH010000016.1:0-77643 GCA_039819785.1 Pseudomonadota bacterium | reverse complement strand
CAAGCGTTGATACTGCCGCTGCTCTCGCGAGCAAAGCGGCAGGTTACTGGATCGCGGGGCCTCAAAAAAATCACCTACGGCGCCGAGCACAAATTACGACGGACTTTTGCAACAATATCGGCCCCAAGCCGAAGAGGCGGGTTCGTCCGCTTTTTTGACGTTCAACGAACGCGGGCCAGCATCCTGCGCTACTGAAGTTAGCTTGAGCGCCGAATGTCTCCTTCCTCCACACTTCGACCGTCGGTCAATTCCCCGCTTCACCGAAACCCTCAGCGAAGCCACAACCGACGCCCGCCCTGCCCTCAAACGCCCACGCGCCCGCGCCATCTCAGTCCTTGCCGCCGCGCCCCTTCAGCCAGTTCTTGAGATTTTCAGCCAGCGCCCCCTGGCGCTTGGAGGCCCGTTCGCCCGCAGGATGCTTGCCGCCGCCTTTGCTGGGCGACCCCGCAGACCGAGGCGAGCGGTCTGACCGCTCAGACGTTGCAGTCGTCCGCTTCGGCAGGGCGGGCGCCGCCGCCTTTGAAGCCGTGCCGTGACCGCCCTTGCCGTCCGCCCCACCACCCAGATGGCGGGCAACCTCACTGAGAAACCGGGCGTGATCGCCCTTGGCCAGCAGCCCGGCAGCGCGCGCGATTTCATCCAGCATCGGCTCAAGCCACTGGCCATCCGCCTTCGAAAAATCGCCCAGAACATAGTGCGCCACAAGGTGCTTTTGCCCGGGATGCCCCACGCCGATCCGCACACGCACATAGTCGTTGCCCAAGTGCGCGCTCATGGACTTCAAACCGTTATGGCCGGCATTGCCGCCGCCCGCCTTCACCTTGAGCTTGCCAGGCGCCAGATCAATCTCGTCGTAAAGGACAACCACATCAGCTTCGTCCAGCTTGTGGAACCGGGCCGCCTCCCCGACCGACTGGCCGCTGTCGTTCATGTACGTCTGCGGCTTGAGGACAATGACGCGCTCACCATCAATCGTCCCATCGCTGATCAGCCCCTGAAACTTCCGGCGCCACGGCGACAGGTTGTGATGGGCAACAATCTGGTCGACAGCCATGAAGCCGACGTTGTGCCGGTTGCGCGCGTACTTGTCGCCCGGATTACCAAGTCCAACGATGAGTTTCATGCCGTCTCGCCTCAACCCTTATGCCCAGAGCATGTTCAGGAAAAGTGTACGCGGTTTTCCGCCCGGAACATGCTCCAAATCAAGAACTTAGAGCCTGTTTTAACTTGGAGCCTGCTTTGCTGGTCCACGAAAGGCAAACAGGCTCGAAATGTTTATTTAAAAAAACAGCGGAGCCGGTGAAAGCCGGACCCCGCTGGATATGCCGCCAGTCCATTCCAGGCCGGGTCAATCCCGCCTGGCCGCCTGAACCTACTCTTTCTTCTCGTCGTCGCCCTCGCTTCCGCCCTCGGCGTCGGCATCTGGCGCGTCTTCCAGAACTTCTTCCTTCGCCATCCGGCCCGTAATCGTGGCAACCGTGAAGTCACGATCCTGGATCGTCGGTGAGACATCGTCTGGAATGTCCAGCTCAGAGACGTGGATCGACGTTCCAATCGTCGCGGTCGCAAGATCGATCGTAAATGCAGGCGGGATCTTGTCATAAGGGCACCAGACTTCGATGTCGTGCCGCACGATGTTGAGTGCACCGCCGCGCTTCATGCCAGGTGATGAGGCTTCGTTGATGAACCGCACAGGCACCTTCACCCGGATGCGCCCATCATCACTGATGCGCATGAAATCAACGTGCAGCGGCGTATCCCTGACGGGGTGAAGCTGCATGTCGCGTGCCACAACCATGCGGTCGGTGCCATCGATCTGGATCTTAAAAACCGTCGATGTAAACCCGCCTTTGAGATACTGTTTCCAGACCTCGTTGGCATTCAGCGCGATGGCTTCAGGCTCTTTATTGTTGCCGTAGATTACGGCGGGCAACTTTCCTTCGCGACGAGTCTGACGTGCGGCCCCCTTGCCGACACGTGGTCTCGCCGTGGCGGTCAGTTCAACAGTTGAACTACCCATGGCTTTGAAACTCCAATAGAAAACGCCCCGCGCTTCACACCTCTCGCGGGTCGCAAACAAGCACGCAGGCCTCCAAGGGTGCCCTCATGCCGCTGTCTTAAGTGAGGTAAGCTCGTGCCTATACCGGGGAATGGCCCGCGATGCAACGCTGGCCACGGGGACAGCACATGTTAACGCCACGCCTTGGGCGTCTTCCGCTTGGGCAATTCATCAGGGCGCGGACGGCGCTCTTTGGCACCCGTCGACAAAATGGCAGCATCCACCGAGTTGTCCTCGACGGTCCATTCGCCGCCTTCATTGGCGATGTAGATCTCCCAAAGCACTCCGTCTTCGATGGGCGGGGTCCAGGCATTGCCTTCTTCACTGAACGTGACACTGCGGGCAACCAGTCGTGCGCCCCAGACTTCGGAGACGTTGGTATCTTTGAGTTTGCTGGATGTGGTCTGCAAAGACGAGAGGTCCACCTGCCAGGTTTCACAGCGCACGTCGCGCGCCCAGACAAACCCTTCAACGGTGCCCATGTCTTCACGCGGTGTGCCCAAAAGCGGGTGCTTGGCACTGCCTCCGATTTCGTACGCCTGGAACCAGTCCTGACCGATCACAAGCCAGTTCTTGGCAAAGCCTTCGTAGGCGGACCCAAAAGCCTGAAATGTCTTTTCGTTGTTCAGCCAGACGCAGGCGAGCGGTTTTTCTTCCGTTGCAGCCGATACAGGTGTTGTAACAAGACCCGAAGCGGACCAGACCGCCGCCATGAGGCAGCCCAACATTGCCAAGGACCTTCGGCCCGGTCGACTAAGACCGATCGGGCTCTTGCCTGCCTTTTCAACCAAACTGCTGATCATCGAACTCAGTAAAACAAGCTTGAGACGCTCTCTTCCCGCGATGTGCGGATAATAGCTTCTCCAATCAGGTCCGCAATCGACAGCACGCGAATATTCTGTGCCGCCCGAACGGCTTCCGTCGGCAGTATCGAATCGGTAATCACCAGTGATTGCAGCGATGAGTTTTGAATGCGACTGACAGCTCCGCCCGACAACACACCATGGGTGATGTAGGCCGCCACTTCAGTCCCACCGTTCTTGATCAACGCTTCTGCGGCGTTGCACAACGTGCCACCGGAATCGACGATGTCATCAATCAGGATGCAGCGTTTGCCGTCGACGTCACCGATCACGTTCATGACTTCTGATTCTCCCGCGCGTTCACGCCGCTTGTCACAAATGGCGATCGGACAGTTGATCCGCTTTGCCAGCGCCCGGGCTCGCACGACACCACCGACATCGGGAGAGACGACAACAAGGTTGTCAGTCGAATAATTGGCTTCGATGTCGCGGACCATCACAGGGGCGGCGAACAGGTTGTCGGTCGGAATATCAAAGAAGCCTTGGATTTGCCCGGCATGCAGGTCCAGCGTCAGGACACGATCTGCGCCGGCGCGCTCCAGGATATTAGCAACCAGTTTCGCCGTAATCGGTGTGCGCGGTCCTGGCTTGCGGTCCTGTCTGGCATAACCGTAATAGGGAATCACAGCCGTCACCCGCCGTGCCGACGCCCGCTTCAAAGCATCCAGCAGGATCAACAGTTCCATCATGTTGTCATTGGCTGGGAACGAGGTGGACTGAATGACAAAGCAGTCTTCACCACGGACATTTTCAAGGATCTCAATAAAGATCTCCATGTCCGCAAAGCGTTTCACAACGGATTTGGCCAGTGGGACGCCGATTTTCTGGCTAATCGCTTCAGAGAGTGGGCGATTGCTGTTCCCGGCCAGAAGCTTTGGGAGGTGCGGTGTGTCTACCCCTTTTTTCGGCGCGGGATCAAAAGACATGGCAGACGCTCCACGACAGTTCGATGACACTAGACAGTTGAGGCGTCTCTAACAGCCGCCTTGCAGTCTGTAAACAAACAACAGCCGCCATCGACAGGTGTCGAAAGGCGGCTGTGTCATGGGGGTCGTCTCGTGTTTGACGCGTACTGCAGCTGCGTGTGGAGCTCAATGCGGGAACTTGCCAGCGCTGCTGGTTCATGGCAGGCGGCCGAGTGCTCGGCCGCCGCACCCGATCACCGGTTACCGGGATGCGGTCTTCTTAGGCACCAGTAACTCAGCAATACCATGTGCCGCCGCAGCTGCCGCTGCATTGGCTGTCTGTCCCCAGGCACCGTCCAAGGACCCTGCTGGGATCTCATTCTTTTGAGAAACGGTGCCAACAGACGTTCCGTTCGGCTGTTTGACATGCCAGTCGATGGCAATGGTCTGCTTGCCGCCCGACTTAGGACCAAGCTTCACCTGGCCTTCGACCCGGTAGGCGTTCGGACCAGCCACACTGGCCATGTTGACACCCTTGTTCCGTAGCTCTTTGCGCAGTGCACTGGACAGTGCCACGCTGCCATCACCGGGCGCACCGCGAACACTTGGGACGATGGCCGAAACCGAGCCAGACCCGGATTTCGACCCACCGATGCTGCCGGTCGTTGTGCGGTTGGCAACACCAGCTGCCGCAGCACCGGCCGTTGCGGCGGCCCGTTGGGCGCTACCTGCAACACGCGTTGCACCCGCATTGGCTGAGGCAACTGCATTGGCACCCGCAGCGCCTGCAACGGCTGCGGGGGTTACTGCACTTTGGCTTGGCAGCCAGCCGGCAATCTGATCAGCTGTTTTGCCAACGATTGTCTGAATCAACCCAGGCGAAACAGATGCCCATGGATCGCGGCTGGCGGGAGCACCTGCAACAAGCTCTTCGCCTGTAATCCGGTTGACCCGCTTTCCAGCCGGCGTCGTCACATCCCAGATGTAGGAAACTTTTGTCCCGGCGGGCTCGCGTGCCGAAACGATGTAGCCGCGCAGCGTGTAGGCTGTCGGCTGATCGGTTGTGGTCGCAGCGTTGATACCCTTGGTGCCAAGCGCTGAAACCAGAGCTGATTTAAACTGACCGGCCACCGGTTCAGGCGCACCGATTACGGGCGCAATCGCTACGAGCGGCTTGGACGTGCTGCTCGATGCTGCGGCCAGCTGTTGGGTCGTCGCATCCGCGGTATTACCGACAGATCCGAGAAGATTGGATGTTGTCTCGCAGCCAGCGAGTGTGAAGCTTGTTAAAACTGCAGCAACGATGAGCGGAAGTGGACCTTTCGCACGCCATGCAGCAGCAGAACCATTGGTCGTCACGATGACGTCCCCCGATTATTGATCCGCTGTTTCCGGCGGCCGGCTTACTCACCTTGCGGCCTGTACTAGTTCAACGACCGGTACACATTTGATGATCAGTTAAACGACAGGTCGGCGACGCGTCCACCCCAACAGGCCACTTCTTGTCTCTAAGATCGCGGTGAGGCAGGAAAAAGACCTAACGGACTGTGGATTATGCAGTTATGCCACGACAATGGCAGAGATTTGTCGTCCGTAGTCGGGTTGTGAGAGGCTTTTTGACCGCCGATAGCTGAAATACAGCGAATCGTCCGGCCGGGTGCATGCCGTCCAATTCTCAGTTTCGCCGATGCCAAGGCGGCTGAGCGTATGCATCACAAAGCCGGGAAGATCGAAGTGGGCACGTCCGCCATCCGTGTAAACGGCGAAAAACCGCTTGTAGCCCGGGTCCAACGCCAAAAACTGCGCCTCGAACTCCGGTCCGACCTCATAGGCCGGCTGACTGATGGCCGGCCCCAGGGCTGCAAAAATGCGCGAACGCACAGCACCCGCCTTAACCATCTCTGCAACTGTTGCTTCCAGGATGCCCCCAACCGCACCGCGCCAACCTGAATGCGCCGCAGCGACCACTTTCGCTTCTGCATCGGCAAACAAAACGGGCGCGCAATCCGCCGCCAGTGCGCCAATCACCAGTCCCGGCGTTGTCGTAACGATGGCATCCGCCTTCGGCAGGTCATGAGCGGGGAAATGATCAACGGCCCGGACAGCAACGGCTGAATGACACTGGTGCACGGTCAACACGCGATCACCCAGGCCACCCAAATCACGTGACACGCGGGCCCGGTTCTCCAGAACAGCATCGCGGTCATCATAAGACCCCAGCCCGCAATTCAGCGAGGCGTAGATCCCCCGCGAGACACCGCCTTGGCGCGCATAAAAGCCATGCCGGATACCTGCTAGTGCGCCAAGCTTCGGCGCAACCCCCGGCTGCAAAAGCTCCGTCTTGGTCATGTCTGGCCCTCAAACATCAGCCGTTTGGTTCCAACCCCGGCAGTGTGGGAACGTCAGCAGAGCGAAAGCCGATGACCTTGAACCGCGTCCCCATCCCATTGGGCGCCATCAGGCGCATGACGCCCGCTTCGATCTCGGGAGCTTTGTCGGGATTCATCGCCATCAATTTCGATGTGCGCTGCAAAATGCCCAGCCGCCCGAGGAACTCCGCCTGGGTGACGGGACCGTCAGCTTCTACCCCGTCACGATGTCCCCGCGCGCGTTCCACCACAGCCGCAAAGTCCACTTGTGTGGTCAGATCAGCTTCCCCGGGAGACGTAAGTGGATGCTCGAAGTGATGTCGGCGAACGGCTTGCAGCGTGTCCCCGATTGCTGGCGTTTCATGACCGTAGTCGACGAAGAGCGCAGCGAATTTGGGCCATGGCGCAACAACGTCATCCATCATGTCGTATAGTGGAACAGTGATCATGTCCCCCTGAGCCGCAGATGGAAAGCGCGCCTTCAAATCGGTTGAACCGGGTGACGTGGCTTGCGCGGCTTCTTCGGTGATCTCGCCAGTAACGAAACCAAGACGCCCGGCATCATCCAACCCAACCAGACGCTTCTGCCAGCCTTGTTCTGTCCAGGAGAACTGATCGGCTGGCGCTGTATCAAGAAACTCGTTGCCTACGATGATCGTCGGCCACAACGCAGCCTCTTTGTCCTCCCGCCATATATCTGCGAGCGAGCCGTACCAATTGAGCGAGCGAACAGAAGCGCTGTCGCGCGCGAGTGTCGCCGCCTGGCGGTCCTGCAGAACAGTGTTTGTTTCAATGAGCGCCACGTCGGCTGCGTCCAAAAACCCGGACACCAAATTGGCGGCACGCAACGCATCCGCCAGCAAAGTCCCGCGCCCAGGACCCAATTCGATCAGGTTGAAGCGTTCCGGGGCACCCATGGTTTTCCAGACAACGGCCGCCCAGATACCGATGATTTCGCCGAATAGCTGGCTGATCTCCGAAGACGTCGTGAAATCTCCGCCCGCTCCGATGGCATCCGCCCCGCGGTAGTAACCGTGAACCTCGTCATAAAGACACGCGTGCATGTAGTCGCTGAGCGGTAACGGCCCACGCTCTTTGATCTGGGCCTTCAGCTTCAGCGCCAGAGGCGTATCCCGCCGCGCAGTTGGATCATATGGAAGGTCATCCCCCCTGCCATCCCCGACACCCTCAGCATTCATGCGATCTCGGCCTCGTTGGCCCGCCGCGCCCGTTCACGTGCCGCAATGATGAACCAGATGCCCAAGGCCACCATCGGCGCGGAATACACCATGCCCTTGGTGATTGGATAAGGCGGCATGATCAGCCTGTAATCGACGATCTTGAAAAGCTCGCAGAAAATCCGGAACACGCCATAGCCGACCAGAAACGCACCTGTCGTGAACCCTGGTGTGCGAAATGCCCACTGCTGATGCGTGAAGTACCGCAGCACAACAAACAGCGCGATGCCCTCAAGGGCGGCCTCATACAACATGGCTGGATGCCGTGCAGTTTCCCCCCAGCCGGGAAACACCATGCCCCATGGCATATCCGTCGGCGACCCGACGATCTCCCCGTTCACAAAATTCGCCATTCGCCCGAAGAACAGCCCGATTGGAACCGTCGCAGCCACGGCGTCCATAACGGGCCAGACCGAAACCGCATTCCGGCGCGCAAAAAGCCACATGGCCGCACCCGTACCCAAAAGACCGCCATGGAACGACATCCCGCCCTTCCAGATGGCAAGGATCTCCATGGGGTTTTGCAGGTAGTAGCCAGGTTCATAGAAGATGACGTGCCCGAGCCGTCCGCCCAGGATCACGCCCGCGGTCACCCAGACAAGCAGGTCATCGACCTTTTCAACGCTGAAGGGCGCCAATCGGCCAGGCCATAGCGCATCATCTGCGATCAGCCGTCGTATATAGAGCCAACCCAGGAGCAGCCCCGCCATGTAGGCAAGGCCATACCAGCGAATCGCCACCGGCCCGATTTGAATGGCCACGGGGTCAAACTGCGGAAACGGGATTGCGCCGACAACCATTGGACCCGGCCCAAACCCGGTCAAGAGACCAGCCAGCCCGACGGCAAAGGCAGCAAGCGCGAGCGGTGCAGCAAACATGGGGGGCAAGCTCCAAAAAAGCCTCAAGTCGGGGGGCGACGTCGAGAGGCTGTGATCGGCACCTGCGTCCCAGCTGTCAACCCGCAACACCGTGAGACCACCTTGAAGCGGCACCGATGAATGCGCATACTCCACACAGAACCATAAGAAACGGCGATGTGCGCAGCAAAAGCCGCGTACGCTCCCTAATACGCCAGACAAACGAAGCTGAAGGATCACCCATGACACAAACGTCAAACCGCCTGTTCGACGAACTGGCCAAAATCATGACAGACGCAGCCGGTGTCGCCCAATCGGCGCGTGGGGAAGTCGAAGGCGTCATGCGGGCACAAGGCGAACGGATCTTGCGCGAAATGGATGTGGTCAGTCGCGAAGAGTTTGAAGCCGTTCGAACCATGGCTGAAAAGGCGCGCAACGAAAACGACGCACTTCGCGATCGCATTGCGGCGTTGGAAGCTGCATTGAAGATGCCGGAGCAGGCCACCTGATGAGACCATCCGTGCGGTGTTCCAGCCGATCAACCTGCGGCGTTCCAGCCGATCAACAAGGGCAGCCCTAAGCAAGAGCTCTGCGCGCGATGGCCGTCTCACCGCTCCATCAGGCATCCGGCCGCCGATCCTCTCAAACTCGAATGTGTGACAAACAAAGAACGCCTCAAACCCACCGTTCAACGTTATCGCCAGCAAACTGCCCTCTCCCGATTGCGACTCAACTCCGCCTAATGGTTGTGTCCCTCCCGTGACGAGGAACGCGCAGACGAAACGCGCCCACCCGTCACCAAACCGGAGCGCGCGGTCCCCAACGAGGCGCCGTTGCTAAGAAGAGGATGACGAATGCCCGAGGTCGAAGGCACTGAACCGTACCGCATGAAAAACCCGGTTGATTTGATGGAGCAACTGGCGATCAGGAACGACTGGTCGTGTGAGCGCACAGGCGATGATGAAATCACCATCATCGTGAAGGGGACCTTTACCGATTACCATTTGTCGCTGAATTGGCGCGATGACCTTGAAGCACTGCATCTGGCCTGCGCCTTTGATTTTCGCGTGCCGGAAAACCGCCTAAACGAGATGTACAAGTTGATCGCCCAGATCAACGAGCAGCTTTGGATCGGCCACTTCGATTTGTGGACGCAAGAGGGGCTGGTCATGTATCGCCACGCACTCCTGCTCAACGGCAACGTCATCACATCGCAACAATGCGAGGCGATGTTGCGCGCAGCCCTGGATGCATCAGAGCGCTATTTCAAAGCCTACCAATTCTGCGTCTGGGCCGGCAAGGACTCGCGCGAGGCGCTGACAGGTGCCATGTTTGAAACCGAAGGTCACGCCTGACCTCTGCCATTTCGGTATCAGTTCAATCCAGTTTGACGGATGACAATTTGAAAGGCGGCGGGTCAGGCAACTCGCCGCCTTTGTTTTACGAGGCCCAAGTAGATGACAACTCCCATCCTCGACCACGCCTTTGCAAACCGTCCATTCATTCTTGTCGGCGCGGGTAAAATGGGTGGTGCAATGCTTTCGGGATTGCTGGCCCAGGGACTGAAGCCTGAACAGGTCCGTGTCCAAGACCCTGCGCCACCACAGCAGATCCTCTCCCAGCTCCAGACGCACAGAATATCGCCCGAAGCTGGCCCGCTGAAATTGGCAACAGCACCGGCTGTCGTCATGCTCGCTGTCAAACCTCAGATCATGGAAGCGGTACTGCCCACGATTGCGTCGATCATCGGGCCAGACACACTCGTCATTTCGGTTGCCGCAGGCAAGCCACTCAGCCTTTACGAGAAAGCTCTGCCGCCGCAAACGGCAATTGTCCGCGCCATGCCGAACACGCCGGCTGCCATCGGCCAGGGCATCACCGGTTTATTTGCAAACGCATCTGTCACCTCAGCCCAACGCAGCGTCTGCAGCGCGATCCTGCAAACGCTGGGTGGCGTGGTTTGGCTTGAGAACGAAGATGAGATGGATGCGCTGACAGCTGTATCCGGCTCCGGCCCGGCCTACGTCTTCCACATGGTCGAAGCGCTTGCACAAGCTGGCATCAACGCCGGCCTTGCAGAGGCGCGCGCAACCGAACTGGCCCGCCAAACCATCATCGGTGCCGCAGCCCTTCTGGATGCTGAACCCGAAACACCGGCCGGCACATTGCGCGAAAACGTCACCTCACCAGGCGGCACAACGCAGGCTGCATTGGAAATCCTCATGCACGACCCCAACGGACTGACCGATTTGATGACCGAAGCCGTTGCAGCAGCAGCAAATCGCAGCCGAGAATTGGCCAAGGATTGACGCCAGAGCTTAGTACTGGGTCCAGCACCAACCCAGCACCAGCTTAGAATCAACCACAACTAGATCGCACGCTGGTTGACGCGCGCTGACAGTTCCGCCGCGGTCTCGACACGTTCACTGTAGCGGTCCACCAGATAATCCGACACATCGCGGGTCAGCAGCGTGAACTTCACCAACTCCTCCATCACATCCACGACACGCGCGTAATAGGCTGACGGTTTCATCCGGCCATCATCGTCAAACTCCATGAAGGCCTTTGCGACCGACGACTGATTGGGGATCGTGATCATTCGCATCCAACGGCCAAGAACGCGCATCTGGTTGACCGCGTTGAACGACTGCGAGCCGCCTGACACCTGCATCACCGCCAGCGTTTTCCCCTGCGTGGGGCGCACAGCACCAATCGACAGCGGAACCCAATCAATCTGGGCTTTCAAGATACCGGTCATCGCGCCATGCCGCTCTGGTGAACACCAAACCTGCCCCTCCGACCACTGCATCGCCTCACGCAGTTCCACGACCTTCGGGTGATCGACCGGCCCATCATCGGGAAGTGGCAGACCGCGTGGATCGAAGACTTTCGTTTCGCAGCCCATTTTTTTTAACAATCGCTCCGCTTCGAACGTCAGCAGCCGGCTGTATGACGTCTCCCGCGCCGAGCCATAAAGCATCAAGATCCGTGGCGGATGTGCTGAGCGCGTTCCTGCGGTCAGGCGGGTCGGTTCAATCTGGGAAAAAGCATCATCGTCCAGTTGCGGCGTCGTCTCAGGAGTGTCGCGTTCGGTCATTAGGTTGGGCTCGGCTTGTGGTGGGAGTGAACGGATAAGGTGTGAAGTAATAGCTGTCACAATATGACTATTGCAAATTTCATGAGTTATTGAAATAACATACCGCATCACTCGTCTCTTCGCCACGCAGCGCGGCAATCAGCTCGAACCTGATCATGAACCAGACCGAAGCGATCCAGGCCTTAGGCGCCCTTGCCCACGACCACCGGCTCTGTGTGTTTCGCCTGCTGGTTAAGGCGGGGTCAAAAGGGATCGCAGCTGGAGAGATTGCTCGCCAGATCGGGATCACGCCCGCAGCCTTGTCGTTTCATCTCAAAGAGCTTGATCACGCCGGGCTCGTTCACCCCACGCGCGATGGCCGCTTCATAAGATACGCTGCAAATTTTTCCCGCATGCAGGCGCTTCTCACTTTCCTGACCGAAGACTGTTGCGCAGGTGAGGACGTGGCAGGTGAGAACATGGGCTGTGTCACCTCTGACATCGCGAACGATTTGAGCTGCAAAGCCCCAACGTCAACACGCCCGAAGATGACCGCGAAGGCTGCGCCACCAGAAAAAACAAAGCCAAAGCGTCAGCCACAAACGAAAGCGCGCAACGCCGTCCAGGCAGGCAAGTAAGTGAGATCACCCATGTTGGAAAAAACGCACAACGTCCTGTTCTTGTGCACGCACAATTCAGCCCGGTCCGTGCTGTCTGAAAGTATCCTCAACCACATGGGGTTGCCTCGGTTCAAAGGGTTCAGTGCCGGCAGCACGCCGCGCGGAACCATCAACCCGTTGGCGCTCGAAATCCTCAAAAAACATGGCCATGACCTGACAAACCTCAGCTCGAAATCCTGGGACGAATTTGCCGGTCCCGACGCCCCGCCAATTCATTTTGTCTTCACGCTGTGCGATGACGCAGCTGGTGAGACCTGCCCCTATTGGCCTGGCGCGCCGATAAAAGACCATTGGGGCATGAGTGATCCCAGCCGCGTCCCAGGCGGAGAAAATGCAAAGCGCGCAGCCTTCGCAGCGTCCTATGATCTCTTGACCGATCATATGCGTCGCTTCGTCGAAATCGTATCGGAAACACCAGCTTCCAGCCTTGCCCCCCGCATCAAAGAGCTCTCGTCGGCCTTCCGCGACACCTGCCGCACGGTGCTGAAGCCACACGTCGGGGCGTGACCCCGTTTGCCGAGCGCAGCGACGTCGCGGCAAATGTCATCGCAAACACAATAAACCCAAGTTGAAGAGGCGATCCTCCATGCCCACTCCCTTTCAGAAACTTTTGGCCGAAGCGCTGGGAACTGCATTTCTGCTTATCGGCGTGGTGGGGTCCGGGATCATGGCCGAAACCCTCTCGCAGGGAAACACAGGCCTTGCGCTGCTTTGCAACGCTGCTGCAACAGCGGCAATCCTGGTCGTTATCATCACGGCATTCGGGCCAATCTCCGGCGCGCACTTCAATCCAGCCGTCACGCTGGTCTTTGCCTTGCGCTCGGAAATCGACAACGGCCTGGCGAGCGCTTACGTGATCGTGCAGGTCGTGAGCGCCATCCTCGGGGTGTGGGCCGCCCACATCATGTTTGACCAGCCCATATTGCAACTGTCCGAAACCGCACGATCCAGCAACGGGCTCTGGTTTGCCGAAATCATCGCGACCTTCGGCCTTGTGGCAACAATTCTGCTCACGCTGCAGGCCAACGCAAACGCCGTCGCTGCCATGGTTGGGCTCTATATTGGCGGCGCCTACTTTTTTACCGCATCGACGTCGTTCGCCAATCCGGCAGTCACCATTGCCCGCAGCCTCACAAACACGTTTGCAGGCATCGAGCCCACTCACGTCGCAGCTTATATCGCCATGCAAATCATTGGCGCGCTGTTGGCCGCATTCGTTTGTGCGCAACTGATATTGCCACGGGCAACACCGGCTATTGCGCCATCGACCACATCCGCAAAGACCGACTGTTAGGTGGTCCAAACATTCCACGCGAACCCAGCACCAGTCCATGGATGGACCACAATGAGCGACATAACGATCTACCACAATCCAAAGTGCGGCACCTCGCGCAATACACTTGCGATGATCCGGCAATCCGGCGTTGAGCCGGAGGTGATCGAATACCTGAAAACACCACCAACGCGTGACCGATTGAAGGGCCTGCTGGCCGCCATGGCCATAGCGCCGCGCGACCTGCTCCGGCAGAAAGGCACGCCCTACGACGAGCTTGGCCTCGGGGACCCTAGCCTTTCCGACGATGCGCTGATCGATGCGATGATGGCACACCCGATCCTGATCAATCGGCCGATCGTCGTCACTCCAAAAGGTGCAGCTTTATGCCGGCCGTCAGAGAAAGCATTCGAGCTACTGGATAATCCAAACCTTAGCGAGTTTACCAAGGAAGACGGCGAGGTCGTCAGGCCAAAAACCCACGGCGGGTGACGCATGTGGCCTGCAATCCAGCAGTTTATCTGAGCTTGCCATAGGCAGTTCGCAGCCTCACCTCCCGCGAATTGCCCCGCGTGCAACCCAACCGGCGCGAATGCATGTTAGGTTATTGGCTTCAACGCTAACTGGCCTGCGCAACACGCGTGCAAGCGCCGCTGACAAATCCGAAGCAAAGCCCGCTTCGTCTAACCTCACAAGATGAGGAGGATTGCCACACATGATCGACATCAACACACCCGAAGGCAAAGTCATCGCCGCCACCCTTCGACTTGCCGGTGAACGCGACTGGGCTTCCGTATCGCTCCGGGACATCGCAGACGCCGCCGGGATCACGCTGGCTGAGTTACGTGAGACTTT
Organism: Pseudomonadota bacterium; assembly: GCA_039819785.1. GTDB lineage: Bacteria > Pseudomonadota > Alphaproteobacteria > Rhizobiales > Hyphomicrobiaceae > JBCBRD01. The sequence goes on along the minus strand of JBCBRH010000016.1, from coordinate 63,468 downwards.
CGGGTCTAAGACGGCGATCCTCACCGCCTACGGCAAGTTGGTCGACACAGACGTGCTGTCGAAGATGTCAAAACCTGATCCCGAGGAGAGCCCCCGCGATCAGCTATTCGAAGCCATCATGGCCCGCTTCGATGCCATGAACCCGCACAAGGACGCCATCGCTTCAATCGTTGAAAGCCGCGAAGCCGACCCGGCCATCGTGCGTTCGATCATGGAATCGCAAAGCTGGATGCTGCAGGCAGCCGGGATTGGTACAGATGGGATGAAAGGCTCAATCCGTGTTGCGGGTCTGACATCTCTTTACGGCTCGGTTGTCCGGACATGGCTGACCGACGACGATCCCGGAATGGCTAAAACCATGGCTGTCTTAGATCGGCGCCTGCGTCGTGGTGAGCAGACCATGCAAAACGTTGAGAGCGCCTTGTCCGTCTGCGAGCGCGTAACAGGCATGTTACGTCCTGGGAACTTCGGGTTTGGCAGTCGGAGCAGCAGCGCCCCGCGCGATGAATTCGACACTGGCGACATGCCACCAGAAAGCGGCTCCGCTACCGGCTCGTCAGCTTAAGGCCCGTCGGCGGACGCGTGCACACCGCCGGTTTGACCCAGAGCATGTTCAGGAAAAGTGTACGCGGTTTTCCGCCCGGAACATGCTCCAAATCAAGAGCTTAGGGCCCGCTTTACGAATCCACGAAAAGGAAACAGGCTCTAACTGCCTGTGCAAGCGCAGCACGTCCCACAATTGATCTGCCGGAGCCTCAAAACCGAACGCGTTCCGTGGATCAGAGCGGGACTGAGATGATCGCACGCAAGCCGCCAATGGAGCTTGTGCCCAGTGTGATATCACCACCATGGCCACGCACGATGTCGCGTGCAATCGCCAGCCCTAAGCCGGTGTTTCCCTTATCCTGATTGCGCGCATCATCCAGTCTGTAGAACGGCCGGAAGACGTTGTCGCGCTCTTCGATGGGGATGCCAGGCCCATTGTCGTCGACCTCAATCCGCACCCAACGCCGCTCGACAGCCACCCGGATGAGGACGCGTGATCCAAATCGTCCGGCATTGGACACGAGGTTGGTCACAGCACGCTTGAAGGCATTCCGCTTCAGCGGGACAAAAAGAGTTTTGCGCGGCTTGCGGAACTTCAAATCGATATCAACGCCGATCACCTGTGCGTCGTCTTGAATCTCCTGCATCAGCGCATTGAGGTTCGATGTGGTGGCCTGCTCACCGTCATCCCCACGCGTGAACGCAAGGTAGTCTTCGAGCATGTGCTGCATCTCATTCACATCGGATTTGAGCGACTTGGCTGCAGTGGTATCGCCCAGGAGTTCCAACTCGAGTTTGAACCGCGTGAGAATGGTCCTCAGGTCATGGGAAACACCGGCAAGCATGGCCGTGCGCTGTTCAACGTGGGTTGTGATGCGATCACGCATTTCAACAAAAGCCTGCGCCGCCTGACGCACCTCGCGGGCACCGCGCGGCTTGAAATCATCAGGTACCGGGCGCCCTTTACCGAAGGCATCGGCCGCCTCTGAAAGTTTCAGGATGGGTCGGATTTGATTGCGCAAAAACATGATGGCAACCGTCAGCAGAATGACCGACGTGATCACCATCCACAGCAGGAAAATATGCGAGTTCGAGGCATAAGTCTGGCTGCGCCGTGCAACAAATCGCAAAATCCCGGTCTCATGCTTCACCCGGATCTCGACGTGCTTGGATTGCCCAACCGTATCGATCCAGAATGGTCTGCGGACATGCGTGCTGATCTGCTTTGACAGCGCTCGGTCCAAGACCCCGAAGAACGGCCTAGGTTGCGCAGCTGGTAGCTCGCCCATCGGCAAAACCTGCATCGATAGGTTCAGCTTGTCACGTGCCAGTTCGATGAGCCGCCCCACATCATCAGTGGGCCGGAAGTTGTCATAGACTTCGATGAGTGCTGCCACGTCGCGGGCCGTCGCCTCAGACAATCGCCCGGTCACGGCCTGCCAGTGACGCTCCATGAAGACGAACGCAATCACGCCTTCGAGGACAACAATGGGTGCGATGATGATGATGAGCGCACGGGCATAAAGCCCCTTCGGCATCAGTTCAGCGGCCACCTGCATGAAACCACGCCGCAATGCACGCCATGGTCCGGTTAGCGTGGCACTGACATTCACCATGGCGCGCCTGAGGCTGCGCTCCCAGCGAAGGCGCCGACGTGGCGTGTTGCCGACTACGGCCATATAACGTCCTTCGTGAACACCCGCGCAAAACCGTTGCTCGTGGAGGACCTGCCCGTTGACCCGACCCGGCCGGTTGGGCACCTGCCAGTTGACCACAAGCAAGGTGACGGCGAGGCCCGCAATAACCAGGCCGTCCCAGTCAATCGGACGGAGTTAATCGGCATAAAGCACATAGCCCTTCCCACGCACAGTCTGCAGATAGACCGGGTTCGAGGGGTCGTTCTCGATTTTGCGACGCAGCCGATTGATTTGAACGTCGATGGCGCGTTCATTTCCTGTGTTGTCGTCGGTGGCGAGCTCATGACGTGGAATGGGGTTCCCGATCCGGGAAGCAAACAGCCGCAACAGATCACGTTCCCGCTCAGTCAGCTTGATCGTTTCAGTTTCGCTGCGCAATTCGCCGCGCTCGATTTGGAACAACAGTGAACCCAGGCGGATTTCCTGGCCCGAAATCACCGCCCCGTCGCCGCGCTTCAAGATGTTGCGCAAACGAAGCAGCAATTCACGTGGTTCAAACGGCTTGGCCACATAATCATCAACGCCAGCTTCAAGCCCTGCAATCCGGTCATTTGTGTCCGAGCGTGCCGTGAGCATACAAATCGGGACCGATTGGGTCGCCTTCAGTTCACGGGCCAGTTCGATGCCCGTGACACCCGGCATCATCCAGTCGAGAAGCACAAGATCAAATGACAGGCCCCGCATCGCGGCGCGCGCAGCCTGGACATCAGCTGCTGTTGTTACGCGGAAGCCGTTGTTTCCCAGATAAAGCGCCAGCAAGTCGCGGATTTTCTGGTCATCATCGACAATCAGCACATGCGGAGAGTCATCGTTGATGGCTCCATCGCTCTCAAGTACCCGGGCAGGTTCCATCGGCGTTTGTACTCCCACAAAATCAGGTTGCTGGAAACAACGGCGCAGTCCGCGCCGCCAACAAACCGAAACTCCTGAGTTCAGACATTATCCGATCTCGTCAACGTTTCCACACGCTGATGTTCTCTTTCATCGATCATCCCCATCAGGAAAGCTTCCACGGTGTCTTCAGCATCAGCGCCGGCAATCTCAAGCGCCTTCGAAATCCGCCGGAGTTGAAGATCAATCAGCCGCTCAGCGAGATCACGGCCCTTGTCCGTCGTATGAAGCAACCGGGCACGGCCATCGGCATTGCTGGCTCTTTGATGGATAAACCCATCATCAATCAACTGTTTGAGCACCCTCGACAAGCTCTGTTTGGTGATCTGGAGGATGTCCAGCAGGTCAGCGACCCGCAACCCAGGATTGCGATGGACAAAGTGCAGCACGCGGTGATGCGCCCGTCCGAACTGGTAACCGGCCAGTACAGCGTCCGCATCGCGAGTGAAGTCACGGTAGGCAAAAAACAAAAGCTCCATGGTCGCGATCAGACGCGTTCTGGCAGCACCATCGGCGCCGGTCCCAACAGGCGCGTTTGCTGTCCCCATCGCGTTTGCTGTCCCCATGGAGACCAACTCGTTGTTCAGACGTGATCGATCAACAGCCACAGACACGGCCTTTTCCTGTTTCCGACCGGCAATGACCCATTGGTCGTCCAGGTTCCACTGGCACATAGTGAGCAGAAAGTTCATTCCCGGAAAGGCGGGGATGTGAGCGGTTGTGCGCCCGTGACATGTTCCAAACCAAGATCTGAAGGCGTGTTTCGTGTTCGATCGAAAACGAACACGTTCTGGCAGTACTCTATAAAAGCAGCAGGGCCGGTGCTGAACCACTCCAATTTTACGTCAGCCTTATTGACATAGTTGCAGTGCATTGATAGCGCTGGCAAGCTGCAATTCGCCATATTTTGCCCTTCAGACAGCCCTTTGAACCAGGGTTGGACGACGGTGCTCAAGACAGCTGGCAATCACGATTGGTGTAACGACGTCATGCAGTGCCCAGCGTGCTAAGGGGTCCATCGTGATCGTTGCCGTTGCTATTACGACGGCTCACCCCGTTTATTATGATTTGGAAAGAGGTTGTCGCACATGGCCGAATTGCTGCCTTTCGATCAGCGGGATGGAACGATCTGGCTTGATGGTAAGCTGACCAAATGGCAGGACACCAAGCTGCATGTGCTGACCCACGCGCTCCACTACGGTAGCGCAATCTTCGAAGGTGAGCGCCTGTACGGTGGCCATATCTTCAAGCTTCGCGAACATACCGAGCGGCTGATCGAAGGCGCGCGCATTCTTGACTTCGAAATCCCTTACTCAGCTGAAGAGATCGACGCAGCCTGCAACGAGGTCGTCAAAGCCAACAACCTGGTGGATGGCTACGTTCGCCCGATTACGTGGCGCGGAAGTGAGCAAATGGGGATTTCAGCCCAGGCCAACATGATCCATCTTGCGATCGCCGCCTGGGATTGGGGCTCGTATTTTCCCATGGAAGAGCGCCTGAAGGGCCTCAAACTTGGCATGGCGACTTACCGCAGGCCAGACCCAATGACGGCCCCCTGCAAAGCCAAGGCAGCGGGTCTGTACATGATTTGCACCATAGAGAAGCACCGCGCCGAACGGGCCGGCTTGGCAGATGCCTTGATGCTTGACTATCGAGGCCACGTCGCCGAATGCACCGGCGCGAACGTGTTCTTCGTCAAGGATGGGGTGATCCATACCCCGACACCAGACTGTTTCCTGGACGGCATCACACGGCGAACGGTGATAGACCTCGCCACACAGCGCGGCTTTGAAGTCGTCGTCCGCACAATTCTACCCGACGAACTCGCGGATTTCTCAGAATGTTTTGTCACCGGAACCGCAGCCGAAGTCACACCGGTGTCCGCGATCGCTGAACACATTTACGTTCCAGGCGACATCACCAAGACTCTGATGACCGACTACATGGAGCTCGTCCGGCGCAGCGAGCAGGCAGCGGCTGCCGAGTAGCGCATACTCTGTTCTATACCCCATTGCACGCAAGATCGAGGCTGTTGCAGCGGCCCACGACCAGCGGCCCACGACAAGCGGTGCCATCGCGCCCTCATCCGTTGTGTGCGTTCACAATGGTGTATCAAACCCCTTGCGCAAACCGTCTCCGCCAAGGACACTTATGGCGGTGGGCCTTCTGGCCCGGGTGTGATGACGGAGATGGGGCATGATCGAGCAATCTGATGCGCGAAGACCAGTTCCAGTAAGATTGGCGGCCGTGACCTTGATGGTCCTGGTGTCCACCATGCTCGCCGTACCGTCAGCGTGGAGCCAGGCAAATTCCAACCAGGCGTTTAATCCAAACAAGGACTGCCAGACCATCCGCACATGTCAGTTTGCGAAAGGCGGTAGTTTCCGGGGCTGCGTGTCATCATTCTCATGCCGCCGCTGCCGCTTTGTCACGACAAACTGCACCATTTCCGGGAACCGTCGCGGCACCTGTCGTCAGTTGAAATGTAGCTGGGGAAGTTCTTAAGGCGTCGTAACGCCGTGCGTCTGAAGCCCAAATCCACCCCAAGAACTCCATAAGCCCTGGTTTGATGATTGGCTCAATATTCGGCCGACGGACTAGCGGTTGGATGATGTCCGGGCGATAGCCGCAAAGATCACGCCAAGAAATGCTGCAATGGCGGTGAACACACAGCCGAGTACGGTAAAGCTGAGCGATGTTCCCATAAAACCTGTAACGATATGCAAGATGGCAGTCCAAAACGCGGCAGGCAAAATCGCGACAACGAGAAAACCGAGCATGTGGCCGAAACCGCCAGCGGAGCGAAGGTCCGAAGCGGTCTGTGCATTTGCAGTGGTAATACTGCCTGCAAAAAGGTCGCCGTGTTTCGTCGTCATCGAATGCATCTCCAATTTGATGCGTGCCATATGGGTTAAACCAAACGACCGTCCGTAAGAAATAATCCAATTCTTTAAGGCGGGGACAACCTATGACCGTCAGTCTTGTCCGATAAACCGCCCGGTAGTCTTCACGCTGATCTTTCTGCGACCGACGCCGAGCTCACATCATCAACGACTGCCGGTCATCTTCAATCCAATCCATGAACGAAACATGAAGTGCTTCGTTACAACTGCAAGCGTCCGTCGCATTCCTGAACAAAGTGACTACAAGGCGCCACCTTTGACACACCTGCGACCGGTGAAGGTGTTTCCATAGAAACACTTTCCGAAGAAATGAACACCCTTGAATTCAAGTAGACAACACCCGACCGTTTCTCTGTCAAACTTCAAAAAGACTTCGCACTTGCAAAATAGATCAATTGAAAACCCAGGAAATTGGGACGCAATCATTATTGGTGCAGGGCACAATGGCCTCGTCACTTCCGCCTATTTGGCTAAGGCTGGCCTGCGTGTTCTTGTGGTGGAGAAACAAAAAAAAGTCGGTGGGGCAGCTTTAACCGAGGAGTTTCATCCTGGTTTTCGCAACTCTGTCGCGTCCTACGCAGTGAGTCTCTTGTCGCCCAAAGTCATCTCCGACCTAGGGCTGTCCGCACACGGATTAAAAATCGTTGAAAGACCGGTCGCCAATTACTGGCCAATCGACAGCGAGCAAGACGTCCTTCTGCCCTACGGTCGGACTGAACGCCATCGCGCCATCGCAGCGCTTTCAGAACATGATGCCGGTCAGCTCGACGCCTTCGATGCCATGCTGGGGACGGCAGCTGACATCCTGCGCGACCTCACACTTCAGACTCCGCCGAGATTAGCAGGCGGCCTGCCGCTTGGCGATGTTCCAAAGTTGCTTGGCTTGAGCCGCAAGTATCTCAAACTCGATTTGGAAAACAAACGGAACGTCGTCGACCTATTCACAAAAAGTGCAGCCGAGGTTTTAGACCGCTGGTTTGAAAACGAACACGTCAAAGCAGTATTCGCATTCGATTCGATCGTCGGCGCATATGCATCCCCCAATACACCCGGCACCGCCTATGTCCTGCTTCATCATGTCTTCGGCGAGGTCAACGGCAAAACGGGCGTCTGGGGCCATGCCATCGGAGGTATGGGTTCGATCACTCAGGCCATGGCAGAATCAGCCACCGCGGCCGGAGCAATTATCAAAACCAACTGCGGTGTTGCCAACATTGAAACCGAAAACGGGAAAGTCCGTGGTGTGACACTTGAAAACGGCGAGATGGCTTTTTCAGACACAATCGCTGTTGGGTTGGGCCCCAAACTCCTTTTTTCAAAACTGCTCGCTGATGCCGATATTGATCCACACCTCAGGTCGCGGTTTTCAAACATCAGGAGTGGCTCTGGCACCTTTCGCATGAACCTTGCCTTAAGTGAGCTGCCAGATTTCATTTCGCGCCCCGGCATCAAAGCGGCTGATCACCACGGAGCCGGCATCATCATCGGCCCTACAATGGCGTATCTCGATCATGCCTTTCTCGACGCCCGTCGCGATGGTTGGTCGCGCGAGCCAGTCATCGAAATGCTGATCCCCTCAACCATCGACAGCACGCTCGCCCCAAAAGGCCAGCATGTCGCCTCGTTGTTTGTGCAGCACGTGGCACCACAGCTGCCCGATGGGCGGTCGTGGGAAGACCCCGCTGAAAAGGAAGCGTTCGCAGATCAGGTCATCGCAACCTTTGCCAAATACGCGCCGAACCTGACCCAGGCCGTAATCGCAAGGCAGGTTCTCTCACCTCTGGATCTGGAGCAGCGTTTCGGCCTCGTTGATGGAGACATCTTTCACGGGCAGCTTGGCCTTGATCAGCTGTTTTCCTGTCGCCCGGTGCTGGGGCATGGCAACTACCGGATGCCTCTGCGAGGGCTTTATCTGTGTGGGTCCGGCGCACATCCTGGCGGCGGGGTCACGGGCGCACCAGGCCATAATGCGGCCCGCGAAATCCTGAAGGACCGCCGCACACATTGGCGAAGGCCGACACGTTAATGTCTGCGTATACCTGTCTACTTGCATCAACCCGCGCCTTGGCTTTGTTACGACCGCGTTGAACGGGCGCTAAGCAGACACCTGGAATTTATGTATAAGAGGCCCTCATCGTGCCAGCTCCGTCGACTACGGGCTGCAACACCACCGATACGATGTCGTCATCAAACCAAAGCAACTGAAAATCAATTCGTGAAAAATGATCCAACAGTCGTCGTGCCGAACATGGAAAGTGAGCGGTATCGAGCCATCATGCGGCATCAGGCCGGAGCAGTCACCGTTGTGGCAGCCGGTCAGCCGGGCGCCAGGGCGGGCCTAACCGCAACCGCAGTCGCCTCTGTGTCCGATAAGCCGCCAGCTCTCCTGGTCTGCGTTGGTCAGGAGACACAGGCGCACGGGCTCATCGCCGAGTTAAAGCACTTCAGCGTCAACCTGTTGTCGACCGAACAACAAGCCATTGCCGACAGGTTCGCCGGCCGCGATGGACTTGCCGGTGAAGCACGCTTTGCCGGATCGGACTGGCGGATCGGCCCAGCGGGCACGCCTATCCTGGATGGTGCATTGGCGACCTTGGAGTGTCGGCTAACAGATAGCCATGCCTTTACAACCCATACGATTTTCATCGGCAACGTCATCGACGGATTGTTCCAGCCAGACGTCAGCCCACTGTTGTATTTTCGCGGTGATTATTGGGATATCGGAGCACGCTGATGGCGGATCTCCATATCGATCACGCAACCGTTATTGAGGAACAGTGGCTGGAAGAACGGTTCGTGCGGGCATCCGGCCCCGGCGGGCAGAATGTCAACAAAGTATCGACCGCCGTTGAATTGCGTTTCGATCTGTTGAATTGCGACACACTCAGCCAGGGCGTCAAAGCCCGGATGAGACCGCTGGCGGGGCGGCGGCTGACAGATGATGGAATTCTGATCCTTCGCGCGGAAACCTATCGCACCCAGGAACGAAACCGGGCTGACGCGCGTGCCCGCTTGGTTGCACTTGTTCGCCGTGCACTTCATCCGCCCAAACAGCGGATTGCCACAAAACCGTCTCGTGCAGCGAAGAGAAAGCGGCTGGATCAGAAGACCCGGCGTGGACAGGTCAAGGCCCTGCGGCGGACCAAACCGGATCTGGGGTAACGCACATGCATAATCTGGCAGCCAACTTGACGATGTTGTTCAACGAAGTGCCGCTGTCACAGCGCTTCGAGTGCGCGGCACGCGCCGGCTTTTGCGGCGTTGAAATGCTTTTTCCTTACGAAATCCCAGCCGAAGTGGTCCGCGATACCCTCCGCTTGCATGATCTTACGCTGGTTCTGTTCAACATACATCCGGGAAAATGGGACGCCGGTGATCGTGGTCTTGCAGCTCAAAAGGGCCGGGAGAGCGAGTTTGAAGACGCAACCGCCAGAGCCCTGCGATATGCCGAGACAGTCGGGTGCGTCCGTCTGCATGCGATGGCAGGTCTCGCCGAAACTGCCGATGACGAGACATTTATCGGCAATCTTGCCTTTGCCGCAAGAATGGCAGAGCCCCACGGGATCGACATCCTGATCGAACCCATCAACACCTACGATATGCCGGGATACCACCTGACCCGCACAGCGCATGCCCGCGCCATCATCGAAGCCGTCGGCGCGCCGAACCTGGGCCTGCAGCTGGACCTCTACCATCGCCATCGCATGGAAGGGGATGTGCTGGCCGCAATCGCGGAGGCAGCCGACATCACACGGCACATCCAGATTGCCGGCCCGCCTGATCGTGGCGAACCCGACCAGGGTGATTGGGATCTCAACGAGATTTTGCAGGCTATCGAAGCATCGGGATATCGTGGCTGGATCGGGTGTGAGTACCGACCGCGCAAAACAACCGAAGCAGGCCTTGGCTGGCTTCAGACCGCAGACCTCAGGCCACGCAACTCCGCAGCCTAAGTTCGGTCAAGAGACGACCCCAGAGATCACCGTGCCACCCATGTGAGACAACGTTTGAAACAACGTTGTGATGGCGCGTTTCTTCGCAAAGCAACATGCTCCCCCGCCAAGCGTCACGCCTTCCCGCCCGGAACATGCTCTGAATTAAGAGCTTAGGGCCTGGCCTTGCTGGTCCACGAAAAACAAGCAGGCTCTAAGCGTCGACGTGCTGAAGCATTTTGTTTGCAATGTAAGCAACTTGCGTTCGGTTCTTCGCTTGCAGCTTCTTCATGATGTTGCGGACATGAACCTTCACCGTGCTTTCACACATGTTCAACTCATAGGCGATTGTCTTGTTGGCCTTCCCTTGCCGGATGGCCTCAATGACCGCGAGCTGTTTGTTGGTCAGCCCACGCAAATCACCGGCTTGTTCAGTTTCAGATGTCGGGTTCTGCCACAGCTTCAGCAAGCAACTTGCAGGCGCATACACCCCACCGGCCAGAACCAGCGCCAACGCCTGAAGTGTAACCTGCAACTCCAGGCTTGCCGGAATATACCCACGTACGCCTTTATTGAGGAGGTTCACAACAAATCGGGGGTCTTCGCTATCGCCGGTTGCCACCAGCGGGACATCTTCCCCAAGGCAATCGAAGATCGCATCCAGTTTCGAGCGCTCAGCGAGCCAGTCATTTCCCTGCAGGCCGATGATGAGCAGGCGAATTGAATTAGGTTCAACTTGCGCCAGGGCATCATCAAGCGTCGAAAAATCAGCAATCTCGAAATCAACTGAACTATTCAAGGCCTGCTTGAGGCAATCTCGAAACAATCGCGAGTGATGAACGATAATCATCTTGTCGCGGTCAACGGACGACGCGAGGGCATCTTGCACTGCGGTATCAAGATGTGGTGGTAGAGAGGCACTATGACTTTGGACGTCGGCTATGGTTCTGAAATCCATAAAACCCACCCCTTCACTGTTACGAACAACACATGCACTCCGCAGTAAGGATTAGCTTGTATAGTCTGTTCATTCAAGGACATGGATTAATTTTATCACAATATGTGTTAACGCTGGGAGAAACGTGCCACTACAGCAGGGCTGTACTCCCTTTGATAATGCTGCGGCGCAACAACAACGTTCGCCCATTTTTGATCGTGTCACAAGTTGGCAATCAGCCGAACGCACTAGATTGTATGATGTTGACTAATTTTTAAGCTACTTAGGCTCAGTCAATACTTGAGCGTGCGCCACCAAGTCTTCGGTTTGCTTATTCTGTCTTTCATTGCCGACCGAAAAACAAATGGCTTATGGGGATCAACTGATACCAAATCTGTGACCGAGGCCTTGCCAGCAGAGCTATTGAGGACGACGCCAACCGACTAAGCCTTTTGGTTAACATTGCAAAAGAAACCGTTGGTTTTTCTTCGCAGTCGCTAGGCAATCCATCAGGCGTAGAAGCCCATGGCGGGCTTTGCCCTGCCGCGGAATGTCTGAAGGGCGTAATCATCTCTGGCCTGAAGGAACGATACCGAGACGTCGAGGCAAACTCAGGCTGTGATCAGCTCCACATCACCCAACGGCTCGGGCCGATGCCGTGCGGCAAGCTTTTCAGGTGCGGCTGCCGCGGCTGCCCCTACGAAGGCAAACAACATCTGATATTCGCTATTCCAGAACAGTGGATACTCACTCATGCAGTAGATCAACATGAAGCAGACATAGGCAAACGGCCATGCAAGCAGCGCATCGCGCGTGACCACGAATTGGTAAAGTGTGCGAAACAATAATCCGAAGACGGCGATAACGAATAGAATAAGTCCCAAGAGGCCAACGCCCACGAGAACATCAAGGAAGTTATTGTGAAATGAATTCAGTTTAACGCCCATAATGATGATCAAGGACGACGCGGTGGTCTCCGGCGTATTCCAATACGTAAAATACCCGATCCCAAGCCAGGGATGATCTGCAAAAACATTGAAGGCATATTCCCAAAGGACGGTCCGCCCCGTTAACGTGGTGTCTTTCCCGAGCGAATTGAGAAGCTCGATATATGGATTGTACCCGCTGAAAACAATCATCAGCACCGTGGCAACGAGTGAACACAACCCAAGCCCTGCAATGAACTGGGTTGCCCGCATTCCATAGGAAACGACCGCACACCCGCACAAAATACCAAACATCAGCACGCACACGATCAGCCCGGTGCCTGAGGTGGACAGGATGAGACCAGTCAGAGCCGATGCAGCGCCGACGAGCGACAAGATCCTGCGCCAACCGTGTGCAAACAGGATCAGACTGGTGAAAAACAACATGACTGCATTCATCGCCAGGTTGTTCTTGTGTGGAAAAAGCCCCTTGGGAACATAGCCGTTATGGTCAAATGCAGCGTGATGCCCGCTTGCGATCAGCAAAAATGAGCCGACTTGGGCGATCAGGCAGAACCAGAATATAACATGTAGGGTGCGTCTCAGTCCGAAGTGATGAAACGCAACAAAACCCACCATGATATTCAAAATCAAAAGGACGCCGCGAAATGCGCTTAGCGAAGGCATGAGCGACCAGAGCGCCGACAGCGTCGCAATGAAGGCCGCAGCCAGCAACATTTTGTTGTTTAATGTGGCTTGCGCCAATAAGTCAGCGCGGAATGCAGCTGTATAGGCGACGACAGCCCAACCAGCGGCCCAAAACACATTCGTCAAACTTGGAATGAAATCTATCCCGACCCGGGAAACACCGAATAGAAAAATGGCAAACCCGACACCAGCCAAGAACAATGGCAATTCAGTCTTGGGACCTTGCCCCCAAACCATCGAGCCATTTGGCCATTGCATGTGTCCATTGCCGCGAGGCGGGATGATGATGCTCATATGGGTTCGTTCCGCCGGTCGGTTTGCATCGAACACATGCAGGTGAAAGCGACTGGGCTGATCCAATGCCGGCCATGTCCGCCAGCAAGGCTAGACCCAGGTCGCGGTCTTGTCGCATCCAATCGCCCAATATCGTTGCCAGTCAACTTGCCAGTAAAACGTGCCAGTCCTCTCGCAAGTAAGCCCGCAACTCGGCGCACACCTGATTTTGTATCCAATCGTGTCAGAAACCTTACAACCAGCCACCGCCGACAAAACACTCTATTGTCACGCAATGGCGCATTCCCAGACAACACCTGGAACGCTTTTCAATTTACATGCCGGTTACGCCGAGGGAACGTGAGGCTTTTTATAGTAATCGCTGCAAAACCAAGGCCTCAGTCTCCGAGCGCAGGCTCAATCGGTCTTGGCAATCATCCACCCGTCGCAATGCCCCGAGGGATACAGGCCAGAAACCGCACCAGAAACCGCAAGCACCATGCTTTGCCTCAAGCTTAGAGCAGGCATGGTAAATGCGCCCGACGCAAGCAGCTTTAACCGTTATTGGAAGACAGCGCTGACCGGCGTGGGTTTGCAACCGGCAAGACACGATCCTCACTCAGTTGTCTCCGCTCTGGCAGCGGGATCGACCGATCTATGGCTGGGGCACCCAGGTCGAGGTCAGGCCGGGTCACTTCCAGTGTCCGGGCCACGGAAACCGGTAGTCTGGCCGGTTGTTTGGCGGTGGCTTCTGCTGGCAGAGATTGACGAACCGGTGTGCCAGTCCGTGAAGTCGGTGTTCGCGTCTTTGTGGTGTCGTTGGGCTTGGCAACAGCAGGACGTGCATAGAACGCACCGGCAAAATCATCCTCGGAGAACAAAATCGGCTTCAGCGGCGAGGTGTCCAACTGGAAAGGTGCTGGACCACGCATCGAACTGCCGTAGAGGCCTGTACTTGGCTCAGCGTCTTCAACGGTTGGGGTTTCATCAAGCATCAGTTCAACCTTCAACGTGTCACCAGGCATGATACGCACATTCTCATCCGCGCTGATCTCAATCGCACGATCCGAGATCCTCCGGATCAGCATGTAGCTGGCCTTCGGGCGTATCGTCCGACCCATTGAGGCAGTCTCGGTTGCGGCTCGCACACGTGCCTCGCCGAGAAGTCGGGAGCTGGTCTCAGCCCGTCGCGCAACCAGATCGAGTTCAGACATCGTGTCACTCAAGTCTTTTGAGATGCCCTCTGCCCGGGTCTGAATCAGGTTCAGCTTGGTGATTTCCGTCCGCGTGATTTCAGACCGCACCTTGGATTGGCGTGCTTCCAGCCGGAGCCGTTCACCCTGAAGCTGCGCCAGCGTGCGTTCAAGACCAAGCAAGCGCGGTGCCGTGACAAGGCCTTTCCGCGAAAGGCGGCGGATACCGTCAAGCTCTTGTTCCAACAGCGCAACGCGCCGATCTGCTGTGCCGATCTGCTTGATAAGCGATTCAGTCTCACCTTCCAGGTGCGCCTTCAACTCATCCAGCGTCTGCAGTTGCCGTTTGAACGTTTTCTTGCGCGTATCAAACATCAGCCGTTCATTGCGCAAAGCAACTGCGGCCGTCGGTTTGTCAGCCATCGAAACCAGGGCTTCGGGCGTCTTAACGGTTTTATGGCCTTCGATTTCTGCAACGAGTCTGGAATGGCGAACCATCAAAGCGATGCGTTCTTGCTCAAGCAGGCTGAGGTTGCCCTCATTCTGGACCATGTCGCGGACAGCAGCAGCGCCTTCCGCATCGCGCGACCGGCGCAAGCCACCACCAAGAGACACCGCCTGCAAGACCGTGAGGCCGGGCCGGTAGGCGTATTCGCCAGGCGTGGTCACATCACCCGTCAGATAGAACGGACGATGCTCGATGATCTCGACTGTCGTATCGGGTGCCGAAACGGTTCCCATGCGCTGCTGAAGCAGTGTGGAAATGTCAGCGGCAAGTTCACCCGTTGTCTTCCCGCCAGCAGGTATCTGCCCAATTAGCGGCAGAGCTAATTGTCCTGAGACGCCAATGCTATACTCGGCGTTCAGCGCATCCCAGGCAAAGATCTCATCGCGTGCAGGACGCCATTCAAAAACCTGGATCCGGATTTTATCTTGCGTTCCAAGCTTGTATTCAGCGGCCGTCGGCCCGGGATAATTTAACGTGCCTGGCTCGTCACTGGCGTGCAGCGGTGGACGGAGTGGTGTGAAGACAGCAACCGTCGCAAAGGCAACAATCAATGCCCCGCCTGCAATCGACGCAATCCGCGGAAACGACGCCAGAGGTCCGGAAAACAGGCCTCGCCTTTTGAGCCGACCTGAACCGGATTGTGCGCCACGCTGAAACCGATGATCGTTGTTGTGCGAAGCCATATCTCTCAATCCGCTTAATCGTTACTTATCCGAGACGTTCATCTAAACTAGGGGCATCCGTTGTGCTCTGCAACATTTTCGCGTCAGGCCGCAGCGAGAGGGCTCAAGATACTGTTTTTGAATGACTTATCTTTGGGTCCCAAAAGTCGCCAAAACCCTTGTGCCAGCAGTTTAAGCAGCTCGTGCGACCCGAGATCTGACCGGCAGAACATCCATATCCTCGACCGCTAACACGCTCATACTGCGATACGCATCTCCGTACGGTTCAATTGAGCAGCATACTGCAATGGTTCAAACTACCGATTAGGAGGTACGTAACGCCCTGCCAGTGGCGGCATTTTTCGCTTTCACGCCCCGATCGAATGCTTCCAACTTCTGATCCTGCTCGAAGGCGGCGGTCTTGTTGCCACGCACGCGTGCCCACGCCTCAGTCATCACTCGCTTTGCAAAGCCCGTCGCCCAACTCATGTGCATGACAATCGCGGCTGGCCCAGCCAACGACGTACACGCGCACCGGGTTTGGTAGGCAAGAAGCAGGCCAAATGCGGTGGCCGCCGCAAAGTACCCGGCAGGGATGAGCAAGAACACGGTATTGAATGTCAAAAGCGTCAAAAGCACCGCGCCGAGACAGGCCGCAAGGATAAGAACAGGCAAAACCTGCCTCAACTTGGGTCGCCCGCCATGCCGGAGAAAGGTGTTCGCGCGCCCCCAACCATGGTTGGCGTATTGCCTGGCCAGCGCGAAGAGAGAATCGCGTGGATAGTAATCGATCGCGATATTGCCGTTTAGATAGATCGTACCGCCTGTCTTGATCAGCCGTTGATCAAATTCGGCGTCCTCGTTGAAGGCACAGTTCTCGTCATAACCGCCCTGTGTGAGAAACGCCTCACGGTCAAAAGCAGCGTGATGCCCATGGTCGACCAGTCCACATTTGCCGAGAATTCGGTGAGCCGACCCGCCGTTTCCAAGGCGGCTGTTTTGTGCAGCGGCGATCCCCTTTTGAAAGCATGAAGTGCCACACGTGCGCATGGCAACAACCACCGATGACACGTTTTCTCGGCGAAGGGTGGTCAGAAGGTCAGCGGCATAATTCTCCGGATAGACCGCGTGGCAGTCCGCGCGCACAAGGCAACGCGACCGCGGATCGGCTTCGCGAGCCGCCAGATTGACGGCAGCCGATTGGACTTTCTTGGGGTTGGCAATCAAACGGATGCGCGGGTCGCGCGCACTCATCTCTTGGACAATCTCGCGCGTCCGGTCGGTACTTCCACCATCCATGACCAGCAGTTCGCAGGCCAAAGCGTTTTTGACGGCAGGATAGGCATCACCAGCCCCACCCGTATCAGCCGCGCCTTGGTCTATGGCCTCGTCGGGCGGAGGAAGGATAGAAGAAATGGCCTGAGCGATGTAACGCTCCTCGTTCAAGGCTGGCATCACGATTGTCACGAAATGATCATTTGTGCCGCTATCGCTTTGATCAAGTGTGCGGTCGGCACAATCGCGGCCGGAAGTGGCTTGGCCATCGTCATAGGACGTCGTCTGCAAGGCTCGGTAACTCCAGCGTTTCGCCGAACTACGGCGGGCGCGCGTCAACGGTCGCGCGTGATACAACCGGTATTTCCGAGGTTTAGCACGAAGATGCACTGAAACGGCGATGCTCAATTCGGGAAGGATGGCGTAATACCGAGGCACGGTCATTTGCGTCGACGGCGACGCAAAAGTGGTACGCCCATTGAGGTATGGTAAATAGCCAGCAGGTGTACGGACACCTTCCACAGCCCACAGCCCGCAATTCTGGGCCCAACCTGGAAATCCGGTTTACCGGAAATCGAGCGCTGAGATGTCGTGCGTTGCTAACTTCGCTACAAGCTAAATGTCATTCGCCGCCCAGATCGCGGCGCAGCGATGGCCATGGCAACGCCGCCGGACCGATCGCAGCCTGACAAGCCAAACGTAGCCGATCACCCAAACGACGAACCGAGCCAGCCCCGCCTTTGAAACAACCGTTAAAGATTGCGTTTTTCGGACATGACGCCTGCGAAAGCACGGTCATCAAGCGCGCCCATGCCTTTGCCGAAAACGGCGCTGATGTCGTTGCGGTCATGTTCAAACGCGAACGCAAACCAGGCCAGCGCCGCGTACCATGTGATCTGATCGATCTGGGAGAAACAGTCGACCGCAACTACGTGCGCCGCATCCCAAAGCTGATCGGTGCAATTGGCAGAGTGTTCGCACAAAGGAGGCGTTTGAAATCGCAAGACATCTTCTATGCACGCAACATCGATATGCTGTTCATCGCATGGATGTCCAAGGTGATCGCCCGCTCGAACGCTGCTCTCGTTTATGAAGTTCTCGACGTCCAGCGCGTATTCTTGAAAGAGGGTCTTGCCGGCAAAGTATTCCGAAGCGCGGAGCGGTTCTTGTTGAAACGTTCTGCACTTCTGGTCGTGAGTTCACCCCGCTTCGTGACGGAGTACTTCACGCCGGTTCAGAGCTTCGCGGGGCAGACGTACTTGCTGGAAAACAAAATCTGTCCCCATCAACTCCCCGACGCTTTCGACTTTAAAACACCCAAACGCGATGCAGCTCCGCCATGGAAAATCGGCTGGTTTGGAACCCTTCGCTGCCGCCGCTCCCTTGAGATGTTGTCCGAGATCGCCAAACGCCTTGGCCCCAAGGTTGAAATCGAGCTGCGCGGTCGCCCCTCCCGCGAAGACCTGACGGAGGCTGAAATCGAAGCCCAATGTGCCAAGTTCAAGAACATGACCTACTTCGGCCCCTTCCTCAGTCCGCAGGATCTTCCTGAGATTTATGGCCGCGTCCATTTCGCCTGGGGCTTCGATTATCTGGACGCCGGCTCCAACTCCGATTGGTTATTGCCCAACCGCGTTTATGAAGGCGGCGCTTTTGCAACCGTGTGCCTGTCAGATGCACGTACGATGACCGGACAGCACATTACCGCGTGCCATCTTGGAAAGGCCTTCGGTGAACCTGTTCTCGACAACATCGTGGCGTTTTTGGAGACGCTAACGCCGGATGACTACACCGCAATGACCGCAAGCGTCTCGAAAAAGGAGCGCTCGGCCTTCATCGACTACGAAGATACAGCCGAACTCATCCAACGTTTTGAAAGCCTCGCAGCACACACCAAATAACGGGGCTAGCGCGATCAGCCCCAAAAAGACGAACGGACGTCCGATAGCCAGCAGCAGTGCTTGTTACAACCCGAGAGATCCATCGACCATGCCCTCCATCCACAAAGTCCAACGCGCCGGCGTCCTTGCCATCTCCGGTATTGCCATACTCGGGACGATGATCGCCTTGACGGGCACGCCAAAGGCTGACGAAGCGGTGGGTACCGGCACACCAGCAGCTGCGACTGTCCCGGCACCCACTGACAAACCAGCAGTCGTGACCGGTGACTCGTTTTTCGACGGCTTCGAACGGTTAAGCCGCCACCGTTGGAATATCTCCGATGGTTGGTCAAACGGGAACTACCAGTCCTGCCGTTGGCGGGCGCGGAACATCACCCTCAAAGATGGAGTGCTGTTTTTCAAACTTGGGGTTGAGCCTGACGCCGTCAGTCTGACCCGTCGGCCTGAAGGGGAGGCGGACACGGTTGAGCGGACCAAGCACGATCGGGACTACAACTGCGCAGAAATACAGACCAAACAGGTCTTCGGCTACGGCACATATGAAACACGCATGACATCGATCCCAAATCCCGGAACTGTCTCCGCTATGTTCACTTACATCGGTCCCGGGCTCGATCCTACAAAGCCCCATGACGAGGTTGACTTTGAGGTCCTGGGCAAGAACACAAACGAGGTTCAGCTCAACTTCTTCCGGCACGGCAAGGCCGAAAACGACAAGCTGGTTCCCTTCGGTTTCGACAACGCAACCCAGATGTCGCGAATGGCATTCGAATGGTTCCCAGATGCTTTGCGCTGGTACCTTGATGGCAAGCTGGTCCACGAGGTCAAAGCAACCCCTGAAAAGCCGTTGCCTGCCGAGCCTTCAAAAATGATGCTGAGCGTCTGGAGCGGGCAAGGCGAAAACATGGTGCAATGGCTTGGTCGCTTCGACCCATCAAGGCTGCCGCAGCAGGCAACCTTCGACTACGTGGCTTTCACGAAGATGGGCGACCCTTGCCAGTTTCCAGATTCCATTGTCTGCAAAACAAAGCCGGCACCTTAAAGCCCCCGCCGATCGCCACACATCTGCGAAGCTGGACATCAGCGCGAACGCAACACTGGACTTCGGAACGCGTGCCCAACTGAGCGGTCGCAACAGCGCTCAACGATAATTCGTCGGCGCGTACTCGCGGTAGTCGCGGCCAAACACATTCGCAATCAGACCCGCGCCGCGGCATGCCGTATAAAAGCTGGCAACAGTCCGGCTCGGCCGCCGCCAGCCCGACAATGCCGCTGACGCCAGAATGCGCCCCCCGCCCGCCACCAGGCGGATACAGCCTTTCGCCAAGTTTACCGCACGCCCCTTCACGCTGGCCGGCGGGTATTGACCCAGGCGCGCTTCGATCGCCCCCGTCCGGTACCACCGCCGCCACAACCACCCAGCTGACATACGGCTGCGCGGCACCAGGTCATGGACCACAGCCTTCTCCGCCCAGGCGATCCTATGGCCCGCATCGCGGATGGCCTTGAAGAACATCGTGTCTTCGCCACCCACGTCGTTCAAAGCAAAATCAAATGTCAGTCCAAGGCCGTGAACGACGCCCACATCAAGCAGCACGTTGCAGGTGTAGCCCTCGTCAGCAAAGCCATCGACAACCTTCGTCCGAGTTGCAAACGATGCCAGCGGCAACCGGCGATCAGGTGCGTGCGCAAACATCGGAAACGCCGGGCCGATGGCAACGGCTGCCCGGGTCTCGCACAGCCTGGAATAGAGCGCTTCCAGCCAGACCGGTTCGGGCATCTCATCATCGTCAATGAATGCCAGATAGGCCGCGCCTTGCTTGGCAGCATTTGCCAAGACCGCGTTCCGTGCAAAAGCGAGGCCCTTGCGCGGCTCATGAAGGTATTCGGTTTTGAACCGCGCGCTTTCTTGGGCGCTATCGATCAGCGTTTTGGCGCTGCCTTCGGGGCAATTGTCGAGAACGAGAATGCGCACGTCTTCGTCGGACAGCGTGGAAAGCCGTTGATGCGAAAGCGCATCAAGCAATCGGGCCAGTCCCTCTGGTCGTCTGTATGTGCAGATCCCGATCGTTAATGTGGTCATTCGATCCCGTCTGGATAATGCCGGCTCTCAATGGTGCCGGGTGGGAGGAGTGCAGGCTTGTCTGGCGGCGCCTGAGGTAGTCGCCCGCTGTCTTCGAGTGGCTGGCAGCAAGACCATTGGTCGATTGTCACCTCACTTTCAACCGGCACAGACTGGAAGCAGAGGGCGTCACCAAGCACTCAAATAACCACGACTGTCATTGAGTACGACATCTGCCTTTGGTTAGTGTGAACATGCCGCATATGGGGGAACATCCGTTAGCGTAAACTGTGCGCGGAACGCCCAAACCTGTGGGCACCGTTTGCCGGTCTTGCCATGGCTGACCAGTCAACCATAAGCGTACTTTTCTAACGAAACTCCGCGGGAAATCTGCAATCTTTAACGCGGTTTACAGTGGGGATTAGGGGCGGAGTTTAGGCAGCATGACGATTATCGCTGAAGAGCAGACACAAAGGGATGCCCCAGCTGACGTCTCCTTCCTCATTTGCACCTACAATGTTGCTCCATTCATCGAAGAGGCAATCCAATCTGCCCTCGCGCAGACAGATGTGACCGTTGAGTTGATCGTGGTGGATGACGCGTCGAGCGATGAGACCCCGTCGATCGTCACGTCGCTGGCAGAGAACGACCCTCGCATCAAATTCCATCGGCGTGAGAAAAATGGCGGAATTTCCGTGTCCCGCAACCAGGCGATCAGCATGGCGACGGGAACCTGGATGGCCATCTTCGACGGAGATGACGTGATCCCGCCTGAGCGCAGTCGCCGCATGATCGACATCGCACTGGCAACGGGCGCTGACATGGTCGCTGACAACTACAAGCGCGTCACCGAAAGCGGCAGCTCGACCGGATCGATGATGATCCCTGTGGAAGCCGAACCCTATACAATCGACGTCGATATCGCGACGTTTATCGAAGCAAACGTCATTTTGGCCGGTGGAGACTTCACCCTGGGTTACATTAAGCCCCTTGTCCGCTCGACGTTTATGCGCGAAAAAAAAATCAGGTATCGTGACGACGGTGAATTGCGAAACGAAGACTATCTTCTGTTTCTGAGTTGTATGCTTGCGGGTGCGAAATTTACTGTCACATCGGAGAGCTATTACAAGTGGCGCATGCGGCGCGGTTCAAATTCCTGGCGTCTCAATATCAAGAATTTTGACGCCATGATCCGCGCGAACGAAGAATTGCGCCTCGCCGAGGTCTACGCCGATGACAGGCGAATAGCCAGGGCAGCTCGCACGTATGATCAGGCCATGTTGAACGGAAAACTGCTTTGCAACGTGATTGAAAACGCAAAGTCCGGCCGTCGCCTGGAGGCCCTGATGTCGACAGCAACGACACCGGCCATCTGGCCGTTGGCGAGCCGTTTCGGCCTAGAGGCGATCAAGAAGCGCATCCTTTCGACTGCCAGCTCGAACTGAAGCCTATTTGACGTGGCTGTCGCGGCCCCGTTGACTCATAAATCAGACGAGGCGCCGGTGAAACAGACCGCGCCTGTTTTTCTGCCCTGGGTGCCGGGCGCCCAACAGCTCAGATACCGGTTAGCTCAGATACCTGGCAGCCCTGATGCGCGGGCCGGGTCAGCCTCCATCAGCCCTTCCGTGGAACCCAGGGCGCCTCACCGCGATCCCAAAGCTCTTCCAGATAGTTACGATCGCGCAAGGTATCCATCGGTTGCCAAAAACCCGTATGACGATAGGCATTGAGTTTGCCAGTCGAGCAAAGCCGCTCCAGCGGGTCGCGCTCCCAGATTGTGTCCGGCCCGTCGATGACGTCAAAAACGCCAGGCTCGCACACGAAGAACCCACCGTTGATCACGCTGCCGTCGATGGCAGCTTTTTCGCGGAATGAGCGGACTTTACCAGTCTGAGGGTCAAGACTGAGGCCACCGAAACGACCAGGTTGCGCCACCGCAGTCAGCGTGGCCGTTGCCCCGGAACTCTCATGACTTTCAACGAGGGCATCCAGATCGATGTTTGAGACGCCATCTCCGTAGGTCAGGCAGAAACGTTCATTTCCAACAAAGCTCTGGATGGCTTTGATGCGCCCGCCAGTCATCGTATCCAGACCGGTATCCACCACGGTGACGGACCAGTCCTCGGCTTCAGTGTGGTGAAAGTCGACTTCGCCCGAACACAAGTTGATCGTGAAGTCGCTGAGGCTTGCGCGGTAATTCAAGAAATAATTTCGGATATATTCGGATTTATATCCACAACACACGATAAAGTCTTTGTGCCCGAAAGACGCGTAATAGCGCATGATATGCCACAGGATGGGGCGTCCGCCGATTTCCACCATCGGTTTTGGACGGACATTCGTTTCTTCGCTGATCCGCGTCCCATATCCACCAGCAAGCAAAACGACTTTCATGCGATTTCATCCTTGAGCAGGTATCATATCTTCCAAAGCGCACGGGCAACTTTAAAGACGATGCAAAAATCATGCATCTGTCATGCTGCTGAAACTGGACTTCCGATGATTTTGGCAAACGAGAAGGTGTGCCCCGCCGTTTTGATCAATCGTGCAGCCAATCAAGTTCGTTGCGTCGCGCTTTGCGTCCCGGGCCATCCCACATCTAGATCATGTTCAGGAAAAGTGTGCGCGGTTTTCGCCCAGAACATGCTCCAAATCCAAAGCTCAGAGCCTGCTTTGCTGGTCCACGAAAAGCAAACAGGCTCTAAGATGACTTTAATGCCTGTTTTCGCGCTGTTCGAAAAGCGTTGAGACCCGGTAGAGCTAACGACAGCGAAAGACGCCCCAGTCTGCCCACAACATCATGTTGCCGCGACCTGACCGCGTCTCGCAATTTCCAAACCAGCCCCCGGGCGAGCGCGCGCGAGATTTGCGGACCTGATGGGGCAACGTCTTTCAAGGTTAAAAGCGCGGCGGAAACCTCGAGATCGCGTCCCACTTCGTCTGAGCCGTTCTTGGCGCCAAAACAGCGGCGGATGATGGCGGTCTCTTCAGCCGTCAGAGGCGTTTTGGAAAGGGTCGCCGCCGTCTTCAAGTCCGCCACCGCAAAGCGCCAAAGCTTCTTGCGCGCCATCACGGTAGCGCGCTGCAACCGGGCGCGGCGTTCCGCTTCGGGCGTGTCGAGCGCTGTACCTTTCGCAAGGAAGTCAGCAAGCGGCATCTCATGATACAGCGGTTCAAAGATTTTCTGGTCGTACGAGACCCACGTGTTCATCCGGCGTGTTTCATCAAATTGGCGACCCGCCTGCCCCCGTGCGCCGTCATGCTGGCGCTGATGAAATACGATGTCACCGCTGCTGACACACGACGTGATCCGCGCGATCCGAACGAGCATGTCATAATCTTGAGAACGCATCAGTTCGACGTTGAAAGGGCCGGTTTTGTCATAAACAGACCGCCTGACGAGCATACCCGGCTGGTGAACAAAGCAGTCTTCAAGTGCAGTTGGGAGGAACGTTGCAGGCGTTGTGTCGACCCAGCAGTAGGTGGGAAAGAAAGTCCGCTCGCCCGTCTTCTCATCCTTGACAAAGCGGTCGAACCGGCCAAACGCCATACCCGCGTCGGGATTTTCATCCAAGAGGTTCGAAAGTGTCTCCAGCGCTTTGGGGGACGCAATGTCATCGTCGTCCATGATCCAGATCACCGGATGCGATGTGTGCGTCAAAGCCAGATTGAGCGAGGCTGATTTCCCGCTGTTCGGCTTGGCAAGATACCGAACAGAATCACCGAACTCTTGGACCACTTCGGCCGTGTTGTCTGTTGATCCATCGTCAACCACCAGCACCTCAGCTGGCGGGCGTGATTGGTTCAACACAGCCTCAATGCACGGCCGCAGATAACGGGCCCGGTTGAAGGTCGGGATGATAACGGATACGGGTTCAATCATACCGCCTGCCTCACCAAGTGTGGGGCATCCACGATTTGTTCGCCCCTGGCCACCGCCGTTATGAGATGTTCCAACCGTTCATTCGACAAGTGATTGTTGAAAACCGTTTCGATCGTCCGCCGGGCAGCGACGGCATAGCGCCGGGTTTCGTCAGGTTCGGTCATGACTTTGCGCAACAGGGCGGCCAACCCCGGCACATCGTGTTCCGCGCAAAGCCGTCCGTTGACGTTGTGCTGGATCAACTCGGGTATCCCGCTGTGGACCGTTGACACAACTGGAAGACCGACAGCCATCGCCTCCATGATGGCAATGGGGATGCCCTCCATGTCACCATCATCGGCCACAACGCTCGGTGCCAGGAACGCATCGGCAGCTGCAAGCTCACGGCGGATATCCGCGTGCGGGACGCGCCCCAGGAATGTGACGACATCCGAAAGGCCGAGTGATGCGGTAAGCTGCTTGAGGTTGTCTTCACACGGCCCATCGCCCGCCAGTCTGAATTCGAATTTGCGATGAGGTTCAAGGCGGCGCAGTTCGGCCAGCGCCTTGAGTGCAAAGTCATTGCCTTTCTTGCTGACCAAACGGCAAACATTCGCAAAGACGAATGGCTCACTGGGGGCTTTTGTACGCCGCGGTTCGAATTTGAACGTGTCAGGGTCCACACCTAGGTAATGGAGCACGGTCTTGTCACCGGATGCACCACGGTCCTTCAACCAATTCAGCCACCTGCTGTTGATCGCGAGATGAAGATCGCCGTCCTGCAAGAGTTGATCATAAACGCTGTCCCGTTCACCACGAACGTCCCGGGACAAGTCCGCGCCGTGAAAGATGGTCA
Source organism: Pseudomonadota bacterium (assembly GCA_039819785.1). GTDB lineage: Bacteria > Pseudomonadota > Alphaproteobacteria > Rhizobiales > Hyphomicrobiaceae > JBCBRD01. Next base: position 38,336 of record JBCBRH010000016.1, on the reverse strand, counting down.
CCACTTTGGCATGGCGTCGGTGATCGGAGCGATGCTTGACGATATCATTTCCAAACCAACCGAAATTGCAGACGACAACATCGTTTTCAGCACAGAGTTTCGCATCGGCCTTGGCGCGAAGTTGCATACGAACCCGGTAGGGCAGCAGCTGGAAAATCTGCGCCCGGATGTGATCCTGCGGTTCTAGAAAAGTCGTCCGCGCCAAGGCGTCGGCATAGTCCCGGAGGGTCGAAGCCAGCACCACATCTTCGCGCCGGTCTGCAAGGATTTGGACGTCATGCCCCTGCGCGATCATGTGATTGATTTGATCAAGCACAAAGGTTTCCGACAGCTTGGGAAACTCTCCAACGCGAAAACCAATCCGGAGCCGGCTTCTCTGTGACATTGAACGCGACCTTATCTGTGGGTCATTGGGTTTCAACTAGGGAAACCATCCCAGTATTTTCTATAGCCAGCCTTGATCAAAACCCAGTCTTTCAAACAGGTCGCATAATCACGAAGTGTGATTTCGCCGCGTTCTGCTTTAAGCCGTTCAAAGTGCAATTGCGTCGCATCCGAGCCATGCTGCAGTTTCCATCGCAGACTTTTACGCAGGTAGTGCATTTCGTATCGTTCAGCGAGGTGTTTGAATGTGTCGGGCCCAAACACATCCGGTCCATGGCGATGGAGCGCGCTAAGAAAATCCGCAAAATGCGTATTCTTCTTCAACATAACCTTCGATGTCATGGACGCTTCATGAATGCGCACAAAGCCAAGCTGTTCATGCACCATGCCGAACTTGCCACGTTTGAGTATACCCAAGACGGCTTCAAAGTCCGCGCCCACATAGGCATCATCGTAAAGAGGTTTGCGCCAGTCCATCACTGATTTACGCATCAGCATATGGACAGCGAAAAAGCCCATCTCGTTTAGAAAAAAACGCCGGATGACCTCTTTGCCATCCAACACGGGAACAGCGGGGTCCCAGTTCAATGGAAAGGGCACATGGTTTTTGGATACATTCGTGCCCACCAGCAAGATGTCCGGGTCGGTCTCGGCAACCTCGACCATCCGTGACGTGCACTCTGGCTCCATCAAGTCGTCGGCACACAATAATCTGATGTAAGCCGCATAACCCGGGACCAGGTCGTGCGCAGCATTCCAATTGTCGTACTGCTTGAGAACCGTTTTATTCTTTCCTGCAATCACCGGCACGCGCTGATCTGCGAAGTCGGAAATAATTACCGCTGTATCATCCGAACTCGCGTTGTCCAAAACGACATGTACGAGATTGGGATAGGTTTGCGCCTGCACCGAGCGCATGGTTTCGCGCAAGTGCGCGCCGCCATTGTAGACCGGGGTGACAATGGCCACGAGAGGTTGAGGGTCTCGCAAACGTTCCGCCACTTCTCTTACGCTCCCGCCCGGCAATTTCGGGCCATACGTGCAACGTGCGTCACAGTCTGGAACACATCGCTATTATGGTAAGACGCTAAACCGTGATGACACGGCGCACCATGTCGACAAATGCCTGCGACTCGCTCCTCTGGAACGCCAGTGCGCCAGCCGCATAAATGACAACGCCGAGCGGACAGCACAGCAAAAGCCGTTCCAGGCTGCCAAATCCCATATTGGTCAGCGCAAGATTAACACTGAACACAATCAGTCCCATGCCAATGGCATTGATGAAGCTGCCGACGATCACGCTACAAAGCTCGATAAAGGACGAGTTGATCAGCGAGGCAACAATCTTATTGGCTGGTCCAGATACCAGAAGCGAGCCGATGAGAACCGCAACACAGACACCCATGAGACCGTAAACGGCCCCTATGAATACTGCCAGAATAACCACGAAATTGTTAAGAAGCGCCAGCCTGAACAACACATCACTTCGGCCGATTGCCATGAGGATTGCACTATGTAGCCCAGCAACGCTGCGAATGGCGCCAACAACGGCCAACACGGATGCGAGCGGCGCGACAGCTGCCATCCGATCACCCAGCAGAACGTCGACGATTGGCTCGGAGAGCGCTGAAATGCCGGCCATCAGGGGAAACGAGATAAACGTGATCGTCCGGAACATTTTCAGGCTCGCGGCCTTGAAACGTTCTGGTTCGTTTTTGGCTTGAGCAAGTGCTGGCAGAAAGATGCCGGTCAGGCTCGAGAAAAACGTTTGAATGGGGACGATGATGAGGCGCAGCGCGAGGCTGTAGTACCCAAGGGGGGCAGCCCCCAGGAACCGGCCGATCACCACGGTGTCTGCGGTCCCGCCCATGAAATTGACAACCTGCGTGCCTGTGACCGCCAGTGAAAACCTGAGGATGCGTCGGATTTCGGAAAAATCGAACGAAAAGCTGATCGGCGGTCGCGAGATGATGAGCAGGCCGATGGTCTTAACGATGTAAAGTGTCAGTTGTTGATACACCAGAGCCCATGCTCCGGCACCGTAGACACCGGTGGCGATGGCAACGACCATCCCGCTGATATGGCTGGCGATATCAATCCCGGCGATCACCTGGAACCGCATGGCGCGCTGCAAATACGCATAGTGCATGATGCTGACGGATTGAATGACCAAGATACCGGCCAGAGCCCAGAGTATCGGAACAAGTTCAGGCTCACCGAAGAAGTGCGCGATGGCGGGGGCCGATGCACATTGAATGGCCGCGAGCACGATCGACAAACCGATCGTTGTCCAAAATGCGCTCGACCACAGCGCCCGGCTGGGATTGTCTGCACGCACGACCGCCGGCGAAATGCCCATATCGCTGAAGAACATCAACAGCAGGACGAACGGCATGCCCATTTGGACAAGCCCGAAATCGCGCGGCTCCAAAAAGCGCGCAAGGATTGGCAGGACGAGAAGGGCTGACCCAATCCGAACAGCAGCAGCCACAATGTTGAAGGCTGCACCTTTTGCGACTTTGTCTGTCAGCGACGTCATTGATCATGACCACTGGAACGCGAAATTCGGCAGCGCATCGATTTGATCGGGTCCATTGAGCCGATTCGCACGCTGATCAGGTAACTACGATGCTCAACTAACCTGGCAGTCTCATCGCCTGCCAACGGGGCACACGGGACTGAGCTTGCGTCGTCCAGAAGGACCGACACCAGCCGGATTGGCACAGCCATCGTAGGGCAAATCACAGTAACCAGACCCCATCATTTCTCACGCCGCATGGACCCCGGCGCGCGACTGCAAGTCAACACGTCAAAAGCTTGTCCGCAATCGACTTTGCGGTGTCTCTTGCGAACGTAATGAACACGACGCTCAGACAACGCACGGACGAGACTGTGGATGCTAGCTCAGGCAATTAAAAAAACATAGAAAACAGCCCCTTAGGGCGGCAATTGACCGCGATCACCACACGCCAAGAGCTGAACCGTGAGGCCAATGCATCGAGGGGCCGCAATGAGGGTGATGGGGCAAAGTCCACGTCCTGCGCGTGTTGGTGTGAAACCAGCAGTGACAGCGGCGCCAGACACGGGCGCCAGACACGCGTACCAGACACGCGTACCAGACACGCGTACCAGCCACGCGTACCAGACACGCGTACCAGACACGCGCGCAATCAGCTGAAGGGCGGAGCCTGTGATTTCTGTCTGCCTCGCACCGTTTTTTTGCACCAGTTGCCAGCGTCTCGAAGAGCACGCTTACCCCAGGCATAGGAAGGTTTTTCAAAGTACGTGTAGGTCAAATATGAGACCGCGATTACAACGGCGAACTGGATGAGATAGCCGGTGAAAAAACTGAAGCGATCACCAATCGCCTCCTTTAAGGCCCACTGGATGGGCACGTGAACGAGATAAATCGAAAACGAGATCCGGCCGAGGAAATCAAACTTCCGCGCTAAGACCGCAATCGGGCCAACCTCGAAGGCCATGATGATAACGATGCCCATCATCACCACCAGCGCAACGAAATCCCAAGGCGTTTCATTGGGGAGCAAAACCATAATGACCAGAAACAGACCAAGCGCCACCGGCGTGAGGATCTGCAGCCAGAAGTGCCCCATGTCGGATCGCGGGGCCGATAGCGCGCGAAACACATCATAGAGCAAAACACCGACACAGATGGAGCCGAGGCCACGCAGGAGGCCCAAGTTCACCAGTGGCATGAGATCCTGGTAATACAGATTGACGTGCCCATGAGATGCGGCGAGGACCAGGTAACAGACCGCTGCGATACCACCCAGAACGACATTTCGAACCAGCTTGCTGGCGCGAACTGCGATGACGAGCACGGCCAGCAATCCGATTGCGAGGTTGACCCAGAACTCAACCGAAATCGACCAAGCCGGTGAATTGAAAGCCACGCGGTCTGGGCCCAAACCAATATTGTGGAGCATGAACAGGTGGAGAATGAACTCGCCATCATACCACTCACGCCCGATGACGGTGAGAAGCACAGCCGTCAGTAAAAATGTAAGCAGGTGCAGCGGGTAAAGCCGCGCCAGACGGTATTGAGCAAAGCTCCAGAAATTGATGTCCGGCCGGTTGAAATAAGCGTGGGCGAGAACAAAGCCACTCAGTAGAAAGAAAAAGTCGACGGCCATATAGGCATTCGTCGTTTTCAAATAGCCGTAGTGAAGTGTCATCACGACGCAGGCTGCATAGCCGCGCATGGTATCAAGGACGACAAACCGTTGGCGGGCGGCACTCTCAGCCTTCAAGAACCTAATCTCCGCAAAACTATGGTCAAAGTTCTCACATGCGGTTGACCGACGTCATGTAACAGCCAGCCCGATATCACCCGCCCAAGTCAGACACCGGGTGCCCGGCAGCACATGACGACCGACGCACTGCAACCGCTGTCGCAACCTGACACAAACTCGCATCGGCACAAGTGGTTTCGACCTCGCGGGGCATCACAAACAGCTTTGCGCTCCGGGTATTCCCTTCTCGTGATCAAGAAATGCCAACCTGCCTGCGATGCTCAACACGGGAAGTGTGAGGGCTAAGCTAAGGAGGTGCACCGGCGTCCCGCGGCTGTGCTCAAAACAAGAATGTCTCATGGCACCTAAAACCAAAGATCATGGTGAAGCGCGCACCTCGCCAACTGCCGGTGCGCGCCGCCCTGATCTTGATCAACCAAGTCGCACCTTAGCCGGTGTAGGCGCGACCTCGGATACGGGCTCCGTAAAGCTCAACCTCTGTGCGCATGACCTTCGTCAGAACGACGCCAATAATGTTCGATCCCACTCGCCGCAGATCATAAAGCGTCTCGTCGAGAACCGGGACCGGTGTCGATTCCCATTCAGCAACCACAACCACGCCCTGGAGTATTTCGCTCAGCGCCAGCGCCTCTGTTGCGGGTTTCAGCGGCGGCATGTCGACAATGATGACGTCATATTCCGCTTCCAGTTTCTCGAACAATGACTTCAAGGCATCACCCGACAGGTCTCCGCCCGCATCCGTCGCCCCGTCGGCAAGATGCAACGGCAGGAAATCCGGAAAATCATCTGTTTGCGGGATGATGCAATCGGCCAGAGCACGGTCGCCATTCAGAACTTCCAGAAGCCCAGCGTCGCATTCCGGAGCCGCCGCGCGGGTCAGAGCCGGATTATGAAAATCAGCATCGACGATGAGCGTGCGGGCATCTGTCATACGATGCAGCAATGCGAGGTTGCTTGAAAACGTCGTCTTCCCTTCGCGCGGCACGGATGATGTGATGCCCAGGATCGTGATGGGTTGCGACTTCGTCGAGATGTTGATCGCCGTTCGGATGCTTTTGACGCCGCGGCTGAACCGCGACATTGGCATCGTTTTGACTTCCTTCAACCTCGGGATCAGATCTTCCTCCCGCTCAAAGCCCAGGAGCCCGCGGACATAGTCAAAGATCAGTCGTGCTGTTGGCACATGTGCGCGGCGGCTGTCGTGGCGGGCCACGAGACCTAGGCTCTCAGTACCAAGCTCCTCGCGGATTTGCTTCGGCGAGCTGACACGGTAGTCAAGCGCCGAGCGGATCAAAGCGAGCCCGATGCCAAAAATACCACCCAGGATCACACCGCCCACCGTGATCAACCCACGCTTCGGACTGCTTTTCCGTTTTGGCTTGGAAGCATCGGTGATGACACGTGCATTGGTGACCGGATAGGACTGGCGCTGCACTGTCTCGGTGTAGGCCTGAAGGTAGGATTCGTAAATTTTCTGAAACGTATCGGCGCGCGATTCAAGCTCTTCCAATGTGGCGCGTGGGCCTTGCGTTTTGCCGTTTTCATCAGATGCCTCCGCACGACGGCTTTCGGGCCGGAGCCGCCCAGTCACGCCCCGGATTGTTCGGCTGCCTGAGTTTGCCGTATCTGTGCTGGACTGCCCAACGATGCGATAGTCGCGCCGTGCCCGGAATGTCTGAACCTCCAGGTTGGCGGCGTTCATCTGTATCCGCAGGGCGTCAATTTGGTCTTCCAGCCATTCGCTGCCGCGCCGGGCGGCATCCTTGCGTGTTTCCAGCCGGTCTTCGACATAGGCTTCGGCAATGGCGTTCGCCATTTTCGCAGCATGTGAGGCATCGGTGGAATTGTATTCAATCTGCAGGACGTATGAGATCCCAACGCGGGACACAGCCATATTATATTGAACTTCATTGATTGCGGCGCGAAGCAACTCAGCCTCGGCGTCGGCCTCGCTGGTTTCTGCAACATCGCTGCTGAACGTGGGAATGAAGCTCGAAAGCCAGCCCATGAAGCCCGCCAGCGGCGAAACCTCGAACTGATTGTCAGCCCATACATTGAGTTCAAACTTGCGCGCTGCCTTCTCCGCGATCCGCTCAGACCGGAGGAGCGCCAGTTGGCTCTCAACCTGCGGCGTATCCAATGACAACTGGTTTTCACCAAAACGCAGCGTTGGTTCCTGCAGTGATTGGGTCTCGATAAGAACCTGGGAAGAGGCCGTGAACATCGGCGTCGCCGTGAACGCATAGGCCAGCGCAAGTGCTGTACATATCGCCGTTGTCAGCACGATGGTGCGAAACGAACGCTCCAAAAAACGCCGAAGCCGTTCAACAGCAACAAAACTACCAGCCATTGCTGCTGGATCGGCGAGGTCGAGGTCCGTGCGGCGTGGTGTCCGTTCGAGCATTGTTCGATCATTCCAAATTACGCTGCGAGTACAAAGTGCTGAGCGGCCATGCAACACGTGCCCGAGAGGTAAAGCGTCAATTTGCGTCTCATCAACGACGTGCGGATGCGGCCAGCTCTGAAAGTGTTTGCAAATCGTTAGCCAAACCCGACCGATATCACGTGGAAACTAAAACGGTCCGTGCAAATCACAAAGTCAGATCAGCGATTTGAGTGAATGCGCCGCACCATTCGTAGAAGTAATACGAGGGAAAATCCAGTTGTTTCAATCACTTCAATGATCACCCAAGACTTTCAGGCGACCCTTTGCAGTTTCGCTAAGTGGCGGGAACGCACTGAGGCCTACTGCGACAAACACGCCGCCTGCCCAGTGCTTCCAGGGCTTGGAAGCAGTGCGGCGCGCCTATAGAGGGCTCGATTGCGGGCAGCGATGTTTCAATTCTAGACAGCTGCAGAGCTGATGCGCTGTGTTCTAAGGCTGCATGTCACACATTCGAGAACCTTGGCGATAGTTGCAATTTTCGGCTCAACGTAGACCCGTCGCTGGTTGGTGCCCACAACCGCGCTCGACAACAGTGTACGAGCCCCGAAACTGGCCCAACGGACGCCGCACAGTGCAGTGTTAACCATTCATGAACCGTGTGGCTGTTGAGCCGCGCAACGAATTGCAAATCCCGTCATCCCCGTAATTCAACTCGGAGCCGTCTGACGAATCACGTACCCGTTCAGACAATCGCCCATTGATTGTTCACGCGTTTGTTCCCAGCCGATCTCAACGATCGATCTGCTGTTTGGGCAAAATTATCGTCGTGCAATTTGAGGCTACCCATGAAGCACCCGCTCACATCACTGATGATCGCCGCTGCGCTCTTCGCGGTCCCGGCGACGGCAATCGCCGACGCTCACCGTGGCTCCTTCAAGGACGCGCCGATGCATGCAGCACCCGTAAATTGGAGCGGGTTTCATATCGGGATGGCGCTCGGCTACAGCACCTCCGACGCTGAACTGACGCGCGATCTATTTCTTGTTCCAGGTGCGAGCGTCCAGTTTCCAGCCGGCGTGACAGACCGCGATGTGAGCGATACAGAGCCGGATGGCGTAACTGGAACGATCACGCTTGGCTATGACCGGTTGCTGGGAAGCCACCTCCTTGCTGGTGTCTTCGCCGACTACACGTTTGGCAGTCACAGTGATGGAGGGACGGCCATCGAGCCTGGCGCTGGGCTCGTCTCTTATTCAGTCGACGTCGATAGCACTTGGGCCGTGGGCGGACGCATTGGTTATCTGGTACGCCCTCAGACACTCGTCTACGTGAGCGGTGGTTACACCGAAACCGACATCGACCTGCGTTCGAACAATCAGGTCTTCGAGGAAGATTTGGGCGGCTATTTCGTGGGTGGTGGTATCGTCCACCAGCTGCGCGGCGGGCTCGGTTTGACACTCGATTACCGCTACTCTGACTTCGACAGCCAGACCTTTTTCAATCAGCAGCAGTTCTTGAACGGCACCCTGTGCTGCACGGAGCGCATTGACATCGAATCGGAAAACCACGCCATCCGCATTGGTCTCACCTACCGGTTCCCATCGCGCCGTCCGATCGCCCACACGCCGTTGAAGTAGGTTAAACCCGAGAGTTTCTTTACCTTACTGCGAATTACCTGTGCCCGTCGGTTTCCACCGGCGGGCATTTTTTTGGCTCTTTCTCCTCCTTTTGAAACCATTCGACACCGCCTTTCGGAGAAATCAAGCTAATCAAAAATTGCCCCAGGCGGGGAAATGAAGCCCGATGGCGTAGTTCTAGAAGAATAGGATAATAACAGGCAGCATCAATGGCGTATGGGGATAAATTGACATAAAATGGGAAGCGCCATTCACTGCACCGTAACGGGTGTGCTGCACGGCGAGCATTGTTGCAGTTGCGTAGTTGCAGTCCCGGAGTTGAGTATTGGGCGGCCAGCATCTGGCACCCCGCGTAACAGGGGTTCGAGTTATGTCGGACAAGACACAAAATAAAGACACATCAGAACAGCGTCTGAAAGCACGGCGTCGTTTTCTCGGTGCAGGTGCCGGCCTCATCGGACTGACAGCAGCCTCAAACGCTCAGGCAGGCTTCTTCGCCTGGTGCTTTCCCAAGAACGGTCCACCAGCGCCGCCGACACATCGTCCATCGCCGCCGCCACATGCCGGTGGGCCAGACCCGATCCCGTGCTTCCTGAAGGACACGAAGATTCTGACGCGTAGCGGACAAGTCGCCGTGCAGGACCTCAAAGTCGGCGATCAGGTCATGACAGTGTCCGGTGAACTCAAGCCGATCAAATGGATCGGCGTGACAGAGCAGTCCTTCGAGCGGGGCGAGATGGTACCAAACACCGTCCGGCCCATCCGCATCGCGAAGAATGCCATTGCGGACGGCGCACCTCACGCAGACCTTCTGGTCTCACCCGACCATGCCATGTTCATCGATGGCGTTCTGATCCCGGCAAAATACCTCGTCAACGGTGTCACGATCACGCAGGAGCCAGCAACGGGTTGGGACGCAATCGACTACTATCATGTCGAACTTGAAGCCCACGATGTCATCATCGCTGAGGGGGCCGCCGCTGAAACCTATCGGGCGTATGCAAACCGGCACGGCTTCGACAACGGTGTCGCGACGGTGGAAGCTATCGCACCGGCCTTCGCGCCAGTCCTGACGATGGCACGCCGTGAGATGATCCTGTCGGACATCAAATCAGTGGTCATGCCTTGGGGCTACCGCCCTGGAAAGATCGGCCAGATCCGCAATAAGCTCGCCGATCGCGCAGACCGTCTGACTGGCCAAGACCAAGTCGCTGCTTAAGCTGGCCTCTCGGCTGCATTGAGTTGTTACAGATCAATTGAACCGCCGTTCTACACATTGTAGGGCGGCGGTTTTCCGTGGCTTCACCTATCGAACGCAAAAGTCTGGCCGGTCAGGCTGTATCGACGAGCCGCTGTAACGCCTCGTTTCGTTCGATCGGCGTGTTGACTTCGATCATGCCATTCAGAGCATGGGCGCAGGCACGTGCCGTCACGGCCATAATGGTCAGCGTGGGGTGCTCAAGCCCTTGGGAGGGTAGAGCTGCCCCGTCGCTGACGTAGAGGCCTGGCGCGTCCCAACATTGGGCATAACCGTCGAGGACGGAGTTTTCGGGTCGATCACCCATCCGCGCAGTGCCACATTCATGCAGCGCCGTTCCAGCTGGTGCAGGTTCGGCATCGAGACGGTGAAAGTCGATGCCGAACAGCCGCCCGACGTCTGCAATCGCCTCCGATTGAGTTTGCGCCTTGGTGCGTTCTTGTTCGGAATGATCAATGTGAATGTCCAGGACTGGCAGGCCGAATTTATCTGTCCGCGTGGGGTGAAGCCGGACATGGTTTTCACGCCTCGGCTGCATCTCGCTGAACGAAACGGCCACGAAGTGCGAGCGCCCAGGCCGGGTCGACCATCGATGAACCTGAACGCTGAAGCCGTCTTTGCTGCCAGTGGTGACGGGCGTGCCCGGCATCGCTGTATCAGAACCAACTGTTGGCTGCACAGTAGACCTCAGATCAAATCGCGGCAGGTAAACGCATCGCCCTGGGATGTTCTCTATTGGCTCATCGGGCAACGGGCCGCCCTCTCCAACACCCGATAGCAGGACATGATCCATGAGGTGCGTGCCCAGAAGGCCCGATTGAGCCCCTGGCCCGCCGTTACGCCGGTCCCGCCCGGACGCCAGCATGATCCGTGTGGACTCGAGTGTCGATGCGCACAGGAACACCAGTGGTGCCTCCGCAGACCGCATTCGGCCATTGGCCCGGTCATACCAGGTGACACCGCTGACCCGCCCGTCTTTGTGCTGCTCGACGGTGGCACCGATCGCCCCTTTGCGGCAATACAGGCGCCCGGTTTGAGCGGCCTTGCTGAGTGTCTCCGGTGGAGCCGCTGAACGCCCAACGATGGCATGCGCGGCAGGAAATTCAGATTTCACGGCGTCAATGACTTCAGCCTCCCACCCCAACGGCGTGCGGACGATGGCGGGATTGCTGTCCGGCACGTGGGGACAGCCATCATGGGCCGCCTCTATTTCGATCAGCTCTTCGACAGCATCATACCAGGGGTTCAGGTCTTCAGCGCCATAAGGCCATCTGGCCGTTTCATTGTCGGGTGGCTGAAACACAGAATCGCCCAACCGATAATATTGGCGGCCATGGCCAGGTACGGTGAGTCGCCCGCCTAGCTGCTGAACGCGAAACCATTTGAACGGGTGATCGCCATTGGCCACATATGGGTGGTCCCGGTCATCGACGAACGCCGCCGGCGCCATGCCCCATGCAAAGCATCTCGATTGCACGGGTTGGCGTGCCCGCCCGACGAGGCGCAAGGCACGGTCCCCCATATGGATCAGCCGGGCTGGCAGGACGCGTTGCAGGGCGGGGTTCGTCAGCGCCTGAACAGCCGCCGCCGTCATCGTTCTCAGCGGTGCCCGCAAAAACCCTGGACGCCACCCAGCATCCAAGACCAAAACTTTCAACCCACCCTGTGTCAGCAGCATTGCGGCAAGCCCACCAGCTGCGCCAGCGCCCACGACAATTGCATCGAACCCGCCGCTCGCATCTAGGACATCGTCCGTTGTTCGTGAGGTCACCGCGTCCAGTGTGTTGTCCTGATCAGTCAAATCGATCCACCAATTTCATGCGGTTTGCCAATTCCCCGCGGATTGAAAGGCAATTGCCGTAGCTTAGAACGCAAATAGAGCATATCCATTATTGCGCTCACTTTTCCTTATGCCATCTCGTTCAATTCGCCGCGACTTTCATGATGCAATGTAATCAACGTCCAAAGCCCGGTCGTTTTGCTTTTCAAACAGCCTTTTCCGGGATGCAATTCACCGGCCCCGCGCGAGCGTAGCCAATTTGGCCAGCACCAGTTCACGAACGACAAAGCCGCCATCCTGCCCAGCCTCCCGGCAGGCCTGTACAAACCCAAACCAGCCGTCGGCCCGTTTGGCATCCAGCGCCTTGCACAAGGCGTAGCGTTGCTGAATGTTGCGGCGGTATGTTTTCACGTCTCCCGTCGGTCCACCGACAGCTGCGACATCGGCTTCAAGCGCCATCAGTGCATTTGCAAACCGCCCAAGATCATCCGAACTGTGCGAACTGCTTAACGAATCTGAGCGCTCAACCGCAAAATACCCGCAAGCTTCAACGGCGATAAACCGTGCTCCAGCCAGCAACGCACGACTGTACAGAATGACATCTTCACCCAGCCGGAGCGTCTCGTCGTAGCTGAGCGAGTGATCATTCAGAAACTGACGGCGCACAATCGGCTTCACGAAGCCAAGCTCACGGCGATGCCGGTCTTTGCGCGGCATGTTTCCAAGCACCATCTCTGACAGTGTAATGGTGCGCGGCAACGTGACATCTTCATCGAAGAGGCGGTCATAGCCGTCTGTATCGCCGACGCCTTCGGTAAAAATGATGTCATCTGCAACCATGTCCCACCCATCGCCAGAGATGCTGAACATCCTCTCAAGCCGATCAGGTGCCATGAAGTCATCTGCGTCCAGGATGCAGATAAATGACGCCGTCGACGATGCGATGCCTAGATTTCGGCCGTGCGCCGGACCTTGGTTTTGATCCAGTCGGATCAGCTTCAAGCGACCTGACCCATCATCGGCCCTGGTGACAACCTGCGGCGTGTCATCTTGGGACCCGTCATCAACGACAACCACCTCGGTCACAGCGGCCTGCGCAAGCGCAGAGGCGACCGCGTGACCCACGGTTGCCGCACCGTCCTTTACGGTGATGATAACGGAGACATCCGGTGATGCCGGCGGCTGTGTCAAAGTGATGGCCTCCATGGAAGGGACATGAGACATTGGAAGGGCCTGCGCATGTAAACCTCTTTCGCAAAGATTAACATGCGTCCCCTGTCGCCACCCTTGCCAGTTTGATACCAAAGAAGCTGCAGTCTTCAGCCATGGCGAACAAATGCTTCAAAAATCCAGTAAGAGCGCAAAATCGCTTTTCCGTGAACTCGACATCCGTCTGGGTTTTGGCGGAGGCGATCTTTACGATGGAGATGAAGCGGCCAACTCAGAGAAACTGATCCACACTGCCCTAGACGCTGGTATTCGGTATTTCGACACAGCAAGGCTTTATGGCAATGGATCCGGCGAGGGCGTTCTGGGACGGACTTTGCCCGCGCATCGCGACGAAATCATACTCGTAAGCAAAGTGGGCATTCTTCCTTGGAGCATGCGCACGACCGAAAGAGTAAAGCGGAAAGCTACTCAGACAGCCGCGCGTTTCTTGCCGGTTGCGCAAAAGTGGGCCGAAGCCCTTCCGCCTGCACGCGAAAAGCCCCACGCCTTCCAAGTCAGCGAGATGAAACGCTCGCTTGAATGCACGCTGAAAGAGTTGAAGACAGATTATCTCGACATTCTTCTTCTTCATGAGCCAACGGCGGAAGAGGCGGTTAAGCCGGAAACAACCGCTTTTCTCGAACAAGTGCGCGCTGAAGGGAAAATCAGGCATTTCGGCGTCGCTGGAACGTTTGATGAAATGCAGGCCATAACCAACGCAGCGCCCCACCTGTGTGGAGTGACCCAATTCCCAAGCGATGGCCTGAATAACAATATGGCCACATATCAGAAGGCCAGCTTACCGACGGCAGGTGATGAGTCGGCCATCATTACGCACTCGGTCATCAAGCACGCCCTGACCCGTATTTCCAGTCACTTTGAAGCCGACCCAGCGGCCGCGAAAGGCTGGCAAGACGCGACCGGCAGTGCAGCCGACGACAAGACAGCTCTTGTGAGATATCTGCTGGCGGATGCCTTGCAGAAAAATCCAGATGGGGTCGTTGTGTTTTCGACATCAAAGCCGGAGCGCATATTGGATATGGTCAAGGCCACCACGATGGATACCGCGCAGCTTGAGCCTTTGCATGACGTGTTCGAAGCCATTTCAAAATAAATAACGTCAAAAGTTTTGGCTTATTGTGGTCCGAACTGCTGCCTTTTCAAAAGCACTTTGGGCCGGACCTGATAGTAAACGAATTCTTTCTAGCTTGTCGGGTTACTCCAATCAGTTATGGGGAGTTGGATGGTAATCCCTAAGGCTGATTAAGTGTTTCGCTGTCAAAGAAACAGAAGTTTTTTGTTTTGATGCATGTTCACCTCTCAATTTAAAGATATTCCTCACAATTGGGCGTCAATCTCACACTTAAGAGTGGAAATGGAACTCCAGTAAAGGTGTTGTTAAGACGGAGGGCGTCGAAGCAGCTGTGTGGAGTTTGTGGGAGTATGACGCATGGCCGGTTCATCGCGCGCGGAAACGAGTGTTGCCAATGAATTTTCGACGGAACGACTTGGCGACATAGCCCGCGATCCTGAAACAAAGATCATGATCGACGCCAATGGCCGGTTGGTATTGGTCACGAGCGACGGACAGACGATCACGGTTCCAGACGCCGACCCGCTTGTGGCAGCCTTCGCTGGCACGCCATGGCAACTGACCCAGCAGCTTGAACAAAATAGAGAAGCACTTGACAGACTTCTCACGCAGTCATCGGCGGCATCGAGCCCAGGCGACGAAGCAGCCGGACAGACTGACAGGGATACCGATCCGTCTGGCGAGGCAGCGGATGCTGCGACGGAGAGCACGACAAACAACACCGGTGACGGTTTGGTTAGCGGGCGGGCATCGTCATCCTTCGGCTCAAATGCCGTATCCGGCAGTTCCCTTTCCAGCGGTCCATTGGAATCGCGCATCAACGAAGTTTCGCCATTAAAGCGCGAAACCTCTCAATTTGGACGTGACGATCTAAAACGTGGCGAAGTGGGATCTGCCGGTCAAAACGTCACGGTTGGCACGGGCGCGAGCATTCCGCACCTGACAGGCTTAAGCGACGAAGAATTCGGCCTTCGAAATGGCGAAAAACTCAGCCATAGCGACAATACCTGGTTTCCGGGGTTTACAACGGGGGTCGGCGGTGGCGTCGATCACCTGTGGCTCCTGGGTGATTTCGAATATTATCGGTCCGCTGACGATTTCTTGTCTGTCGATGATATTCTTCCCGATTATGAAGACGGCAGTCCCAACTATGGCCCGCTGTTGCGCACCGATTTCGAATTCACCGGTGTGGAAGACATCGTATTCACGGATACGCTGTTTGATCCTCTCGCGTTCGTAAGTGTTCCCGGTATTATTGCGACAATGGATCCTGATATGGGAACCATCGCAATCAACCCCGATGGAACATTCATATATACGCCAAGAGACGGCTTCTCCGGCGATGCGGTTTTCACTTTCAAGCTGACAGACCCTCGCACAGGCGAGCAATTCGTCGAGGAGGTGACGATTGCTGTCGCAGCGGTTGCCGATCCCGTCCTCATTTCGGGCGTGGCCGTCACGCCGGAAGACACGGTCGTGAATACCCCGGTCGATGTGAAGCTGTTTGATCTCGATGGGTCTGAGACGATCGAAAGCGCGATCATCACAGGCGTTCCAGCCGGCGCGGTTCTGGACTGGAATACAACACTGCCGACCAGCGTGGTCCTGCAACCGGATGGGTCCTACCTCATCACGGGCGACACAAAAGACATTCAAAACACGCTTGCCTCGTTGACGTTCCTGCCACCCGATGACTTTTCCGGACAGATCATCCTCGGGATTGACGTGGTGACGGTGGAAACCAACGTGCCGCCGGGAACCACCATCCTCACCGAGCGCGCCACAGCCCACCACGACTACGTCATCGACGTCATTCCGGTGGCGGACATTCCCGACGTGGTCGGCGACACCGACGGCATCACGCCTGAAGATACGGCGATCCTGCTCAACGACCTGGCCGGCAACCTGAACGATCTCGATGGCTCGGAAGTCCTCAGATACGAAATCTCAGGCGTCCAGTCAGGCGCCAAGCTCCAGGATGCGGGCGGCACGGAATACCCCTTCGTCGTACAACCCGACGGCACCAAGACCTACACCATCCTGCCAGCAGAACTCTCGGCAGTGGTCTTCGATCCACCAGCCGATGCGTTTGGCAATTTCCCGATGACGATCACGGCGATTGCCACCGAGCAGGCCAACAACGACACGGCAACGAACACGGCTCCGGTCCTGGTCAGGGTAACGCCGGTCGCCGACCCCATCGACATCACCGCACCCAATGCCAGTGTCGATGAAGACAACGCCGTAAACATCGGGACCAACATCGGCATCACCTTCGGAGATCCAGACGGTTCGGAAGTTCTCACCGACGTTACGGTGTCCGGCTTCCCCGCCGGCGCGATCATCACCTACAACGATATTGCGGGCGTCCCACAGACGATCACCGTGCCAACCAACGGGTTCTCCATCAGCCTGAACGGCGGAACGGAAGCCCAGATCCGTGCCAGTCTAGCGACACTTAACGTTCAGCCCCCGCCCCATTCAGATGTGAACATGCCTCTGAACGTCCGCGTCACCATGGTCGACGGCGGCGTCTCGACGCTTATCAACGACGCCGACTTCGTCGTGCAGGTCGCAGCCATCGCAGACCCTGCGGCACTTGTGGCCACTCCCCACAGCGGTGTTGAAGACCAGGACATTCCGCTGCCATTCCAGGTCACCCACCCTGATGTCGACGGCACCGAAGTCGTCGAAACAGTCGTAATCACCGGTGTGCCCGACGGGTTCAACCTCATCGCGACAACGACACCGGGCGCCACGATCACCGACAACGGCAGCGGGTCATACACGGTTACCGGCACAAGCGATGCAGCGATCAACACCTTGCTCAACACGCTGGTGCTCGACATCCAACCCGGCGGCAATCGCGACGACCTGGACACCAACTTTTCGCTTGGCGTTTCTGTTACAACCTTCGAAGAAAACCCAACGACGTCGACGACACCTGGGTCACCAGATAACCCAGGCGGCGAAGTCACCACGGCGCGCAACACACAAAACTTCACGCTGCCCGTGGCTGTCCGCCCAGCCATTGATCTGCCGACGATCACCGGCACGACATCTGCCAACGAAGATGCAATCACTAACCCGGTAAATCAGGCGGTCACGGCAGCGATCAACTTCGGGGCGAATATCGCTGTTACGGACAACGATAAAACCGACGGTTCGGAAGTCATCACCTCGATTGTCCTGGGCGGCTTCCCCATTGGTGCCATCGTCACGTGGACGGACACGGCAGGCGTTTCACAATCTCAGACGATCACATCCCTCACTCAGACAGTCACACTGTTAGGTGGTACGGAAGATCAAAAGCGCACCGCTCTTTCATCAATGTCGGTTGTCCCCCCGCAACACGATGACGCTGACATCGACGTGTCGGTCACCATCAATAAATCCGATGGAACCTCATCAGAACCAGAAACCGCCGTCACAGGTTCAGTCACGGGAACACACACCATCACGGTCCAGGCGATCGCGGACGGGCCATCGTTCACAGCCTCCGCAGCCGGCCTGGAAGACACCAATATCCCCCTGGTCATAGCATCGAGCCTGATTGATCAAGACACATCTGAAACCTATGATTTCGCAAAGGTCACGCTGCCAGCGGGCATCACATTCGTTACAGCCGTTCCGCTTCCAGACGATATTCAGATACGGTCTTTGACAGTGCTGCCTGGTGGCGCAACGGAAGTTATCTTCGAACCTGGCGCAGGCACATCGACCGCTGAGTTCGAAGCCTTCCTCAACGGCGGCATCAGTGTCAGGCCCCCGCTCGACTCGGACATCAACTTCAACGTCGGCATCGAGATCGGCACGATTGAATCAAATCCGACGGAAGCTGGCGGCATCGCACTGGAACGGTTTGCGCGCTCAACGAACATCGCGGTCGATGTAACGCCGGTCGTCGACACGTGGACGATCAACAGCAGTTCTACGTTCAATGAAGACGGTATCCAGAACCCATTGCTGGCCCCGACGGCACCCGGCAACTCGGCACCGTTTGCGATTGGAACAGCACTTGAGGCGGGTCTAATGCCCGGCGAAACAGCCGTCGGCGATACGTCCGAAACCATCAGTCAGGTAATTATCACGGGCATCCCCGATCTGGCGGACCTGAACTTCGCGACCAATCCAAACTGGTCAATCGACACCAGCACACCAGGTCAAATCACGATCACCAGCGCACTGCCCGACCTCAACCAGGCCGATGCAGCCATTCGCCAAGCCATCCAGTCTTTGTCGCTTGATCCAGAGCATCATTCAGACCTGGACATTCCGCTCGGCGTTCGCGTCGATGTGGTTGATACCGACCCCGACGACAACGCAGATACCGTAACGCGCACCTTTAATGGCACGCACCAGATCATCGTCGCAGCCGTGGCCGACGCGCCAACCGGCAGCGGTTCTGGAGCGGGCCTCGAAGACCAGACCATCCCGGTTTCGATCTCAGTCAGCCATCCAGATACAGCCGATGAGTCGGAGCGCATCAAGGATGTCGTGATTTCAAATGTTCCAGCCGGGTTCATCCTGACGGAAAGTTCCACGCTTGGCGCGACGCTCACGAACAACGGTGGCGGCACCTACACTGTCAGCGTGCCTGGCACGACGACGCCCGCTGTAAACGACGCGGCCATTAATGATCTGCTCGCCAAACTCGCGCTTGAGATTGATTCAGGCAACGACAGCCGCGAGCACCTCGATACCGAATTCCAACTCTCCGTCACCGCCACGACACGGGAAACGAACGTCAACATCGACGGCACACCCCCAGCCGGTGAAATCGCGCGTCTGGAAAACCAGGTCACGTTCAGTGTTCCCATCACCGTGACCGCTGTTGCCGACCCGGTGACGCATTCGGGTCAGTCGGTTCTGGTGGAAGATGTCGCAAAAACCATCGGGACCGACATCAGCTATACAAAAATCGACCTTGACGGCACCGAGAATGTCACGGAACTCACAGTCACAGGGTTCGCTGTCGGCTCCGTTGTCACATACACTGATGTTGGCGGCACGCCTCAGACCCTGACGGTCACCGCCATGACCGACACGATCACACTGTCGGGTCCCAAAACACCGGCGGGCGAAACAGCAATCCGCACGGCTCTCGATACGCTCAACATCACTCCGCCGGCGCAGTCTGACGTGAACTTCAGCCTCACGATTTCTGCAACCACAACCGACAATGATGCCTCCACCAACACAACAACATGGCAGCATCCCGTTATCGTTCAGGCCTTCGCGGATGCACCGGCAATCGACGCGGACAACATCAGCGGCAACGAAGACACGGCCATCCCACTGACCATCCGTGCTGACCGCTCGGTTGATGGCAACACCGACAATTCCGAAACACTTTCGGTTCGTTTGACGTTGCCGACCGACAGTGGCTCACCGATTGGTACGATCACTGCCATCGCGACCGGTGCGTTCACAGTCGCGACCGTTGGCAGTGTGTCGACGATCACAGGTGCCCCTACGGGTACAGTGACAATCACCGATGAGGGCAATGGCGTCTATCTGGTTGAAGGGCCCGGCACTGGCAACGCAGCCAACGATGAGGCCGCCATTGACGCCGTCTTGACCAGCGGTGTCTTGAACCTCGATCCGCGGCCGCAGTTCGCAGTAACACTGACCGGCATGAATGGCATCAAGGTTGAAGCCATTTCAACGGAAGCAGCCACACTGGTCGGCGACGAAACAGCCACCGCCGATGATGAGTTGGCACCGAACGCCCTGGATACTGGCGACAACACAACGAAGACCGAAACGGTGGAGACGTTCATCGGCGTCACGATCGCGCCAGTCATCGACGTGCCTGAATTCAATGGCAACTCGACGGTTCTGCGGGAAAACAACAATTCCAACAATCCATCGGACCCTGACCTCGTTTTCCAACTTGGCACGGAACTGGGTTTCCAGTTGGCCGACCGAGACGGATCACAGAGCATTGATCTGACGCTCAACGCCATTCCCGATACTGCAGTCGTGCGCTTCGGGACCACGGTGATTGCCAAAGACACGACCCAGGTCATCAACGGTGTCACGGTCGGCGTGGTCGACAATACCGATGGGACAATCTCGGTCAGTGTCGCCGGAGTCGTGGACGATAGCTTGACCAACGACGCCATCGACGTCCTTGAAAGCCTCAACCTGATCTTGCAGGACGACAACGATACAGATTTCACAGTCGGGATCTCCGGCACGACAACCGAAGCCATCTCTGGCGCGTCTGCGCCTTTCTCCGACACGCACGCGGTCACCATTCAGGCCGCTGCCGACCGGCCAACAATTTCGGGCGCGGGTACCGGCAATGAAGATGAGTTCATCGAAGTCCCGGTCACGGTCACGTTGAACGACACCGACGGTCAGGCCCAGGGCAGTGGTTCTGAGACATTGCAGTCGGTCCGCATCACCGGCATCCCGTTCGAAACAAGCGGTGTTGGAGAGGCGACGGCAACACCGCAAGCGCAGTTCAAGATCGAAGGGGTCACGTACGATTGGGCCAGTAACGCGGTCATTCCGATTACAAATGCCAACGGCAGTTTCACGGTGAACCGGGCAACTGACGGCAGGCTGATCTTCACGCCTGCAACTGTTGGTAATGCAGGTGACACGCGCGCCATCCAATCCGCGCTTCTGACGCTGGAAATCAAACGGGGTGATCACGTCGGCAACGACTACACCCTGTCGGTGAGGGCGATCTCGGTTGAATCCAACCCGACCGAGACAAACAACAATGGCCCAGGCGTCAACGGCGACCAGATCTCTCGTGCGACCGCGAGCCAGACAACCAACGTAACTGTTGATGTCGTGCCGGTGACCGACCCGATTACCGTCACCTCACCTGCAACCATAACCATTGATGAAGACGGCGTCCGGGACGAAAACGGCGACGGCGTCGCTGGCGTGCGCCTGAACAATCTGTTCTCATCCAACATCACACAAACCGACCGCGACGGGTCCGAGACGCTGACCTATGAAGTGACCGGTCTGACAGGCGGGTCGTTCTCAGCTGGCAGCTTCAACGCGGGTACCAACACCTGGTCGTTCACGGCGGCCCAGTACGCAAACGCCGTCTGGAGACCACCAACGCACGCAACCGGAACATTCTCCGGCACGTTGACCGCCTTCACACAGGACCAGTCGAACGGCGGCGTCGCAGCAGCCCGGCTGAGTGACTCAGCCACGTTCTCAGTCGTGGTGAAGCCGGACCCTGATAGGCCGAACGCGTCCGGGTCATCAACGATTTATGAGGATCAGCCCACAGGCCTCGGCAATGAAGGCAACTTCGGTGCCGACATCACCTATTCGCTGGTTGATACGGACGGCTCAGAAAGCATCACTGAGGTGGTGCTTGACACCACGACGTTGCAGGCCGGTTGGGTCGTGAGCTTCAACGACGGTTCGACTTGGACCTCAACGAACACCGGCGGCACTTTGCCGACGGGTGTCGCCGAGGCAGGTGGTGTCTTCACCATCACCGGACCAAACATCAATGCTGCCGTTGACGCATTCGTCGTGGCAGCACCGGCAAACAGCGACGCCAATGCGTCGGTTGCCGTCAGTGTCACGACAACGGACACCGCCGATGACACCTTCCAGGGTTCAACCAATGACACCGACAGCAACGGCGATGTCGATACGGCAACGCGGACTTACGCCCACAATATCAGAACGCTGGCGATTGCCGACACACCGGACATCCAGGCAGGTTATATCGTCGAAGGCGATGAAAACGATACGTTTGGCCTTATTGGAACCGGCGGTGAAACGCTCCAGGCGCTGCGCAGTGTCGACACCGACGGCGTATCATCAAGCGCTGGGTGGGGCTCTGAGGTCCTGTCCGTCCGCATCACCGGGGTTCCCTCAGGCGTTGTCTTGAGCGGAGACGGTGTCTCCGGCGGCAGCAGTACATTCACGGTGACCGCTGCCAATGAAGATGAACTCAACGCACGGCTCGATGCGATTCAGGTGACGCCGGGTGACTGGTCTGGCGAAACCACCCTGACCATTACAGCCGTTACAACCGAACAGGGCGAAGGCGGTGGCGGTACAGAAATCGAAGTGGAAACGGCCACCGACATTGACACGATCACCTTGCGCGTATTCCCCGAGGTCGATGTCCCGTGGATAACCGGCAACGCCGTCGGTGATGAAGACACCAACATCAAGATCCCATTGCGTGTCGATCTCAAGGATAGAGATGGGTCCGAAATCATCGACCATGTCGATATCTCGAACCTGCCCGCAGGTGCGACCTTCGTGAATGCAGCCGGAGCGCCTTTGGGCACTGAAACAGCTCTCAACAGCGGCATCTGGCGCTTCACGCCAGCCGAGGTCTCCCAACTGCACATCCGCCCGCCGGAAGATTACTCATCACCGTTGCAAGGTGACATTTCGTTGAATGTTCAGGTGACGGTCACGGATACGGCCTCAACGGGAACAGCGACCAGCACGCTTCCCCTGCCTCCCTTCGCGATCGCGATCGAGGTGCGCGAAGTCGCCGACAAGCCCAACGATTTCGCTGTGGCAATTGCGGCCAAAGAGGATCAACCGATCGCGCTTGGCCAGGGCATTTTGTCGGCAGCAGGCGTCGCTGTCGGCCCTAATCTTTTGACCGACCTCAACGCCAGTGTTTTGAGCGACAACGACGGATCAGAGAATTTGTCATTCGTCATCAGCGGTCTGCCGGCCGGCGTCATTCCCAGCAGTTCGGCAGGCTCGGTGACGTTTTTAGGCGGCGGCAAGTGGTCCATTACGGCAGACGCCATCGCGTCCCTGGAAATTCCGGCCGATCCGAACTATTCGGGCAATGCGCCCTACAATGGTGCCTCGATCAGCGTGGTTGCTGTCTCACAAGAAATCCAAGGCGATCAGGCGGCCTCGGATCCATGGACCGTTGCCATCGAAGTCGAGCCTGTCGTGAATGATCTGGCGAGCGATGGCCTTCAAAATTGGAACCCGTCCGTCACGGTCACCGAGGCAAAGGACACAACTCCCGGGACCAATGTCTCACTGGCCAACATCGCTGTGAATGCTGGCAACTTCACTGATAACGACGGGTCTGAAGAGGTGTTGAGCTACACCCTTGATCTGACCGGTCTGATTACCGGGGCGCAGGTGCTGGAGCGTGTCCGCGAACTCATGGTCGATCCCACAGCGACGGACACAGAGGCACGCGACTGGGTCATTGCGAACGGGATTGCCGGTGGCAATGGTCTGTTCACAGATAACGGCAACGGCACCATCACCATCTCAGCCGAACTCGATGGTGCAGGCGAACTCACCACAACAGCGGAATCGAAACTCGCGCAGTTGTCCCTGCTCGCAAGCATCTTCGACGACAGCAGCGTCAATTTCTCAATCCCCGTCTCGGTCCAGGTCCGCGACCGCGCCGACCTGAGTACCGGACCCTTGGACGTCGTGACCACCGAAACCACGACTTTCAACGTCAACCTCGCTCCGATCGCCGACACGCCGACGGTGCTTGCCGAAAATCCAGACAACAACGGCAACACAGCTGACGTCGACACCTTCGGATTCAACGAACTTATTTCACTGAACCTGGGGGGGGACACAACAGACCGAGACGCCATCGACCTTGGACGGACCCAGTCTGAAACCATCTACTATGTGTTGGGTTTGGCAGGAGCGACCGGCGGCACGGCTCCAGATTTTGTGTTGCTGGATTCCACAAACAATGTCATCGGCTTGAACAATGGCGATGGGTCTTGGGTGGTCACCGAAGCCGAGTTGGCCGACATCAATCTTCTCGCGCTGCCATTTGGCGGCCCGCCGGTCACGGTCGACTTCACGTTGACAACCGTGTCAAACGATGGGTCCTCCCAGGCCACGAACAGCGCCGGTGGACTATTCCAGTTCATTGTCGATCCTGGTACGGGCGGCTCAGCGGGCACACCGCCTCCCGCGCCGGTGATCAATGCCGCAGCCCTTCTAGGCCAAACCGAAGACACCCCAGGTGCACTCGCGAACGCCACGACACCTTTCGTGGTTCCAGGTGATGGGCCGGACGCCGACACCAATCCTGACCCCGTCAACGCTTTGACCGTCATCTTCGAAGTCCCAGCCGGCGTCACCGTTTCAGGCGCTGCAACCTTCAACCCGACGACCGGGCGGTGGGTCGCAACGGCTGATGATTTTAACAATGGCCTATTCACAATCCGGCCACCGAGCGACTCAAGCGATCCCATCGACGTGCAGGTCCAAGCTGTCGCAATCGGGACAAATTTCGTCACCACATCAACTCCGGTCCAAACCCTGACGTTGCCCGTCGCAGCCGTGGCCGATGGTCCATCGATTTCAGCAACGCCAGCAGCAGGAACGGAAGACACGCCGGTCGATTTGAACGTCAGCCTCGGGCTCCGCGATACCGACGGCAGCGAAACCGCCGGTGCCTTCGCCTATCTCAAGCCCGACAATGGCGCGACAATCCTCGGCGGATACCCAGTCGTCACAGAGACCGTCGATGGCGTCACGCTGTCGGGGTACTACAAGGTTCCCGCAGCAGACCTGTCAACAATTCAGCTACAAGGCGCAAGCAATTGGCACGGTACGGTCACCGTCGAGGTTGCGGCAACGTCAATCGAACAGTCAAACAACGACGTTGCCATCTCTCAATCATCGTTCACTGTGCCGGTCGAAGCTGCCGCCGACGCCCCAATCGTATCGGCGCCCTCCACACCTGTCGCCGGCACGGAAGACACCCCCGTTGACCTAACCGGGCTGCTTTCGGCCGCCCTCGCTGACACCGACGCGACGAATGGTGCCGAATTACTCTCGGTCAAGATCGAAAATGTGCCAGCAGGTACGTTGTTCTCGGCTGGGTCTAACAATGGCGATAACTCCTGGACGATCCCGGTCGCGGCTTTGGCCACGTTGATGATCACGACGCCCACCAACTATGCAGGGACCATGACGTTGACGTTGACAGCACTTTCACTGGAGACGTCGAACGGAGACGAAAACGCAAGCTCCGTGAACTTTGATTTGGTCATCGCACCGGTCGCCGATGTGGTCGAGGTCCTGCCGCAAAACGCAACGGTTGACGCCACGGGCCGGGCTTCGCTCGATCTCGACGTCCGAATGGCCGACAATCGCGGCACACTCACCGGCGAACAACCACCTGAACAGGTCGAAATCACCTTCACCGGTGTCCCGACCGGTGTCGCGCTGGAGACCGGTCAGGGCGGGACAGTTCTCGACAATGGCGCAGGACAAATCGTCTTTACGGGGACGCAAACTCAAGCCAACGATCTCGCCCTGGCCGCCGGGCCGCAGGCAAGCAGCGGAACTTCCACCATTTCCATCGCATCCGTCCGCACAATCGACGGCAGCAGCAGTTTGGATGCCGGCTTCACGGATACCTTTACCTTGACCGTACCTAACACGATTTCGGGTATGAACGGCTTGGATGACAATCTCAGTGGCACTGGCAGCGCGGACTTGATTTTCGGCTTGTCAGGCGCAGATACCCTCGTAGGCGGAGGCGGTGCCGATGGAGTGTTCGGCGGACCTGGACTTGACATACTGACGGGTGGAGTAGGTGCCGACACATTCGGATGGAACGTTGGTGATCTCGATGGCAACGTTGACCGCATCACCGATTTCACAACCGGGCCGAGCGGAGATGCGTTGGACATCTCAGACCTGCTGCAAGGTTTTGACGAGACAACATCGATTTTGTCCGAGTTTGTTTCCCTCACACAGAATGGATCGAACACAACCGTTGCCATAGACGTCAATGGTGGCGGAAACAGCTTCGCGGATGCCGTCGTGCTCGAAGGTGTCACCGGAGCAGATGAAAACACGCTCCGCGCAAACGGCAACTTGATTGTCTAGTGCCAAGGGCTTCCGCTCTAGGCCCGCCGTTGCATTAAGGCGGATGTGTTGAGCAACACGAAAATGAAGCTGGCCCTTATACCGGGCAGCGTCGAGCGGGACAGCGTCGAGTGGGTCAACGTCGCCTCCCATCGTGGGTCAATCGCCCCCGACCCGTCGTGTTGGCCGAACACATGCCGACTGTCGCATCAGCGAAAAAGTGGCCACAGTGTTGCTCACAATCTTCATTGCACACACACGGCTGCAATGCGTTCAAAAACGGCATCCAGTTGAAATAAGTGGAGGAAACAACTGTCAGTGAACGGGCAGGACGTGCCGAGGCGGCAAAGTGTAAACTACGTATTGTTTTTGCTTGCCTATCGGCGATGGCTCTTTCTATGCGAATCAAAGATGCTCGGCATAAGAGACTGATTAATGATTCCTAAAGAGTGCTGATCCCGTGCCGCGTTGAAACGATCCCGACGCAATGCCAGGAACCACTCGACTATGCCGCCCATTAAAGCCAACAAGTTGTCGGTCAGCCTAGCCATGGTCGCGCTTGGTCTCGGCTCCTCGGTTGGCGCCGCCGACACGCTGCGCGATGTCGTCCGCGAGGCATTGGACACCAACCCTGAACTGGCCGCCATCCGCTACAACCGTCAAGCCATCGATCAGGAACTTCGGGCTGCTCGCGGACTTGGGCTCCCAACCGTCGACGTCAAGGCCGAAGCCGGCCGCCACCGCGATAGCTTGAAGAACCGGTTGGGCGTGAGCACCACAGACGACTGGCACAGCCACCGTGATGTATCTTTGTCGGTCTCCCAGCGACTTTTCGACGGGTTCGAGCGTGACCACGAAGTGGCCCGTCAGAAGAACCGGGTCGAATCCGCCAGATGGCGCGTCGCAGATACCGCCAACTCGATTGCCCTGAAAGCGGTCCAAGCCTATTTCGAAGTCCAGCGGGCCGAGGCGGTTCTGGAAGCCGCACGCAGCAATTTAGCGTCTCTGCGGCAACTCCGGTCACGGGTTTTGCGCCGGGTGAATTCAGGGCTCGATAATGCCGCGGAAGAAACCGAAGCCGGTTCGCGCGTTGCTCAGGCCACAGCAATCCTTGCAGAGGCGGAAGGCCGCCTGCAGGATGCTCGCGCGCTCTTCAAAGCGGTCGTTGGACGCATGCCGGGGAAGTTGGCACCAGCCGCAGTCCCACGTGCAGCCTTGCCGCCTACACTCAGCCAAGCTGTGGCCGCTGCCCGTATCGCAGCACCTTCGGTCATAGCAACCCAACATGATGCAACAGCCGCGGCTGCAACCATCGGATCGGCTTACTCGCGGTTGTATCCAAAGTTGAACCTTGAAGTATCCACCTACCATGGAAAAGGGATCGACGAGGCCGGAGACCGTGACCTGGACGCGCGCGCGATGTTGGTTGTCCGTTGGAACCTATTCAACGGTGGCATCAACCGGGCGCGCATCCACGAAGCCTACGCCCGCGCCAATGAGGCCACGGAAATCTCGGCCAATACCGAGCGCGTCGTGGAGCGTGAGACGCGTGTAAGTTGGAACGCCATCCAATCGGCGGATGTTCGCGTGCCATCACTGCGCAGGCAACTGCAGTTGGCAAGGCAAACGCGGTCCACCTATTCCGAACAGTTCAGTGTGGGCGCGCGCCGTCTGCTTGATCTTCTGGATGCGCAAAGCGAAGTCTTTGTAGCCGATGCAGCGTTGCGGACCGAAGAGTTTGTTCGCAGGTTCAACACTCTGCGCGTTCTGGCCGCCATGGGGCGCATCGTTGAGGCACTCGAGGTCGCCTATCCGGAAGAAGCCGTTGAGCCCCATGAGCACTGGCGCATTGAATCGTGGAAGGCGTACGTCCACCGCACACCTGATGATGGCGCAAAGTAGATTTCAGTTGAGGGCCGAGTTGATGCCGAGGCGAAGCCACGGCGATCGATGGTCAAGGGTAGGCAAAGCCGGTTCCGTCTGCCTTACGTCATGTGTTGGCCCTCGCCAGCGTTATACCAAGTCAGAGCCAAAAAATTCGGGAGCAGATCTGGGTGACAAAGCCCGAAGAAAATCCCGTCAGGAAACTACAAAGCCAGGTGGCGTCCGCGCTACCTGGTTTATCGCCGTCCAGCGACACGGAACAGACAGCCGCCTCAACGCCGCCCGACCAAGCCGAGCCCGACCAAGCCCAGCCCGGCGCAGAACCTGCCCGGTCAGTCGGCGCGCAAGCACGGCCCGATCAACTGTCGCGCGCGATCGCTGATATCGCCGGTCACTACGGGAAACCTGTTGTCGCCTCGGCCATCACCGCCGGCCTCCCGCTCGTCAGTGGCTGCTTGCCGTTGGAGTACGGCGAAGATGCCGCCGCACGCGCTGGCCTTACCTATGTCATCACCTCCACAAGCCCGTTTGGGCTTCCCGACGCGAACCTGCCGGTTCTTGTGCTCACTAAGGACCAGGACGTTGAAATCCTATGGGAGGTTGACCGCGACAAAACCGGCAAGCCCGTTGCCGCCATAATGAGCCTGCCTGGCACACCGCATCAGCGCATCACGGTCCCAGCAGAAGAACTGGAAACCGCTTCGTCCGGCCGCGTTATCGAATTACGACCCTCTAAAAGCGGTGCAGCAGACCAGCGCGGCGGCGAGGCCTGTGAGACCAATGATAAGGGCTGGTTCCTGAGCGCGTTCAAGGACAGCCGACGGATTTTCGCCGAAGCCATCACTGCAACAATGGCCGTCAACATCCTCGGCCTGGCTGTCCCGCTGTTCTCGATGAACGTCTATGATCGCGTGTTGCCGAACGCAGCCGAGACGACCCTGTGGGCGCTTGCACTTGGTGTCGCGATCGCAATCCTGTTCGATGTCATCATCCGCACCTTGCGCGCTTCAGCTGTCGATGCGGCAAGCCGCCGTGCCGATGCAAGACTGTCTGCAATGATTTTCGGGCGGCTCCTCGGGGCCAAACAATCAACGCAGCCAGTCTCCACGGGCGTGCGTGCGAACACGTTGCGCGAATTCGAAACGCTGCGGGATTTTTTTAACTCCGCCACCTTGACCGCATTCGGTGACCTGCCGTTCCTGGCACTGTTCCTTGTGGTCCTTTGGATTGTCGCCGGCCCTCTCGTTTGGATCGTCGTCGCCTGCATTCCGCTGTTGCTCGGCATCGGTTACCTGACGCAGCGCGCGCTTGGGAAATTGATCGAAGAGGCCTTCCGGGAAGCCGCGCAGAAAAATGCGGTGGCGACCGAAACGGTGTCCGGTTTGGAAACCATCAAAGCCGCAGGTGCTGAAAGCTGGGCGGCCCTGAAATGGGAACAGGCCGTCGCCGAGCACATCCGCACAGGCATCGCCATACGGCGGACGACAAACCTTGGCCAACACATCATCCACGGCATACAAACCTCCGTTCAGGTGCTGATCGTCGTCTTCGGATACTACATGGTGGTGGCGGGTGACCTGACCATGGGTGGGTTGATCGCAGCGACCATTCTATCTGGCCGCGCGCTCCAGCCGCTCACGCAAGCCGCCCACTTGTTGACCCGCCTGAACCAGGCACGCATGGCTTACGTCTCTTTGAGCCAGATCGTGAACGCGCAGCAGGAACGAACCCCATCGGCCAACTATCTGGCAAAAACCGATATCAAGGGCCGGATACGGTTCGAAGACGTCGCGTTTGTCTATGCTCCAATGACGCCGCCCGCCCTGAGTAAGATCAACCTGGATATCGCGCCGGGTCAGCACACCGCCATCATCGGTGGGATCGGGTCGGGCAAGACGACAGTCCTGAAATTGATGCAAGGCATCCATGAGCCGACGACTGGACGTGTCCTGATTGATGACGTGAGCATCGCCCAGGTCGAACCCGTTCTCCTCCGCCGACAAGTGGCCTTGCTGCTTCAAGACGCCGTGCTGTTCCATGGCACTTTGCGCGAAAACATCGCCATGGCCGACCCCGCCATGACAGACGAGACCCTGCTGCAGACCGCGCAGATTTCCGGGGCAATGAAGTGGATTTCCAGGCTGCCCATGGGGTTTGAAACACCGATCCGGGAGCGTGGGGTTGGTTTATCCGGGGGGCAGCGCCAGTCGTTGGTCCTTGCGCGCGCCCTCGCCGCCGACCCGAGTGTCCTACTACTGGATGAACCGACCAGCGAAATGGATGGTCAAACGGAAAGAGATGTCATCCAGGCATTGAAGAGCTGGGCAAACGGACGGACACTTGTCGTGGTCACGCATCGGCCAGCACTGCTGGAATTGGCCCGCAGAATGATCGTGATGGACAACGGGCAGGTCGTAGAAGATGGGCCGAAGGACGGAGTTCTGGAAAGCCTGAAAGCACGCACCCAGAAAGCCCGCACTCAACAGGTCAAAGCTGAAAAAGCCCTTGCGGAAACAGGTGACACCATCCCAGCCAGCCCAGCGAAATCAGTCAAAGCCAGCGAAAAGCCAATCACCACCGACACAGTCAGCGTCACCAAGGGCAAGGTCGCTCGCGTCAGCATGACCCGCAGCGGCAAAACCCAAACCGGTGAAGCCACACCCCAACACGGTCAACAAAAGCGCGGCAAGAAGGGAGGTGCTGCATGATCACGCGCGAACCCCCACCGAAGCCCACAGCGCAAAGACCCTCCGGTGTGCCAACCGCCGTGAGCGCGGATTTGCTCCGTCCGCACCCCAAAGGTCCCAGCATCCTGATGATCAGCCTCGTCGGTGTTGTTGCAGCATTCATCACCTGGGCGGCATTTGCCAAAATCGAAGAGGCAACCCGTGGCGAGGGACGCGTGATCCCCGCCAGCAAAATCCAACTCGTGCAAAACCTGGAAGGCGGGATCGTGCGCGAGATTGGCGTGCGCGAAGGAGACCGCATCCGCGCCGGCGACATTATCCTCCGGATCGACCCGACCCAGGCTGACGCATCCTTCGGCGAAACCCAGGAACGTGTCCTCGGCCTCATTGCCCTAACCGCCCGTCTCGAAGCGGAATTGGCCGATAAGCCGCTGACCTTCCCAGCTGATCTGACAAAGACGGCTCCGGCCCTCGTGGCCCGTCAGCGCGAAACCTACACAGCGCGCAAACGTGAACTCGAAGCTGCGCTGGCAACATTGCAGTCGCAGTTTCAACAACGTCAGCAAGAACTGATCGAGCTGAACGGCAAGGTCGAGATTTTGCAGACATCCTTGGAGATCGCCAAATCACAACAGGCGATTCTGGCACCTCTGGCAAAATCGCGCTCCGTTTCACGATCGGAATTGCTGGCCGCCGACGCAAAGGTCAACGACACCTTCGGGCAACTTAGGGCCGCACAACTCGCGATCCCGCGCGTCAAACTGCAGGCCGATGAAGCCAGGCAACGCCGGGCTGAAAAAGTGTCCGCCTACAGGGCCGAAGCGTTGGAAAAACTCAGCGAGGCGCGCGTCGAGCTCGCAGCCCTCCAGGAGGTCAACAAACGCAGCGCTGATAAACTGGCCAGAACAATTGTCCGCGCGCCCGCCGACGGGATCGTGAAGACCGTGCACGTGACAACGATCGGGCAGGTCGTACAGCCCGGCATCGACCTGATCGAGATCGTGCCCTTGAATGACACGCTGCTGATCGAAACACGCATACGTCCACAAGACATCGCCTTTCTCCGGCCCGGCCAGCCCGCACGCGTAAAGCTGACGGCCTACGATTTCGCTTTGTATGGCGGCCTCAATGGCAAGGTGGAAAACATAGGCGCGGACTCCGTCACAAACGATAAGGGCGAGACCTACTACCTCATCAAAATCAGAACCGATGGCGTCCAACTGGAGCACGGCGGCAAGGACTTGCCTGTCATCCCAGGCATGGTCGCGCAGGTCGATGTGCTGACCGGCCAGAAAACAGTGCTTGCCTATCTGACCAAGCCGCTCACCCGAATGCGCGACGAAGCCCTCCGCGAACGCTAATCGATGTGGCGCAAAAGCCGTCCTTTGCACCAGCCTAACTGAGGCCATTTTTACGCCTCCGCAGGATCAAGCATGCAACCAAACTATCATATCATCCCGGTCACGTGATGGGCCCGCGACAAGACTGGACACGTGCAAACGTCAATTTGCTTTGACGTTCCCGACCACGCCTCTATCTGTCGGACGGGCAGAATGAAACCGCTGCACTCCGCAGCGATGAGAGGATGACCGATGCCGCGCAAATCCCGTTTTCCAATCAGTCGACGCACGTTTGTTGCTGGGGCCGCAACCCAGTCGCTGCTATGCCTGTCAGCTGCGTCGCAGGCAGCGTTTGCCGCAAGCCCCATGCTGGGCGTGCAGCGCCCAAACGTGTACCGGTTCAAACTTGGCAATTTCGAAATCACAAACATCCTGGACGGGTATGTCGTCCGCAAAGGCCCGCATCCGATCTTCGGCCAGAACCAGCCGGAAGACGTTGTCCAAGCCTTCGCAAAATCCCATCACCTGCCTCCAACACAACTTGAAAACGGCTACACCGTTACCCTCGTCAACACGGGTGAGGCGCTTATTCTGTTCGACACAGGTAACGGTGAGGGACGCCGAAACGCCCACAACGGCTTGCTGCGTGACCGGCTGCTAGACGCCGACTACACCCCCGAACAAATCGACATTGTCGTATCAACGCACGGCCATCCAGACCACATCGGCGGCCTCATCGAGGGCGGCCAACCTGCGTTTCCAAACGCCCGCTATGTCTTCGGTCAGACCGAGTTCGACTACTGGCGTACAGGCGATAACATTCCCGACCGCCGCAAGAAAAACCATGACCTGTATATGCGGCTCGCAGTCCCGATGGCTGAAAAGGCAACCTTCATCGCGCCGGGTAATGACGTGGTGACCGGCATCCGCGCGGTTGACGCCTTCGGCCATTCACCAGGCATGCTAGCCTTCCACATCGAAAGCGAAGGACGCCGCCTCATGCTGTGGGCCGATGTGACCAATCACTATGTGATGTCGTTGATGAAACCCGAATGGCACGTGCTCTTCGACCACGACAAGGATAAAGCCATCGCCACGCGTAAGCGCATTCTCGCCGAAGTGGCGGCCGAAAGAATTCCAGCCATCGGTTACCACATGCCGTTCCCGGCCATCGGCTTTGTCGAGGTCCAAAACGACAGCTTCCGATGGGTCCCGGCAAGCTATCAGTTCAACCTCTAGGTCAATCACCGACGCCGTTGGGACGCCGTTGGGACATCGCCGAGACATCATCAGCACCTTGCGGAGACACCGCCCAGGTAACCCACCACCGACAGCCGGTCGGTCTACAGTCCAAGTTCGCGCAGATAGCGCCGGACGCCTGGATGAATATGCGTGGCCTCAGCGGCCCGCTGCGTGTTCTGCGGCGTCGTCTCACGCGCCTGTGGGAGACGTTCGGCAAGCTTCGGTTGCGCTGCGTGCAGAGCCTTGGCCAGCCTGTAGCCAACATCATCCGGCAGGTCCGTGCGCGCGAGAATAAAGCTCCACACGCCAATGGCCTGGACCGGCTCGGGTTGCCCGGTATAGGACCCAGCTGGCACCACCATCCCCTGCAGGAATGGATGTTTGGCGGTCACCTGCGCCACCTCGGCATCTGAAAATCCAATGAACCGCCCGCCGGCCGACATCACGCGCGTAAACCCTGGCCAGCCGATGCCAGCCCCCCAGAAGGCATCCACCTCACCATTGAGAACCAGCGGCGGACCGTTCCCGGCCTTGTCGAGGAACGTTGGCTTGAAGTTCTTATCGCGCTCCAGGCCCAGCCCATCCATGATGTAACGCGCCATCAATGTGAGCCCGGACGTCGCCGTGCCCCAGGCGACCGGTCTGCCCACCAAGTCGCGAACCGTTGCAGCCGGGCTGTCGGCCTTCACGACAAACATCCCCGGACTGGAATAAATGGCCGCGATCACCTTGAGGTCGACGGGTGCCTGCCCAATCCCTGCAAAGGCCTCGTAGGCGGCGACGCCCTGAACAAGCCCCAGATCATATGTCCCATCCGCCAGCAGGCCGATGTTCTCCAGGCTGCCGTTGGTATTCTCAGCCACGATGTTCAACGACGCATCGGTTTGGTTGACCAGCTCAGCTGCCGCGTTGCCGTAAAGCTCAAAGCCGCCGCCCTTCGTGGCCGTGGCCATCTTCAAAGTCACGGGCTCTGCACGCAGTAGCGCAACACCAACGAGGCTGACAAACCCCACCAGCAGGCAAAGACCAAAACAGAACGACGTGGTGACTGACGTCATCGACAACTCCACAAAGCCCCTAAGCCTCATCATGCGGACGGGCCAACTTCGCAAGACGCGCCTCGGCCTCGGGATCGATCTCAAGACCATCATCGATCACGCCGGCGCCCGGGTCATTGAACACAGCCATATCCAACTTGTCTTCCGTCTTGGCAACGATCACGGACACGACGGCATCGCCGGTGATGTTCACCGCTGTCCTGATCATGTCCATCAGCCGGTCGACCCCCAGAATAAGCGCGATCCCCTCGATCGGCAGCCCCACCTGCGTCAGCACCATCGTCAACATGACAAGCCCGACGCCGGGCACGCCAGCTGTCCCGATAGACGCAAGCACCGCCATCCCGATGACAGTCGCATAGCCGAGAAGCCCAAGCTCGATCCCATACACGTTGGCGAGAAACACAGTCGCAACGCCCTGCATGATCGCAGTGCCATCCATATTGATCGTCGCCCCGAACGGCACCGTGAATGAGGCCACCGAGTTGTCGGCCCCCATCCGCTGCGTCACCGACCTGAACGTAATCGGGATAGTGGCGTTCGAGCTTGCCGTCGAAAACGCAAAAATCTGAGCCGGACGGATCTTCCGCAGGAATGTCCATGGATCAAGCCCGGAGAACACTTTCAAGAGGATCATCAGCGTCACGAACAAATGCAGCAGCAAAGCCGTCACCAGCGTAACGACATAGGCAAGCACTGGAATGAACAGCTCAATGCCCTGTTCGGCAAATGTCTTGGCGATCAGACAGAACACACCGATGGGCGCGAAATACATGACGATCTCGACGACCTTCATCATCAGTTCGTTCATGTATTCGCAGCCTTCGACGAACCCGCGCGACTTGTCCCCGAGCATCAAGACAGCGATGCCCACCAAAATCACATAGAAGATAATCTGCAGCATTTCCCCGTTTGCGAACGCTGCGATCGGGTTGGTCGGCACGATCCCGGCAAACACGTCCCAGACACTCGGCGCCTCCTTGGCCGCCACCGTGCCAGCCGTCACGCCGTCCATCTGGAAGCCGGACCCCGGCCCGATGATCACCGCCAGCGCAATCGCGACCGTAATGGCAATGGCCGTCGTCGTCATGTAGAGCCCGAACGCCTTGCCGCCCACGCGCCCGAGCAGCCTGATATCGCCGATACCGGTGACCCCGCAAATCAACGAGAAGATAACCAGCGGAACAACGAGCATTTTCAATGCGTTGACGAACATCTTGCCGATCATGGCAAACAGCCCGCCGACGATATGCTCGTTGATAAACGGCAGATCGATCAGGTTGAAAAGGACCCCGACGACAAAGCCCGCGACCATGCCGATCACGACCTTCGTGGTCAGTGACATTTTTCCGCTGCTGTCACCATGCGTGGATGCCGCTGTCACAGTCGTCTCTCCCCATCAATCAATCCAGCCTACACCATACCGACCGGAGCGCGTTTGTGCAGTGCCAAATACGCGAGATTCTGGATAGCCCCGAACCCGGAGGATGAGGCGGAGCTTATGAAAAGGAAGATGTAAGCGTCCGCACCCGACCCGCACGGTCGATGGTTCCGACGGGACCGGCGTCACAAACCCCCAAGCGGCAGGCAGCCATCAGAGCGCGTAAGACCAGCGCGCACCCGAGCCGCCAGGTCAGATGGGCGTGCCGGAGTGCAATCCTCGAAGCACTCCTCGCGTCACTATATCCCCGAAAAGACATCAACTGGTTGTCGGAGATGCCGGAGGTATGCCCGCCGACAATGTCCCCGATTCGAAGTGCAGCAGCAGTTTTTAGCCCGCGAAGTACAGCAGCAGCTGACCCACTGCGGACAACAACCGTGTCTTAAAATTCAAAATGGGATGCGAATACCTGCGTGGGCTGCGGCGCGGGTGTAGCCATCTTCGCCGAGGTGGATTTCACTATCGACAACGGCAGTCGCGCTACCAAACGTAGTGGTCGCGGTGACACCAACAAGGCCCGTCACATCATCATCACCACCAACAGGTGTAAACGCGACGGCTTGACCGATCAGAACGCCGCTTACAGTATCATGATCGGCACCCCAAACTTCGATGCCAACGCGTGGAGAGAGTGTGCCTATCGCACTTGTAACTGGAAATGCCAGTTGCGCCCGGCCTAACCACAGCGAGACATCACGGTCGCCAACAGTAAAGTTTCCAGCAGCACCTGTCTCTGTGTAGCTATCAAGTGAGAGATGCGCATAACGCAACCGAGCACTGTGCTCTATCGTTAACCTACCCAGATTCCAGGTTGTGCCAACCGCCACTTCCGGAGAAATAAAATTCCCGTCAAACGAGGCAATCGCGGTTTGCAGGCCACTCGCTACTGTATTATTCGCAACGCGCCGCGTGCTTTCATGATCAGATGTGCCGGCAGTCAACAACAGGCGTAGGAAGCTCTTACCATTAGTGAAGTTGGCGTAGGCGCCACCAAAGAACGTCTCAACATCGATATTTTGACTGAGCGGGACTTTTAAGTCCGCTGTCGCCCCACCGGTAAAAGCCCCAATTTGAACGGAACGCGAAATCCAGCCATCGAGACCGGCAATGCCGCCGAAATAAGAATGTGAAGCTTGCGCACTGGTCGAAGTCGCCTCTTCATCACGATGGCCACCAAGGGCCTGACCCCAGACACCTGAAGACCGGTCCGTTGAACCCGCGTCAGGTAATGCCCCATCCGACGACAGGTTCGTGCGCGCACCGAGTGCCATACGTGAGCTTCCACCAAGTCCAAGTGCAGACGAACCATTTGATCCACTACCTGACGCACCGGACAAACGTGCATGAACGGAATTAAAAATGCCCCCCGTCAAATCTGCGAGCATTTCGTCTGCTTGGCCCATCGCAGTCGTATCAACCACGGCAACCTGATTAGCATTGACCGCAAACGGTGCCCCGAACGTGTTGATGGTGGCTGGCACTGCTCCACTGAAGGTGTAGACCAAAGAGGTCCCTGTCATCACGGTCAAGGTGTTTGCTACGAAATCTACTTCCAGGCCTCCAACAATGACCGAGCCTGGCAACAGCACAAGCTCGTTGCCGGTGCCATCGAATTCAATTGCGTTGTCGTTAACGGAACGCAATACACCGCTGTTGATCACCGTGGTGTTGTTATCCACGTCAACGGCATCAGACAGTGCGCCGGAGACCGTCACGGTACCGGTATTGATAACTGTGTTGCCGTCATTTGCATTCAATCCATCACTGCGGTCGCCGGTAGTAGTGACGGTCCCATTGTTGACAATTGTATTACTGTCATCGCCATCAATAGCGTTGGAATCATCACCCGTTGTTGAGATCGTGCCGCTATTTGTAATCGTATTGCCATCAAAGACACCGATAGCGGTTGAAACATCACCTGTGGTTACGATTGCTCCGGTGTTGGTTACGGTATTATTGTCTATAACCGCTATGCCGAACCCAAAAAAACCGGTCGTATTTATCGTACCGCTATTCGTGATTGTATGATTGCTACCATCCAATATACCAACAAAGTTTGCACTGATCGTGCCGCTGTTGGTAATTACGTTGCCGCTACCGGTGTTAAAAACCCCGAAGTCGCCTAGCAACTTGCCAGAGTTGTTCACAACAGAAGCACCACCAACTTGAATGGCGTCATCCGCTCCGATCACGATGCCAGCATTGTTTACGGTAACGTTGTTTCCGCCTTGAATGCCGTCATCGCCACCTACAGCTCCAGAATTGTCGATAGTTCCACCCCGCTGAACGGCTCCTGTTTCTCCGACAGCAATGTTTTGTTGGGCGGTTACAGTCTGGTCGCTTTGAATAGTGAAGCCTTCGGCCAATGTTGACGTCGTTGACCACGCCGCGAACGCAAGACAAAGACCCAAGACAAGTATGGCCACGGCAATGCGCTGACTAAAAACAGATGTTGCCCGTTTGAGAGTGGTCATGTGTCCCTGACTAACCCGTGTCTCTGCATTCTGAGGCACGCGAATCTTCACAATGACACTAAGCGAATAGAGGACCAATTATTCCATTAATGTACTGCACCCCCACGATATGCGCCCGCTCATAACAAGACTGTTGCTCTTTTAGCCCAGATCTGGGGATGGGGGCTCAGGCTGAGGTTGAGTGGTGCTCGTGAGCTCTTAGTCACTTGCTTCTAAATGTCCCCTCTTGGCTGATATTGTTGCAAAAGTCCGTCGTAATTTGTGCTCGGCGCCGTAGGTGATTTTTTTGAGGCCCCGCGATCCAGTAACCTGCCGCTTTGCTCGCGAGAGCAGCGGCAGTATCAACGCTTG